>CALKCJ010000016.1 GCA_938082375.1 uncultured Thermomicrobiaceae bacterium
CTCCGTTTCACGTTCAGCCCCGTCCAGTCGTTCATCGCCGAGGCCCGGCGGACGTCCGACCTCTTCGTCGGCAGCCGCATCCTGGCCGAGCTCGCCACCGCGGCGGCTGAGTCGGTCGATGCCGATGGTGGGGAACTGGTCTTCCCCGCCTCGCTCCGCGGCACCCAGCACGACGCGCCCAATGTTATCGTCGCTGTGGTGCCCTGGGAGCAGGCCGAGAGCATCGCTCAGAACGCCGAGGGCGCCCTGCAGGCCCGCTGGCAGACGATAGCCGAAGAGGCGAAGCGCGCGCTGGCTGACCTGCTGCCGACCGACACAGTCTGGGGCGAGACCTGGCAGCGACAGACCGAGCACCTCTGGGAAATCTACTGGGCCGCCGCACGGCTCGACGGCTCCTACGGTGAAGCGTTCCGCCGAGCTGGCCAGGGGTTGGCCGCCACCAAGCGGCTGCGCCCGTTCGCTCAGGTCGAGGAGCCCGGAATCAAGGACAGCCTCAGCGGCAGCCGCTCCGCACTCCGCACCCGCTCACTCGACGCGAGTGAGTACTGGAAGAGCGTTCGCCAGAAGCAGCGAGGCCCCGGGGCGGTGGGCGAGCACGAGCGGCTCGACGCGCTCGGCGCGGTGAAGCGCTTCGCTCGCCTGGCCCGCGGGGAGACGTTCCCCTCGGTTCCGACCATCGCCGCCCGGCCGTTTCTCGACCAGGCGGAGCAGCGTGTAACGTCGCAGCTCGAGGCATACGCACGGGTCTTGGAGGAGCTGTTCCGAGCTTGCGGGGTCGACCCGCAGGCGATGCGCCGTTCGACCAGCCCCTCCTTTCCCTACGACGGCGGCTTCCTCTTTCAGAACCGGCTGGAGCGCGAGGCGCTCGCCGAAGAGCTGGGGCTGGAACCACAGCAGATCCCCGAGGCGGAGCGTGCAGCAGCGGTCGACGCCTTGCGGAAGCTGTATGCCGCGGCGGGACGGCGGGGTGGGCCGTCACCCTATGTGGCAGTGGTCGTCCTCGACGGCGACTCGATGGGCAAACGCATCAACGACTTGTTGACAAGCCAGGACTCTTCTGAGGCGCACCGGGCCTTCAGCCGGCGGCTTGCTGAGTTCGCCGATGCGGTGCGAGCGCTTGAGCGCGAGTCCAAGCAGGTGGAGGTGGTCTACAACGGCGGTGACGACGTGCTGGCCCTCGCGCCGGCCCAGCTCGCGCTCGACTTCGCCAGTCTGGCCGCAGAACGATTTCAAGAGATCACCAAGGGCACCGCGTCGGCGGGGATCGCCATCGCCCACTGGTTGCAGCCGCTGGGCGACGCGCTCAAAGCGGCGCGCCAGGCCGAAGAGCACGCCAAGCAGGTTAGGGGGAAAGCGGCCGTGTGCCTGGAACTCCGGCGGCGCAGCGGCGAGATCACCAGCGTGCGGGCGAAATGGGAACAGCTCAAAGTGCTCGATATCGGCTCGCTGATCAAGCTCTTCCGCACCGACCGGCTGTCTGGCCGTTTGCCCTATGCGCTGCGCGAGTCGGCGCGAGCGTTCGCCGGCGCTGGCCCTGATTTCCAGGCCGAGATCAAGCGCGTTGTCACCCGGCAAGGCGAGTGGCCGGAGGGGAGCGAGCGAGAGCGCGACGCGCTGGTTGAGCGCCTCACCGGCTTCGCGCGGGCGTTGCAGGACACCGGCCTCGGCGGCGCGGAGGAGCTGACCGGCTGGCTGGTGGTCGCTCGCTTCCTAGCGGCTGGAGGTGAGGAGTGAGAGCACTGTTCCTGGAGCCACTCGACGTCTGGATGTTCCGCGACGGCCGGCCGTTCGACGCCGGGCAAGCGCACCGTGCCGAATCGCGCTTTCCGCCGCTGCCGACGACGGTGCAGGGCGCGCTGCGGGCCTTCCACCTGGCGGTCGTGCGCAAGGACGTGCCGTTCGACGATGCCGCCGCGATCGAGGCGGCCGTTGGGCCAGCCGACGGCTGGGGACCGCTGCGGATGTGCGGCCCGTTCCTCGCCCGGCGTACCGCGGGCGGCCGGGTCGAGCGTCTCTTCCCGCCTCCGGCGGACGCCGTACCGTCCGAGAACGGTATCGCCCGCCTGCCGGCGCCGGTCTCGCCGCCGGAATGGCTGCGGACGAACGCGCCGGTGCCGGGGCTCTTTCCGCTCTGGGAAGCCGAGCGAGAGCGAGCGGAGCGCTCGGGTAAAGGAGAGCCACGACTCTGGCTCACGCTCCCTGCTCTTCGGGCCTACCTCGACCGGAAGGCAGTCGCCGGCAGAGCAGAGGACACGATCTGGCAGCGCGAGGTGCGGGTCGGGATCGCGCAGGACTCGTCGCTCCGCGTCACGATGGAGGGGCGCTACTACGAGGCGGGCTATGTACGGCTCGCGCCTGGCTACGGGCTGCTAGTCGAGTTCGCCGGACTCGAGGGCTGGCCTGAGCGCGGGGTGCTCGCGCTCGGCGGCGAGCGACGCTCGGCCAGCTTCGAGGTCGTCCAGATCGACGCGCTGCCTTCGGCGCCACATCCGCTGCCGGAGCGCTTCTCGGTCTACCTGGCCACGCCGGCCTGCTTCGACTGCGGCTGGCGACCGCGCGACTGGAGTGCCCTTTTCGACGGGCAGGTCGAGCTGGTCGCGGCGGCGGTGCCCCGGTACGAGGCTGCCGGCGGATTCAGCCTGGCGGGAAACCAGCACCGTTCCGCGCGCCGCTTCGTGCCGGCGGGTAGCATCTACTCGTTCCATGCCGAGAAAGGGGCTCGGCTGCGCACTGTCGAAGGCTGCTGGTGGCCCAGTTTTACCCAATGGGGTGCGGAGATCGGATTCGGTGTCGCAGTGATCGGAGCGTGGTGATATGGCAGAGGCACACGCGTTGCTCTTCGCCTACTGCGAGACGCCGGTACACGCCGGCACGGGCCGATCGGTCGGCACGGTCGACCTGCCGATCCAGCGGGAGCGGATTACCGGCTATCCGGTCGTCCAGGCATCGAGCGTCAAGGGCGTGCTGCGGGCGATGACGACGCCGAACGAGGCAGAGGCGAACGACGCTGAGCGGCACCGCGCGGTGTTCGGGCCCGACGACCCGACGAAGGCGCACGAGCATGCTGGCGCGCTCCAAGTCACCGACCTCAGTGTCGTGCTCTTCCCAGTGCGCTCGCTCGCTGGCGTCTTCGCCTGGACGACGAGCCTCCCCGCCCTGGCACGCCTCGCCCGGCTGGCGGCACTGGCCGGTGTCTCCCTCGACTGGTCGATCCCCGAGCAGGGGCCGGACAGTGACGTTGCCTGGGTCGCTGTCCAGAGCGCGCTGAGCATCCCCACGGCGGAGGGTTCGTCGGTCGTCCTCGAGGAGTTCAGCTTTACGGCCAAGACCAGCTCAGCCGACTTCGTCGAGCAGCTCGGAGGGTGGCTCGCGGAGAACGCGCTCCCTGCTGGCGAAGAGTACGGCTGGTGGAAGCGCAACCTCACCTCGCACCTCTGCGTCCTGCACGACGACGCCTTCCGCGACTTCGTGCAATACGGCACGGAAGTGGAAGCGCACGTCCGCCTCGACTCCGGCACGAAGACGGTCGCTCAGGGTGCGCTCTGGACGACCGAGGCGGTGCCGGCCGAGACGCTCTTCGCCGGTCTGCTCGCGGCCACGCGCTCGCGGTACCCGAGGGTGAAGAAGGACGGGTACAGCCTTTTGAGGTGGCTTACTCAGCGTCTCGACGGCAAGCGCACTCGGATCGGCGGCGACGAGACGACGGGCCGCGGGTCGGTGGCGCTGCGCGTGGTGCAGGGGGGAGGGCAGCGAGGATGAGCGGGGCGACACAGCCGAGTCGGCAGCGGAGCCTAGAGCAGCAGCGCGCGGCCGCTGCCTGGCAGTGTGTCCAGTCGGCCAAAGGGAAGTCGTGGAGCCGTGACTACAGCCAGCTCGCCAAGAGCCTGCCGGCCATGGTGCAGGTGAACGGGCTCGGCCAGGCCCTGGCGTTCCTGCGGTCCAAAAGGAAGGAGGGAAGCAACGAGCACGCTCGCCTCGCGGCCGATGTCTCGCGCTGGGTGAGCCAGCAACTGCTCGGGAGCGCGCGGGACGATCTGATCCCCTGGATCATCGGCCAGGCGTCTTCGGCGGAGTACCGGCGCGCCACCGCTGAGGCGCTGGCCTTCTTGAACTGGCTCCGCCGCTTTGCCGAGGCTGAACTGGGGGAGGACGGGCAATGAGCCGGCCACGCGAGCCACGCGGCCCACGACCCGGGGGAAAGCCTGGCCGGCCTCCCGCCTACCAGCAGCGATCCGAGCACAGCGAGGCTAGAGAGCTCATGCGGCCACCGCTTCCGCGCTCGGCCGTCGTGGCATGGGAGCGGGCTCGACAGAGCAGGGAGCTCATCAACCCCGGCCTGCTCTTCGACCGCTACGTGCCGCGGAGAGCGGTCGAAGACGAACGCGACCGTGCGGCGCCGCGACGCGACCACTTGGAAAGCGTCTGCGGGGCGGTCGCTCGCTTGGCTGCGCACGAGCTTGCGCGCGCCTACCACGCCCGCTGGGAAGCGATGGTGCGGGCGGCTGGTGCCGAGCCGTGGACGATGCGAACCCACACGCGGCTGGTGACCGGCCTCGGCCGCGGCGGACCGCTCGAGGTCGGGTTCCGGTTTGACCGCCTTGGCGTCCCAGTACTGCCGGGGAGCGGCGTCAAGGGAGTGGCGCGCGCCTATGCTGAGTTGGTCGAGGGACGCGACGAGACCGATTCCGACTTCCTGGCTGTCTTCGGCCGGGCGCCGAGGGCGGGCGAATCGCAAGAGGTCGCCCAGGCCGGGCAGCTCGTCTTCTTCGACGCGATCCCGGTCGAAGGTCTCCGACTTGAGCTCGACGTGATGACACCACACTATCCTGACTACTATCAGGGCACGCAGCCGCCCACTCCCTGGCAGAACCCGGTACCGATCACGTTCCTCACCGTCGCCCCGGGTGCGAGCTTTGCCTTTGCCGTCGGCCTGCGGCTGGGCGTGACCGATCCCGACCGCCGGCTGCGCGCGCTCGCTGAGGGCTGGCTGCGCCGGGGCCTCGCCGAGCTCGGCTTCGGGGCCAAGACGACCAGCGGCTACGGGCGGTTTGCCGACATCACTGGGGAGGTACAGCGATGAGCGGCGTGATCGAGCGAGTCCTCGTCCTCAACGTCGGCAAGCCGAGCGACGGCGCGATCGCCGACCGGCCGGAGGCGTACGCGCTGCGCCATGTGAACCCAAACTACGCGGTCTTCGTGTGCTCGCACAAAGGTGAAGGTCAGTCCGGAACGACGGAGTTCGTCCAGCGCTACGCCGAGCTGATCCGGCTGCCGGCAGCTCACTACGAGGTGCTGCCGCTGGATGACCCGGACGACTTGGTAGGGGTCTACGAGCGGGCGAGCGCGCTGCTGCAACGCCTGTGCCGGGAGCGGCCGCAAGCCCGCATCCTGGTCGACTACACCGCCGGCACCAAGTCGATGAGCGCAGGCCTGGCGATGGCCGCGATCGACCAGGAGGACGATCGAATCGAGCTGCGACTCGTCCGCGGGGTGCGCGGCAAGTTCGCCACCGTGGTTCCTGGCACGGAGAGCTTCCGGCCGGTCAGCCGCGTCCACGACCTGCGCGCCCGGCGGCGGTTGCTCGCAATCCGGTCAGCCCTACAGGACTTCGATTACGCAGGCGCCGCGCGCTCGCTCGACGAGCTGATCCAGAGCGACGTGTCGAGCGAGCTTGCTAGCCAGCTCCAGCAAGTATGTAACCTCTGCCGCGCCTTCGACGCCTGGGATCGCTGGAATCTCGACCTGGCCGAACGAGTGCTGGCCCAATACCGTCGCCTACCGACCGGCGCGCAGCCGGCATACGAACGACTGGCTGTCCTCGACCAACTTCGGATCGTGCGCGACGCGTTCGCGGGCAAGGCCGACCTCGCCAGTGCCAAGGATCCCTACCTTGCGGTCGAAGATCTCCTGTTCAACGCCGAGCGGCGCGCGGCGCAGGGGCGCTACGACGACGCAGTGGCGCGGGTCTACCGCGCCCTCGAGCTGCTGGCCCAGCTCCGCCTGCGGGTGGCTCACGAGATCGATACGAGCGCGGTCGAGTCGGCGAAGATACCGGAGAGCATCAGAGAGGAGCTGGCAGCGACTCCACGGCGCGAAGGCCCGCCGAAAGTCGGGCTCGACTGGGCCTGGCGCCTCCTGGAAAACTGTCCCGGCGACCCGCTGGGACGCTGGTTCGCGGAACGGAAGACCCGCGTCCGCGACTGGCTGGAGCACCGTAATTACTCGATCCTTGCCCACGGGCTTCGGCCGATCGGCGAGGCGACGTGGCAGATGGACGGGCGGGCTGGGATCGACCTCTGTCGCGAGGCGCTCGGGCGGCTGGCGGAGGCGAAGGGGCGCGCTCCGCTGCGTCACACTCAGTTTCCGCAGGAGGAGCTCCTGGCAGCGGTGGATGAGCACCCCCGGATACCAAGTAGGCTTGACGCTCTCGGTGTGAACTGACGATCTTTTCATCGAGGTTGGGACGTGCGGGCCTGCATGAGACAGAGATTGGCCTAGTAGAGGATGGGGGACTGGCGTGTCCGGCCGTCGCGCGCTGCTGGTCGGGATCATGCTCGCGCTGATGTTGGCCCTGCTGCCGCCATTGAGGGCGGCCCGCGCGGCCGGCGGAGGGATGAACGCGGCCTTGTCTCGTACCTGGGCGCGGACAGATCGGCCGGTGGCCGAGGGCCAGGCGAACCGGACGTGGATGTGGGGCGCGGGGCCGTTCACCAACGTGCTGTTCGAACAGTATGACGAGGGGTCGATGGGTGGCTTCCGGATGGTGCAGTACTTCGACAAGGCGCGGATGGAGATTACCGATACAGAAGCCGACCCGGTGAATCCCTGGTACGTCACAAACGGCTTGTTGGCCAAGGAACTGATTACCGGGCAGCTCCAGCTCGGCCACAACCGCTTCTGGCAGGGGCCACCAGCGCTGGTCAACGTGGCCGGCGACCCGAACGACCCGAACAGGCCAACGTACGCGACCTTCAACGCGCTGACGGGACACCAGCCGTTGCCGGTCGGCTGGACGAACATCCAGACGGTCGATCGGGCCGGCAACGTAGGCGCGAACCAGAGCCTGGCGGGCTACGGTGTGACAGCCGTGACGCTCGTTCCGGAAACGATCCACACTGTCGCTTCGGTCTTCTGGAAGTTCATGCACAGTGAAGCACGGGTCTACCAGGATAGCGGTTTCCGGGACGGGAGGCTCTCCGAGAACCCGTTCTATGCCACCGGCTACCCGTTGACCGAGGCGTACTCGACGACGGTGCTGGTCGGCGGGATGCCGAAGCTCGTACTGGTGCAGGTCTTCGAGCGCCAGGTGCTCACCTACACCCCGGGCAACCCACCGGGCTGGCAGGTCGAGGCGGGGAATGTCGGCCAGCACTACTACGCCTGGCGCTACGGGCAGCTTGGGATGACACCACAAACGTAGACAGCGCTCGGTGGCCCGTTCGTCGAGGTTCGCCCCGAAGAGCTCCCGTACATCGACACTATTTTCCTGACGCTCGCAGCTTCAGAGCGGGCTCGATCCGCTCCTCTTCCTGCTCGACCATCCCGATCCCGGTAACCCGCAGTGGCGCGCGGACGTCGAATGGCGCCTGATCTTCATGCAGGATGCTGTGCGCACGCTCCGCGATGTCGCTCCGCCGCCCCGGCTGAGCGCCGGGCATAGCCAGGTGCTCGGCGCGCTGAACTATTTCGAGAGGGCAGCCCAGGAACTGCGGCAGTACCTCGCCACGGGCGATAGCACGCTGGTTCGTGCAACGTCCTACGATCTGCTCCAGGGACTCGCTGCCCTGGATGATCTCGGTCTCCTGACCACGCGGGGATCAGCCCAGGCTGTCTTCAGCGGCGAGTTGCGATCCGCTCGGCGTGATGCCTAGGGGGCATTCCTGCATGTTCTACCCTCAGTGCGGTGTGGAGACGATCCCCGGTGCTCGATACTGCGCCGCCTGTGGTAGGGCGCTGCCTGTCGACCATGTCCAGCCGACCGAGGGACGCGAACAGTCACGAGATGTGCCGCCGCCCCACGGCGCGATGGCACCTGCTGCACAGGTGGCTGCCGATCCTGGCGACCCCATGGAGGGGCGTGACCCTGAGCCGACAGTGATCCCCTTCCCGGCGCGGCCGGTTGAGCCAGCGTCTCAGCAGCCCACCACCGCGGCGACAGTACAGGCCGGCGGTGATGGCCAGGCGAGAGAGGGCGACCTTAGCGAGCGTCCGCGGGTAAAGCTGTCTCGGCCGGCCGCCCTCACCTGGCTGGCGGCCCTGAGCGTCGCGCTCGTGCTCGCGCTCGGTATCGGCAGGGCCCTGGCCTTGACCGAAGTCTCGCGACGCGATGAGACGATCGCGGACTACCAGCGCCAGGTCGCAGCGCTGACCGGGGCCAACCTGGCCTACCAGGATCAGGTCGACGGGCTGGTCGGCGAGCGCGACCGGCTGGCTCAGGAGCGCGCGGCACTGAGTGGGGAGCGCGATGCGCTAGTCGCTGAGCGGGATACGCTCAACGCGACCATTAAAGATCTGGAGGCGACCGTTGCCGAGTACGAGAAGCAGGTCGCAGACCTGAACGCCCGGCTCGGGGAGCAGGGTCGCCAGCTCGCCCAGGCGCGTGAGGAGGCCTCGCGGCAGCAGACGCGTGCCGAGGAGGCTGAAGCCTTCGGCGTGATCATGAGCCAGGTCGTGGCACTGGATGACGAGATCCACGAGGAGTTCGGGCGGTTCTTCGTCGCGGTCCTCGAGATGCAGGACGCCTACTACCAGCGCAACAGCTTAGCCTTCGAGAACGCCTTCTACCGCGCTGAGCAGAGCAGGGCACGGCTCGACCAGCTCTTCGCCGAGCGCGACCGGCTTCTGGCCCAGCTCGGGTACTAGAGGATCAGGCCATGCGTTGGGGCACGCTCCTTCTGGCCATCGCCACGGTGCTCGCCGGCGCGCTAGCTGTCGCGCTCGGTGTCGTCCTCGCGCTGCGCCTCCAGCAGCCGCCCGCTCGCCCGGTGCTCGATCCCCGGGTGCAGCTCACCGTCACGCCGATCCCGACTCTGCCGCCGCTGGATGTCACACCCGTGAGGACGAGCACGCCGACGCCGGCCGCCTTGAGCACGCCAGCAGCGACTCCGCTGGCAGTCTCGTCCAGTGAGATTGACAACCCGGCGCGCGCGGCAATCGACAGCGTCGTGCAGGTACGGACGGCCCGCAGCCAGGGAACCGGTTTCGCCTGGTCGCGGCGAGGCACAGCTCTCGTGATCGTCACCGCCGCACATGTCGTAGAGGCTGCCTCGACGGTCACGGTCATTGCTCCCGACGGCACCGAGCACCCGACGAGCGTACTCACCCGCGACCCGGTCGTCGATATCGCGCTGCTGGAGGTCGCTGACGGGCTGTCGCTGGAGCCGCTCGCGCGCGGCGATTCGCAGCGGCTCGCCCCGGGCGATCCCCTCTATGTGGTCGGATTTGCCCTGGGTACCGAGCTCCTCGGCGATCCTACGGTGACACGCGGCGTGCTCTCTAGGCGCCGCATCATTGATGAGGTCGAGTACTTGCAGACCGATGCGGCCATGAACCCAGGAAACAGTGGAGGGCCGGTGCTGGACAGCCGAGGGCGCGTGGTCGGGGTCGCAGTCGCGGTCATCCGGAACGCCAAGGGGATACCACTCGAGGAGCTCAACTTCGCCGTCGCGGTAGAAGAAGTCATCGCGGTGGCCGGAAACTGAGGAGCAGCACTCGGCCCAGCCGTCAGCCAGCACCCGAGGCCAGGGAACGCTGTCAGAAGGCCCGTGCCACCACACCCGGGCGTGCCCGTACCTCACGGTGGTCAGGCCGAGCGAGGGGTGGGCACGGGGAGCTGCTCGACCCGGCTGAAGATCGCCTCAGCCAGCTCAGCGGGCAGGCCGACCTCCACCAGCCAGGCCCTGAGGTCGTCCAGGCGAGTAAACTCCTCCTCGCCCCAGCGCATCCGCTGCCGCTCAGCCGGGTCGTGCACGACCCAGATTCCGTGCTGTACCAGGATGTCGCCGCGCGGGCCGAGCCCGATCCGGAGCCGCGCTTGAACCGGCTGGCCGATGCCAGCCTGGCGGCGATCCTGTCTCGTACAGGCGACCTCGAGGGCAGGGCGAGCCGGGTCGGGGATCCACCTGCAGTACCATCCCGCCACCTCCCCGGCCGCCATCGGCCCCTCGGCCATCTCTGCCCCAGCCATCGCTCCTGCTCCCCTCACCCATGCCGGGCAGCGACGCTCGCCTTCACTGCGAGCGGCCGCGCGCGGCTACCGGCCAGACCGCTTCTACGACCCCGTCGCGCACGACGACATAGGAGTCGTGCAGGTTGACCGTGGTGCAGACGTGCCCCGGAAGAAACCGCAGCTTGTCGCCGGGGCGCAGGCTGCGTGCCTCTCCCTCCAGCCGCAGCCGCGCATGCTCTTCCGACAGTCCGAGTACAGTAACGCCAGCGACGTCGGCGGCCTCGGGCAGGCCAAGTTCCGGAGTAGCGGTCTTCAGTCCGATATCGGCCACCGCACGGTCAGGAGCCGGCCGGCTGAGAATGGTCGCCCAGAGGAAGAGCGCCGGCTCGAAGACGCTCCCCGGCCCCTCTACTCTGCGGTAGGTGGCATCCATAAAGACGTAGCTGCCGGCCTGGACCTCGTCGACGCCTTCGATCTGGCTCGTGATGTCGTACGTGCCGGTACCCCCGCCGCTCACCAGCTCCACCGGGATGCCGGCGCTCTCGATCAGTCGCCTCGTCTCGATCAGCGGTGCCATCGCTTCCTGGACGCGCCGCTCGCGTTCGGCCCGGTCTCTCACCGTCACGAGGTGGCCTTCATAGCCCTGGAGTCCCCGGAAAACCAGGCCAGGCAGCTCGACGACGCGGCGCGCCAGCGCGAGAGCCCGCTCGCCCGGCTCGACGCCACAGCGCCGCATGCCAATGTCCACCTCGACCAGGATCCCCACGCTCGTACCGGCTGTCTGCGCTGCTGCCGAGAGCTGCTCGGCGTTCACTGCGTCGTCGACGCAGACGGTCACCCGGGCGTAGCGGGCCAGCCGGACCAGCCGGGCGATCTTCTGCTCCCCCACCACCTGGTTCGCAATCAGGAGGTCGCGGATCCCTGCGTGTGCCAGCACCTCAGCCTCGCCCAGCTTGGCACAGGTGATCCCGACTGCCCCAGCCTCGAGTTGCAGGTGGGCGATCTGGGGAGACTTGTGCGTCTTGGCGTGCGGCCGGAGCACTGCTCGGCTGCTGCGGAAGTAGGCGGCCATACGGGCGATGTTGCGCTCTAGCGCCCCGACATCGATGACCAGCGCTGGTGTGTCGACCACCTCCAGCGGCGTGCCGATCAGCGACATCACGCCTCCTTCTCCACAACCCTTCCCGCACGATCCTAATCGCAAACGCTGGCAGGCGCTAGAGCCGGCCAGGCCGCGCCTCGCGCCCTTGCCAGAGCGAAGGCCGTCCGTGCCCCTACACGCCTTTGCACAAATGTTCAGTCCGCGGCCACTGCCTGTTCAGTCGCTTCAGCTGGGCGCTGGTAGCTGGCGGTCACCACCGTGTGCAGCCCGCCACGGATGTTGAAATCCGCCACGACAGTCATCCGGCGAGGCTGGAGCGCCGCCACCAGGTCGTCGAGGATCAAGTTCGTGACAGCCTCGTGGAAGTGCCCCTCGTTGCGATACGACCAGAGGTAGAGCTTGAGCGACTTCAGCTCGACACAGAGCCGGTCGGGCACGTAGCGGATGGTGATGGTGGCGAAGTCGGGCTGGCCGGTCTTGGGACATACGCAGGTGAATTCGTTGGTCGAGATCTCGATCTCGTAGTCCCGCTCGGGCTTCGGGTTCGGGATGGTCTCCAGTGTCTTGCTCGGCTGTGTCGGCATCGTGTCCTCCGGACTCGCTTTCGGTCTCCGCTGCATCGGTATCCCGATAAGTATACCGAGCCGACTCGCTCCCGATCGGCAGGTGGGTTCCTCTCCCGGCCACGAGCGCGCTGCTGAGGTAGAATGCCAGCAGAGGTGAAGGAGGTCGGGTATGGCGTTCATCGGGATGGAGCCGGAACCACTCACGCCGCGAGGGCGGCGGATCGTCTCTACGGCGCTGGCGCTGGCGCTGCTCGGGCTGGTGGTCTGGATCGTCGCCACGGTCTGGATGCTTCACAACCCCGGGCAGGGCTCGATGCCGATCGAGAACAGCCCCTGGTTCCGCTGAATTGGATGCCTGGGCTGCGCATCGCCGGGCTTCGTGTGCCCTGCGGTAGCAACGTGCCCTCCTCGACGGGCGTGACTGCGGTAGTGGTCGGGCGGCGGCAGGACGCTCGAGATTGGAGCAGGCCATGGAGAAGCGCCGACTCGGTCGCCTCGGACACCTGAGCAGCGTCCTGATCTACGGTGGTGCAGCCCTCTGGAGCGTCCACCCAGACGAAGCCGACCGGTCGATTGCGCTCGCGCTGGAAGCGGGTATCAATCACTTCGATACAGCACCCAGCTACGGTGACTCGGAGCTGCATCTGGGACGCTGGATGTCGCAAGTCCGCACGCAGGTCTTCCTCGCGACCAAGGTGGACGAGCGTGACCGCGACGCTGCCAGGCGACAGATTCACCGATCGCTTGAACGGCTGCGGGTCGAGTCGGTCGACCTGCTCCAACTCCACGCGGTCAATGACCGTGGCGTCCTCGAGGAGGTCATGGCCCCAGGCGGCGCGCTCGAAGCGCTGATCGAGGCCCGCGAGGAGGGGCTGACGCGAGGCATCGGCATCACCGGCCACGGGCATCAGGCACCCGCGACGCACCTCGAAGCGCTCCGTCGCTTCCCCTTCGATACCGTGCTCGTTCCGCTCAACTACCGGCTCTGGCAGGACGATGCGTACCGCATGGACTACGAGCGGCTGGCCGCCGAGGTGCGCCGACAGGACGCCGGTCTGATGGTCATCAAGGCGCTGGCCTATCGCCCGTGGTCGGCAGGTGAGGAGCAGCGCTACACGACCTGGTACGCGCCGATCGATGAGCAGCGCGCAATCGACGCTGCTGTCGCCTTCGTGCTCCGGCGACCAGAGGTGACCGGCCTGGCGACCCCGGGCGACGTGCGGCTCTTGCCACTGCTGATCGCGGCGGAGCGCCGTGCGTCCTCGGTGAGCGACGCGCAGATTCACGCGGTACTCGACCACCTCCCCGAGTACGAGTCGCCGTTCGTTACGCTCTAGGCTCGAAGTCTCCACGGCGGTCGCTAGCCCGAGGGGGCACTGCCCAAGGTGCCGGAACCTGGAGCCAGGGCTCTCCCCTCGTGGCGGTCACCACCCGGTGTCATGGCTCAGCAGAGACGACCGTTCGGGTAGACTTGATCGGGGAGAACCTGGGTGAAGGATGTGCGGGCGATGCTCTACCGGTTCCTCAGTAGTGACTATCCGATCACGCTGACGCTGCTGCTCGTCCTGCTGGCCTGGGCGCGCTGGCAGCGGGCGGTGCTGCGGGACATGGTTCGCCTGCCGTCACGCCGCTGGGCGCTGATCGGCCGTGCCGCTATCGTGGCCACCCTTGTGCTCCTGCTCTGGGTCGCGCTATTCGACAACTGGCGGCAACTGCTCGGCCTTTTCCTGCCTGCCGGCCAGCGCTGGATGAGCGACCCCTATGAGACCGCGCCGACAGCCTGGCCTTTGCGTGTGGTCACGCTGCTGTTGCTCACCGTGTCGGTCGCTGGCTCAGCGCTCGTCTACGCCTACAACCGCGGCGGCGTGCTCCTTCCTCTGGCGCTGGTCGTGCCGGCGCGGGCGTACCTGTACTTCCTCGACCCGATCCGCCAGCGCACCGACGTGCTGCTGCGCATGGCCGAAGGGAAGCTAGAAGGTGCACGGCTCATCGACATCGTCGGGACGCTCTACTGGGCAGTAGGCCTGTATGCGCTGATCGGCTCGCTTATCCTGGCGGCATGGCTCTTTCTCTGGGGCCTGGCAGTGCCGGTGGCCAGGCTCGTGGTCTGGCTGATCGCGCGTGGGCAGGAGACACGCCCCTCCGAGCGGTTCGCTCTCTACCGGCAGCGGGCCGAGGCGATGCGCCGGGCGGCTGAGGTGACGCCTCCCGCCACCCCACCGGAGACGGTACCACCGCAGAGCCGGGACTAATTCTCGAGGCGGCACGGGACGGGGGCGTTCGGCCAGGGGCCGCTGCGCTCATTCCATCGACTCGGCGATCAGGAGCGCGGTCTCTTTCGAGATGTTTCCCTCCAGGCGCAGTGTCAGGTCGCGGTTGACCCAGAGGAGGGTATTGCCGGCCAGCCGCTGCTGGTCCCGCCACTCGCCGCTCGGCGTCCGCAGGATCAGAATGTGCGGCCCACCTGCGATCCAGTAGCCGGGGCCGTTGCGCACAGTGACCGGCTCGATCACGCTCTCCGGCCCCACCCCTTTCGCGAAGACCGGCTCGTCCGGCGAGCCCTGAAACTGCATGACGAGCAGCCCGACTCCGGTCATCTGGCTGGCCGGGATCTCGGGTGGGCGTGGCCGGTAGACCAGCGTCACCACCGAAACCGGACGGGTCTCGTCGAGGTAGACAGCGTCCGGTGGGCCAAGAGCCACCGGCAGCAGGATGCGGAAAGGGACATGCCGCTGCGCTTCCTCGAGCGACATCTCAGTGCCGAGGAAGAGCGGCGACACCGGCGTGGGAGCCGGGACCGTGCCAGGCACGGTAGGGGCCGTCGGTGTGGCGTGGGTCTCAGCCGTGCTCGTCGCGGGCGCGGGCGTCGGCGAAGCGACGACGCGGATCTCGATGCCGGGCAGGCCGAACCGCTCCGCGATCGCCGAGCGCGCCGCCGGCCAGAGACCGATCATCAGCGCAGCGAGCAGCGCGCAGGCCAGAAGCGTCACGGCCAGTCTGCCACGCGGAGTAACGAGGACTGCCCACCAGGGACGGGCTGGGCGCTGGCCTTCGAGTAGTCGCTGCCGCACCGCCCCGCTGAGGTCTGGTGCCGGTGGGAGATCCAGCTCCTCCCGCAGGCGGGCGAGGGCGGCCTCCAGATCCTCATCGCGCGCGGGCCATCGCTGCTCAGTCATCGTCGCTGCTCCTCAGCTCGCCACGCGGCTTGGGCTGCGCCTCGGGCGCCAACCGCTGTCGCAGCCGGGCCAGCGCCCGCGACAGCCGGGACTTCACCGTGCCCCGAGCACAGCCGAGCGCCTCGGCGATCTCAGCTTCGGACAGCTCTAGGAAGTACCGGTAGATGATCACGAGCCGGTCCTCCTCGCGCAGGCTCTCGAGCGCCTCGAGGAGCAACTGCCGCTGCTCGAGCCCGAGCGCCGCGGCCTCCGGGGAGGGGAGAAATGATCCGGTCTCCTGGCTGCTGACCGTGACCCGGAGCCGCAGGGAGGCCTGCCGGCTCATCCGCGTGCGCCGGTTGCGCGCCTGGTTGGCGACGATCCTGAGCAGCCAGGGCCGGAGCGGCGCGTCAGTTCGGAAGCGATCGAGGGCGTAGTACGCCTTCACGAAGGCCTCCTGGGCTGCGTCCTCCGCCTCGGCCGCGTCGCGCGTGATCAAATAGGCGGTCTGGAAGGCAATCTCCGAGTATCGCCGCACCAGCTCGGCATATGCATCGACGTCACCCTGCCTCGCCTTGAGGAGGAGGTCGCGATCGTCCACGGGCCGGCCCTCTGGCAGGGGCGTACGGCGGTTCGCCGCTGCCCTCAGTACTACAACGCCCAGAGCCGCGCGGTTCCCACGCCGCCTCGGTGCGGGACGCGACGGCCAGCCTGCCTCGCTGATTGTTCACCACTCGCGAGGAGCGGTCCAAGTGCCAGTGGCGTGTCGCGGCGTGCGGGTACCCGGGGAATGCGGCCCACTGGCTCGGCACTGAGGCAGCGGGCAGAGAGCTGGAGCTCCATGCGGTGAACTGGCGTCGTCGGATCACCGCTGCTCCGGCCGGGCCTTGAGGCGGGACTGCTCGGCGCTAGGGTGCCGGCTGGGCCTGTCCCCGCCAGCCACGCTGGGCGAGCAGCGTCACGCCGAGCCGGCCGAGCATCACCCGGTACCGGTCTTTGTCGTCCGGGTGCCACTCGAAGCGCGCGCGCTCGAAGTACTGGACCGTCAGGCCGGAGACGGGATCGGTGAAGACCTCGCTGATCGGGTAGCCGAAGAGGGCGAGCGACTCGCGCTTCGAGACGCCGGGATCGCCGAGGTCCAGCCCATGGTTCTGCCAGTACACCAGGAAGGCGCCACAGACGCGGTGGCCGGTCTCCGGGAAGAAGACGCACGAGGGGTCATCCTGCGAGTCGGCCAGGAAAGACCGGAACGCCCTGCTCTCGAGGAATCCCCAGGTGGCCGCCTGCTCGACGCCGACTCGCCCGAGCTGGACCTCCAGCGGAGTGCCGGCATGCTCCGGGTAGTAGGCCAGCCGGGCCCGCTCGAAGTACTGCACGGTCCGGAGCTGCCCGCTGTCGGGGTCCCATTCGCTGAACTCCTCAGTCAGCGGGTAACCGAAGATCTCGAGGCCACCGTGCCGCTTCCAGAACGCGAGGAACCCGTGTGCCAGGTAGTGGCCGGTCTCGGGGAAATAGACCCACTCGTCGCTGCTGGTGCCAGGGTCGGGGCGCGGAGCCGAGGGGAGGACATCGTTGACCCTGGCGACATGGATCTCGACGGCATCCCCCATTGTCCGCTGCCAAGCCAGCGTGCCCTCTTTGATTATTGGCGTGCGATTTACCCCGGTGTTGACGGTGACGTTGAACATGCTGGTCGTGGCGAGGTCGAACCCCAGAATGTCGATCTGGTCAGGCTTCTCGGGTGGGACCCGCCCCCAGAAGACGTACTGGCCGTCGGTGGTCGGTGAGAAGCTGCCCGTAACCGGGTTGGCCAGCGTTCGAGCCTGGCCGGTCTTGAGGTCGACGGCGATCAGCTCCTCACCGGCGGTATAGACGACCGTCTCGACGCCGACCGCGTATTCAGGAAGGTACGACGTGGCATCACCCTCGGCGACCACCATCGGCTCCTCGTCGGCCGCGACGTGGCGGGCGAGCAGCCGCCAGTCCCAGGTCTCTTCGCCGCCTGTGGACCGGGCGGTCGCCTGGAGCCAGACCACCAGCCCGCTCTGGACGCGTGGCGGCCCGATCACCTGGTTTCCGGCAGCTTCGGCTTGAGCCAGCGTGTCCGGTGCCCTGTTGGTATTCAGGTCTCGCAGCATCAGCCGCTGTCGCCGCCCATCGCTGCTCAGCCAGGCAACCCAGCGGCCCCAGATGGCCGGCGCCGTCTCGTCGGCCTCGGTCGCCGCGACTACGAGGCGCTCACCGGTCTCGATCCGGATGCCGACGATGTCCGCAGGACACCTCGCGCACAGCTCGCCCTCGCTCCAGACGGCAAGGCCCTCACTGAGGTCGAGGCCCGCTCGCTTGGCCGGCCCGGTGGAAAGAGGCATGGGCCGGCGGTCGGCGAGGGCGGCCGCGTAGACGTCGCGGCGGAGCGGGTCGTCCTCTCCCGGGACGAGCCAGGCGACGAACCGCCCATCGGTCACCGGCGCGGCGTCCTGGCCAGGAATGGCCAGCAACAGCGTCGGTTCCTGGCTCGCGACAGTGCGGTCGGTCACGACCGCCGCTAGGGTCGCTGCCAGCAGGAGGAGCAGCACGCTCGAGCCCAGTCCACGTCGCGTGGTCAGCCAGCCGCTCTCTCCCAAGGACGGCCGTCGTGCAGCCTGCTTGCTCCGGTTGGCGTGCCTGCTTGGCGCCGCTTGCGGGGCGCACGAGCGCTGCGCTGGCGCTCTCGGCTGGTGAGGGTCGTGCAGATCATCCCAGTGCCATCCCCTTGGCGCCGGGGGACGCAACCGCTTGAGCGGTGAACTGGAACCCATTCCGCTCCGCTTCCCCATTCATTTCTCCAATACTAGACCATCGTCTAGACGAGCGATAGGGATACAAGTCCTAAGGTGCGGCACCGAGCAGGATCGCCAGCGGCAGGCCACCCTGGCGTATGTCGGCCCCCTCGCCAGGCGCTGTCGATCGATCTCGTCGCCGGGGCTTGAAATCGTATGTGATTTCCTATATGCTGCCAATACAAACCACTCCACGCCGAGCGAGGACGGGCCGATGAGCAAGCAGGAACTAGCCTATCGCACCATCCGCCAGCGTATCATCGAGGGGGTATACGGCCCTGGCTACCGCGTGGTCATCGACGAGCTGGCGCGCGAGCTCGGCTGCAGCGCCATCCCCGTCCGTGAGGCCATCCGGCGGCTCGAAGCCGAGGGCCTGCTCGAGTACACTAGGAACGCGGGCGCGCGAGTGGTCACGATCGACGAGCGGCAGTACGTCGATGTCCTCTCCACGCTGGCTGTCCTCGAGGGCTATGCCACCGCGCTGGCTGCGCCGCGCATGAGCCCGCATGACCTCGTTCCCCTGCGGGCGTTCGAGGAGGAGATGCAGCGCGCGGTCGAGGCCGGTGACATGTTGCGCTACAGCGCGCTGAACCGGGCCTACCACGAGGCGATCTACGCCCACTGTCCCAACCGCTACCTGGTGGTCCAGATCGAGAACGCCTGGGCCCGGCTCGACTCCATGCGCCACTCGATCTTCGTACTCCTCCCCGGTCGAGCCCGGACATCACTCGACGATCACCGGCAGATCACCGACCTGATCGAGCAGCGCGCCCCAGCAGAAGAGATCGAGCAGGTCGTCCGTGAGCATAAGCTCGCGACGGCGCGGGCGTTCCAGGCCTGGATCAGAAGCAGGGCGGAGGCGGGGGAGCGGGTACGCGGCATGGCGGAGGCTGTCCACGCATCATGAGAGAGCCGAGCGCTCGGGAGAACGATCGTGACCGAGAACGTAGCACGCGCGGCGCGGATCGACGTGCATACCCACGTGCAGCCACCGGAGTTCCTGGAGGCGCTGGTCGCCTCCGGCCGGTACGAGTGCCGGCAGGAGGACGCTGGGCACATCGTCGTCCGTGAGAAGGGCGCTCGCTTCTTGACGACTACCCAGCAGATGCATGATCCGGCCCAGCGCGTCGAGGAGATGGACGCCTCGGGGATCGATGTGCAGATCGTCTCGGTGACGACGCCGCAGGTCTACTTCCTGCAGGGGCAGGCCAGCATCGACCTGGCGCGGCGGTGCAACGACTACCTGGCGGGGGTAGTGCAGCAGTACCCCGACCGCTTCCGAGCGCTGGCGAGCGTTCCGTTAACCGCCGGGGCCGATGCGGCCGCTCGGGAGCTCGAGCGCTGCCTGGACGAACTCGGGATGGTCGGCGTGCTAGTGGGCGCGAACATCGACGGCCGGCCGATCGATGCGCCGGAGTTCGCCCCTTTCTACGAGGAGCTGAATCGCCGCGGCACCGTCATGTTCATCCATCCGATGGTGCCGGCCGGCGTCGAGGTGATGGCTGACTACGCGCTGGCGCCGCTCATCGGCTTTATGATGGACACGACGCTGGCGGTGGCGCGCCTGATCTTCTCCGGGTTCTTCGAGCGCTTCCCCAGGATTCGGGTACTGGTGGGGCACCTGGGGGCGACGATCCCCTACCTCGCCGGGCGGTTGGACATCGGCTACCGGAGCTACCCGGACTGCCAGGGCATTACTCGTCCGCCGAGCGAGTACATCCGGCGGCTCTACCTCGACACGGTCTCGTTCCACGAGCCGGCCCTCCGCTGCGCGCTGGAGACGGTGGGGCCGGATCGCATCGTCTTCGGCTCCGATTACCCGCACGTCATTGGCGACGTGGGGAGCGCCGTCCGGAGCATCGAGGCGACCGTGCCGTCCGCGTCGCGCGAGCGAATTCTCGGCGGGACGGCTGCCCGGCTGTTCGGTCTGGCTGCGTAGAGTAAGGAGGGACGGAATGGCGAGCAGAGAGCTGCGCGGGTCGCTGGTGCCGCTGGTGACGCCGTTCAAGGGCGGCCAGTTCGACGAGCCGGCTTTCCGCGACTTGATCGAGTGGCAGATCGAGAGCGGCAGCCACGGCATCTCCGTGACCGGCTCCACCGGCGAACCCTCGGCCCTCTCGCTGGAGGAGCGCGAGTACATCATCGAGACGGCGGTCAGGGCCGCGCGCGGGCGCGTGCCGGTGATCGCCGGCACCGGCACCAACAACTTCGAAGAGACGCTGCGTCTCACCCGCTTTGCCCAGCGCGCCGGCGCCGACGCCGCGCTGGTGATCGTGCCCTACTACAACCGGCCCACGCAGGAGGGCCTCTACCGGTACTTCACCGCGCTGGCCGAACAGGTCTCGATCCCGATCATCATCTACAACATCCCCGGCCGCACCGCCGTCAACATGGAGCCGGAGACGGTGGCCCGGGTGGCCCGCGAGCGACGCAACGTGATCGGCGTCAAGGAGGCGAACAAGGACTTCGAGCAGGTCAGCCGGCTGTTCGACCGCTGCGGGCGCGACTTCCTGGTCTACTCCGGCATCGAGGCGCTCTGCTTCCCGCTGCTGGCGCTCGGCGGCGCCGGCTATATCAGCGCGACCGGCAACGTGCTGCCGCGCCAGTGCGCCGAGCTCTACAACCTCGTCGTCGCCGGCAAGTGGCTGGAGGCACGCGAGCTCCACTACGAGATGCTGGCGATGAACGAGGCCCTCTTCCTGGAGACGAATCCCGGCCCAGTCAAGTACGTGCTGAGCTTGATGGGGAAGATCCAGCCCGAGCTGCGCCTGCCGTTGGTGCTGCCCTCCGAGGAGAACCAGCGCACCCTAAGGGCCGTCGCCGAGCGCTACGGCCTGATCCCGACCGCGGCACCGGCCGCCGGAAACGGAGCCGGCTGATGCGCACCGCACGCTTCATCGCCGATGGGCGGCTGCACACCGGCCAGGCCGTCGAGGACCGGCTGGTCGACGAGAGCGGGCGGGCCCACCGCTTCGACGCGGTGGTCTGGCTCCCGCCGGTCGAGCCGACCAAGGTCATCGGCCTGGTGCTCAACTACGCCGACCATGCCCGCGAGCTAGGGCTGGAGGCTCCGCAAGACCCGGTGCTCTTCTTCAAGCCGCTGACCTCGCTGATCGGCCACCGCGCCCCGATCGTCTACCCGGCTGGGGTCGAGCGGCTGCATTACGAGGTCGAACTGGCCGTGGTGATCGGCCGGCGTTGCCGCAAGGTGCGGGCGGCCGACGCCTTCGGCGTGATCCGCGGCTACACGGTCGCCAACGACGTGACCGCGCGCGACTTCATCACCAACTACTTCCGCCCGCCGGTCAAGGCCAAGGGCTTCGACACCTTCGGCCCCCTCGGCCCCTGGCTGGTCGAGGGGGAAGACCTCAATCCGGACAACCTGGAGCTGCGTGCCTACGTCAACGGCGAGCTGCGCCAGCGGGGCCATACCTCGCACCTCATCCACAAGGTGGCAACCATCATCGAGTACGTCAGCTCGTTCATGACGCTGGAGCCGGACGACGTGATCATGACCGGCACTCCAGAGGGGATCTCCTTCGTCCGGCCCGGCGACGTGCTGCGGGTGGAGGTCGAGGGCATCGGCGCGCTCGAGAACCCTCTCGTGGCCGAAGACGAGCTGGAAGGAGGTGGATCCGGATGACGACGGCCAGCTCTGTCCAGTACGCCGCACTGCGCGAGCAGACCCTGGCCGTGATCCGCACGGTCAGAAACTTCATCGACGGCACGTTCACCGAGGGGCCGAGCGGCCACACCTTCGAATCGCTCGACCCGGCGACCAATGAGCCGATCGCGACAGTCTTTAGCGCCGGGACGGACGGCGTGGAGCTGGCGGTCGCCGCCGCCCGGCGCGCCTTTGACGAGGGGCCGTGGCCCCGCCTGCCGGCTGCCGAGCGGGCTCGAGCGCTGCGTCGCATCGCTGAGTTGATCCGCAAACGGGCCGACGAGATCGCGGTGCTGGAGAGCACCGACACCGGCATCCCGATCAAGCAGATTCGCGAGGCCCAGGTCCTGCGCGCCGCCGACAACTTCGACTTCTTCGCCGAGATGGCGACCCGGATCACCGGTGAGACCTACCCGGTGGACGACCTCTTTCTCAACTACACCGTGCGCCGGCCGGTCGGCGTGGCCGCATTGATCACACCATGGAACACACCCTTCATGCTGGAAACCTGGAAGGTGGCGCCCTGCCTGGCCGCTGGCAATACCTGCGTGCTCAAGCCGGCGAGCTGGTCGCCGCTCTCGGCCTATAAGCTGGCCGAGATCGTCCAGGAGGCTGAGCTGCCGCCCGGCGTCTTCAACCTGGTCTACGGCTCCGGCGAGACGGTCGGCGAGGCGCTGGCGGCGCACCCAGGTGTCAACCTAGTCTCCTTTACCGGCGAGACGACGACCGGCAAGCGGCTGATGCGCGTCGGCGCTGATACCCTCAAGCGCTTCTCGATGGAGCTGGGCGGGAAGTCGCCGGTGCTCGTCTTCGCCGACGCCGACCTCGAGCGGGCGCTCGACGCGGCCGTCTTCGGGGTCTTCTCGCTCAACGGCGAGCGCTGCACGGCTGGCTCGCGGTTGCTCTTGGAGCGCTCGATCTACGACGACTTCGTCGCCCGGCTGATCGAGCGCGTGCGCGCGATCCGGGTCGGCGATCCGCTAGACCTGGCGACTGAGGTTGGCCCGCTGATCCACAACCGGCACCTGGAGCGGGTCATGGGCTACCTGGAGATCGGGCAACGCGAGGGCGCCCGGCTGGTAGCTGGCGGGCGACGGCCCGATGACCCGGCGCTGGCTCGTGGCAACTACCTGCTGCCGGCGCTCGTTGCCGATGCCCGTCCGGAGATGCGCATCGCCCAGGAGGAGATCTTCGGCCCGGTGCTCACCGTCATCCCGTTCGCCGATGAGGAGGAGGCGCTGCGCATCGCGAACGGCGTGCGCTACGGGCTGGCCGCCTACCTCTGGACGTCCGACGTCACTCGGGCCACTCGCCTGGCGCCGGCCATCGAGTCCGGCATGATCTGGGTCAACTCTCAGAACGTGCGCGATCTGCGCACCCCCTTTGGCGGGATGAAGGAGAGCGGCATCGGGCGCGAGGGCGGGCACTATTCGTTCGACTTCTACACGGAGGTGAAGACGATCCACGTCGCACTCGGCGGGCATCCCATCCCTCGGATGGGCGCCAGCGCGTAGCCGGAGGGATTGCCCAGGCCGCAGATGGTCGAGCGGTACCCTCCCGCCCTTGCCGATTCAGTCAGGCGAGGGGGCAGGGCAGCCGGGAGTCACTCGCGAACCGACCGTGCCTCCGCTCACTCGATCGGCGCCGGGAAAGCGACCGGGGGATGCTGGTCACCAGGCAGGACATACTTGGAACCGAGCCGCGTTCGTCTCATCGTGATTGGAGGAGGCTATGGGCGCTCGCAGCGGAGCGGAGTACCTCCAGGGGCTCAGGGAACGCCCGCGGGAGGTCTGGATCCACGGCGAGCGGGTGCTCGGCGATATCACCAAGCATCCGGCTTTCAAGAACATCACGCGCAGCATCGCTGCGCTCTACGACATGCAGCACGACCCGTCGCTGCGTGACCAGATGACCTACGTCTCGCCGTCGAGCGGGGAGCGAGTGGGACTCTCGTTCATCCAGCCGCGCTCGCAGGACGACCTCCGGCGGCGTAGCGCCATGATGAAACGCTGGGCCGACTACTCTGGCGGCTTCATCGGCCGCTCGCCGGACTACCTCAACGCCGGCCTGGCGGCCATGGCCGCGGCCAGTGACTACTTCGCCCGCAACGACCCACGCTTCGGCGAGAACATCAGGCGGTACTACGGGCACGTGCGCGAGCGCGACCTCTGCCTGACGCACACGCTAATCACGCCGCAGGTCAACCGCTCGGCCGGCCCGGCGAAGCAGGCCGATCCGTTCATTGTGGCGCGGGTGGTCAAGGAGACCGATGCCGGCATCGTCATTCGCGGCGCTCGGATGCTCGCGACGCTCGGGCCGATCGCTGACGAGATCGAGGTGTTCCCGTCGACCGTGCTCAAGGGCACGGAGGAGGACGCCCCCTACTCCTTCGCGTTCGCGATCCCCTGCGATACCCCGGGGCTGAAGTTCCTTTGCCGTGAGTCCTTCGACTATGGTCGCTCCCACTTCGATCATCCGCTCGGCTCGCGCTTCGAGGAGATGGACGCAGTCGTGGTCTTCGACGACGTGCTCGTTCCCTGGGAGCGGGTCTTCCTCTACCAGGATGTGGGGCTATGCAACAATCTGTTCGCCGAGACCGGCGCGGTCGCCCATATGGCGCACCAGGTGGTGGTCAAGAGCGTGGCCAAGGCCGAGTTCATCTTCGGCATCGCCGCCTCGATCGCCGATCGGATTGGCATCGATGGCTTCCAGCACGTGCAGGAGAAACTGGCCGAGCTGATCATGACTCTGGAGACGATGCGTGCCTTCCTGCGGGCTGCCGAGGCCGATGCGGCGGTCGACCGGTGGGGAATCATGACGCCGGCCTGGGCCCCGCTGAATGCGGCGCGCAACCTCTTCCCGCGGCTCTACCCACGGATGATCGAGATTATCCAGCAACTGGGCGCCAGCGGGTTGATGGCGCTGCCGACCGAAGCCGACGTCCGCGGGCCGATCGGCCCGCTGGTCGATCGCTACCTGCAGGGGCGCAACGTGGATGCGTACAATCGCGTCAAGCTCTTCCGGCTCGCCTGGGACGCCTCGCTGAGCGCTTTCGGTAGCCGCCAGGTGCTCTACGAGCGCTTCTTCTTCGGAGACCCGGTCAGGATGGCCGGCGCGCTCTACACCAGCTACCCGAAGGAGCACTACAAGGAGCAGATCCAGGCATTCCTCGACCGAGTGGAGCAGCAGGAGACGGCGACCTCGCCGGCCGATAGTGGCGTGTGAGGACGGAGAGCGCGGCGTGGGTTTCGCTGAGCTGAGCCTGGACGCGGCGAGTTTCCGGCGGGTCATGGGTCTCTTCGCGACCGGCGTCGGGCTGGTCACGGCCCAGGCCGGCGCGCGGACGCACGGGATGACGGCGAACGCCATCACCTCGGTCTCGCTCGATCCGCTACTGGTGCTCATCTGCGTGGGCAAGCAGGCTCGCCTGGTACCGCTGCTGCAAGAGGCCGGCAGCTTCACGCTCAACTTTCTGACACGCGAGCAGGAGCTGGTGGCTCGCCACTTCGCTGGGCAAGCCTACGACGGTGCGCCACCGGAGATCCACTTCGAGCCGTGGCAGGGCGGCCCCCGACTGCGCGGATGCCTGGCCGCCGTCGGCTGCCGGATCGAACAGGTGGTCGATGCCGGCGACCACTGGGTGGTGATCGGACGGGTCATGGCGCTGGCGGAGGGCACGAGCGAGGCCGAGCCGCTGCTCTACTACCGCGGGCGCTACCGCCGGCTGGCCGCGCTCGAGGAGGCGCCACCGCGGGAAGCGCCCGATCTGCTCACCAGCGTCGGCGCCGCGCTCTACTACGACGAGGCCGGCGAACCCGAGCCGCCCTTCGACTGGAGTTGACCCTGTCGAGGATTGTTCCCAGCCGCTCGCAGCACTGGCCACCGAGGGTCACGGCTGGCCAAGTCGCCCGGCGGCGGTCGAGAGAGGGGGAGACCAGCCGTGCCGCGACAGCAGCTTCCCTTCACCGTGCTGAAGACCGGCCACGTCGAACTGCGCGTGACCGACCTGGAGCGGGCGCGCGCCTTCTACGTCGATCTGCTCGGCTTCGTCGAGACCGAGCGCGATGGGAGCCGCCTCTACCTGCGCGGGCTGGAGGAGTGGGAGCACCACAGCCTCATCCTGCGCCAGGCTCCCTCACCGGGCCTGGGGCACCTCGCCTACCGCGTCGCCGAGGACGACGACCTCGTGGAGATCGAGCGGCTGGCGCGCGAGCGTGGCCTGCCGGCCCGTTGGGTGCAGCCGGGTGAGGAGCGGGGTCAGGGGCGGGCGCTCCGTATCCAGGATCCGCTCGGTTTTCCGGTCGAGTTCTACCACCAGGTGGAGCGGGTCGAGCGGTGGCTCCAGCGCTTCCACCTCCACCGCGGCGCCCAGGTGATGCGGATCGACCACGTCAACCTGCACACGGCGGATGTCCAGGCCGGCCAGGACTGGTATGCGGGCGCGCTCGGCTTCATGGTCTCGGAGTACACCGAGACGGAGGAGGAGCCGCCGCGGCTGTGGGCCACCTGGCTGCACCGGAAGCAGAACGTCCACGATGTGGCGCTGATGACCGGCCCCGGGCCACGGCTACACCACATCGGCTTCTGGCTGCCGGAGCCAGCGAGCGTCCTGCGCGCGGCCGATATCCTGGCCGCGGCCGGCTTCGAGAGCGCGATCGAGCGCGGGCCGGGCCGCCACGGTATCTCCAACGCCATGTTCCTGTACCTGCGCGACCCCGACAGCAATCGGATCGAGCTCTACACCAGCGACTACCTGATCCCCGATCCCGACTTCGAGCCGATCCGCTGGGCGCTCAACGATCCCAAGCGCCAGACCTACTGGGGGCACCCGGCGCCGAAGAGCTGGTTCGACGAGGCGTCGCTCGTCGAGACGTTCGACGGCGCGGGCTTCATGGAGATCCAGCAGCCGGAGCTGGCCGACCGCCCGGCACACGTCGGCCACTGAGGGCGTGCCTCACAGCTCGCACTGGCTCGCCCTGCGGCGTCGCACGAGCAGGTAGAGTCCCATACCCAACGCCGCAAGGGCGAGGCCGACGACCAGGTTGGAGTATGTCTCGATCCAGTGGCTGACCCGTTCCCAGTTCTCTCCGAGCAGCCACCCTGCTCCGATCAGCATGGTGTTCCATACGGCGCTGCCGGCCGCAGTAAGGACGGTGAAGCGGACGGGTGACATGCGCATCGTGCCGGCTGGGACGGACACGACGCTGCGGGCAAGCGGGACCACCCGTGCGCCCAGCACGACCCAATCGCCCCAGGGGACGAACCACCGCTCCGCGCGGGCCAGCAATGACGCGTCGATGCGCAGGATGTGACCGTAGCCGAGCACCAGCATGCGACCGCCCCATCGGCCGAGCGAGTAGAGGATCAAGGCTCCAGCACAGGAGCCGATCGTGGCTGCGGTAATCGCTCCCCAGAGGCTCATGTAGCCCCGGCTCGCCAGAAAGCCGGCCAGCGGGAGCACCGCCTCGGACGGGATAGGCGGAAAGATATTCTCGGCGATGAGGAGGAGCGCGAGCCCCACATAACCCAGCGCGATCAGAATCTCCAATACCCAATCGCTCACCGTGCTTGGCCCTCACCCATGTCCGAACGCTGCGGCCGACGGCATCTCGACAATCTCGTGGCCAGGTCCTATGCGGCCGCTGCCGTTGTGGCTGTCGTCCGGCCCTCCTCCGCAGAG
This sequence comes from uncultured Thermomicrobiaceae bacterium, assembly GCA_938082375.1. GTDB lineage: Bacteria > Chloroflexota > Chloroflexia > Thermomicrobiales > Thermomicrobiaceae > Thermalbibacter. The sequence goes on from CALKCJ010000016.1 coordinate 27,155, forward strand.
GGTCAGACCGCGCGAAGGATACCCGTTCCCGTTCAGACCATGCCGGAGCTGCCGTGTATCTGACGAGCGCGTCGTCTGGGCCGTTCTTGGGCTGCTCTTGGTCTGGCTCGGCGCAGTGTTCTGGAGCGAGACGGGTCATGGCGTCGTGGAGATGAGCTGCTGCTCCGCCAGGTGCCAGTACACTGGCTCGCGGTACACATCTTCGATCGCTGGGCACTCTCTCAATGTGCTCGGCCGTCGGTCGTGAGCGACCACACGCAGCGAATCGAGCAGGAAGACGTCATCCGCCTGGCCAGAGAGCCGCTCATACGTGGCGCCCGCGACGATCACCTCTGCGGGGTGTAATGTCTCGACATTCTCGCATGCGTGGCCGTGCTTCCTAATACCGTAGCCTCAGAGTCGCCGGGGCAGACGTATCAGAGCAGCTCGATGATGCGCTCAGCGACCTGCTCGGTGGTCGCAGTGCCTCCGAGATCTGGAGTCAGCACCTTGCCCTCGGCGGTGAGGGCCTCGATGGCGTGCATGACCCGGTTGGCGGCCTCGGTCTCCCCCAGGTGGTCGAGCATCATCGCGCCGGCCCAGATGGTGGCGATCGGGTTGGCGACCCCGCGCCCGGCGATGTCCGGAGCCGAGCCGTGTACCGGCTCGAACAGCGAGGGGAACTGCGGGTCATAGGCCAGGTTGGCGCTGGGTGGCAGGCCCAGGCTGCCCATCAGTGCTCCGCCGAGGTCGGTGAGGATGTCGGCGAACAGGTTGCTGCCCACGGCGACGTCGAACCGCTCGGGCGCCCGCACCAGCAGCGCGGCCGCGGCATCGACCAGCAGTGAGGTCACCTCCACGTCGGGGTAGTCCTGGGCCACCTCGACCACCACGGTGTCCCAGAAGACCATCGAGTGCCGCTGGGCATTCGACTTCGTGATGCTGGTCAGGTGCTTGCGCCGGGTGCGGGCCAGCTCGAAGGCGTAGCGCACCACTCGCTCGACGTTGAAGCGGGAGAAGACCGCGGTCTCGATTGCCACCTCGTGCGGCGTGCCGACATGGACGCGCCCGCCAGCGCCAGCGTACTCCCCCTCGGTGTTCTCGCGTACGAACACTATGTCGATCTGCTCCGGCCCCTTGTCGCGCAGCGGGCCAGCGATGCCGGGCAGCAGCTTGATCGGCCGGACGTTGACGTAGAGGTCGAAGGCCTTGCGGATGGGCAGGAGCAGCCCCCAGAGCGTGACATGATCGGGCACGCGCGGCGGATCGCCGACGGCACCGAGATAGATGGCGTCGAAAGCTCGAAGGGTCTCCAGACCGTCGGGTGGCATCATGGCCCCGGTCTGCCGAAGGTAGTCGGAGCCCCAGGGAAAAACCGCCCAGGCCAGCTCGGCCCTCCCGGCGACGGCGGCCTCGAGCACGCGCTGGCCCGCCGGGATGACCTCCTTGCCCACCCCGTCGCCGGGAATCACCGCGATCCGGTACTGCTTCATGGCATTCTTTCCCTCTCGCTCCTGCGCCGGATCTCGAGCGTTAGCCCAGCCAGCTCGCCGGCTCGTAGAGCGCGGCGCGGATGGCCGCCCAGAGCACCCGGTACTGCTGCCAGGGGTCGTCGCCGGGGATCGCGATCGTCACCGGGCCGGTGCGCTCGACTCCTGCTACCCGAGAGGCGCGATCGCACTGCTGCATGGTCAGGAAGTCGACCTCCAGCCGCCAGGGCCGCTGCGGCCGGTAGGGCTGGATCTCCGCGAACTTGCGCAGCGCCCTGGCCGCGGCTTCGGTGATCTCCGCCCGGGTGGCCGCAGGCGGGCGGCAGAGAGCAGCGTTGCGGCCGCAGGCTTCCTTGACCGCGACGGTCTCGATCTGGTTACCCAGGAAGGCGCGAGCCTCGGCGCAGGTCGTGCTGTCGCCGGTGACCAGCACCACCGGGATGCCGAGCGACCCGAGGACGGCAGCGTTGAGGCCGGTCTCGCCGTGAGGACGGCCGTTAAGCCGCAACTCGGCGATAGCCGCGCCAGCGATGGTGTGCGGGTGGATCGCGCCCGGCGTGCGCGCCATGGCGTGGTAGCCGATGAAGACCGCGGCATCGAACTTCCGGCTGTCGGCGCCTTCGAGCTGGCAGTAGTCCTTGGCGTCGCCGCTGCCGGAGATCAGGTGGGCGGCGGAGTGGAGCTCTTCGATCAGCAGGTTGCGCATCGGGCCGTGCGAGTCGTTGACCAGGACGAAGCTGGCGCCGGCCTGCACCAGTCCCTCGACCGCCGCGTTGGCGTCAGCGGTCATCAGCCGTCGCCCGCGGTCGTAGTCCCGCTCGCCCGGCATCATCATCTCACCGTGGACGATGCCGCTGATCCCCTCCATATCGACCGAGACATAGACGTTCACGCTCGACCTCCCTTCTCCCCTGTCCATCGGCCCCATTGTCTGCCGCAGTCGGCAGCCAGCCAAGGGGGTACCCTTACGCCAACCTTAGCCCGCTCTCCTGCACCTGGGGAACACCGCGTCCTGGAGGCTGGCCCGGACTCGAAGTCCTGAGCCCCTCACGCAGAGGCAGCGAGAGAGGGCGGCTCGACGGGCGCGAGCTGGGTACGCTTCGAGGGTAGGCGAGGTCGAGGTGGTTCAGAAGCAGCAGGTCGGGCAGGCTCGAGAGCAACGGCTACTGCCGCGGCTGTTCGTCCTGGCGGCCGCCGTGCTCTGGGGCACGACCGGTACCGCTCAGGCTCTGGCGCCTGACGGCGCTGAGCCGGCGTCGGTCGGCGGGGTGCGCATCCTGATCGGCGGCGCTGCGCTCCTGGCGCTCGCGCTCGTCCAGGGTGGGCTAGGTCGGCCAGGGCGCTGGGTTCGCTTCGCGACCGTCCTGGCCGCGGCCGGCGTGGCTGCCTATCAGGTCTGCTTCTTCTCCGGCGTCGCGCGCACCGGCGTGGCCCTGGGCACGATCGTGACGATCGGTAGCGCGCCAGCCTTCACCGGGCTGCTCGGCCGGCTGCTTCGCCGCGAGCGGCCCGAGCCGGGCTGGGGCATGGCGACGGCGCTCGCGGTGGCCGGAGCGGCCCTGCTCGTCCTGCCTGGCCAAGAGGTCGGAGTTGACCCGCTGGGGGTGCTGCTCAACTTGGGTGCCGGTGCTGCCTACGCGGCCTTCGCCGTCGCCAGCAAGGCGCTGATGGATGCTGGGCGGCCGGCAGCCGCGGTCATGGGACTGGCGTTCGGCGGCGGCGCGCTCCTCCTCCTGCCGGTCGTGGCGATGTCGAACCTATCCTGGCTGGCACAACCGCGCGGGCTAGCCGTGGCATTCCACCTGGGGCTGGTGGCGACTGCGCTGGCCTATGTGCTGTTCGGCCGCGGGCTGCAGGAAACGCCGGTAACGACCGCGGCGACGCTGTCGCTTGCCGAGCCGCTGACGGCTGCCAGCCTGGGCCTGCTCCTGCTCGGCGAGCGAGTGACGGCGCTCGGGCTGGCCGGGGCGGGGCTCCTGTTCGCCGGTCTCGTCCTGCTCGCGTGCCCGCCGGGGATGAGGCTTCGCCTGAGCCGCGGCCAGCCCACCGACGGGTAATGCCTCGATCGGCTGTGAAGATCACCAGGACAAGGCCGAGCACCGGTGACAGAACAGGCGGCCGCTGCGCCAGCGAACCGTGCGAGGTCGCTGGACGAGCTAGCGGCCGGCCGCGTAAGATCGGGGCGTCGACACGGCGAAGCGGTGGCGGCGCGCCGATTACCTGATCGCTTGCCCGCCCGGAGGCATAAGCATGGCGCTCGAGGGACAAGCGTGGAGCAGCCCCGCCGGGGCGATGACCGGCCAGCACGTCCTCGCAGAAGAGGAGCTGGCCAGGATCATCCAGTGGCTGGCTGACGAGATCGCCGGGCGCTTTGGCGACGCTCCAGGGCTGGTGCTCGTCGGGGTCAAGCGGCGCGGGGACCTGCTGGCGCGACGTCTGAGCCAGCGTCTCGCCGAGCGGCTCGGCCGCGAGGTGCCGGTCGGCTCGCTCGACATCACGCTGTACCGCGACGATTTCGACAGCCTCAGCGAGCAGCCGATCGTCGGGCAGACCGAGATCGCCTTCCCGCTCGACGGGCGCACGGTCGTGCTGGTCGATGACGTGCTCTTCACCGGCCGCACGGTGCGGGCCGCGCTCGACGAGCTACTCGACCTCGGCCGGCCGGCCCGGATCGCCCTGGCCGTCCTGATCGACCGTGGTGGCCGGGAGCTTCCGATCTGTGCCGATATCGTAGGCCAGACGCTCGCCGTCGAACCGGGCGATCAAGTCCAGGTGCTCCTCAGCGAGCTGGACGGCCGCGACGCTGTCATCCTCTTCCGAGCCGCCGACGCGTCCGAACGCGTGCCCTGAAAACCGTCGCGCGGCTGTCCAACGCCGTGCCGATCGGCTACAGTTAGTCCATGAGCGCCGTACGCGAGCTTGCACCGAGCGTCGATCGCCAGCGGATCCTCTCCGAGTTGCGGACGTTCGCCCGCATCGGCTACAGCCCGGACGGGGGGATCAACCGGCTTGCCTTCAGCCGTGCTGACCGGCAGGCGCGCCAGGTTCTGCTCCACCGCATGCGCAGCCTGGGGCTGGAGCCGCGGGTGGACGCGTTCGGCAATGTCTTCGGCCGCCTGCCGGACGCCCGGGAGCCGGATCTGCCACCAGTACTGGTCGGCTCCCACCTGGACGCCGTGCCAGGTGGGGGGCGCTTCGACGGCGCGGCCGGGGTGGTCGCTGCCCTCGAGGTGGTGGCAGTGATCCGCCAGCACGGTCTCGTGCCTCGTCGCCCGGTCGAGGTAGTCTCATTCGCCTGTGAGGAGTCGAGCCGCTTCGGGCGGGGTACCCTCGGCAGTGCGCTCGTCGCCGGGGCAGTGGAGCCGGAAGAGATCCTCGAGCTCCGCGATGCCCGTGGGTTGACTGTACGCCGGGTGCTGGAGCTGGTCGGGCTCGAGCCCGATCGGCTGACGCTGGCTCGGCGGCGGCCCGGAGACTACAGCGCTTATCTCGAGCTGCACATCGAGCAGGGACGGGTGCTGGAGGAGACGGGTGCGCGGCTAGGGATCGTCGAGGCGATCGCTGCTCCCACTCGCTTCAGGCTCGAGCTAGTGGGCCGGGCCGACCACTCAGGAGCGACGCCGATGCCCCTCCGTCGGGACGCGCTGGCCGGCGCCGCTGAGGTCATCCTCGCGGTCGAGCGGCTCGCGCGGGAGACTCCCGGGGTGGTCGGCACCGTAGGGACGATCCGGGTCGAGCCGGGAGCGATCAATGTGGTGCCGGGGCGGGCCGAGCTAGCGATCGATGTCCGTAGCCGTGACGGAACGACCAAGGCGACTGTCGTGACGGCACTCAGAGACGCGATCGACGGGATCGTCCGGCAACGCGGCCTCGGATACGCGCTCCAGACGCTAACCGACGAGGAGCCGGTGGTGCTGCACCCGGCACTAGCGGCGCTGCTCGAACGCTGCGCGCAGGAGCGGGGTGCTCCGGCCCGGCGGATGGTCTCCGGCGCCGGGCACGACGCGATGCAGATGGCCCGGATCTGCCCGGCTGGTATGCTGCTCGTGCCGAGCCACAAGGGGGTCAGCCACAGTCGCCAGGAGTGGACTCCTCCAGACGATATCGTGCTCGGCACGCAGATCCTGCTCGATGCTGTCCTGCACCTGGCCGAGCACGGCGTGTCCGCAAGCTGACGCGGCTCGCTGCCGCTTCGTGGATCATCCGCTTGCCGTCCATATCGAGCGGAACGGATCAGCTTCCTCACGGCTCGCTCACAGTCGCCGAGGTGCCGCCGTCGCGCCGTGCTCCGCGCTCCGGCGGCTGTGGACCGAGGCGGTAGGCCCGCACGAACTGCTCGAGGCGCGGGTCGTCCGCGGAATCGAGCCGGAGCTGCGTGCCCCAGGCGGAGGCAACGACAGGTGCGGGCAGGCCCAGATAGGGACTCACCAGGAGAAAGGATTGGCTCTCAGCGAGCTGACGTAGTCGAACGATCTGCTCGCTCGGCAGGTCAGACCGATAGGTGATCCAGACCGCGCCGTGCTCGAGAGAGTGCACGGTCGTCTCATTGGCGACTGGGCTGGTCGTAGAAGCCGCAGTTCTGCCAGATCGGCGCGTGTGGCCCGCCGACTGGCGGCACCTGCTCGCAGGTGACCTGCTCCTGCGTATGCGTGCGAGAGAGGTTTGCGCACCTCACGACGCCCGGAGGAGGTCGGCGCTCGCGCTGACCCTGCGCGATGGCGTAGGCAACGTACCCGCCACCCACCAGCACCAGCACAGCCGCCACCACGACGATCAGGCGTACGAGGTGCTGCTGCCGGCGCTATCGTTGGGCGGCCTTGAGTCGCCCCTCGCGCCGACGGCGCGTAGGCCGGGCCCGCCGGCTCTCCTCAGGACGCATCACTGCTCCCTCGCTTTCCCCGTCATCTCCCGCCGCCTGAGTTCACGGTCCCCAGCCTGCCAGCCGCAGGCCCGGTTCCGATCGCAGGGAGCCCAAGACGGTCGCGACTCGTCACGACGCGGACGACGCTCACGACACCGGAGTATACCCGGCGGCGAGCGCCCGGCCTGCGGCGAGCAGGCCAATGAGGGTACAGCGACCGGAGCTTGCTCCTAGCTCCGCGAGGGCCGCTGTGGCCTCCTTGATAGCTCGCTGTCTGTCGGCGGCCAGAGCCTGCGCCAAGGCCAAGACGGGCCGCGCGAACTCGCCCTCTCCAGCGTGCCATAGCCAGGTCGCGCTGAGCGCGGTCGTCTGGCTTGCGGCAGTCTCTGCGATGAGCCGCCGCAGCCGGCTCAGAGCGCGTGCCGATTGAGGCCTAAGGGGAGCAGTGCAAGCGACCAGGCCCAGCGCGGCGCAGACGCCCACGAGGATGTCGTCTCCAGCAGGAGTCAGCCCGGGACCCAGCCCAGCCAAGCGACGCGTGCTCACGAGGCTGGCCGCCTGATCGCCGCGCGCCAGGCTGGCCGCCAGCTCGTCGATAGCCGCGGCGAGCCGCCCGGCGCAGAGGGCGAGATCGAGACCGACGCGCGACGCGCCATTAACGGCCGGTGGCTCCGGGACGCAGAGGAGCCGGAGCCAGTCCGGCACATGATGCTCGCCCTCCCTGCCGATGAGGATCGCTGCCAGGTGTCGCACACCCGCCGCAAGCGTCGCTGCTTCGACCTTGCCGACGTGGAACGACAGCGATGGCTCCCACTCCTCCGCCTCGGCGGCAGCGATGCGCACGCCGGACTGCGGGAAGACGATCTCGCCGCCACCGATCCTGGCCTGCTGACCACGGCGCAACCCGAGCAGTGTCGGCCGGCCCTCGGGACAGGCGAGTGAGATCCCGTTGGGAACTATTGGTGCCGCCGGGCAGGTCAGCGCCACAAGCCGCTGCCCGAGCTCGAGGGTGACCGCCCGCGAAAACGCGCTGTGCACCCGCGCGGCGCGACGCGGCCCTCCGAGAAGATCCAGCACCGGCCGGGCGATCGCCACGGCAGGGATCACGGCGAGTGGTCTACTCAATGAATTATCCCGGCTGACCTCGTCATGGAGGGCCACTCCGCCCACCTGCTCCCTCGCGCTTCCCTCATCGGGTCCTCTCGCTCGTTCGGCCATGCGGCCGGCTAGTATCTCATCCTTGCATGCCACACCGCTCGTCGCCAGAGGCAAGTAGCCCGTGTACGGGCTGCTCGTGCAGTCCGGACAAGGCGTATGATCCAGGGGCGCGCCTGCAGCGCGCCCGCCTGGCCGCTAGCCGCGGGCCTGTGCCATAATGCGAGCAGTCGGCGAATCCTGGCGCAACTCATCCGTCTTGGCTCCTGAGCGGTTGTGCCGGGAGCGGTATCAGTAGTCAAGGGAGGGTTCCATGGCGTACGAACTTCCGCCGCTGCCGTATCCGTACGACGCGCTCGAGCCGTACATCGATGCCAGGACAATGGAAATCCACCACACTGGCCACCACGGCGCCTACGTGCGCAACGTCAATGCCGCGCTCGAGAAGCACCCCGAGTTCCAGGGCCTGAGCATCGAGGATCTACTGCGCAACATCAGCCAGGTGCCGGAAGACATCCGGACGGCTGTGCGCAACAACGGCGGTGGACACGCGAACCACAGCATCTTCTGGACGATCATGGGGCCAAACGCCGGAGGTGAGCCCAGCGACGAGCTGGCCCAGGTGATCAACCAGACCTTCGGCAGCTTCGCCACCTTCAAGGAGCAGTTCTCGGCAGCGGCTGCCGGGGTCTTCGGCAGCGGTTGGGCCTGGCTGGTGCTGAACGGCGGGCGCCTCGAGATCGTCACCCGGCCGAACCAGGACAGCCCGTACATGGATGGGCTCTATCCGGTGATGGGGCTGGACGTCTGGGAACACGCTTACTACCTTAAGTACCAGAACCGGCGACCCGAGTACATCGCCAACTGGTGGAATGTAGTCAACTGGGACGCAGTGGCGCAGCGCTACCGGGACGGGCTCAAGTAGCGAGCTCCCGTCTTCGCACCGCGAGCACGGGGTCACACTTTCGAGTGAGGCCCCGTGCCTCAAGTCCGGCGTTTCCAGAGATGGTCGAATGGGGCGGGACGGTCGGGGATTGCCCTTGACGCGCCGGGCGGCCAGCGTCGCATTCACCCAGGCGGCGCTCCAGTCCGGAGCCCCACGGTGGCCAAGACCTGCGTCCGGGCCTGGCGGACCAAGCTGGGCACGAGGAGCGTCGAGCGGCAGCACGTCCGATCCTGGTGACAAGCCGGACGGTGGGCCACGAGCAGCGCACCTCCACGCGGAAGAGCCGCGTTCCTCTATGGCCTGGGCGACCGGTCGGTCGCCCAGGCCGAGGGTGAGGACGCTTTCATGCCTCAGTTGCGCTCGCGGCGGATGAATGCCCGCTCGTTGAACCACGCTGTCTGCCTGCCATCGGAGGCAGTTAGGCTCACCTCGAAGGAGAGATCGGTCGTCTCGCTACCGATGGCGGTCTGGAAGTGGTTGGCGGTACCGTAGCCGTTCACCGTCGTGAGCACGCGCTGCTCGCCAGCGGCAAGCTCCAGCCGCTGGCGCAGCACCACGATGTTGCGGTGGTTCCAGTGATCCATGATCATGACGCGCACGTAGACTGTCTGCGGGGTCTCGCCGTTGGTGACGACGAGCCGGTACTCGTCACCGGCATGTGTCGCCGGCGAGGTGGCCGTCCAGACGTAACGAACCTCGGGTGGGAGCTTGCCTCGGTTCATGCTCTCTGGCCTCGACCCCTCGCTCTCCTGTGCACGTGCGGCCACGTGTTCGTGCAAACCGACCGCTGCCACCCCCTCATGGGCGAGCAGGAGCATCGCTCCGAAGCCGAACACGGCTCCGCCGACCACCGCCCAGCGCCAGAGGCCTAGGCGCGCGAACCATGAAAGGAACCGGCTCATGATCCCTCTCCTTTCTTCTCCTGCCCGGGGAGCCTATCCACTCGCCCCACCGCGGCCCGATTCCTGGAGGAAAGCGTAGGCGGTGCGTGTAACCGCTCTGTTACCATCCAGCCGGATAATGCGCCGGAAGGAGCTGTGCTACTGTGCAGTCGCACTCCGCTCTAGTCGAACTCACCGGGCGAATGGTCGTAGCCACCAGCACGTTGTTCCGCCCAGGCCGCTATGAGCTCGCCGACGCGGACGGGAGTGGAGTCATTGTCGTCGCCGCGGACCGCGTCGTGCTCGATGGGAACGGGCTGATTCTCGACGGCAAGGGCAAGACCGGCTTCGGCATCGTGCTGCGCGGCCGCAGCCGTGTCACCATCCGTAACTTCGTCCTCCGCAACTTCTTCTACGCCATCTTCGCCGAGGACTGCACCGAGCTGGAGATCGAGGACAGCGACCTCTCGGACAACGCCGGTAGCGACGGGACGTTCCTCGACATCAACCAGCCACTCGAGGCTACCTGTGGCGGCGGCATCCTGTTTCACCGGGTCTCAAGCAGCGTGGTGCGCCGTATCGTCGCCAGCCGGCAGGATGTGGGGATCAACCTCTATGCCAGCCACCACAACCTGATTCAGGACAACGATGTTTCGCACAACACCGCCTGGGGCATCCGGCTCTTCGCATCGAGCGAGAACCGGCTCGAGCGCAACCAGGCCCACCATGTGAACCGCTGCGGCGGCAGCGGCGGCGATGCGGCCGGCATCCTCCTCACCAGCGGCGCTCACCGCAACCTCATCATCGGCAACGATCTCCGCTACTCCGGCGACGGCTTCTTCCTCGGCAACCAGTTCAGCCCACCCAGCGACGAGAACCTGGTCGAGGGCAACGACGGCTCCTACTCCCCGAATAACGCCTTTGAGGCCACGTTCTCGACCGGGAACGCCTTCCGCAACAACATCGCCACCCACAGTACCTACGGCTTCTGGCTCGGCTTCTCCCGCCAGACGACCCTAGAGGGCAACGTGATCGCCTACAACCGCACCGACGGAATCAACTGGGAGCACGGCCAGGGCGGCATCATCCGCGGTAACTTGATCACCCGCAATGGCCGGCACGGTATTGCCTTCACGCTCGACCCGACCAACCGCGATTTCCCCGAGCGCGTGACCTCCGAGCGCCACCTGGTAACCGGTAACACCATCCGCAACAACGCCCGGTGGGGGGTCTACCTACTCCACACCACCGACTCGACGGTCACAGGCAACGTCTTCTTCGGGAACCGGCGCGACGTCTGCACCGAGGGGAGATCAGCACGGAACCGCGTCGAAGGATCTCAGCGGTGAGGTGCAGAGGCTTGACCGCCAGCTGCACTTGGGCCAAGGTAGCCACTGAGGAGGTCTGAGCGGCGGTGGCACGGCTGCTGGAGCACGACGCCAAGGCGATCCTGGCGGCCCGGGGGATCCCGGTACCGCGAGGCGAGGCCGTGTCCTCGCCTGAAGAGGCGCGCCGAGCCACGGTCGCGCGCGGTGGGGCAGTCGTCGTCAAGGCGCTCGTCCCGGTGGGCAAGCGGGGCAAGGCCGGCGCCGTCCGGCGGGCGAGCGACCCGGAGGCCGCTGCCGAAGCTACCGCGGTGCTGCTCGGGCGCCAGGTCGGAGGCTTCCCGGTCGAACGCGTGCTGGTCGAAGAGGCCGTGCCGGTCGCACAGGAGCACTATCTGGCCATCGTGCTCGACGCCGATGACCGGACGATGCGGGTGTTGGCCAGCCGGGAAGGGGGGATCGAGGTCGAGGAGCTGGCGCGACGTGAAGGGGGGATCGCCTCGCTGGAGCTGGCACCGGGCGAGGTGGTGATGCCCTATCAGGCCCGGCAGCTCTGGCGGTCGACGGGCGTGCGCGGCCCGGCGCTTCCCCGCCTGGGCCAGCTCACCGTCGCGCTCTTCCAGGCCTTCACCGAGCTGGAGGCCGAGCTGCTCGAGGTCAACCCGCTGGCCGAGACGGCTACCGGTGAACTCGTTGCCCTGGACGCCGCCGTCGTGCTTGATGACGCGGCGCTCTACCGCCACCCAGCGCTCGCCGCACTCGCGCTGAACAGCCCGGCCTGGCGTCCACCGACCCCGCTGGAACGGGAGGTCGACGCGATCAACGCGGCCGAGCCGTACCGGGGCTCGGCGCGCTACCTGGAGCTGGAGGGCGGCGACATCGGCTTCCTCTGTGGCGGCGGTGGCGCCAGCCTGCTGCTCTTTGACGCCTTGCTTCGTGCCGGGGGGCGACCGGCCAACTACGCCGAGATCGGCGGCAACCCGACCGAGACCAAAGTCGCCGCGCTGGCGCGCGTGGTCTTGGCCAAACCTGGAGTGCGGGGGCTGTTCGTCGCCCACAACCTGACTAACAACACCCAGGTCGACGTGCTGGCGCGCGGCGTGGTGCAGGCCCTGCGCGAGGCCGACCGCCTGCCCCCAGATTTTCCGGTGGTGGCGCGCGAGACCGGTGTTAATGAGGCCGAGGGCCGGGCGATCTTCGAGGCGGCGGGCGTGCGCTGGCTCGGGGAGGAGGCGACGCTGAGCCAGGCGGCCCGCATCATGGTGCAGGCGATGCGCGAGCGGTACGGAGAGAGCGATGGCGATCCTGCTCGACCGTAACACGCGTGTCCTCGTGCAGGGTATTACCGGGCGCGAGGCGCGCATGGTCACCGCGCACATGCTGGCCTACGGCACCAAGGTCGTCTGCGGGGTGACGCCCGGGCGCGGCGGCGAGGAGGTCGCGGGGGTGCCGGTCTACGACACCGTGGCTGAGGCGGTCGCCGCTCACCAACCGACGGCCGCGCTCGTCTCGGTGCCGCCAGCCGCCACGCTCGACGCTGCACTAGAGGCAATCGAAGCCGGCCTCCGGCTACTCCTGATCGCGACCGAGCGCGTACCGAAGCACGACGCGCTCTGCCTGCTGTACGCGGCTCACGCAGCCCGGGTGCGGGTGATCGGCCCCAACTCGGTCGGGCTGATCAACCCGAGCCAGCGCGTCAAGCTGGGAGCGATCGGCGGCGATCGGCCGGAGCGGGCCTTCACCCCTGGCCGGGTCGGCATCATCTCGCGGAGCGGCGGCATGACGGCCGAGCTGGGGTTGATGCTGCGCCAGCGCGGATTCGGCGTGAGCACAGCGGTGAGCGTCGGGGGCGACGCCCTAATCGGCACGCCGCCGGCCGACCTCCTGCCGCTGTTCGAGGCTGACCCGGAGACGGATGCCGTGGTGCTCTTCGGTGAGCCGGGGACACGCTTCGAGGAGGATGTGGCCGAGGCGCTGGCCGACGGCCGCTTCAGTAAACCGCTCTTCGCGCTGGTGGCAGGACGCTTCACCGAGTCGCTGCCGGAGGGCACTGCCTTCGGCCATGCGGCGGCCATCATCCGTGGCGGCTCCGGCCGGCCGAGCGCCAAGCTGACGGCACTGCGCCAGGCAGGCGCCTGGGCCACCAGCGACCTCGACGAGCTGTTCCGCTTCCTCGACACACTGGCATCGAGCAGAGCAGACCGCAAGCCGGAACAGCACTGACGGAGCGCCGGCCGCGGTTACGGCATTGCGAACCGGGACAGTACCATCCCGTCGTCGTTGCGGAGACCCCTCGCAGCGATCCGCCAACGAGCGAGATCCAGGATTGGCCTGCTAAGACGAAGCAGGCCAGATACACAGACAACCCGCTGGCGATCCCCGAGGCGCAAGAGACGTTTTCAGACTGAGACAAAGGGGGGAGCGCCACTGTGAAAAACCGTCTAGCGCGGGCGGCACGCATGGTGGTCGCCGCAGCCTTCGGGCTGGTCGCTGGCGCGTTGGCCTGGCGGTATGCGAGCCGGCGCTGGTCACTGCCCTGCCCAGCGACCCTCGGCTGGGTACTCGACCTGCGGTTCCGAGAGTTTGTCCTGCCCACCTCCCGCGTGCTGGACTGCATCGGGTTGCAACCAGGCCAGCGCGTGCTCGAAGTCGGGCCGGGCACAGGGTACATGAGCGTGCCCGCGGCCCGGCGTCTCGGCGAAACCGGCCGACTGGTCGCGCTCGAGTTGCAGCCCGAGATGGCGCGCCGTGCGCGAGAGCGGTTGGCCGCTGCCGGGATTACGAACGCCGAGGTTCGCGAGGGCGATGTTACCAGTGCGCCACTCGAGCCGCAGGCTTATGACGTCGCCTTCCTGGTCACGGTGCTGGGAGAGATTCGCGACCGCGATCTCGCCATCGCGCGGCTTCGCGACGCCCTGAAACCGGGCGGAATCCTCTCGTTTACTGAGATCGTCGGCGATCCGCACTACCAGCGGTACGGCGACGTGCTCCGCCGCTGCCTGGCAGCCGGGCTGGAGCCGGCCGGGCGCTGCCGCTCCTGGCTGGCGTATACGGCCAACTTCCGGCGTCCCGCCACAGGCTAGCGCACTCTTGCGATCACCAGGTCAAGGCGTCGGGCCGGCTACGCACCGGGCATCGGTCTGGTCAGCGGGGCTCGCTCCGGTCTCGCCTCTTGAACCAGGGGAGTGCCGACTTGCCGGTCGCCCCGACTAGGGGTCGGCCCGCTTCGGTGCCTCAGCAGACGACTCCGTCGACCCCGGCGATGAGCTGATTGTCATCGAGGGGCTTGACAGGGGCGACCGGCCTCGCTACGATGGAAATGATTCAGGAAATGGAAGACTGTTCAAAATGCTGAACACACGGTCCGGAACCAAACCGACATCTCCGGCTGTCGAGCGGGCACTCGCGGTACTCGACCTCCTGGCCCGCAGCCGCTCCGGCCTGACGCTGAGCGAGCTCAGCCGGGCGCTCGGGCAAGCGAAAAGCAGCCTCCATGTCGTGCTGTCGACGCTGGAGGACGCCGGTTTCGTGGTGCGGGACACGGCCTCCAAGCGCTATACGCTCGGCCCGCAGATCCTCACCCTTAGCGCCGCCTACGCCCGGCAGAGCGACTTGCTCCGCTCGTTCTATGAGATCGCCAGCCCGCTGGCGCGCGAGCTCGGGGAGACGGTGCAGATGGCCGTGCTGCAAGGCCGCCATGTCCTCTACGTGGCGAAGCAGGAAGGGACCCAGTGGGTCCGGCTCGCGTCGGAGGTCGGCACTGTATTGCCAGCCCACGCCACCGCACTGGGCAAGTGCCTGCTGGCCGGGCTGAGCGATGCCGAGCTGGATCGGCTCTTCGCTGGCGTCGAGCTGGAGCGGCTTACCGAGCGGACGATCGCGACGCTCGATGCCCTCAAGGCTGAGGTGGCGGAGGCGCGCGCCCGGGGTTATGCGGTCGACCGCGGCGAGACACTCCCTGACGTCAACTGCTTCGGCGCGCCGGTGCGTGACGTTACTGGGGCGGTTGTTGCCGCGATCAGCATCTCGGTCCCGGTGACCCGGGTGACGCCGGAGCGAACCGGCGAGCTGGTGGCGGCCGCCAGGCAGGCGGCAAATGTGCTTTCACGCAGATTAGGTTGGGCCGCAGCAACTTGAGAAGCGAGAGAGGAGGAGCAAGCGATGAGTAGTCAAGATCGAGAGAAACTGCGCATCACGCGACGTGCCTTCCTCGCCGGTAGTCTCGTCTCGTTGCTCCTGGCCAGCTGCCGACGCGAGACAGCCACTCCACCGCAGCAGGCGACCCCGACTGTTTCCACCGAAGGGACGCCAGCGGTACAGGTTCCCTTGACCGGCACGCTCACGTTCTGGGGGCACCCCGACCACCCGCTTGAACGGATTCGCGATGCCTTTCTCCAAGAGTATCCCAACGTGACGCTCAACTGGGTTCTCACGAACGACTACTATACCAAATTTCAGACCGCCATGGCAGCAGGCGGTGAGGGAGCGCCGGATCTCTTCTGGCTCGAAGCCTCAGATGTTCAGCTCTACGGTGGGCGCGGTCTACTGCTCGACGTGACGGACCTGATCGAGCCAATCAAGGATCAGTTCATACCTGCCAAACTCGCAGAAGCCTATGTCCCGAAGACCGGCCGTTACTACGGGATCCCTGGCGATCTCTCCGTCTCCGGGATCTACTACCGCCCCGATCTCGTCGAGCCGCTCGGTGTGACGATCAAAGACGACATGATGTATGAGGAGTTCTTGACCGCGCTGCGGGACATCGCAGCAGCAGGTAAGAAGGCAGTGCTCTATCCGGCCGGCGGTGGTGGCGTGGCCGCTGCGTACTGGTCGTGGTTCGCCGCGCAGTACGGTGGCAGCGGCGTCGCGACCTGCGATGGCAGCGAGGTCACGATCGATGACGAGGCTGGTGTTGCCGCTGCACGTCTTCTGCGCGACATCGTCGCGACGGGTGCTACCTTGAACGCGGACTTCTGGACTCCCGAATACTGGGACGCGCTCAACTCAGAGCTTCTTGTTCTCGACTTCGCCGCTGCCTGGGCACGCGGCTTCTGGGAGTCCAATCTGGATGCGACGCAGCTCGGCAAGTGGCGCGTCGCCCCGCTGCCACGTGCGGTCCCCGGTGGCCCACGTACAGGTGTCTGGGGAGGCGCGACACTGGTAGCGACTGCGAAGACGCAGAATCCGGAACTGGCGAAACAGTTCATGAAGTTCGCCTTCGCCTCGGAACCCGGCTGCCAGGCCGCCGCTGACTGGGGGATCATCCCGTCATGGATCCCCTATCTCGAAGGTCCTTTCCAGCAACTGAAATTCAAGTTATTCGGCGATCAGCCGGCGGCAAAACTCTGGCTGGAACTGGGCCGTGAGCTAAGCACCACCTTCTGTCGCCCCGCAATTTACACGCCGGCGCTCGACATTTTGGGCACGGACCTCGATCCGATAGTCCAGGGTCGCGTAACCCCTGAAGACGGCATGAAGGCGATCGGCGACAAATTGCGGGACATTGCGCCTGACTACCAGTGACCATCGGGGCGAGGTGCTCACATGACCGCGCGGCCTGCCCTTCGGTTCCGGCGGCTCACAGCCAGCGAGCCGGCTCGCAGCAGCCGGCTCGCCGTCCAGCCTGGCGTGCTCCTCGCAGTTCTGCTCCCATTCGTCACAATTGTGACTCTCTTCCAATTCGTGCCCTTCCTCTGGAGCGTCTATCTCAGTCTTCACCGGTGGGCGGGCGTCGGCACACCACGTTGGGTTGGACTCGGGAACTTCACGCGGATTGTCCAGGATGCGACCATCCAGGCCGCTTTCGCCAACACCGTCCTCTTCATCCTCGTCATGGTTCCAACCTTAACTGCACTATCCTTAGCGCTTGCGCTCCTGTTGAACCACGCTCTCCTTCCGTTGCGGGGCATACTGCGTGTTCTGGTCTTTCTCCCTTACATTACCCCGGCTATCGTCGCGGCCATCATCTTCTCCATCGCATTCAATGAGCGCTTCGGTCACGTGAACGCGATGCTCCAACTCGTGGGCCTTCCTCCGGTGGTCTGGTTGAAAACCCCGACCGGTGCCCGGATAGTGGTCGCATTGACTGGTTGCTGGCAAGTTCTCGGATACACGACCTTGATCACGCTCGGCGGCCTGCAGACGCTCCCGCACGAGCTGTACGAGGCTGCCACGATTGACGGAGCCGACGCCTGGCAGCGATTCTGGGCCATCACCCTTCCGCTCCTTTCGCCTACACTCGCCGTCGTCTCAGTCATTGCTCTGCTCTTCGTGTTGAACTTGTTCCTACCGTATTTTCTGTTCCCTACCACCAATGGGTATGGCCCGGAGCGAAGCACCGTGACCGCCTCGGTCGTACAGTATGTCTACGCCTTCACCAACCGCCGGTATGGCGAGGCAGCCGCAGTCGGCTGCCTGGTTGGCCTTGTCGGTTTCCTGATCGCCTTGCTGCAGATCAGGGTGTGGCGTCTGAGCCGAGGATGGACGATATGACACCGCCGCGCTGGCGCGCCATGCATTTCGGCCGGCGATCACCGGTATCTCTCAGCAGTGCCGGTCTCCTCCTCATCGCTGTTGTGATTGCTCTGCCCTTTGTCTTCCCGTATTACAGCATGCTCGTCCTCTCGTTCATGCCACGCTCAGCGATTATGCAGCCTGTCCTCCATCTCTGGCCCGCTCCCTGGATTTGGGAGAACTACCGCCGGATCTTTGTCGGTGAGTGGGTCTTGGACGTCTCGATCTTCCGCGCCGTCTTCAATAGTTTCGTCTTGGCGACCGGTCAGACCATTCCCATGCTGCTGCTCTGCTCGCTCCTCGCCTTTTTGTTCGCGAAGTGGGACTTCCCAGGGCGGAGCATCCTCTTTGGCCTCAGCTTGGCAACGATGTTCGTCCCGTACCAGGTCACATTGGTCGCCTTCTACCTTCTTGTCTCCCGCCTCGGCTGGCTGGACACGTTCCTTCCACTCTGGATCCCGTGGTGGGTTCCCGGCTTCGCGATCTTCTTCTTACGGCAGTACATTACAGCGGCCATCCCGGACGATCTCATTGACGCCGGGCTGATTGACGGTGCCGGACTACTGCGGCAATATTGGTCGGTCGTACTCCCGCTGATCGTCCCTGGGCTCGTTGTCGTCGGTGTCCTAAACTTCGTCAATGCGTGGAACGACTATATCTACTCAAATCTGGTCTTTTCCAACGTACGCCTCTACCCAAGCACGCTCTACCTGTACAGCTTCCAGGGCTCGCGCATCGCGGTTCCGGAGTACGGAATGATGACCGCGGCAAGCATCCTCTCGAGCCTCCCCATTATCACTCTTTTCCTGGTCTTCCAGCGACAGATCATTAGCGGACTCACCCGAGGAGCGATCCGGTAGTGGAAGGATCGAGGCAGTGCAGATCGAACGAGTCGAAGCCTACACGCTCCGAGAACCGATCACGGTTCCATTTCGTTGGCGCCGAGGGTTGCCAGGGAGTGGGACAACCAAGGAGGTGACCTGGCTTCGCCTGGTTACTGATGCAGGGATCGATGGCTGGTCACCGATCGGGCGCGGTGCCATCGCGCTCGACCTCATCGAGCGACGGCTGAAGCCGCTGGTACTTGGCAAGAACCCGCTGCTGAAAGAGGCCCTCTGGCACGAGGTATGGGAAATCGATCGGATCGAAGAGTTCCCAATCTACGTATTGGGGGCACTCGACGTCGCGCTCTGGGACATTACTGCCAAAACGGCGAACCTGCCGCTCTATGTCCTTCTGGGCGGCGCGCGTGAAGAGATCGCCGCCTATGCGAGCACGGTCACCTTTGAGACCCTGAATGAGTACCTGCGGTGTGCCGAACAGTGCCTCGACCTTGGCTACCGCGCGATCAAGCTCCACGCTTGGGGCGATGCCCGGCGAGATGCTCAGCTCTGCCGCGAGCTACGCCGCTTCGTCGGCGAGGACATCGTGCTCATGTACGACGGATCAGCGGGGTTTGACCCGTACGACGCTCTCTATCTCGGCCGGGCGCTGGAGGACGCCGGTTTTTACTGGTATGAGGAGCCGCTACGTGAATTCAGTATCCAGCAGTACCGCCAGCTATGTCAGACGCTCGACATCCCGATCCTCGCCGCCGAGACCTCCGACGGCTGTCATTACAATGCAGCTGATTTTATCGCCTTCGGTGCTGCCGACATGATCCGCACGAGCACACACTACAAAGGCGGAGTGACCGGTGCCCTGCGTATCGCACATCTGGCCGATAGCTTCCAGATGCGGGCCGAAGTCCACGGCGGAGGCCTTTTGCATGTGCACTTGTGCATGGCGATTCCCAATACGACGTTCTACGAAGCACTGATCACTGGTTTGCCAGTCGAGAACGACCCGTTGGTCATCAATGGAATGGTTCACGCACCTTCCCACCCGGGAATCGGCTTCGAAACGCTCATCGATCCGCATCAGCTCGCTTCGCAGGCGGTAGCACGTCTCTGAGTAAAAGGGGTGTCGAAAGCGATGACAGCACTACCGGGGCGGACCGCGATCGTAACCGGCGCGGGGTCGGGGATCGGGCGGGCCATCGCCCACCGCTTCGCGGCGGCCGGCGCGGCCGTCGTCGCCGCTGACCTGAACCTCGCGGCGGCAGAGGAAACCGCCGATGCTTCCCCAGAGCAGATCGTGCCGCACCAGGTCGACGTCACCGACGAGCCTAGCGTCCAGCGGCTCGTACAGGCGACGCTGGAGCGCTTCGGGCAGATCGATATCCTCGTCAACAACGCGGGGATCGGCACGACGAAGGACCTCGTCGAGACCGACCTGGAGGAGTGGGAGCACGTCTTCGCCGTCAACGTGCGCGGGGTCTTCCTCTGCTGCAAGCACGCGCTCCCCAGCATGCTCGCGCGCCAGTACGGTGTCATCATCAACATGGGCTCGGTGGCCGGCCTGATCGGCATCCCCCAGCGGGCCGCCTATTGCGCCAGCAAGGGTGCTGTGGTCACTCTGACCAAACAGATCGCCGTCGCCTATGTCAAGCAGGGGATCCGCTGCAACTGCATCTGCCCGGGAACCGTGGACACGCCCTGGGTAGAGCGGCTCGTGGCCCAGACACCCGACCCGGAGGCTGCCCGGCGCGCCCTCGAACGCCGTCAGCCGATGGGCCGGCTGGTCCACCCCGACGAGGTGGCGGCCGCTGCGCTCTACCTGGCCTCCGACGAGGCCGCCGCCGTCACCGGCTCGATCCTGGTCGTCGACGGCGGCTGGATGGCCCAGTGAGGGCGGAAGGAGCTCGCGCCGTGAAGTGCTACGGCCTCACGCTCTGCCTCCGCGACGACCCCGAGGCGATCGCTGCCTACGTCCGCCACCATCAGGCGGTCTGGCCACTGGTCTGCGCCCGCATCCGCGAAGTCGGCATCCAGACGATGCGCATCTTCCTGCGCGGCCGGCGTCTCTTCATGTACATCGAGACCGCCGACGACTTCGACCTGGCGCGCGACTTCGCTCGCGTCAACGAGGATCCGGCCTCGGCCGAGTGGAACCGGCTGATGGCGACACTCCAGGAGCGGGCGCCGGAGGCGAACCCGGACGAGTGGTGGGCGCCGATGGAGCTGGTCTTCGACCTCGACTGGCCCCAGCACCGGCATGGGCCGGGCGCGAGCGGCAGAGCGGAGGGAGCGCTATGAGCACGCCGGCCCTGCCTCGTCGCACGCTCGGGCGTACCGGCCTCGAGGTCAGCGCCATCTGTGCCGGCTGCGCCCCGCTCGCCAGCATGCCGGAGACCTTCGGCTACGCGGTGCCCGAGGAGCAGGCACTGGCCACCCTGCGCGCCGTCTTCCGTAGCCAGATCACCTTCATCGACACCGCCGCGGCCTACGGCGACGGCGAGAGCGAGCACCGCATCGGGATCGTGCTCCGCGAGCTCGGAGGCCTGCCGCCCGGGTACGTCCTCGCCACCAAGGCCGACCGCGACCTCGCCACCCGCCGCTTCGATGCCGACCAGGTGCGGCGCTCGGTGGAGCGCAGCCTGCGACTCCTCGGGCTCGACCGGCTGCAGCTCGTCTACTTCCACGACCCGGAGCACGCCGGGCTCTCCGTCGCCGAGGCCATGGCGGCCGGCGGCCCGGTCGAGACACTCCTCCGGCTGCGCGATGAGGGCGTCGTCACGCACGTCGGCGTCGCCGCCGGGCCTGCCGACATGCTGGTCGACTACGTCGAGACCGGAGTTTTCGAGGCCGTCATCACCCACAACCGCTATACCCTGCTCAACCGCACCGCCGAGCCGCTGATCGCCCGCGCGGCCGAGCTGGGCGTGGCCGTCGTCAACGCCGCGCCCTACGGCAGCGGGATCCTGGCCAAAGGGCCAGGTGCCTACCCGCGCTACGCCTACCGCGAGGCACCCCCGGCGCTGGTCGAGCGTGCCCGGCAGCTCGAGACGATCTGTGGCCGCCACGGCGTGCCACTCGCGGCAGCCGCGCTCCAATTCTCGCTGCGCGATCCCCGCATCAGCGCCACGATCGTCGGCATGAGCCGGCCAGAGCGGGTCGAGGAGACGGTGCGGCTGGCGACGCTGCCGATCCCCGAGGCGCTCTGGCAAGAGCTCGCGACCGTGCCGCCGCTGGAGGAAGACCCGCAGACGGGCCAACCAGCGCGGCCGAGGCCGTAGCCGGGCCGGCACAGGGGGCAGGAGGGAGGCACGATGCCGATCGACACCACACCGGTCGTCGATACCCACGTCCATGTCTGGGACATCGAGCGCTCCGACCTCTACTGGATGACGCCGGAGCTGGAGCATCTCCTCCGGCCGCTGCGGCGTACCTTCACGCCCGATGACCTCGATCCCCTCCGGCGCGCTGTCGGCGTCGACCAGGTCGTGATCGTCCAGGCAGCCCGCTCGGCCTGGGATCACGGCTGGTGGTTCCAGCTCGCCGAGACCTACCCCTGGATCACCGGCGTCGTCGGCTGGGTTGATCTCGAAGCGCCGGAGGTCGGCGAGCAGCTCGACCGTTACCGGCAGTCTCCCAGCTTCCGCGGCGTCCGCGCCACGGCCGAGAACGAACCCGACCCGAACTGGCTGGCGCGCCCGAGCGTGCGGCGCGGCATCCGTGCGGTGGCCGAGCGCGGCCTCACACTGGATCTCCTGGTGCGAGCCGAGCACCTACCGCACGTCCCCCGCCTGGCCGAGGAAAACCCGGATCTGCGCCTGGTGGTCGACCACCTAGCCAAGCCACCGATCGCCAGCGGCGAGCTGACCCTCTGGCGCGAGCGGATGGCGACCCTGGTGCCCTACCCGAACATCTGGTGCAAGGTCTCGGGCTTGCTGACCGAAGCCGGCCCGAGTCCAACCGCCGAGGCGATCCGTCCAGTCGTCGCGTTCGCACTAGAGCAGTTTGGGGGGTCCCGACTGCTGTGGGGGAGCGACTGGCCGGTCAGCACCCTGGCGGCCGACTACGTTGTAACCTTCCGTACGCTGCTCGAGGCGCTCGGCCCGCTCGCTGAGCGCGACCGCGCGCTGCTGTTCGGCGGCAACGCGCTGCGGGTCTACGGCCTGCCCGCTGGCGACTCGCCCGGTGGCCCGCACCCGGCATCGTGAAGGTTTCGCTTTCCTGCGACTCAACGGTAGGCACCGGCTCGCGAACCTGCGGGCGCGGCTGGCATTTGCCCCGAAGACGTGCGCAGGACCAGGCGCACGGCTGCCGTCGACGCGCACGCGCTGGCCGGCGAGCCGCCGAGTGCCGCCGACAGTCACCATCACCGCCGGGATGCCGTACTCCCGCGCCACGATAGCGGCGTCGATGTTTCTGCGCGTGCCTGCGTTCAGAAGACCTCGCTCTGAACCAGATACTCCTCCAGCATCATGCTGTCGCTAACCTTGTAGAGCCCGAACGGTACCAGCTCGCCCACCTGCCAGCGCCCATGCTGCAGGCGGTCGCCGGCCTGCCGGGCGCGTTCCACCACGGCCCGCCCGAGAGCGAGCTGCCGCGGTTCCCACGCTCGCAGGGCCGAAGGCACGTTACCCTGGTGGGCCTTGAGTGCCATGGCCAGTTGATGGGCATCTTCGGCAGCCTTGGCGGTGCCGGCCGCCGCGTGCGGGCGTGGCCGGAAGGCTGCGTCCCCCATCAGGCATGCTCGCCCGAAGACCATCCGGGATACCTCCACGTCGGCGATGACCTCGATGAACGGCTCGGCCGTCAGCGAGATGATCTCCGCGAAGGGCGGTGGCAGCGCAGCTCTGGCGTCGGCGTGGAGCCGTGCGATGTGGCGCTCGGCGACGAAGCCGGCTGGAACCGACGCGGTGAACCGGCGCCCGTCCCGGCCGATCAGCAGGTCCTCGAGGTCGGACCGATCGACGTTCCGGTACCAGAGCCAGTTCATGAGCCGCCGGCCTGGCTCGGCAGTCCCGTCCCGGCTCGGGACCGGGTAGGCCAGCGCATGGCCGTCGTCCAGCAAGTGATACGTAATGGCCGCATGAAAGAGCTCGAACGTTTCCGGCCGGAGCTGTTCCTCGCTGACGGTCCCCCGCCAGGCGATGTAGCCGGCGTATGCCGGAGTGCAGCCCGGAGCCAGCAACCGCCGCCCGGCCGAGTTGACCCCGTCGGCGAAGACGACCAGATCCCCACGCTTGACCCGGCCGCTCGCGAACCTGACGCGCACCTCCTGCTCGTCCTGCTCGATCCCGATAGCCTCCTCGCCGAGGCAATAGCGGGAGCGGTCGAAGCAGCCCAGGAGACTCCGGTAGATGACGTTGTAGGCTGACGACCACCAGCTCGTCCTGGTCGTCGAGAGCATCTCGCCGTCTCGTCCCAGGTACTGGAGCGCGCCGATCGGCGCGGCGATGCGGCGAAGGTCAGCGACCTTCCTGGTCAGGAAGAAGCGAACCGTCGCCGGGTTGAGGACGATGCCGGCTCCCCGATCTTCCAGGAGCACGGCGGATCGCTCGAAGACGGTCACGTCGCAGCCGATGTCGCGGAGCCAGACGGCCGCGCTCAACCCCCCGAGCGATCCCCCAACGACGATCACCCGTATCGGTCGATGGCGCCCGGCGCCCGTATCAGGCTGGGACGCCGGGCCGCCACTCCACATGACACCATTCCCTTCCGAAGTCTCCGAGCCCTTCGCACCCGGTGGAGGTCACCACGACGGTGTCTTCCAGCTTCACGTGGCCCACCTCCGGATGCCGGTATTCGGCCTCGATCGAGACGACCATGCCGGGCTCGAGCGTCTTCTCGGTTTCGGGGTTGAACATCGGAAGCTCGTTGCTGACCAGTCCCAGTCCGTGGGCGATGAAGTTGCCGAGCTCCCCCCAGCGGTTCCCCCGGATGGACTCCCAGCCGAGTCGGTGGATCTCCCGGCAGGGTACCCCTGGCCCGATGGCATCTCGAACCCGGCGCTGGATCTCCAGGCAGGCATCGAACAACTCGAGGGCCAGTGACGGCGGTTCGCCCATCGAAGCCATCCGGGCGAGATCCGCCAGATACCCGTTCAGCTCAGCCACGGTATCGACGTTGATGATCCGGCCGGGATCCCACGTCCGGTCCGAAGGGTACCGGTTGTAGCTCGGGCCGATCCCGGCGAAGGTGAAGATGCGATGGAGGCCGCGGCTCGCCATCTCCAGCTCCAGCCGCTCCTCCACCCGCCTGGAGGGTTCGCCAGGCTGAGCCCCGGCCAGCGTCGCCCGGATCGCCTGCGCCGTCCGGTCGTGAACCTCCCGGATCGTCTCGATCTCCCGGGGGCTCTTGACCGCGCGCAGCTCGGCCAGCACCGGGGTCGCATCCACGAAGGTCGCCTCCGGCAGCTCCTGGCGGAGCACGTCGAAGGCCTCTACCGGCAGGAAGGCCCGCTCGATCCCGATCCTCGCCCCGATCAGCCCGAGCTTCCGTACTACCTGAGCAGCCTCACCGGCAATGAGCCCGGCGACGCTCCGCCGCAGCTCGTGCACCCAGTGCCGGTCCTGCACCCACAGAGTGTCGAAGACCTCGAGGGCCTGGACCTCGTCGACGTCGGGCACCGATACCCCGACGTAGAACGCCTGCTCCAGCTTCCCACGCGGGATCCCGAGCGCCGGCATGTACTGGGACAGGCCGATCGGCTCTAGCCGCTTGAAGGTGGGGAGATAGTATCCTCCCGTGAGGTACCGGACGTTGTGCCGGCTGGTGGCCAGGATGAGGTCGATCCCGGCCCCGGCCATCAGGCGCTCGAGCCGCTCCGCATCGAAGGGGAACATCGTCACAGCCCTCCCTCTCAGGCGACCGACCGCATGGCGGGTCGGCTGAAGTCCTCGATCATCCGGAGCATGTGATCCACGTCCGCGCAGGCGTACAGGTCGAGGGTGACGACTTCCGCTCCCAGGTGCCGGACGAACCGGAGGTCGTCCGCGACCTGATCCGGAGAACCCTCGAAGAGCGCGCGCCCCTCGCCGGCTGGGCGATCGGTCAGGTTCAGGAGATTCCGGGGGCAGAAGGCCGGTGGCCGGCAGTCTAGGCGATTTGCCTCCTGACGCAGCAGGCTTACCCCGGCTTCCATCTGGCTGCGGTCGAGACCCAGCGGGTGCCAGGCGTCACCGAAGGTGATCGCCCGCCGTATCGAGGGTCGCGAGACGGCGAAGAGCGCGCTGGCGACCCAGAAAGGTGGGCGTGGCTGCTGTACCGGCCTCGGCGCGAACCCAACGCGCTGGAAGCTGAAGTACCGGCCGTCGAAGTCGAGGGTCTCCGTGGGCCAGGCGGCCACCATGAGCGCCAGATACTCATCGCTGAGCCGGCCCCGCTCGTGGAACGGGACCTTCAGCATCCGGAACTCGGCCTCGTCCCAGCCTACCCCGACCCCGCAGATGAAGCGCCCGCCGGACACCTGATCCACTGTCGCGGCGGCCTTGGCGACTGCCAGCGGATGCCGATACGGCAAGACGATGACGCTGGTCCCGAGCTTGATCTGGCTCGTCTTCCCGGCTAGGTAGACTAGCAGGCTGAGCGGATCTGGCCAGGAAGGACCGTAGTGCTCGACGGTGGCCGGCATAGCCATTACGTGATCCGGGATGAGGACCCCGTCCCAGCTGAGCTCCTCGGCTCGGCAGGTCAATCGCTCGGCGTCCTTGACGCTCAGACGCCAGATCGGGAGGATGATGCCGAATCTCATCGCTTCGCCTCCCAGCTAAGGCCGGGGCGCCTGGGCCTCTTCGATCCAGCGGAGAATCTTCTCCGGCGTGATCGGCACCTCGTTGACCCGCACGCCGAAGGGAGCGAGGGCGTCCTCGATCGCCGCGGAGACCACCGCTGGGGTCATCATGCGCCCGCCTTCGCCCGCGCCCTTGATGCCGTAGGGGGTGAAGGGCGAGGGTGTCTCCTGGTGGCCGATCTCCACCTTCGGCACCTCCATCGCGGTCGGGATCAGGTAGTCCATGTAGCTGCCGGTGAGGAGCTGGCCGTCCGGGCTGTAGACGTACTGCTCGTACATCGCTGTGCCCAGGCCCTGGGCCACGCCACCGATGATCTGCCCGTTCAGTGATCGGGGGTTCACCACGGTGCCGGCATCGTGGACCGCCACGTACTTGAGGAACGTGTGCTGGCCCGTCTCGATGTCCACCTCGACCGCCGCGATGTGGCAAGCATGGCCGACGAAGGGGTAGAACACGCCGAGGTTCTTCCGGTCGGGAGCGGGCATGGTGGTATAGGGGTGATCGAAGGTGTAGTCGGCCTCGAGGCCGCTCTCCTCGATATCCGGAGGCAGGTCCAGCTTGAACAGGTAGGCCAGCATCGCCACCTCCTGGAGGGTCATCGCCCTCTCGGGCGTGCCCCGGACCCGGATCTTGCCCTCGGCGAACTCCAGATCCTCCGGCGCAACCTCCAGCTTGTGGCTGGCGATCTTGAGCATCTTCTCCTTGATGCGCCGTGCGGCTCCCTGGATCGCTCCGGCAACCATGATGGTGAAGCGGCTTCCGCCCGGCCCGGTCGCCGGCAGCCCCCCGGCCGAGCCGCCGTAGATCACGCTCACCTGGGATGGGTCGATGTCGAATTCCTCTGCCACCACCTGAGCGACCATCGTCTCCGGGCTCTGGCCCCAGAAGGCCTGGGAGTAGAGGGTTGCGGTGATGTTCCCCATCGGGTCCATTTTCAGGGTGACGCTCTCCGGGCTGGAGGTGATCCCGGTGGGCTGGTCGAACCAGAACCAGAACTCGGTGGAGCTGAAGACGCTCCGCTCCTGGGCGCTGATCAGGCCGATCCCGACGTAGCGCCCCTCCTCGCGAGCGCGTCGCTGCATCTCCCGCAGGCCCTGGTAGTCGGCGAGCTGCAGGGCCTTCTCCAGGACGCCCGGATAGTTGCCGCTGTCGTACATGTTGCCGGTCGGGATGGTGTAGGGGAACTCGTGGGGCTGGATGAAATTCTTGCGGCGGATCTCGACCGGATCCATACCGAGCTCGCGGGCCACCAGATCGACCATCCGCTCCACGACCCAGTTGGTGACCTCGGAGCCGAAGCCGCGATATGCCCCCTGCTGGCACTTGTTGGTCAACACCGCGTAGAGCTCGTACTGGACGCTCTTGATCTTGTACGGTCCCACCACCTGCGCCAGCGAGTTGCCGTGCGTACCCACGCCGAACTGGATATAGGCCCCGTAGTCGTCGACGACCTTGACCCGCAGGCTGCGCAGGGTCCCGTCCCGCATGGCGGCCATCTCGACGTCGTAGATCCGGTCGGAGCCGTGGTGGTCGGAGGTCGTGATGTTGTCGATCCGATCCTCGACGAACTTCACCGGCCGCCCGACCAGCTTGGCCAGCATTCCGGCCAGGATCGGCACGCGCACGGCCCAGAACTTGGAGCCGAAGCTCCCGCCGGCCGGGCAGGGGATCAGGTTGAGCTTGTTGGACGGGATCTTCAGCGTGTTCGCCACCAGGAACAGCAGGAACGTGAACGTCACCGAGTTGCAGTAGATGGTCATCATCCCGGTGGCCGGGTTGTACTGGGCGACCGCGCCGACCGTCTCCAGCGGCTGGGCGCCGGACCGATGCCAGCGCAGGTGATCCCGGACCACCACCTCGGCCTCGGTGAAGTCCCGCTCCACGTCTCCGAAGACGAAGGTCCGGCTGTAGGCCACGTTGGTGCCGAGCGGCTCGTGGACCAGCGGCGCGCCCGGCTTCATGGCCTCCACGGGGTCTACGACTACCGGCAGCGGCTCGTAGTTCACCTCGATGAGCTCGCAGGCATCCTCAGCGATGTAGCGATCGGTGGCTACCACAGCCGCCACCGGCTCGCCCATGTACCGGACCTTGTCGGTCGCCAGGACCCACCACGTGTGCTTCGACGGGTCCGGGCCGAAGTCCGGCATCGGGTTGGTGAGCTCCTTGATCTCCCGGCCGGTGACCACCGCCAGCACGCCGGGCAGGCTGCGGGCCTTGCTGGCGTCGATCGACGCGATGCGGGCGTGCGCCAGCGGGCTGCGCAGAATGGCCGCATGGACCATTCCCGGCAGAACCAGGTCGGTCACGTACTCACCGCGCCCCAGGAGGAGGCGAGGATCTTCCACGCGGGGGATACTCTGACCGATCCACTTGCGGGCAGGTGCCTGAGTCGCCATCTTCGCTCTCCCTTACCGGCTGGCGACGGCCATCCGAGCGGCCGCGTCCTGGATGGCTTCGACGATGAACTGGTATCCGGTGCAGCGGCACAGGTTCCCGGCGATCGCCTCGCGGATCTCCTCTTCGGTCGGGTTCGGGTTCTCCTGGAGAAACTCGTAGGCACGCATGAGCATCCCGGGCGTGCAGAAGCCGCACTGCAAGCCCTGCTTGTCGCGGAAGGCTTCCTGCAACGGGTGGAACTGCGAGTCCCGTGCCAGCCCTTCGACGGTCATGATCTGGGCTCCATCGGCCTGGACGGCGAAGACGAGGCAGGATCGTACCGTACGCCCGTTGAGGATGACCGTGCAGGCGCCGCAGACCCCGTGCTCGCAGCCCAGGTGGGTACCCACCAGACCGAGATGGTCACGCAGAAAGTCGGCCAGCAAGAGCCGGGATTCAACGGTGGCCTCGTAAGGGAGGCCGTTTACTGTGACCCTGATCGCATGCATATCTGCCATTGGAGTCATCTCCCTTCGGTCGCGCGCCGGTGCGCCTCGGCCAGGGCTCGCCGGACGAGCACCGTCGCCACCCGCCGGCGGTAGTAGGCCGACGCGTGCAGGTCGGAGTCGGGGTCGATCTCCTGAGCCGCGATCTCGCCGGCCTCCCGGAAGCGCTCCTGGCTCGGACTCGCTCCGGCCAGCGCAGCCTCGGCTCGGCTGGCGCGAACCGGCTTCGGGCCCGCGCCGCAGAGCGCCAGCGATGCCCGCTCGACCCGTCCATCGGGAGCCAGGGTGATCACGGCGGCGACGCCGACGATCGCGAAGTCGCCGTGCCGGCGGGACAGCTCGAGGAAGGCCCAGCCGGCCCGTGGCGGGAGCTGCGGGATGCGAACTTCGACCAGCAGCTCGTCCGGCGCCAGCGCGGTGCTCAGCGGACCGAGGAAGAACTCCCCGGCCGGGATTGTCCGGGTTCCGGCGGGTCCTCTGGCTACCAGCTCGGCTCCGAGCGCGACCGCGACCGCTGGAAGCTCCGCCGCCGGGTCGGCGTGGGCCAGCGCCCCGCCGACGGTGCCCCGGTGGCGAATCGTCGGGTGGCCGGTGAACCTCAGCGCCTCGGTGAGAAGAGGGATCGTGCGGCTCACGAGCTCGGATCGCTCGGCCTCGAACTGGCGCGTCATGGCCCCGATGGCGATGGTACCGTCCGCCTCACGGATGTAGCTGAGCTCGGAGATACGGTTTAGATCAATGAGGTAGCGGGATTCGGCCAGCCGGAAGTTTATCAAGGGGATCAAGCTCTGGCCGCCGGCCAGAGGTTTGGCCTCGGGAGCGTGGTCGGCGAGGAGGGAGACCGCCTGATCCAGCGAGCTCGGGGCGAAGTAGGTGAACGCTGCTGGTTTCATGTTGCCTCCTCCGCAGGATGACAATGAGACCGGGCAACTGACGCTGCATGGCACGCGCCCTGTGCTCCACCTCCTTGTCTGCTTGCCTTATTCCTCGCTGTCACCGCGCAGTTTAACGAGCCGCCATCGCGATGTCAAGGCGCAGAAAGCTGAGTCGACGGCTTTTCACGCGGCACCGCCGCCCAGTAAGGTGCTGGCGATGGCATGTGGGTACGCCAGGCAGGAGTGCGTGCCGGTTGTAGCGCCGTCGAGTGCCGGTATGCTAAACCCTGGAATCGTGAACCATCCGAGCCGTTTGTCGATCGAGCGCGGGCCGTGGTATGCTGAACCGCGACATTACTTGATAGAAAGAGAAGACTTCGGAAGGTGGAGCGATGCAGTTCGACGAGTTCATCGGCCAGGTGCAGCACCGGGCCAGGCTGGCGTCTCGGGGTGAGGCGGAGCGAGTCACTCGCGCTGTCCTGGAGACGCTGGCTGAGCGGCTGGCGGGCGGCGAGGCGAAGGATCTCGCTGCCCAGCTCCCGATGATCGTGAAGGACTACATCCTGGAGTATCCGCAGGCCGGCGCCGGTCGGGACATGACGCTGCGGGAGTTCTACGAACGGGTAGGCGAGCGGCTGCGCGTGCCGATGCCGGAGGCGGCCTTCTGGGCCCGGGCAGTGATGAGCGTAGTGCAGGAGGCCGTCAGCGCCGGGGAATTGGAAGACGTCAAGGCACAGCTCGGCGAGGAGTTCGCGCCGCTCTTCGAGTGGGAAGGCCCGCAGTAGACCGGCGGCTACAGCCAGCGGCGGACGCGCGCCCGGTAGGCGCGGTAGCGCTGGCCAAAGCGTCGCTCGAGGTACGCTTCCTCGCGCGCGATCACCCCGCGCACCATGACGAGGAGCACCGCCGGGAGCAGGAGCAGGCACCAGAGCGCGTCGAGCAGCAGTGCCAGGCCCAGATAGGTCAGGGTGAGGCCGAGGTAGATCGGGTTCCGGCTGCGCTGGTACGGCCCAATCGTGACCAGCTCAGTGACCGGCCGGTACGGCTCAGGGTGGGTGCCCGCCTGGTACATGGTGCGCACCGCCCAACTGGCCAGCCCTAACCCGCTCAGGGCCAGCCCACCCCCAAGCCACCAGCGTAGTGGCTGGAGGGAGTCCGGTACGAGCCGGAGCGACCGTAGACGGCCCGCGATGAGCCCGAGCGCCAGCCCAGCCAGGTAGATGAGCGGCGGGGGAGCGAGCACGCCAGGGATATCGCGACTCGTCTTACCGGTATGGTTCATGCCATCTCCTTCCTCGCTGCGGCGCAGGAGCGGTGGGATGACACCGCTGGCCCGAGCATGCCACACGGGATGGCCTGCAGAGAAAACGCAACCGGCCCGGCGGGAATGCACCCGCTGGGCCGGCCGGTTTCACGGGCCTTCTGGCTACGAGCAGCCGAGGCTGTTGCCGCAGTTAAGGCACTTGTAGCACGAACCGTTGCGCACCGTGATGTGACCGCAGACATCGCAGAACGGTGCGTCGCCCATGAGCTGCGAGAGCTGCTCGCTCAGCGCATCGGCCAGGCGCGGCCGCGCCGGGCCAGCGGCCTGGGTCGAACCCTGGACCACGGTGACCAGCTCCTCAGCCTCCTGGCGCTGCCCGTTTTGATAGTGCGGGTTGCTTCTCGGCGGCGAGCTGTTCGGCGGCGCCGCTTCACCGGCGCGCTGCTCCGGCACCGGGGCCGCGTTCTCGCTTCGAGGCGGCGCCTCGTCGGCATCGCCGCCGTGGATCGGCGGCTGCACCTGCACGAAGTCGGTGCGGCCCAGGTACTCGTAGCCCAGCACGCGGAAGATGTAGTCAACGATGGAGGTCGCCATCTTGATGTACGGGTGCCCTTCGACCAGCCCCTGCGGCTCGAAGCGCTGGAAGGTGAAGGTGTCGACGAACTCCTCCAGCGGCACACCGTACTGCAAGCCCTTGGAGATGGCGATAGCGAAGCAGTTCATCAGGCTGCGGAAGGCCGCGCCTTCCTTGTGCATGTCGACGAAGATCTCACCCAGCGTACCGTCCTCGTACTCGCCGGTACGCAGGTAGATCTTGTGACCGGCCACCCGGCCCTCGTAGGTGATGCCGCGCCGCTTCGGCGGCAACGGCCGTCGCCGCGGCCGCTCGACGATGACCACCTGCTTCTCCGGCTGAGCCTCCGGCTCCTTCTCTTCGGCCTTCTTCTCGGCCCGCGTCGAGAGCGGCTGCGAGAGCTTGGAGCCGTCGCGGTAGATCGCCAGCGCCTTCAGGCCGAGCCGCCAGGCCTCCAGGTAGGCGTCGGCCACGTCCTGCACGGTCACCTCGTTCGGCATGTTGATCGTCTTGGAGATGGCGCCGGAGAGGAACGGCTGCACGGCCGCCATCATCCGGATATGACCGAGATGGTGGATAAAGCGCGTGCCGTGTTTGCCGCACTTGTTGGCGCAGTCGAACACCGGCAAGTGCTCGGGCTTGAGGTGCGGCGCCCCCTCGACGGTCTGCCGGCCGCAGATTACATCGTTCGCCTCCTCGATCTGCTGCCGGGTGAAGCCCAGCTCGCGCAGCAGGTCGAAGTGGGGCCGCATCCACTGCTCCGGCGTGAAGCCGAGCCGCCGCATCGTCTCCTCGCCCAGCGTCCAGGGGCTGAAGGCGAAGGAGAGCTCGAAGACCGAGGGGAGCGCCTGCTCGATCCGGGCGAGATCGGCGTTGGTGAACCCGCGCTGGCGTAGCGACTCGCGGTTGATGTGCGGCGCGCCCTCGAGCGAAAGCGTGCCGAGCACGTAGCGGAGGATCTCCTCGGTCTGCTCCGGCGAGTAGCCCAGGCGGCGCAGCGCCGGGGCGATCGAGCGGTTGGCGATCTTGAAGTAGCCGCCGCCGGCCAGCTTCTTAAACTTAACGAGCGCGAAGTCCGGCTCGACGCCGGTCGTGTCGCAGTCCATCAGCAAGCCGATGGTCCCGGTCGGCGCCAGCAGCGTGACCTGGGCGTTGCGGTAGCCGTGGCGCTCGCCCAGCTCCAGCGCGCGGTCCCAGGCCTGCCGGGCGGCCTGCACCAGGTACGGCGGGCAGTGCGCCGGATTCAGGCCGACCGGCGGGGTGTGCAGCCCCTCGTACTCGGCCGGGTGGGCGTTGTAGGCAGCCCGGCGGTGGTTGCGGATCACCCGCAGCATGTGCTCGCGGTTGGGCGCGAAGCCGGGGAAGGGGCCGAGCGCCTCGGCCATCTCGGCGGAAGCCGCGTAGGCCTCGCCGGTCATGATGGCGGTGATGGTGGCGGCGATGGCCCGGGCCTCGTCAGAGTCATAGGGCAGGCCCATGGTCATCAGGAGCGAGCCCAGGTTGGCGTAGCCGAGCCCGAGCGTGCGGAACTCGTAACTCTTCCAGGCGATGGCGTCGCTGGGGTACTGCGCCATCAGCACGCTGATCTCGAGCACGATGGTCCAGAGCCGGACGGCGTGGCGGAAGGCCTCGACGTTGAAGACACCAGTCTCCAGGTCATAGAACTTCATCAGGTTTAGGGAAGCCAAATTACAGGCAGTGTCATCGAGGAACATATATTCCGAACAAGGATTAGAGGCGTTGATACGCCCAGAGGCCGGGCAGGTGTGCCAATCGTTGATGGTCGTATCGAACTGGATGCCCGGGTCGGCGCACTGCCAGGCCGCCTCGGCGATCAGGCCCCATAGCTCGCGGGCCTTGACTGTCTTGGAGATGCGGCCATCAGTGCGCCAGCGCAGGTGCCAGTCGTCGTCGTTGAGCACGGCCTGGATGAACTCGTCGGTCACCCGCACCGAGTTGTTGGAGTTCTGGCCAGAGACCGTGGCGTAGGCCTCGCCGTTGAAGTCGGCCGGGTAGCCGGCGGCGATCAGTGCGGCGACCTTCTTCTCCTCCTCGGCCTTCCAGCGGATGAACTTCTCGATGTCCGGGTGGTCGACATCGACGACGACCATCTTGGCCGCCCGGCGCGTGGTGCCGCCGCTCTTGATCGCGCCAGCGGCGCGGTCGAAGACCTTGAGAAAGCTCATCAAGCCGGAGGAGGTGCCGCCGCCGGAGAGCGGCTCGCCTTCGGCCCGGATCTTGGAGAAGTTGGTGCCCGAGCCGGAGCCGTACTTGAAGACACGCGCCTCGCGCATCACCAGGTCGAAGATCCCACCGGGGTTGACCAGGTCGTCTTCGACCGACTGGATGAAGCAGGCGTGCGGGGTGGGGCGAGAGTAGGCGTCGGCCGACTTCTTCAGCTCGCCGGTGTCGGGGTCGACGTAGGCGTGGCCCTGGGCGGGGCCGGTGATGCCATAGGCCCAGTACAGCCCAGTGTTGAACCACTGGGGCGAGTTGGGCGCGGCCATCTGGTGGAGGAGCATGTAGGTGAGCTCGTCCTCAAACGCCTGGGCATCCTCGGGTGTAGCGAAGTAGCCGTAACGCTCACCCCAGTCGCGCCAGCAGCCCACCAGCCGCCGGACGACCTGGCGCACACTGCGCTCGGGGCCGAGCACCGGCTGGCCGTGCTCGTCGCGGATCGGATTGCCCTGCTCGTCGTACTGCGGGACGCCGGCCTTGCGGAAGTACTTCGAGACCACGATATCGGTCGCAACCTGCGACCAGGGCTCGGGCACCTCGGCGTCGGTCATCTCGAAGACGACCGAGCCGTCCGGGTTGGTGATCCGGGAGGTGCGGCGAGCCCAGGCGATCGTCTCGTACGGGTTCTGCCCTGGCCGAGTAAAGACGCGGGCTATGCGCAGCCCTCCCGCGCGTTGCGCGGTGCTGACTGTCTCACTCTTGGTCACCTTCGCTCGCTGTGCCATCGCTCATGTCCCCCACATCTCACCACATGTGACGTGCCATGTGGCAGTCGTGCGTCGCTGATGTCACGACCTCGCTGAAGCGGAGACTCTGCCCCCACGTCTCGTCTCGGTTACCAAGCCACCGAGCAGGCACAGTGATATCCCGAAACCGGAGACTCTGCCCCCACGTCTCGAATGCTGAAGCCGATCTATGCCGTCTCCGGGAAAGGTCACACCGGGTCGGGTACCGCTCTACCGGCGGGTTCCGCGAGAGCACACCCTCATGACCACGATATCTTGGGCCCCGGCGCCGTCTTGGCCCAACATCTAGTGTAGTTGCCCGCCATTACCCTGTCTAGATGTGTCGCAAAGGCACAGAACCTCGTAGAGACGCGCAGCTCACCCACCCTTCGTTAGAACACCTGAGCTATACGTACAGCCCTAGCCACAGTGTAACGGAGCGGCGCGCTCCTGACAAGACCCACGTACGGACGAGGCAGATCGGTGGCCGCTCGCTGCGTCCTTGGGCTTGATCACGGTGTTGCGGCGCCGACAGGGCTCGGCGTCACTTGTGGAGAGCAGCCGGTCATGCCGCTCGAGCGGCGAGGTGGGCCATCGAGCCTGTGAGCCTGTGTCAGAAGGATGCCAGCTCACGGAGGAGCATGACCCGTTTTCAGGCCCCTTCCTGTTCCAGGGAGAGCAGGGGAGAGTCCTGTACGGGCGACGGCATATCACTGGGATCCGGCGTGGCGGATGACGTCGCTGCGGGCAACGGTACTCCGTCGGGAGCGACACAGCGCACGTGATAGCGCTGGCCAATCCACTCGCTTATGACTGCCTCGATCACCTGTCGGATGGTAGTGTCGTTCAGCCGCTGGCGATGGAACTCGTGGGGTGACACGAGATAGATCACCTCTCCGGCGATGTGCTCAGGCTGTGCTGACACAAGCAGGGCGGCGGCCTGGGGATGTCTTGCTTTGACGGCGCCCCGAACGGCCGCCCAATCCCTAACGAGCTGGTCCAGCACAGTGCGATTACCGGCCGCGTTTCCCGGGCTGTCGGACGTCTCGCTCGTCGACACTGTGGTCACGTGCGATCTCGCGGACGAAGCAGCCCGTCCAACGGGTACCAGATGCGGAGCCGCCGCGCGGGGTGGGGGTGCGTTCCTGCTCTCATCCAGGTTGAGCCGGTTTGCTGCGAGGAACTCCCCGACGTTGTTGAAGGCGTTGAAGAACAGCGGCGTACCCGCGAAGGAGAGAGGGCTCACCGGGCCAATCGTCATGAAGGAGTACTCGCGGCTCTCTACATCGAAAGCCGAATGTGGATCGCGGAAAAGCCGGTACAGATCTAACGCGGTGCCAGCGGAGCCAACGAGCTGTTGGAGCGAGAAGAACTCTTGGCCAAGCCCGAGGCCGAACCCGAAGAAGAAGATGCGGATCTGCTGCAGGATCTCCGGGTGGAGACTGGAGAGCGTCTGGCTTACGAACAGCCAGCCAAGCCCGTACTTGCGCGTGGTGCGCGCCGCATCGACGAGCGCTCGTCGCACCTGCTCGGCGGCTTCGTTGTCCAGCGCTCGCTCGCGAGGCGCCAGCCGGTGCGCTTCGTCGATGACGACCAGCGTGTTCAGGCTGCGCTGCTTCTTGAAGGAGCGCTCGGCCGTCAGTGTAAGCCCGTCGAGCAAGCGCTTGATCACCAGTGACTGGATGGAATCGTTCCAGAAGCGTCCTTCGGCCTGCTCGCGCGAGAGATCGACGACCAGCACCGGCCGCTGCGCTGCTCGGCTGTCCTCCATCTTCAACAGCCACTCGAGTGCACTCTCAACGGTCATCGCCCCTTCGCGGTCCTTTCGGAAGAGTTCAGCTACCGTTTTCCAATGCTCGTCATAGAACTCGTCCGGACTCGCGTCTTCGAGCGCGGCCGCGAAGCGACGCCGCGAATCCGCGCTTCGGTAGAACACCTGTTGAACCGACTGATCGTGAAGGAGCTTCCATGCGGCATCGAACGTCTCTCTCGTGTGTAGCTCGGCGAGCTTCCGCTTCGCCTTCTGTAACTTCTCGGAGAGGATGCTGCAGGCGAGTGCACGATTCTCGCCCCTCGGGATGGTAAGCCGCTCGAAGAAGGGCGCCTCGTAGAGAATCTGTTCAAACAGCTCCCAGCGATCGAGTACAAGACTGCGGACAGTCAGGACGCGGACGTCTTTTTGGATGCTCTCACGGAGTAGTCGCCCCAAGGGGAGTGGGAACTCTCCTGGGGGAGGAGTGGAACGCATGTCGCGCGCGAACTCCCCCTGGGGGTCGATGATCAGCAAGGCCATGGCGGGATAGCGCGCATAGGCCAGGAGGATCATCTTGGCGAGCACGGACTTGCCAGAACCCGTCTTGCCGAAGATCCCCAGGTGGTACGCTTCCCCAGCTCCGTCCGGCCCCCGGTCGAAGTGCTTGAACCAGAGCGGTAGCTTCGGCTTCGATCCGTAGACATGACCGAGATAGAACACTTGATCGCGGTAGCGTGCCAGGAGCAGGTCGAGAGCCTCATCGGTCACCAGGTGAATCGGTGTGCCGGTCGCAGGTACTGTGCCAAGGATGCTGGGCGTGAACCCGTTTACCCCTTCGTCCTTGAAGACAGCACTGACGACCATCTGGGCGAGATGGGTATCCTGCCGTTCGCTCACTGCCTCGACACGGCCCCTCTGGCGGATGAGACTGCGCATGGTGGGATCCTCATGCCAGATGTTCCGCAGCTTGACCTCGGTGATCTGTCCAAGGGCGAAGTGCGGTGCCCCATCCTGCATAAAGCGGAAGAGCGCCAGTTCGCCGACGAGCTTTCGGTCGACGGCGGTTCCGAGGACGTCCAGGCTGAGTTCGGACGTCGACGAGGGAGAGCCGATGACCCCGAGCCGTTCAGTCTTAGCGATCAGGTGGTCGAGGTTGCGTTCGCCCATGTCATACTCCTGACTCGGAGCGGTATCCGTGCATCCCGAAGAAGATCTCGGTAATATCGCCTTCATAGCGCTCGGAGACTTGCTGCATCGTCACCTGGCGGAAGGCCGGCAACGCTCGCGCTAGGGCCTTCACCGTTCGATCGGCGAGATAAAGCGGATAGGGCTCGAGCATCCCCGGCGTCGCGCACTGGTATTTGATCGCCTGGACGACCAGCCCGAGACTGGAGTGGTTGTTCGCGACGGCGGCTGGAAGCTCGAGCCTGACGGCAGGGAGCCACTGGTGCGGCTTATAGTAGAGCACACGGATCCGCTGCACCGCGCTTTGGATCTGGCGGGCGAGCTCCTCGACTGGCTTCCGCAGCTCCGGCGCGAGCATCCCGGTCGCAAGATGCCACGCCTGGCGTGGCTGCTCGAGCGCTAGCGGTTTGGTCAATTCACCCGTCTTGAGCAGAAACGTGAGCAGCCCGCGATCATCCTGGTTCTCCGGCCATCCGAGCTGGCGGCCGATCTCTCGTCGTGTGGTGTACTTCGGTAGCCCCACGTAGCACGTATCGTGACGACTCGGTTGAAGGATTTCTCTGTAAGCTTCCAGGAACTCGATCACTCTGGCGAGGAATTCCGTGGAGGATTCCAATTCGGGCGATTCACTTGCCTTGCTGAGCGCTTGATTGAAGTAGATTACCGGTAAGGTCAGGGTTCCGTCGAGCATCACCACCTCGTGCGGTGCTCTGACGGCGAGCCGAAGCTCGTATCCCACCATCACTGCTCGCAGAACCGTGGCGGTGTCGACATCGTGTGTCTCCGAGCGAACGAAGAGCTGGTGATGAGGTTGCTCCCAGTGCCTCTTCTCTGATGGTGGGGTCAGCCCCTCGACGGCGACCGCGGCACAGGCTGCAAGGTCGACCGACAGCAGCCGCTCGATGGCATAGGACCCATCGACACCACAGGTCGTGGGCAGAGGTGGGTACCCAAGTGCCGACTCGTGGAGGAGCAAGTCGTGCTGCTCTAGCGCTTCACGCAACCGCTCTCGCTCCACTCTGAGGGAGCGGAATGTAGCGAACAACGTCTCCGCAACCTGTCCGGTCTCGGCCAGCATCTCCTCAACCAGCGCAGCGGGGAGATCGATGAATGGCGTCGGTTGGAGGGTTTCCTCGTTCAGTGCCATAGGCGCAAGCTCTCCGGATCGAAGACACGGTAGCGCTGGTCTCGCCGAGCGCGCGGTAGAAGCCAGCGGGTCCTGAACCAGGTGAAGAGCTCGTTTGCGGAGAGCTCGTACGGGGTGAGGCGCTCATCCTCGCCCCGCAGGAAGGCGTGGGCATTCTCGGCCAGCGGAGCCACGAACACCTCGCGACGAACGCCGTGATAGACGAGCTCCCGCGAGAGACCGAGCAGCGGGAGCACGGCCCGTACCAGCTCGCGCCGGCTGCGCCATCCCTTCCCCCATCGTGCATGTTTTGCGCGTGGTATGCAGCGCGCGCGGGCGAAGCGCAGCAAGTCATGGTACAGACCATTCGCGAAGTGGAATTCCCCTGAGCCAGACGTGTACCCGACCGACTGAAAGACCCGGCGCCCGCCGAAGGTCAGCCGGTTGTAGAGCGACGATCGGCCCAGAGCGGACGTCGTCGTGATCAAGGCGAGTTGCCCATCGAAGGGGCGGGTGCTGATCCATGACGTGCGGGCAGCGTACCTGCGAGCGAAGGCTTCCCGCACTTCGGTGCTGGTCATCAGGAGCGCCACCAACTTGCCGCAGAGAAGATCGGTATATGGTGGCACCGCGCCCACCACGAAGGCGTCCATCACGTGGCGGAGTCGTTCCCTACGGGCTGCCTTATCCCAACCGATCCAAGCGTCGCGCGGGGTGAGCGCGAAGACGGGATCGCTAAGACCGAACAGTCCCATCAGTTTGCCGGTAAACTCGTCGAAGACCAGGAAGCGCAGCCTCCGCCCGTAGCCAGCGGAGACCGGGATGCTCCAGTGCAACTTCGCGTAGCGGAACAGCAGCTCCTCTTCTGTACCAGCGAACACTTCCCTCAAGACCGGCCGCACGCTCGCCGGCTCGACCTCTGAGCCGGCCGCGAAGTAGCGGAGCAACCAGGGCTCATGACGGGCCAGCGCCGGTCGTGCGCGGGCTATGGCGGCTTCCCTCGCTTCCCGGTGAAGGTCCCTTATTGCCTGCTTTGTGGCCCTCGCTGGGATGGTGAGCCTTCCATCGCTATCGACGACGAACCCCTGTCGCTCGAGCGACGCGAGGACGCGCCAGCGGAGCGCGCTTGCCTCAGGATCGAGCTCAGGCAAGGCTATGCCGGTTCGGTGATCGAGCGGTGAGTGCTGGTTGCTGGGTTCGAACATCGCTCGCGTGCCATTGCAGCGAAACCGGTAACGATTCTACCAAAGGGCCTGTCTACTGCCGATAGGAAAGGGTGTTTCGTCAGCGCGGCACGAGTGGGAGCAGCAGGTGCGAGGGGTGGGCGCGGTCGTGGTGGATCGTGTTGATGGCCACCTGGGTGCGCGTGTGCTGGCCCAGCGGCTCCCCGGTGTTCGGGTTCACGTCGAAGCGCGGGAAGTTGCTGCTCGATAGATCGACCCGGATACGATGCCCGGCCCCAAAGAGGTTGCTGGTGGGGTAGAGCGGGATCTCGATCCGGTAGATCCGCCCCGGCTCCAGCGCCTGCGGCCGATCCCAGCCGGCGTGGTAGCGCAGGCGGAAGATACTGTCGGTCAGGTTGAGCGCGTAGCCCTCCGGGTAGTCTGGGTTCGGCGGGTAGACGTCGATCAGCTTGACCGTGATATCGGTGTCGGGGGCCGACGAGGAAACCCAGAGCACCGCCGTGACCGGGCCGGTCACTTCGACTGGCTCGGCCAGCGGCTCCGTCTGGAACACCAGCACGTCGGGCCGGCTGGCTAGCGGCAGGTACGGCGGCCGGGCGCCGAAGATCGCCGGGCTCGTGCGCTGGTCTTGCCCACCGACGGCCACGATACTGGCCCATCGATCCTCGAGCCGTACCCGGGCCGCGATCTCCGGGGGCACCGGGTAGAAGTCGGCCAAGGAGGAGATGTTGCCGCCGACTGTCGGCACTGGGTCGGCTGGGTCAAAGCGGAAGCTGGTCGACGCCTGGTCGGTCTCCGGCGGGCGGGTCGATAGCCCGCCGCCAGGTTGGAGGTAGAAGGGGGCCTCGACCGCGCGGGCGAGGGGCCACTCACGCTCCTCCCGCCAGGTGCCGCCGTGGTAGAGTCGGCCCTGCGGCGTGCGGTGGCCATCCCCGCCGCCCATCACGAAGATCCGGAGCGGTGGCTCCTCGGCCATCCCGCTGTCGAGCCCTTTGAGCCAGTAGTCGAAGAAGCGGAGGTGGTGGTCGTAGACATCGTCGGCGAGGTTGCCAGCGATAGAGGCGGCTGGGCCGAACTCGACGTCGCCCGCAGAGGTCAAGTCGGGCGTCTCGGTGCCGTGCGTCCAGGGGCCGACGAGAGCCCGCACCGGCCCGCGCTTGCGAGACGAGAAAGCGACGAAGTTCTCCAGCGTCGAGCGGGTGTAGGAGTCGTACCAGCCGCCGCAGAAGAGCATCGGCACGTCGGCATGCTGCGCGACATGGGCAAGGAAGTTGAAGCCGGGCTGCTCCCAGTACTCGCCGTAGTCGCCGTGCGTCCAGATGTCGAACATCCAGCGCTCGTAGGCGGGCACCAGACTGAGCGGGCTGAGGCCGGGCCGGAGCGGCAGCCGGGCCAGCCACTCGCGGAAACGGGTCGCGGTCAGCGCCGCCTGGATCGTCGGGTCAGCTAGCGCCTCAGGGCTGGTCGCGGCGCCCATGAAGGCCCAAGCCATGAAGCGCAGCTCGAAGGCGCCGTTGTGTCGCACCGAGCTGTGGTAGGCGCTGGCGCCGCCCTGGTTGACGTACATGGCTGCCAGCCCCGGTGGGTTCAGGCAGGCGAGCGCGTTCTGCACCCAGGCCAGGTACGAGGTTCCCAGCGTGCCGATCTTGCCATTGCACCAGGGCTGCTGGGTGAGCCAGATGACGGTGTCGTAGCCGTCCTCCGGCTCCTGCACCAGAAACGTAAAGCTGCCCTCGGAGCGGTAGCGACCACGGCAGTCCTGGATCGCCACCGCGTAGCCATGCCGGGCGAAGTACTCGCCCATCTTCACCGCCGTCTCCTGACCGCGCTTGTCGTAGGGCGTGCGGATCAGAAGCGTCGGGAAGGGCCCTGGCAGGGCGGCCCCGCCCTGGGCCGGGAGATAGACATCGGTTGCCAGCCGCACCCCGTCGCGCATCGGAACCATCAGGTCCAGCGCGACGACCACGCCGTGCTCTGGTCGCGAGCTCGCTCGGTCTGCCATCGCCTGCCTCCCTCCGCCGGCCGTGCCGCTCACAGCCGCATTCTCGCACGGTTGCGGCCACTCCGCACGGTATAACCAAGCACGGTGCGCCACCGAGACACTGCCGTCACTTTGGGCAGCCACTGCACCACGCTTGCCGTTATACTGCTCAAAGAGCGGCGCAGCCTACGACGAGACGTCCGAGCGGGAGGCGGCCATGGACTTCTCACGACGGATCGACGTGCTCCGGGCGCGGATGGCGGAAGCTGGTGTGGAGCTGCTCTGCCTCTCCCGTGGCGCCAATCTCTTCTACCTCACCGGCATCCGCCGGCCACTCGAGCACGGCACTGACCACAACGCCTACGGGGATTGGGCTAGTGTCGCGCTGGTCGGCCAACGCGGCGGCGTCACCGTGCTGGCCCCCCGGATGGGCGGGAGCTTTTATCTTGAGGAGGCGCAGGACAAGCCCTGGGTGAGCGAGGTGCGGCTCATCCGCGAGTCCGAAGACCCAGCCGAGGTGCTGCGAAGCGCCGTGCAGGCGGTCGCTGGCTCGCCGCGCCGGCTCGCACTCGATGAACGGCTCTGGGCCGGGACTGTCCTGGAGCTGCATCGGCTCCTGCCAGAGGCCACGTTCTCGTCCGCTGCCGACCTCATCGCGCCGATGCGGATGATCAAGGACGACGAGGAGATCGCCGCCATGCACCGGGCGGCCGAGCTGGCCGACCAGGCCTTTGAGGCTGTGGTTCGGCAGCTTGTGCCTGGCGTCACCGAGTTCGAGGTCGCGCTGGAGATCGAGCGGCAGTTCGCTTTGCTCGGCGCCGAGTACACCTCGTTCGAAACCGGAGTGTTCTTTATCGGCGAGGGCGTGACCAGCCACACGAGAACGACGCGCTCCAGCACTGGGCGCCGGCTGCGGCCGGGCGACTCGGTAATGTTCGACTTCGGCTGCGTGCTCGACGGCTACTGCTCCGACTTCGGCCGCTCCGCCTTCGTCGGCGAGCCACCGGAAGCGTACCGCCGAATCCACGAGCTGGTGCTTCAGGCGCAAGCCGAGGCAATGCAGGTGATGCGCGCCGGCCAGGTCACCGCGGCAGAGGTGAACGCCGTCGCCCGCCGCGTCATCGAGGAGGCCGGCTACGGTGAGGGCTTCACCCACCGGCTCGGGCACGGGATCGGCGTGACTGTCCACGAGCCGCCGTACCTCGACGTCGTCGACCAGACGGTACTCCAGGCGAACATGACCTTCACGGTGGAACCGAGCGTGATCCTACCCGGCCGCTACGGTAACCGGGTCGAGGACGTGGTCCTGGTGACCGAGCAGGGTGGGCACGCACTCAACCGCGCCCGGCACGACCTGGTCATCGTCGGCTGAGCGGCGAGACAGGAGGGGCTCGATGACGGCGGGCAACCTGTACGACCTTCCAGGACATCTCCCGGTTCCGGAGGACGACGGCGCGTGCAATCACCTGCTGGGGCTGCGGATTCCGTCCGTTCCCCTGCCATCGACGGCAGGAGGAACAGTAGATCTCTCAGGGCTACCCGGGACGACGGTCGTCTACTGCTATCCCCGCACCGGGCGGCCAGGTGAGCCGCTTCCGGTCGGCTGGGATGAGATCCCCGGCGCTCGTGGCTGCACGGCCCAGTCCTGCGCCTTCCGCGACTATTCCCAGGAACTGCTGGCGCTCGGCGCGCGGGTCTACGGCCTGAGCACACAGGATACCGGGTACCAGCGGGAGGCCGTGGAGCGTCTACGGCTCCCGTTTGCGCTCTTGAGCGATGCCGAGCTGCGTTTCGCCCGGGCGCTCCAGCTCCCGACCTTCGTGGTCGAGGGCATGACGCTGATCAAGCGCCTGACGCTGGTCATCGAAGATGAGCAGATCGTGAAAGTATTTTACCCAGTCTTTCCGCCGCAGCGGAACGCTGAGGAGGTCATCGCCTGGCTGGCGGAACGCAGCCAGCGATGAGACTGTGCCGCTCGTCCAGCTCAAGCGCAGGTGGCGGCGTCTCCAGCTCGAATCACATAGCAGCAGCGGTGGTCGCCAGCCAGCAGATAGCAGCAGCGCTCGATCTCAGCTCCCAGCAGGTCGCGATACATGTCTACCTCCAACCGGCACGCGGCCGGGAACACGGCCGCGACCTCCCGGATGGGGCAGTGGTACTGGCTGACGAGGTAGGTTGAATCGTCCAGCTTTTCCCAGGCCACCAGGTAGCCGAACTCGTCCATCGCTTGTGCCAGGAGCTGGACGCGCTCCTCGAGACACGCTGCGGGAGCCAGCCGGTGCTGCAGTTCGGCGCGTGTGCGCGCGGCGCGGCGGGCGAGGAGCACCTCAACCTTCTCGGGCCCGTCCAGCTCGAGCAGGTCTGCGAGGAGATCGGTGAGCAGCAGGTCGTACTGCTTGGGGAAAAGCGCGTCGGCACGCCGCGAGAGCCGGTAGACCCGAGCCGGGCGGCCGACCGGCCGACGGTTCGGGGTCGCCTCCACCAGCCCCTCGCGTTCCAGGGCCGCAAGATGTTTGCGGACGGCCATGGTGGTGACACCGAGCTGATCGGCGAGCTGGTCAGCGGTCAGCCCGTCGCTCTTCTTGAGGAGGTTCAGGATCGTCTGCCGCGTGCCGTTGCGCGGCAACGGAGC
This sequence comes from uncultured Thermomicrobiaceae bacterium, assembly GCA_938082375.1. Taxonomy (GTDB): domain Bacteria; phylum Chloroflexota; class Chloroflexia; order Thermomicrobiales; family Thermomicrobiaceae; genus Thermalbibacter. Next base: position 71,347 of record CALKCJ010000016.1, read on the forward strand.
CTTGAGGCGTGTTCCCATAGTCACCTCCTGGCGCTATCATACCATAGAGCCGCTTGCGGATCGGAGAACGCTGGCGTTCGTACCGCCAGGCAGTGACGGGGGAGCCAGTTGGTCGAATCGCGCACTGCTGGGGGACAGGTGTCCATATCTCGGCCATCGTGGCCGAGCCGGCTCCTGGCCGCGACGGCCTATCTCGGTGCTGGCGCGCTGGTCATCGCGATCTTGCCGCTCGAGCGGCCGTTCGTACTTCGGCATGCGCGTGTGGCTCTCACTCTCCACCTCGCCCGCGCGGTGATCACGACCACCCTCCTCTTGCTCCTGGCCGCAGCGCGGGCGAGCTTCGAGCTGACACTGGCCATGCGAGTGGCTATTGCGGTGGCATGCAGCTTGCTCGCTGGCGTGCCCTGGGCACCGGGTCTCGACCGCTCGCTCCTGCTCATTCCGCTGCTGGCTGCGGCCGCGATCTGGCTCCTCAGCCTCGCCGGCCTGGCGATTGCGCTCTCTGGTCACACGGCAGATATCCGTGGCTTCCTCAACGCCGATTGGCCTGAACACACAGTGGCTCCCGTCCCTCAGCCAGCGAGCGAGCCCACGCGCGGGCTCGACGCCCGCACGCTCTGGGAGCAGCGGCTGGCCCGCATGTGGGAAGCAGCGAGAGTGGCGATGGCCGAGCGACAGCGCCGCCAGCGCATGACTGAGCTCGAAGCGCAGATCCAAGCCGTCCACGCCCGGCTGGCCCACCTGCGCCAGCTCCTCGGGCTCGGTGAGCTGAGCTTGGGCCAGTTCGGTGAAGCCGAGCACGCGCTGCTGCAGTATCTCACGGCACTGCAGCGTGAGCTGGCAGCCTGGACGCAGCGTCACCCCATCACCCAGCCAGCGCCCTCTCCCCCCGCAGTGATGACGACGCTTCCACTGGCCGAGCTGGTGATGCTGACGGTGATCGACCTCTCGGGCACGCCGGCCTTCACCTGGGGGCACTTCCCGCTGGACGAGGCGCTCACGGCCGGGATGATGTCGGCACTGGACGCGCTGGCCGAAGAGATGTTCGGAGCGCCTGTCCAGAAGACAGCGCTCGCCGAGGGGGCAGTCGTCTCCGTTGTGCGCGGCGAGTGCACCCGGCTGGTCGCCTGGTTCGACGGCGACCCCTCACCCGTGCAGCTCCGTGAGCTTCAACGTTATGTCGAGGAGTTCGAGCGCGCCAATGCCGCTGTCCTAGCCTCGCTGCCGGTCGATCCGAGCCGGATCGTGGCGCCGTCTCTCCCGTTGACTCCTGGCTGAGCGTGCTTGACCAGCCAGCGGGCTACACGGCGGTTGCCCTCGAGCGCGGTCACGGAGCCCGCGTTCGGATCGGGAGTGCCGGACTCCTGGCAGGTGGCGCTCGTCTCAGGACCACTACCCGCTCGACGCGCGCTGTCGCCCGGTAGCTCCCGGCTGGCCGACTCTCGACATCGTCCGTCTGACCACGGTTTCGATCCGGAGCGGCCCGGCGGTGCCGGTCTGCGCCGTGCAGCGTTGACAGCTCCTCTCTTACCCGCTATAGTGCCACCTTGGCAAGCCTGGCAAGTCAGGTGGCCGGGCTGATATCGGTCTCACGGCTGAAGCGGTGCAGGCGACGAGGTCAGCCTGCACGTCGCATGCGAGGAGAGGAGATCGCCTGTGCACTCACGATACGAGGTCGAGCGCCAGCTGGCGCTGGCGCTGCAGCGACGGCTGGGCCGTCGTGGGCTTCTGCGCGGTTCCGCCGCGCTGCTCGGAGGGGGAGCTCTTGCCAGCCTGCTCGCCGCCTGTGGCGGCGGCACAACCGAGCAAGGTGGAGCACCGACCGCGACTGCAGTACCAACCGCGGCAGCAGGCCCATCGCCAGCAACAGGCGGGGTGACCCCGACGGCAGCAGCCCAGCCCAGCCCCGCCGCCACTGGGAAGAAGGGCGGCGTCTTGCGGGTAGCGATCATCGGCGAACCGCCTGCCCTCGACCCGCAGTTCACCACCGCAACCATCACGGCCAACATTACCTGGCACATGTTCGAGTCGCTCTTCACCCGCGACGCGACCTTCAGCCCCAAGCCGATGCTGGCCGAGTCCTACGAGTTCCAGGACGACAACAAGGTTCTGGTGATCACGCTGCGGCCGAACGTCAAGTTCCACGACGGGCGCCCGCTCACCGCTGATGACGTCATCGCGTCGTTGACGCGGTATTCGAAGCTGTCGGGGCGGGGCAAGAACTTCTTCACCCGAGTCACCAACCTAGACAAGGTCGACGAGACCACAGTGCGCTTCGAGTTCAAGGAGCCGACCGGCATCGCGCCCGTCTTCCTGGCCCAGGTCGACGCGATGATCATCCCCAAAGACCTGGCTGAAGCCTATCCCGACAAGGAGCTGGGCGACTACATCGGCACCGGCCCGTTCAAGTTCAAGGAGCGCCTGCCCGACCGGCACATCAGCCTGGTGCGCAACGACGACTACATTCCGCTGGAAGGCCCGGCTGACGGCTACGGCGGGGCCCGCGTGCCGTACTTCGACGAGATCCGCTTCATCCCGGTGCCGGAGCAGGCCGTGCGCGGCGACGGGTTGGTGACCGACGAGTTCGACTTTGCCGAGCAGCTCAGCCTCGACAACTACGACGCGTTCACCGCCGAGCCAGACCTCAGCTTGCAGGTGACGCTGCCGTACTACTTCTACGGCGCGCACTTCAATAAGTCGCAAGAGAGCATCATGAGCAACCTGAAGCTGCGGCATGCCCTGCTGGCGGCCGTCGACGTCGAGCCGGTGGCCAAGGCCGGGTTCTCGCGCAGCGAGTTCTACCGGCTGTACTCCAGCATGTCCGCTCCGGAGACGCCCTGGCAGACTGATGGCGGCCAGGAGTACTACAACCAGAAGAACCCCGAGAAGGCGAAGCAGCTCCTGCAGGAGGCCGGCTACGACGGGCGGCCGATCCGCTGGCTGTCAACGAAAGAGTACTCGTACAACTACAACATGGCGCTGGTACTCAAGCAGCAGCTCGAGGCGATCGGCGCGGTGATCGACCTGCAGGTTATGGACTGGGCCACGCTGGTCAAGACGCGCAGCCAGCGCGATGCCTGGGACATCTTCATCACCGGGCACGAATCGTACCAGCACCCCGTGCTCCAGCCGTACATGAACGCGAGCTGGCCAGGCTTCTGGGCCAACGAGCGCCGTGACCAGCTCGTGCAACAACTGATGGGAGAGACCGACGAGGCCAAGATCAAGGAGTACGTCACCGAGCTCGACAAGGTCTGGTGGGAAGACGCCGTTATGATCAAGGTCTGCGAAGGTGCGACGCTCCGAGGCTACCGCAAGCGCCTCCAGGGGTACGCCAGCCGGCCGGACTGGTTCTTCTGGAACTGCTGGTTCGAAAAGTGAGCTGCGGGGAGGCTGAATGCACCGGGCAAGGGTGAGGCGAGCGCGATGACCGCCTACATTCTGCGCCGGCTGGTCATGGCCGCCCCAGTGATGCTCATCGTGGCGGTCACGACTTTCCTGCTCTTGCACATGACCCCGGGCGACCCGGTCGCGGTGCTGCTCGGCCCCGATGCGACGACCGAGCAGATCGAGCAGCTCCGCGACCAGCTCGGGCTGAATGACCCGGTACACGTCCAGCTCGTGCGCTGGTTCGCGGGGCTGCTGCGCGGCGACCTGGGGCAGAGCATCTTTCTCAACAAGCCCGTGACACGAGCCATCCTCGAGCGCCTGGCACCGACGCTGGAGCTGAGCATCCTGGCCTCGCTGGTCGCCATCCTCATCGGAGTCCCGATCGGCATGCTGGCAGCCATCCGGCAAGGGCGACTGCTCGACTTCGGTTCGATGCTGGTGGCCATGGTGGGCATCTCGATGCCCACCTTCTGGCTAGGGCTCAATCTCATCTTCATCTTCGCGGTGAGCCTCCGCTGGCTGCCGCCGCAGGGCTACCAGCCCTTCGAGGAGGGGCTGTGGGCGAACCTCAGCCGGATGATCCTGCCGGCGATCACGCTCGGCGCCGGTCAGGGAGCTTTCCTCGCCCGGATGACCCGCTCAGTCATGCTCGATGTCCTCTCCGAGGACTTCGTGCGGACCGCGCGGGCCAAGGGGCTCTCGGAGCCGCGAGTCTTGCTAGGCCACGTCCTCCGCAACGGGCTGATCCCGGTCGTGACGGTCGTTGGCCTCACTTTCGCGATCCTGATGGGCGGGGCCGTGGTGACGGAGCAGGTCTTCAACATCCCAGGAGTCGGGCGCCTACTGATCCAGGCAGTACTGCGGCGCGATTTCCCGCTCGTCCAGGGGATCGTGCTGCTGATCGCGCTCGTTTACGTCCTGATCAACCTGGGAATCGACATTCTCTACGCCTTCCTGGATCCGCGAATTCGCTACGCCTAGCGGGATCGTGCTGGAGAAGACATGACAAAGGTGAGAGGCGAGAGGTGACAGCGCAACAGGTCTCACTCGCCCCGGCAGTCCAACGGAAACGCCCGCTCGGCCGCGTGATTGTCCACGGCATCCGCCGCTACCCGGGCGGAATCGCTGGGGGAGCGGTGCTCATCGGAGTACTCCTCATCGCCCTCTTCGCTGGCGCGCTGACCGACAAGAGCCCGACCTCGGTCGATCCGGTCAACCGGCTCAGCCCGCCGATGACGGGTCATCCCTTCGGCACCGACAATTTTGGGCGAGACCTCTACGCGCGCACGCTGTACGGGGCCCGGATCTCGCTCACCGCCGGCTTCGGCGTCGCGGTACTGGCGCTAGCTGGGGGAATCGCCTTTGGGCTACTCGCCGGTTACTACCGCCGGCTTGACGGCGTGCTCATGCGGATCATGGACGCACTGATGGCCTTCCCCGGTATCATCCTGGCGATCGGCATCGTGGCGGCTCGGGGCCCCAGCCTGACCAACGTGATCATCGCGCTCGGCGTGATCTTCATCCCGCGTGTCGCTCGGGTGGTGCGCAGCATCGTGCTCAGCGTGCGCGAGCGCCAGTTCGTCGAGGCTGCACGCTCGATCGGCGCCACGGACCTCCGCGTCCTTGTCCACCATGTGCTCCCCAACGCCTGGTCGCCGATCGTCATCCAGGGGACCTTCATCTTCGCCGAGGGTGTGCTGGGTGAAGCGACGCTGAGCTTCCTCGGCGTCGGCCCTCCGCCGGAGTTCCCAAGCTGGGGCAACATTCTCGGCGAGGCCCGGCTGTACATCCGCGAGGCACCGTGGATGATGCTGCTCCCCGGCCTGGCGCTCACCCTGACCGTGCTTAGCCTGAACCTGATCGGTGACACCATCCGTGACCTGATCGACCCGCGGGTGCGCCGGCGGATGGCCTAGACGAGCCGGGCAGGTCTCCGGGCCTGCCCGGTTCGCGCTCCCTTTCATGGCTGTGATAGAGTCAAACTGGCCGAGCAGGTCGAACCATACCGCCGGCACGCTCGTCGAGCGCACCTGCGGGGCGGGTCGCCAAAAAGAAGGGCTACCGCGTGCCACCCGGGTTCTTGCTTGCCCTCACGCTCGCTAGCATCACTGGGCTGCTCTTTCACAGCCTCTTTGGGCAGCGGCTGTGGCAGTTACCCGCGTACTGGGCCATCGCGGTTACCGGGTTTTTGGGCGGCGAACTCGTTAGTGGCGTCATGGGAGCAGCGCTGGTGCGGATCGGCACAGTACCAGTGATTGAGGGGCTCACAGGGGCACTGCTCGCGCTCGGCATCGGTTGGCTGCTGACCACTCCCGCACCACCCCGGAGCCGCCGACGCATCGCAGAGACACGCCGGGTTGCGACGCTGCGGCAGCGCCGGGGGCGCGTCGGCTAGCCGCCACCACGGGCACGGGTCAAGGGAAGGAAGGGGGCATGCGTCGGGGTTGGGTGGTGCTCATCGTCGTCGGGCTGCTCGTCCTGTTCATCGGGCTCTTCGTCCTACTCTACATGCTCGGTGGCCCCGAGCAATCCGCACTCGAGCGCGTCCGCGATATTGCGGTGATCTTCCTCGCGCTGGCGACCGTGCTTGTGGTGCTCTTGTTAGGCGTGCTTGTCGGCATCGGGATCTGGCTCGGCTTGCTGATCAAAGACCGCGTCATCCCGCTCCTCGAAGCGGCGACCGAGACCGCCGTGCGTGCGCGGGGCACTGTCGAGTTCGTCGGCGAGACGGTAGCCCGGCCGATCATCCGCGCCTATGGGCGGATGTCGGCGCTGCGCGCGCTGGTCAGGACGGTCAGCCGACGGACGTAAGTCTGAGCCGCTGGTGACGAACGCCGCTATGTCTCAGGCACACAAGCACGACCAGCCTACCACGACACGAGGTCGCGCTCACCGCATGGACTGGTCGGCATCCCATTCGCTGCGCTGCGCTACGTGCGCCGACCGGTGCTCGCGTCCGTCCAGCGGCTTACGGAGGACGACTTCCACGCGGTCGGGCCGAAAGCCTTCTCGAGCGTAGAACGCGTACGCCTGTGGGTTCGTCACATCCACCGTGAGCTCGATGAAAGCACAGCCCGCTTCCCGCGCCCGCTCCACGGCGTGCTCCAGCAGCACGCGGCCGACGCCGCGACCGCGGTAGTCAGGATGCACGACGAAGCGACGGATGAGGGCGAAGAAACCATGCCGCGCCTTATAGGCGCGGAACAGCTCGAGCTTGCCGACGACCTGGTCGTCGAGCTCCGCCACCAGCACACTGGAAGGCTCATACGCATCGTCGTGGTACTCGGCGATGACCGACGAGTCATCATAGCACCAGTCGATCGAGCGATGGAGCGCGGCTTCCGCAGCAGCGTCGTCGAGCCGTCCCTGGCGGACGGTCACGTGTATCTTTCTGCCCAGATCCTCGCTCACCGGCGGTTCCCCTCTCTCTGACAGGCAACGTCCCACGACCGATGCGATTGTGGCACGCCTGGCCGCCACCGTGACGATTGCTCGTCACCGGCCTGGCACTTATACTCAAAGCATGTGCATGCCGGCCTCAATTGGGCACTTCTGCGGCCCACCCGGCCTGCTCAGCCGGCGCGTTCATGCGAAATCGGCAACGTGCGTCTCTTGCCTGGTAGAAGGTGGCAAAGGTCTGGTCGTCCCATTGGGAGGGAAAGAGCGTGGAGCAGGTACTCCGCCGGAGCACGTCGACGCAGCCGCTTGACGACGTGCGCGATGAGGTTCAACGCATCCTCGCTGCGGCCGATGAGCAAGGGGTGGTCTTGCGCCTCCTCGGCGGGGTCGCCGTCTACCTGCACTGCCCAAGCGCCCAGCACCGGACGCTGCAGCGGGCTTACCGCGATGCCGATCTCGCCGGCCTCTCGTCCCAAAAGCGGGCCATCGAGGCCCTCTTCGCCGACCTCGGCTACCTAGCTGATCGCGAGTTCAACGCCCTTCACGGCCACCAGCGCCTCTACTTCTGGGATCCCGTCAACCAGCGGCAGATCGACGTGTTCCTCGATATGGTGCGGATGAGTCATACGCTCGACCTCCGCCAGCGACTGACGGCCGAGCGCCTCACCATCCCGCTCGCCGACCTGCTCCTGTCGAAGTTGCAGATCTGGGAGATCAACGAGAAGGATCTGACCGATATCGTCGCCATCGTCCACGATCACCCGTTCGGCCCCGGGGACAACGAGACGATCAACCTCGACCGCCTCCTCGAGGTGCTGACGACCGATTGGGGCTGGTACCGGACGGCCAAAGAGAATATCGAGCGGACGAAAGCGCTGCTCGCTCACCGCGAGCTCACCAGGGAGTTCGACGCGCTCCGCCGCCTCGATGAGTTCTGGCGTCAGGTGGAAGCGGCGCCCAAGAGCCGGGCCTGGAAGATGCGCGCGATGATCGGCGAGCGCAAGCGCTGGTACGAGCTGCCCGAAGAGGTGCGACGCGACTGACCGCGGCTGGCGCGTCACGGAGCAGGTGAGGACTGGAAGGGGGCTTTGAGGCGTGGTGCGACTTTTCCGCAGGAGCGACCCAGGGAGCACACCTCGGCGGCTCGCACTCTACTACACCAGCGACGTCCACGGTTCTGAGCGCTGTTTCCTCAAGTTCGTCAACGCGGCGAAGTTCTACGGCGTCGACACACTCATCCTCGGCGGCGACCTTACTGGCAAGATGCTCGTGCCGATCGTCGAGGTCGACGGCCACTGGGAAATGACCTTCCTCGGGCGCCACGAGGTACTGACGACCCTGGCCGATGTAGCCGAAGCGGAGAAGCGGATCCGCTTCAACGGCTTCTATCCGTACCGCTGCGACCAGCGGGAACTTGCGCGCATGGAAGCCGAACCCGGCTACGCAGCCAGCGTCTTCCGCCGCTCGATGCGGGAGTCGGTCGAGCGCTGGGTGCGGTTGGCCGAGGAGCGCCTGCGGGGTACCGGCGTGCGCTGCTTCGTCATGCCCGGAAACGACGACGAGTTCGACATCGACGAGGCGCTGGCGCAGAGTGATGTCGTCGTCAACCCTGACGGGCGAGTCCTCCAGCTCGATGGCTACCAGCTCCTCAGCCTGAGCTGGGCCAACCCGACGCCGTGGCACAGTCCGCGTGAGCTACCAGAGGAGGAACTGGCCGCCCGGATCGAGCATCTCGCCCGCGAGCTCGATCCTGGCACGCCCACCATCTTCAACCTCCACTGCCCGCCCTACAACTCGACCCTCGACAGCGCTCCCCAGCTCCGTGACGACCTCTCCGTGGTGATGGTCGGCGGGCAGCCGAACATGGTGCCGGTGGGCAGCCGCGCCGTGCGAGCGGCCATCGAGCGCTACCAGCCCGTGCTCAGCTTGCACGGGCACATCCACGAATCACGCGGCGCGGTGCGGATTGGGCGCACGCTCTGCATCAACCCCGGCAGCGCGTACGGCGAAGGCGTGTTGCACGGCGCGCTCGTCGTGCTCGAGGGCGACCGGGTAGCGAGCTACCAGCTCGTGAGCGGTTGAGGACATCCAGATGGGATTCTACGACCTCTCGCACCCGATCGAAAGCGGCATGCCCTTCTTCCCTGGCGACCCGGAGCCGCGCGTGGCCCCCGGGCGCGGGACACCGCCTTGGCAGGTGAGTGCGCTGGAGCTGGGCACACACACCGGCACCCATATCGACGCGCCCCGCCACCGCTTTCCGGAGCGCAGGGCGATCTCCGACTTTCCGCCGGAGCACTTCGTCCGCTCCGGCCTGGTCGTCCCGGTGGCCGGTCTGGGCGACAACGAGCCGATCGAGCTGGAACGACTGGAGCCGCTGCGTGCGGCCATCCGCGCCGGTGACGTCGTGATCTTCGCGACCGGGTGGGAGCGCTACTGGGGCCAGCCCCGCTACTTCTGCCACCCCTATCTGAGCGCAGCCGTCGCCGCTCTCCTCGTCGAAGCCGGCGTCGCCATCGTCGGGATCGACGCGCTGAACGTTGATTCGACGGTGCAGGGGACGTCCGCCGTCCATGAGCGGCTGCTCGCGGCGGACGTGCTGATCGTCGAGAACCTACGCGGGCTGGAACAGCTCGTTCCGGGCCGGCGCTACCTCTTCAGCTTCCTGCCGCTCCCGGTGCGCGATGGTGACGGCTCACCGGTGCGGGCCGTGGCCTGGGAGCGCGACAGGCGGTTCGACTGAGTGAGATGAGGGGATACTAGGTCGGCGAGTCGCCGGTAGGAGCGCTCGCCGCTCGCGTGAGGAGGGGGAATCGATGAAGCAGGCACACCAGAGTGGCGTTCCGACGGGCGCCCCTCGGGTGTTCACCCGGGCTGCGACCGGCCTCGTACGCGAGGCGGGGCTGCTCGACGCGCTGGTCTACAACGTCAACTTCATCAGCATCGGGCTGATGGTCGCCCTGATGCTGCTCTACATGCCCTCCTACGGCGGGGTGAATATCCCGCTCTCGCTGGTAGTCTGCGCGCTGCTCGCGCTGCCGACCGCAGCGACCTACGGCATGCTGGCGGCCACCATGCCGCGAAGCGGCGGCGACTACGTGTACGTCAGCCGTGTGCTCGGCCCGGCCTTCGGCATGATGAGCAACTGGAATACAACGGTCTGGTGGGTATTGTACGGCGGTGTGCCGTCGGCGTTCCTGGCCAGCTTCGGCATCGCTCCGCTCATGCGGATCCTGGCGGCCATGACCGGGAACTCGTCCCTGTTACAGTTCGCCGACTGGGCGGCCAGCCCCTGGGGAACATTCATCATCGGCGCACTCCTCATCGTCGCCCTCACCGGCATCTTCATCCTCGGGCTGGGCGTCTTCTTCCGCGTGCAGAACCTGTTCTTCGCCCTGGCGATGCTCGCGGTCGTGCTCATCGTGGTCGCGGCGCTGACGCAGACGCCGGAACAACTGACGGCCGAGCTGAACCGCCATCTGGCCACGCTCACCAGGCTGGACGATACCGTGGGCGCGATCATCGAGCATAGCGGCTACAGCCCGCAGCCGTTCGACCTGCGCACGACGCTCATCGCCATGACCTGGATCTACCTGACCATGGGCTTTAGCTTCTCCAGCGCCTACATTGGCGGTGAGGTCAAGCAGGCCAGCCGTGTCCAGGTCTGGGCCATCCCCGGTACCGTGGTCTACGCGCTCGTCTGGGGATTGCTGCTGGTCTGGACCGTGACCCGCGCCGCTGGTGACCAGCTCATCGGAGCCATCAGCATGCTGGGCGATGCCAGTGCCGGCGAGGTCGGGCTGAGCGCGGTCCCACGGTTCCATGAGCTCGTGGCGATCGGCAGTGGCAACCTGCTCTTGGCGTTGCTGATCGGCTTTGGCTTTATCTTCTGGAGTTATGCCTGGCTACCGGGACAGATCCTCAACGCCTCGCGAAACCTCGTGGCCTACGCCGTCGACGGCCTCATGCCCTCCTGGCTCGCCTACGTCAGCCCGCGCTTCCACACACCAGTCATAAGCCTGGTGGTGATGGGCGGGCTGTCGATCGTCTCACTGGCGATCTACGTGTTTACCCCCTACTTCGCCACGCTGGTGGGCATCTTCGGCTTCCTGCTCACCTTCATCGTGGTCTCGCTCAGTGCGGTGCTCCTCCCGTACCGGCGCCCGGAGCTCTTCCGAGGATCACCGGTAGCCTGGCGGCTGGGCGGCCTGCCGGTGATGAGCCTGGTCGGCGCGCTCTCGCTCGTCGCCTGCGTGCTCATGCAGTGGGCCTACCTGAACGATCCGTACTCCGGGATCAGCCTCGATCCGAGCACACTCGAGCAGGGCATCCTCGGCTTCGGGATGTTCCTCTTGAACGTGGCGATCTTCTTATCCGGTCTGGTGCTCTACGCCCTCGCCCGCTGGTGGCGGCGCCGACAGGGGATCGATCTCTCGCTCGCCTACCGCGAGATCCCGGTGGAGTAAACAGCGCCCCCAGAGCATCCACAGCCTGGCTTCCACCGGGCAGCGACATCGGGCCGCTCGATGCTCCTCATCGCCTTGCTCAGCCTGGTTCCCCTCGTTGTCGCGCCTATCGGCTTCGTCACGCTGGCATGCCTGCGAGGGATGCTCCCCGACCCCTGGGGAACCTTTCGCCTCGACCTGCTCGCCTGGGCCATCTTCGCCCAAGCCTCGGTGGGATCGTTCTACCTCTTAATCAACGGGCTCGGGCATCGAGCCGGGCAACGATATGCGCTAGCGCTGCTGTTGCCGGCGGCCTCCGTTCTGCCTCTACTGGCGCAAATCCTCGTCGCAACCACCAGCGGAATCCTGTTGCTCGCCCAAGCGTGCGGCCGGGGGTACCTCCGTCCAGCGCCTGCGCTCCAAGGTCTCGAGTCGCGACGGGGTCTCGGCAGGATGCGTTCGGATCGTAGAGCAAGCCTGCACCGGTCGTTAGGTGTCATCTCCGGCCAGCAAGGGAAGGGGAGCGTGCGCTCCTTCGATGGCGGTACTCCTGCCTTCACTGCCGGATTGGAGATGGAGCTCGACTATCCCGGAGAGTCGTCACCCAGGCTCTCTAGGCCTGTGTCTTGGATGCTGACCACGAGCACCCTCTGGAACTGATCCCTCGCCCCCTCGACCAGGCTGTGCGGGCGGGTGCCGACACGTGAGCGCAAGCCGCTACCGCTCGAGCGGAGAGGAGCGGCTCGGCGCACTCGTCGTCCGTGTCGATCAGCTACTTCAACCGTGTGCTCCGCCGCGTCCGCCTTCTCTCGCCCGATACGCTCGACCGGCTGCTCGACGAGGTGGAGGCTGCGGGCCGCCTGGCGCCCGCCGAGAGCGAGGATCTGCGGCTGACCGATATCCTGGCGCGCGGCATGCGCCGGGCGGATGGGGCGGCGGTGTACCTCGCGGCCGAGGTCTCGGGACTGGTCGAGCTCGACACTGTGGCCCGCGCGGCCCGGCGTGCTGAATTGCTCGCTCGCGCCACCGGGCGGCGGTGCAGTGGTCCCGGAGAGCGGATTCCACCGGTCATCGACCGGATCACGCGGCAGAGCGGTGTCTGGCGCGTGCTCAACGGCGCAGCGTTGCCGCCCAGCGTCGAAGTGCCGTCGCCTTCCGAGCGAACGTTGCCGAGCGCGCAACGCGCTCGGGCTGTAGCGGCGTCACCTCCGTATCGCTGTATGTGCGCGCCAGCAGGCGTGCCTGGATGCCGGGGAGGTTCTGGGGCAGCCTGAGAGGGTGGGAGCGAATGCTATACTTGAGCGGTGTGCCGGTTCGGCGCCAGTGGTCGAGTGGTGGCTGACACGGTAATGCCCACCCCGACGGGCGCGTCCCACGGATTCGGGTGACAGGGACGGGGGGACGATGAAAGGGGTTGTGCTCGCCGGTGGGCTCGGGACGCGGCTCTACCCGCTGACCTACGCCACCAACAAGCATCTGCTGCCCGTGTACGACCAGCCGATGATCTACTACCCGATCCGCACCTTGGTGCGTGCCGGCATCGACGAGATCATCGTCGTCACCGGCGGGCCACATGCCGGCCACTTCCTCCCCGTTCTGCGCGACGGCAAACACTTAGGTGTGCGCCACCTGGAGTACACCTACCAGCCGTCCGAGGGCGGCATCGCCGAAGCGCTGGGACTCTGCGAGGAGTTTGCCGATGGTGACGACGTCTGTGTGATCCTGGGCGACAATACGACCGACGCCGAGATCCGCCCTGAGGTCGAGAGCTTCACCGGCGGGGCACTCATCTTCCTGGCCCGGGTACCCGACCCCGAGCGGTTCGGCTGTCCGGTCTTCGATCCCAGCGATCCGACCCGGATCATCCGCATCGAAGAGAAGCCGAGATCTCCCCAGAGCCGCTACGCGGTGACCGGCCTGTACATCTACGACGCGCGCGTGTTCGACTACATCCGTGAGCTGCGCCCGTCGGAGCGCGGAGAACTCGAGATCACCGATGTCAATAACCGGTACCTCGCGACCGGCGAGCTGCGCTGGGTCGAGCTACGGGGGTTCTGGAGCGACGCGGGCACCTTCGAGAGCCTGCACCGGGCCAACCGCTACTGGGCTGAGAAGCGCGGCTGGCACGACCCAGCACCGGTGCGGTTCGAGGGGAGCGAACCGGCTCAGGACCAACGCCGAGAAGGAAACGCGACCGTGACCAGGGAGACCGAGACGCTGGAGTCGACGAATGTTCAAGCGAGAAGAACAACACGCAGCCGCACGCATCAATGACGTACTCGAGGAGCTGGGCTACGGCCGGCGCCGGCTCGACATGCGCCCAATCCCCTTCGCGGGAGTGTGGGGTACATCCTCCTCAGTCAGCTACCAGATCGCGACCGAGCAGCTCAGTGCGGAACTCGAGCACCTGACCGCTGGCTTGCCGAAGAAGGAAGCCAAGCGCCTCCTCCAAGAGCGTATCCGCGAGCGTGCCCAGGCGATCGCCGACGAAGTGGCGCGGCGCCTGACGCAGCGCAACAGCTTCGCGCGCGTCGAGGCGGTGAATGGTTATGTCAATATCATTTACGATGTCAACCAGTTCTCGAACCACGTCGTGCAGGCTGCAATCTCCGAGGGATCGCACTACGGCCGGGGAACCCCCAAGACCGACCGGGTGATGGTAGAGTTCTCGCAGCCGAACACACATAAGGCCTTCCATGTTGGCCATCTCCGCAACGCCGCCCTCGGCGACGCGCTGGTGCGGATCCTGCGCTTCGCTGGCTACGATGTGCTGGCAGCGAACTACATCGGGGACATCGGCCTCCACGTGATCAAGACGCTCTGGTGCTACCTCCGGTTCCATCGCGGCGAGGAGCCACCGCGGGCACAGCGCGGTCGCTGGCTCGGGGAGATCTATACCGAGGCCGACCGCCGGCTCAACTACCGCCAGGACGTCGTCGACCTGCTCAACGAGCTAGCGAAGGAGGATCCAGTCTTCGTCCAGGCAGTCGACCGCATGCTCAAGGAGCTTTGGCGTACCCACAAGGTGGGCGAAGACGTGGCGTACCTGTTGGGCCAGATCGCCCACGGGCGGGAGATCAAGCCAGACGCCTTCTACGACGAGCAGACGATCGTCCAGTTCTGGCCCATCGTGGGCAAGCAGCTTGAGCACGAGCTGGCCGAAGCCCGTCGGATGGCCGAGCAGGGGCTCAATGGCGAGAGCCAGCTCTCGCTCCCGGAACTCGAAGAGCGCTACCTGCGCTGGAAGCGGCTGGCGGCGACGATCGACTGGTGGCCCCACGTGCCTGAGTGGCAGAAGGAAGTGCGCGAGACCTTTCAGCTTTGGGAACGCGAGGATCCGGAGTTCGTCGCCCTGTGGGAAGAGACGCGCGCCTGGAGCATGGAGGAGTTCCACCGGATCTATGACCAGCTCGACATCCACTTCGACGTCTGGTTCTACGAGAGCGAGGTCGAGGACGAGGGGCGCGCTATCGTCAAGGAGCTCCTGGAGCGCGGCATCGCCGAGATCAGCGAAGGGGTTCCGGTCGTCAAGATCGACGAGAAGCTGGGGCTGGAGAAGGAAACATACCGCATCCTCCCCATCCTCCGCTCCGACGGCACCACGCTCTACTCGACCAAGGATCTGGCGCTCACCAAGCGCAAGTTCGAGGAATACGGCATCGACCGGGCGATCTGGGTGGTGGACGTCCGCCAGAGTCTGTACCTGCAGCAGATCTTCAAGATCATGGAACTGTGGGGCTTCGAGCAGGCATCCAAGTGCTACCACCTCGCCTACGAGATGGTGATGCTGCCGACCGGCGCGATGAGCAGCCGGGCAGGCAATGTGGTCCTCTACGAAGACATCGCGGGCCAGGTGCTCGAGCGCGCGCTCGAGATCATCGAGGAGAAGAACCCCTCTCTGCCGACGGATCTCAAAGTCGAGATCGCACGCCAGGTGGGGTTGGGAAGTCTCAAGTACGGGATGCTTTCCCGCGACAGCAACCGAGTGATCGTCTTTGACATCGAGGAGGCGCTCTCGTTCGACGGCCATGCGGCGCCCTACATCCAGTACGCGCACGCACGGGCCTGCCGTATCCTGGAGAAAGTCGAGTCACTGCCTGGTGGTCCCTACAGCTTCACCGACCTCGTGTCCCAGGAAACCGAACTCATCGAACAGCTCGCCGCGTTCCCGGACGAGGTCGAGCGGGCGGCCGATGAATACAAGCCGCTGGTCATCGCCAACTACGTCTACGAGCTCGCCCGCCGATTCAACGACTTCTACCACGCCTGCCCAGTGCTGCAGGCCGAGGAGCCGAAGCGCTCGGCGCGCCTCGCGCTGGTGGCGGCCACCAGGCAGGCACTGGCGAACGGGCTGCGCCTGCTCGGCATCGCCGCGCCCGAGGTGATGTAGCAGCTGTGTCTCCCGCTCAGGCACGAGGCGCTCTCCCGCTCGCCAGCCTAGGTCGGTAGGACGAAGATACCCTCCGTCGTCCTCAGGTAGAGGAGGCTCCCTCCCCAGGCGACCGTGATCTCCCGGATCTCTGCGGCTGGCACCGCGGTGACGAGCTGCCAAGTCGCCCCACCGTCTAGGCTCTCGTACAGGCCGCGGACCGTTCCCAGCCAGAGGTGGCGCGGGTCAGCTGGATCGGCGGCGGCCGAAAGCAACCCGTAGCCGCGCGCCAGCTCCCCAGTTGGGATCGATTCGGCGAGCGGATCAACCGAGATGGTCACGTCCTCCAAGCCCGCCCGGCTGAACTCCCAGCGTGCGCCGCGGTCGTGGCTGAGGTGCGCACCACGCGGCTCGGCGACCAGGAGCAGGTCGCCTCTCGCCAGCAACGTCCCGCCGCCCCAGAACTCGAGCAGCCGCTCACCCGCGCGGAGCTGCCTCGGGTCGGACAGGTCGAACCGCATCAGCCAGGTGGTGCCACCCTCGGAGGTCAACACGCCGTAGAGGCTCGCCCCCTCGATCGCCGCGCCGAAGACCGTCAACCCTTCGACGCCCGGGAGCGTGGCCCAGGTCTCCCCACCGTTCTGGCTCAGGACGAGCTGGCACCGGTCACCAACGACTAGACGCGAGTCAGCAGGGTGCACGAGCAGCGGGCGAACGTCCTGGCCCTGGGCCAGCGCTTCCCAGCTCGTGCCACCGTCCTGACTGCGGTAGAAGGCGACCGGCTTGCCGCCCTGGAAGCAGGGCGGGTGGTCACCGAGGTACAGCGTCGCGGGGTCGGACGGAGCCGACACGAGCATCCCCGGGCCGGGGAGCGGGCCCACTCGCTCCCAGCCGCGCTCGCTGCGGCGGAAGAGCGCCGTCGCGGTCGCGGCGTAGCGGGCATCGTCCTGTGGGTCGGGCACCACGACGCCAACCACTCGGTCCCCGGCGAGCTCGAGGTAGCCGCTCGTCGGCAGAGGAGTCGGTGTGGCGGTCGGCGTTGGTTGGGGCGTGGCGGTTGGCGTGAGCGCTGGCGAGGGCACCGCGGTGGGTGTCTCTCGCACGGTCGTGGGTGTCTTAGGCGCACGCCGGGCGCAGGCCACCAGAAGGCTGGCGAGCGCAAGGAGCCAAAGGAGCCAAACCCTCACTCCGGTCATCGGTGCTTCTTTCCCCACGTCGTCCGATCGCGGCGTCGCCTGCTCGGCCAAGGATACCGGAACCGGTGAGCACTACTACGACGCGGCGGCCGCGTCCTCTCCGAGGATCACGACGATGTCGTAGCCACCACCTGAGGCGGGGTCGCCAGCGATGGCCGCCGAGGGCGGCAGGCCAAGCACGGTCGCGACCTGTACCGCCAGGGCGGGGTTGCCGGAGTAGTCGATGACCAGCGACGTGGGATAGTGGCCAGCGTCCGGGGCCTGGGCGTAGGTCACGTTGGTGAAGCCGTTAGCCTGTAAGGTCGCGGCGGCCTGCGCAGCCAGCCCGTCGGTGAAGGTGCCGTTCTGAACCAGGATCGCTGGATTGGCCACGGGCGTATTCGACCCCTCGGTCGGCACGGCGCTCGGAGTCGCTGTCGCCGCGGGGGGCGTCGCCTTCTCGGGGGCCGGAGTGGGGGTGACGTGCACGGTCGGTGTGGGCTCCTCGGCCGCCGGAGTAGCTTCCGGCGTCGGCGGTGGCTCGTCCGGCGAGACGGTCGGCTCGAACGCCGGAGCTTGCTGTGGAACCTGGACAGCGCGTGCGCGTACCTGGGGAACCGGCTGGCCCTCGCGCGGCGGCATCATCTCGTTCAGTACGTGCTGGATAGCGGCCCAATCCGGGATCAAGTAGTAGGGCTGCCCTGGCTCCCAATACGAGTAGGTTGCGTTCAGCAAGCTATAGGTGCGGATCTTGCCCCGGTCGATCTCGGTACCCAACTTGGCCAGTGCCAGCACCTCGGTCGGGCTGAGGTCGGTGCGCACGGTGTCGGCGAGCTGGGCCAGGAGCTTATCCGCCCGGGCGATCAAGTTGAGCCGGATTCCCTGCTCGCGCAGGGCTTGCAAGACCTGTTGCTGGCGGGCGCCGCGGGCAAAGTCGTTGTCGTCGTGCCGGGTGCGGACGTAGCGCAGTGCGGTGCGGCCGTCCATGTGCTGGAGACCGGTGGGAAAGTAGATGCGGGTATAGTCATAGCGCTCACCCGGGTACTCGTCGTCCTTGATCGGTGCTGGCACATCGACGGTCACGCCGCCGAGGGTATCGACGATCCGCACGAAGCCATCGAAGTCGACCTCGGCGAAGTAGTGGATCGGGATGCCGAAGTTGTACTCGATGGTCGCGCGTACCAGCCCGGGGCCGGTGACTTCGGTCTGGGCGCCATACGAATAGGCCGCGTTGATCTTCGTGTCACCGTAGCCGGGAATGGTCACCAGCAGGTCGCGCGGAATCGAGAGCATCGCGACGTCGCGCGTGAGGGGATCGATCGTGACGATGATGATGGTGTCGGAGCGGGGCACATCCTCCGACTCGCGCTTGTCCACGCCGAGCAGCAGGATGTTGATCCGATCCTTCTTCTCCCAATCCGGGAGCTGGACCGGCGGTTCCCCCGATCCTGGGGTCGTCAGCACGAGTTCTGGCGTGCCCTGTGGGTTGATCACGACGGTGGGCCGCGGGGCCGGCGTCACGAAGATCTTCTCGTAGGCGTCGCGAGCAGCAAGGACGATGGGGATAAGGTAGACCAGCAGGCCAGCAACAAGTGTGAAGCTGACGAGGCCCAGCGCGACGCGCGCTCTGGAGCGACGGCCACGTCTTGCCCCCTTAGGCACGCCCGTGAGCGCCGCCGCGCTCCCCGAGGCCGGCCGCTCCACCTCGCCTGCAGGATGCCCCCGGCGACGTTGCCGTGCCTGGCGAATCTGCTCGGCCGTCAACCGAACCAGCGGGGCCGGTTCCGGCGGCGGATTCGCTGGCGTGCCCTCCATACCACCCCTTCCCTTGCCTGGCCGGCACGTGCCGGCACGGCAGTTGTGGAGTATAGCAGCCGCCAGCGCGTGCGAGGGAAGGGGGCCGGCGCCAGCGCCCGCTGAACTTCGGCCCGTGCGGTGCGACTGCGTCAGGCTTGACGGTCTCACAGCCCCGGCGCATACTCACGTACGTACAGTCAGTACGCGTCGGCATGCCGCGTCCCGGTCATCCGGGCACCGGCGCCCTGGAGGTTCCATGATCCTCTCCGATCGCGATATCGTTGCTGCCCTCAAGAGCGGGCGCATCAAGATCACGCCCGAGCCCGATCTGCAGACGCAGCTTGGCTCCTGCTCCATCGACCTGCGCCTCGGCAACACCTTCATGGTCTTCGAGCACTCGCGCTTCTCCTACATCGACCCTCGGCAGCCGCAGTCCATCGGCGAAGCGATGCGAACGATCGTCGTGCCCGAGGGCGAAGCCTTCATCATGCAGGCGGGAGACTTCGCCCTGGCCTCGACGCTCGAGTACCTGGAGCTGGCGGACGACCTGGTAGGCCGGCTCGAGGGGCGCAGCAGCATCGCCCGGCTCGGGATTACTGTCCACAGCACGGCCGCCGTCTTCGAGCCCGGCTGGGCGGGCACGGCGACGATGGAGCTGTCCAATCTCGGCCGGATGGCTGTGGCGCTCTATCCCGGGATGCGCATCTGCTCCTTCACCTTCGAACAGCTCAGCTCGCCGGCGCTAGTGCCCTACAGCAAGAAGCGGGGTAACAAATACGCCGGCCAGCGGGATCCCAAGCCGAGCCGGCTGGCCGAGGAGCTAAGCCTCCTGGGCGGCGGGGAGTAAGACGGCGTGGTCATCGGCAGAGGAGCGCTGCCGTTCTCTCCTCGTCGAGCGCTAGAGTGCTTCGTACCTCGGCTTCGTCCCGGAGCTGCCTGGCTGCCAGTTCGAGGCCACGGCCCTCAAGGCGCTCGTCGAGATCGCTCCTGAGATTGTCGCTGCACGCCTGGACTGGCTGTGCCGCCACGGTCTCCCGGCACCGGCGTGCGGGACAATCGAAGTCCAGGTGAGCGAGCTGCGAGAGGCACTGCTGGGAGGACGCGGCCCCTGCTTCGCGGCTGATCGCCTGGCTCCAAGCGCGCAGGCCATCGACGAGGCGCTCCGGGTTGGGGAGGCCGCGCGAGCCGCGCTGATCGAGTTGTACCGCCTGGCTCTCGCGGCCTGCCAGGCAGCGTCTGCGCCCCCGGCGGGCTGGTCTCCGAACGAGATCCTTCGCCACGTTGCTGAGCTCGACCTCTGGTACGCCTCGCGGCTCAGCAGGGATGGTCGCCTGGAGGTCGAGCTCCCAACCGATCCGGTCACGGCGGTGCTGGTGGCAGGCCACGCCTTCGCGTCGATCGTCCGGTTGATGCCGATCGAGCAGCGCGGGGCCGTCTTTGAGCCTGACGGCGAGGAGTAGACGCTCGCCAAGGCGCTGCGCCGTCGTACCGGCCACCTGCGCGAACACGCGCCCCAGCTCGCATTCTGGATCGTCGAAGGCCGGTGATGGCCTCGCCTCAGCGAGTCTCCTCTTTGGCCGGGGTGGGCGTAACGCCGGCCTCGCGGTCTTCGAAGCGGGCCAGGATGAAGAGCAGCGACGATAGCCGGTTGAGGTACGGCAGAAGCTGGTCGTTGTGCACCTCGCCGTCGTGGTACAGCCTGGCGACCAGCCGCTCTGCCCGGCGGACGACCGTGCGGGCCAGGTCGAGCGCCGCCCCCGGTACGCTGTCGCCGGGCAGGATGAAGTGCCGCCCCAACGGCACCTCGACCGTGAGCTGGTCGGTCTCGCGCTCGACGCGCTGCACGTGCTCGGCGGTGATGTGGTAGCGCTGCTGCTCCACACCTGGCGCGAAGGCGAGCTCTGCCATCATCACGTAGAGGTCGCGCTGCACCTGCACCAGGATCTGCTTGGTGCGCGGGCTGGCGGCGAGCGCGCGAGCCAGGCCGATGGCAGACGTGGCTTCGTCGAGCGTGCCGTACGTCTCCGGCCGAGGTGCGTATTTCGGAACCCGGCCGCCGAGCAGGTCGGTGTAGCCCTGATCTCCCTTGCGCGTGTAGAACATAGCCGCTCGTCCTCCCGGCTCTCCACCCTCGAGACCAGCTAGCTCGCTCGGCACACTGCCGTTAGGATACTGTTCAGGCGATCGCGAGCGCTGGTGCCATCGCGTACCGCGGTGGCGGCGCCGCGCGACACCCTCCGGGAGAAAGCTATGGAGCCGCCGATTGCCCTCTGGTGGATCCGCCGCGATCTGCGCCTGCACGACAACCAGGCCCTCGCCGAGGCCATGCGCCTCGCTCGCACGGTGATCCCCATCTTCGTCCTCGACCCCCTGCTGCTTGCGTCTCCTGGTCAGAGCCAACGGCGAACCCAGTTCCTCCTTGCTTCCCTCGTGTGCCTCGACCGTGACCTGCGCGCGCGTGGATCCAGGCTGATCGTGCGATCTGGCGATCCGGTCGAGGTGCTTCCCCACCTGGCGAGCGAGGTCGGCGCGCGCTGGGTCGTCGCCGAAGCCGACTATTCCCCGTACGCGCTGCGTCGGGATAGGCGCGTAGCAGCACGGGTGAACCTGCGGCTCTGCCCTGGTCTGACGATCCACGACCCGCGCGAGCTCCGCACATCGTCCGGTTTACCGTACACGGTCTTCACCGCGTTTGCCCGAAGGTGGTGGCAAGTCCCCGTGCCCCGGCCCGGCGCCCTGATGCCTCCTCCGCACCACCTGCTACCCATCAGCAATGACGTCTCTAGCGAATGGATCACTTGTGAGCTCGACGCTTTCCCGAGCGACGTTTTTCCACCGGGCGAAGCCGCTGCCCGCCTCAGACTGGACGCGTTCGTCTCCGGCGACGCTTCTCCGATTTTCCGCTATGCATCGGAGCGAAACCGCCTCGATGGCAGTGGTACCTCCCGCCTCTCGCCATACCTGCGCTTCGGCATGGTGAGCGCTCGGGAAGCGTGGTGCCGTGCGGCACAGTCGCTCGAGGCTGCGCCGGATGAGTCGTCCCGGGCAGGTGTGCGCGCCTGGCTGAACGAGCTTATCTGGCGTGAATTCTCGATCAGTCTCTTGTACCACTTCCCCCAATTAGGCTCTGAGAGCCTGCGACCAGAGTACCGGCGCCTCGACTGGAACGACGACAGCGATAGCCTGGCTGCCTGGTATGAGGGAAAGACCGGGTATCCGGCAGTCGATGCCGCACTGCGTCAGCTCGCTACCGAGGGGTGGATCAGCAACCGCGCGCGGATGCTGGTCGCCTCCTTCCTGGTCAAAGACCTCTTGCTCGACTGGCGGCTCGGCGAGCGCTGGTTTTTCCGTCACCTGCTCGATGGCGATCCCGCCGCGAATAGCAGTGGGTGGCAATGGAGTGCGGGCACGGGGATTGATGCTGCCCCCTACTTCCGCATCTTCAACCCGACCACGCAGGGAGAGCGCTATGACCCAGATGGTCGCTGGATACGGAGATGGGTCCCGGAGCTGGCTCAGGTACCCGGCGAATTCCTTCACCGGCCGTGGACGATGCCGCGTGCCGTGCAGCTACGCTCCGGTTGCCGTATCGGACGCGATTACCCCTCTCCAATTGTCGACCACACAATAGCGCGACAGCGCGTCATCGAGCGCTACCGTGCGGCACGGTCGGCCTCGACCGCTGGACATGAGCAAGCGCGGCGAACGTAGACCGGTCAGGCTGGCGCCAGTGCAGTAACCGCGAGGCACGCGCCACAGCGATCGCCATCGCGTGTCGCGTGGAGATTCGCATGCTGCGGCCGGGCCTTTGACGCCAACGCGGGCTGCGGTAAGGTACGCACGACGAGCGCCCTCTCTCGACTGGGCGGCGCCGTGTTCTTCAGGGTCGAGTGTTCCTGGAGGGAAGCATGCGCGCGAATACCGCCAAACGGAAGATGCAGCAGGGAAAGCCCGCTTTTGGCTACTCGCTCCAGCTCGGCTCAGCGCTGGTCGGTGAAGCGCTGGCGAGCTGCGGCATCGATTTCATCCTAATCGATACTCAGCACGGTTCCTTCAGTCCGGAGTCGACCGTCCTCACGCTGATGGCGCTGACCCACGGCACCGCCGTGCCGATGGCCCGCGTCGCCCGCAACGACTACACCCTGATTGGCCGGTTGCTCGATGAGGGCGCACTCGGCATCGTGGTCCCGATGGTGCACACCCGCGAGGAAGCACAGGCCGCCGCCGATGCCTGCCTGCTCCCGCCGCGGGGCCGCCGCTCCTGGGGCTGGGGGCGTGCCCGGGTCTACGGTAGCGACTATCCTGACCGGATCAACGATGAGCTGTTCGTCGCCGTCCAGATCGAGAGTATCCAGGCGGTGGAGAACGCGGAGGCAATCCTCTCGGTGCCAGGCATCGACGGCTGCTGGATCGGCCCGGCCGACCTGGCGCTCTCGCTCGGCATCGATCCGCGGCGCGCGGCTGAAGACGACCGCCACGCTCGGGCCATCGAGCGGGTCGTCGAAGCCTGCCACAATACCGGCAAGATCGCTGGCTTCGCCGCCTACAGCCCCGAAGATGCGCTGCGCCGAGCCGAGCAGGGCTTCCTCTTCCTGACCGCCGGGAGCGAGATCGGCTTCATGCTTAGCGGAGCCACCGCTGGCGTACGGACGCTCGGCCTGGAGGCGCAGGCTGCCCGCGGCTATGGTGAGTGACCAAATCCACCCTACCCTTGAGCGCTCCAGGCTGCCAGTTCCTGCTCCATCGCCTGGAAGTGCTCAGGTGCCGGCGGATACAGCCGGACGACGGGAGTCGGCTCGGCGAGGAACTCCCCCTCGACGTAGCCAGCCTCACCTGCTCCGGTGACGAACCAGCAGCGGCCACGCCCGCTGACCTCCGGCTCGGGGGCCGTCGCGCCCAGCGAGCGAGCGATAGCGCGGGCAGCCGCTTCGCCCTGCTGCTGGGCGAAGACGGCTGCCTTCGGCAGCAGTAGGCCGCTCGGCAGCTTCACGGCGGTCACGTCGCCCACCGCCCACACCGCCTCGACTGGCGTCCGCATCGTCGGCAGCTCGACCGGCACCCACCCCGCCTCGCCGACCAGGCCGGCCGCCTGCACGACGGCCGGTGGCCGGTGAGGCGGGATCACGACCAGCAGGTCGAACGGCTCGCGGGTGCCAGAGCTGAAGACGACCTCGCGGTGCGCTGGATCGACCGCACTCAACTTCTGGCCAACATGGAGGGCGACACCCCGCTCCGCCAGGAAAGCCGCGAGCTGCTGGCCCACCTCCGGACCAGCCACCGTCAGCGGCTGTGGCTCCGGTGTGAACAGGTCGACCCGCGACGAGTCGCTCAGCCCGTGATCGCGCAGGCACTCGGCGATCAGGAGCGCCCCTTCGTACGGGGCCGGCGGGCACTTGTAAGGAAGCTGGGCGACGACCACGAGGATCCGGCCCCCGGCGAAGCAGGTGAGGCGCTCGCGGAGCTGAAGCGCGCCGCCGAGCGTGTAGAAGTGCCCCGCGGCTCCAGCGCTGATCGCCTCTTCCAGACCGGGAACCAGCTCGGGCACGACCTCGGCGCCGAGCGCCACAACCAGCGCGTCGTAGGGAAGCTCGCCCCAGTTGGTATCGACACGTTGCCCGGCTGGATCGAGACCGATGACCTCGGCCTGGAGAAACGAAACACCGTCTCGGAGAAGGCCAGCTAGGCGCACACTCACCTCGGCGCGGTTGCGCCAGCCGCGCATGACGAGCAGGAGCGAGATTCCCAAGCGTTGCTCATCGGCCCGATCGACCACCGTGATGGTGACCTCTCGCGGGAGGTAGCGGCGAAGGGCTCGCGCTGCCGCGAGCCCACCCGGCCCGGCACCCAGGATCACGACTCTCCGGTGCACCGCTCTCCCCCCGGACTCCGATTCGGCCACCGAGTCCTCCGCACCTCCGATTGTACCCGGCGCTGACGACGTGCGCACGCGGGCTACTCCACTACGACCGATTGACATCCGAACCAGCGCCCACTACACTCATCACGTCCATTCGTACGAGCGCCCGGAGCAGCATCGGTCGGCACGAGAATGGCACCGCCTTGCTGCCAGGGGCCCGCAATTCATCTACGCCGGTGGAGCCAGCGTGTGGTCAGCCTGACCCACTCTCGATCCCGGCTCTGTACGCTCAGCGCACCTCGCGGTCTCCTCCGTCTCTGGCCAGTCGAGCGCGACGCTCTCGCAGGCTCGATCGCCTTCCAGGAGGGATGGAGAGCGCGTCTTTGCCCTGGTGCATGGAGTGATGAGCGAGGAGGTGTGGTGTGACGAGCGCGGATGATGCCGGCCCGATTGCGGTCGAAACGTCCCAGCTCGGTGTTAGCCGACCTGGGCTTGTGCTCGTCGACTTGCCCGAGCCGGAGGAGGTGTTCAAAGTACCGCGGATCGGCACCAAAGAAGTGATCGTTAAGGTGATCGGCCCGAGCTTGATCGCGCTGGGCATTTCCATCGGCAGCGGCGAATGGCTGCTGGGGCCGCTCGGCGTGGGACAATACGGC
The DNA here is from genome assembly GCA_938082375.1 of uncultured Thermomicrobiaceae bacterium. Classification (GTDB taxonomy): domain Bacteria; phylum Chloroflexota; class Chloroflexia; order Thermomicrobiales; family Thermomicrobiaceae; genus Thermalbibacter. The sequence continues at coordinate 96,435 of CALKCJ010000016.1, forward strand.
TTCATCGGCCTGGGCTGGGTCATCCTGCTGTCGGCCATCCTGCAGACGTTCTATAACGTCGAGATCGCCCGCTACACCATGGCGACTGGCGAGGTGCCGGTGCTGGGTTGGGGCCGGGTACCACCTGGTCTCATCCTCTGGGTGCCACTCTCGCTGTTCATCATCTTCTTCGCCTTTATTTGGGGCGGCTGGGCAGCCGGCGCTGGTGAGGGGCTCTACGTGCTCTTTACCGGCAACCTCGTGGACGAACCCGGCGAGCGCGCGGCTGCCCGCTGGCTAGCAGTCGCCCTAATGGGCCTGGTGCTGGTGATCACCCTCTTCGGCCAGAAGATCGCCCGCACGCTGGAGCTCGTCAACTGGGTCGTGGTCGGCTTTATCCTGGTGACCTTGCTCCTCGTCAATTTGTTCGTCGTGCCAGCGAGCAAGTGGTGGGAAGGCTTGCGTGGTCTCCTGACCCCGGCGTTGCCGCCGTCGGGCGTCGACGCGAGCTTGCTCGGTGGGCTCGCAGGGTTCACGGCAGCTGCCTCCGGGCTCAACTGGTACATCCTGAACTACTACCGCGACCACGGTTATGGGATGGGCGCGCGCGTCGGCTTCATCGCCGGTTTGATCGGGGGCCGGCAGGAAGAGGTCAGGGCCAGCGGGGTCACCTTCCCCGACACCCCGGAGAACGCGCGGCGCTGGAAGCGCTGGTTCCGTCTCCTGATGCTCGACCAGTGGGTGGTCTTCTTTGGTGGGGCCCTTTTTGGGATGTATATGACCACGATCCTGGTCTCACACCTGGCGAGCCTGCCGGGCGTTGAGCCGCCGACCCGCGCCACGATGCCGACCTACGCAGCCGACGTACTGTCGCGGCACTACGGCTCCGCGCTGTACCTGTGGGCGCTGCTGATCGGTTTCTTCATCCTCTTCTCGACACAGCTGGGTATCTTCGAATCGCTGGTTCGCAACATGGCTGACGCGCTCTACGGCACCAGTGCAGGCTTCCGGCGCTTGATCGCTGGCGACCCCCGGCGCTTCTACTATCCCTTCATGATCGCCCTGGCCATCGTCATCAGCTTCCTGATCTTCCAGACCCTGCCGACCAACCTGATCCTCATTTCGGCCAACATGTCGAACCTGGGCGTGCTCGTCTTCCCGTTCCTTTTGATGTACCTCAACAGCAAACTGCCCGGGCCAGCACGGATGCGCTGGTGGTCGTATGTCGTGCTGATCCTGAATACGATCTTCTTCGGGTTCTTCTTCCTCAACTTCGTCTGGCAGCGGCTTACCGGGACAGCGCTGATCACCTTCTGACGGCGTGGGCTGGGCGAGCGAGCCACGCGGCCGCGCACCGCGCGGCTCGCTCGCTTCCATGACGCGCCCCTCCAGCACTCTGGTAACCCGCCAGCAGACGGCAAACACGGCCACACGCCCGCGTGAGTGGCCTCGGCTGCTCGCGCTTGACGTGCCGACAGGGGCGTGCTATTGTCTCGCAGACAAGAGCATCTGACCCGCGCTCATCCAGAGCGGTGGAGGGGACGGCCCGAGGAAGCCCGGCAACCAGCGCGTACGCGCCAGGTGCCAATGCCGGCGGAGCGAGGCTCCGCACGATGAGCGCGATGTCGCGCATCCCTCCACCCAAGGTGGAGGTTTTTTGCCCCCCTCGGTCACAGCGACGGAGATGGAGAGAGTAGCATGGCCAAAAGCTCGATCCTGGGATACCCCCGCATTGGGAAGCACCGCGAGTTGAAGTGGGCCGTCGAGTCCTTCTGGGCAGGGAAGATCGACGAAGCCGCGCTCCAACAGGCCGGGCGCACGGTGCGCCAGGCAGCGTGGGCTGCCCAGAAGGCCGCTGGCATCGACCTGATCCCCTGTAATGACTTCAGCTTCTACGACCAGGTGCTGGACGCGGTCTGCCTGGTGGGCCTGATCCCGCCGCGGTTCGGCCCGCCGGGGCCGGCCGTGAGCCTGTCTACCTACTTCGCGATGGCCCGCGGGGCACCCGGCATCGTGGCCCTCGAGCTGACGAAGTGGTTCGACACCAACTACCACTACCTGGTTCCAGAGTTCGATGCGCCGGTCGCGGGGATCGCGAGCAGCAAACCGTTCGACGAGTTCGCCGAGGCGACGGCGCAGCTCGGCCGGCCGGCGAAGCCAGTGCTCCTCGGCCCAGTCTCGCTGCTGCTGCTCGGCAAGCGTCACACCAAGCCACTGGCCCAACACCTGCGGGAGCTGCTCCCGGTCTATGCCGAGGTATTAGGTCAACTGGGACGCGAGGGTGCGGAGTGGGTGCAGATCGACGAGCCGGTACTGGTTCAAGATCGAACCGAGGAGGAACTCGAGCTCCTCAGCTCTGCCTACCGCGAACTCGCGCGCGTCGATGGCCGCCCTCGGATCATGCTGCAGACGTACTTCGGTAGTCTCGACGAGCTGAGCTGGCAGCGGGTCATGGCCCTGCCGCTCGAGGGGGTCGGCCTCGATTTCGTGCGCACGCCAGCGAATCGGGAACTGCTCAACCGGCACGGCTTTCCGGAGAACAAAGTGCTGGGCGCTGGCGCAGTCAATGGGCGCAACGTCTGGCGCACCAATCTGGTAGAGGGGCTTGAGCTGCTGGAAGAGATCGCCGAGCACGTGGAGGTCGACCGGATCTGGGTGCAACCCTCTTGTTCGCTCCTGCACCTGCCGCACGACGTGCGGCTGGAGACTCAGCTACCGCCCGAGGTGACGGCATTGCTCGCCTTCGCCGAGCAACGGCTGGAGGAGGTGGTCACGCTCACCCGTGGGCTGAACGAGGGGCGGTCGGCCATCATCGACGAGCTGGAGGAGAACGCGGAGAGCTTCCGCGTCGCGCTCGATTCCACCCGTTTCCATCACCGGCCGACGCAGGAGCGGCTGGTCGCACTCACTGAGGACGACTTTCAACGGGCTTCACCCTACCAGGTGCGTGCCTCGATCCAGCAGCAGCGGTTCAAGCTTCCGCTCTTCCCGACCACGACGATCGGGAGCTTCCCCCAGACGCCAGAGATCCGCTCGGCGCGAGCGCGCTGGCGTGCGGGGAAGTTGAGCGGCGAGGAGTACTGGAGCTTCATCCACGAGCAGATCGCCGCCCTGATCCGCCGCCAGGAAGAGATCGGGCTGGATGTCTTGGTGCACGGCGAGTTCGAGCGCTCGGACATGGTCGAATACTTCGCCGAGCAGCTCGAGGGCTTCGTCATCACTGAACACGGCTGGGTGCAGTCGTACGGCAGCCGGGCGGCCCGGCCGCCGATCATCTTCGGCGATGTGCACCGGCCGAAGCCGATGACCGTCGCGGTGAGCCGCTATGCCCAATCGTTGACCGCCCGCCCGGTCAAAGGCATGCTGACCGGACCGGTGACCATGCTGAACTGGTCGTTTGTGCGGGAGGATCTCTCGCGACGCGAGGTCGCCTACCAGATCGCGCTGGCGCTGCGTGACGAGGTGTGCGATCTGGAGGCCGCCGGGATCGCCATGATCCAGATCGACGAGCCGGCGCTGCGCGAGGGCCTGCCGCTGCGGCGACAGGAGTGGGACGAGTACCTGGACTGGGCGGTGAAGGCGTTCCGCCTGGCGTCCTCCGGCGTCGCCGACGAGACGCAGATCCACTCGCACATGTGCTACAGCGAGTTCAACGACATCATCGAGGCAATCGACGCGCTCGACGCCGACGTGATCTCGATCGAGAACAGCCGGAGCCAGGGCGAGTTGCTCCGCGCCTTCCTCGATCACCGCTACCCGCGGCAGATCGGGCCGGGTGTCTACGACGTCCACTCAGCTCGCGTGCCGAGCGTGGAGGAAATCGAGTCGCTGCTCCTGAAGGCAGCCGAGATCCTCAGCCCGGAACAGCTCTGGGTTAATCCCGACTGCGGCCTGAAGACGCGGCGGCCAGCAGAGGCCTGGCCCTCGCTTGAGAACATGGTCGAGGCGGCGCGCCGGATGCGGCAGCGTTACCTGGCCCGCGTCACCTGACCGGGGTGGCACCACCGTGGCAAGGGCACCAGGAGCCCGGCGGCTCGAAGGGCTGGGCGTCACGATCTTCAGCGAGATGACCCGCCTCGCGATCGCCCACGGGGCGATCAACCTGGGGCAGGGCTTTCCCGACTTCCCGGGGCCGGATTTGGTCAAGGAGGCCGCGGTCCTAGCGATCCGTGCCGATCTCAACCAGTACGCGCCGAGCCACGGCCTGCCTCGCCTCCGCCAGGCGGTCGCGCGGGCGTTCGAGCAGTCGTACGGGCACCCGGTCGACCCCGAAGTCGAGGTCACGGTCACCACCGGGGCGACCGAGGGGCTCCACGCGGCCCTGCTGGCCCTGGTCGATCCCGGCGACGAGGTGATCGTCTTCGAGCCCTTCTACGACGCCTACCTTGCGCAGATCCGCTTCGCCGGGGGCGTGCCCCGCCCGGTCACGCTCTGGCCCCCGGATTGGCGCTTCGACCCGAACGAGTTAGCGGCGGCCTTCGGCCCGCGCACCCGCGCCGTCATCGTCAACACGCCGCATAACCCGACCGGCAAGGTCTTCACCCATGATGAGCTCGCGCTGGTTGCCGCGCTATGCCAGGAGTATGATGTCGTGGCGATCACCGACGAGGTCTACGACCGGATCCTCTACGACGACGCCGTCCACATCCCATTGGCGACCCTGCCAGGGATGTGGGAGCGGACGATCACCCTGAACAGTACCGGTAAGACCTTCTCGATGACCGGCTGGAAAGTCGGCTGGGCCATCGCCTCGGCTCCGCTCACCCGGGCGATCCGTGCCACCCACCAGTTCATCACCTTTGCCACCGCCACACCGTTCCAGGAGGCGATGGCGGTGGCGCTGGAGCAGGCGGCGGAGTCCGGCTACTACGCTGAGCTGGCGGCCGCCTACGCCGAGCGGCGCGCGGTGCTACACCGGGCGCTGGAGGCGACCGGCCTGTCGGTGCTCCCCTGCCGGGGGAGCTACTTCCTGCTGGCCGACGCGAGCGGCCTCGGCTTTCCCGACGACGTCAGCCTCTGCCGCTACCTGGTCACCGAGGTCGGTGTTGCCGCCATCCCGCCGTCGGCCTTCTACGCCGACCCGGCGCGAGCACCGGTGCTGGCGCGGTTCTGCTTCGCCAAGCGCCTGGAGACACTCCAGGCGGCAGCCGAACGCCTGGCCGGCTTTGCTGGCATGAACGCGTCAGCTCCCTCTGCCCGCTCGGTGGGGTGATGACTGACATGAGCTGGCTACGGACGTGACGCGCGGCGACCACGTTCGCGCGTCACCCAATCCTGCTTGCTTCCCGGGCACGTCTACCAAACGTTGACCGGCGTGCCGTTGCTGGATACCTTGTGCTCCGGGCTGTCACCAGCTCGGCTGGTTGGCGGCTTGATCGCGGGCGGCTGCACCCTTATGATCAGCACACACCGGCTGGTGATCTGCTTCTGACAAGACAGCACCGACCTCACAGCGCGACCGGGGAGAACCTGCCCTTTGCGCTATCCACCTCGATGCAGACGGGGAGGCGCCGATGCTGATCGACGTGCACACCCACACGCCGCGTCACCGTGAGCGGCCCCAGGACGAGCCCGACGGCTCGTTCGGCATAATCTGGCGGCCGGGCCAGGCGATCCCGAGCTCGTTTACCTGGGCTGACTATCTCGAAGCCATGGCGCCGGTCGATCGCGCCATCGTGTTCAACATCGCGGCCGACCCTCGCGGCAGCCGCATCGACGGATCGGGGATCGAGCAACTCATGTACGAAGCACGGCAAGTCAACGACGACACGGCTGCCTTCGTGCACGCCTACCCGGACAAGCTGCTCGGCTTCCTTTCGGTGCATCCGCACGATCCGGGCGCACTCGACGAGATCGAGCGCGCGACGCAGGAGTTGGGTCTCCGGGGTATCAAGTTGGGCCCGAACTACCAGAACTTCGACCCACTGAGTTCCGAAGCGTTCCGGGTCTACCGGCGAGCGCAGGAGCTAGGCCTGCCGATCCTCTTCCACCAGGGAACCTCGCCGGTGCAGTTCGCCGACCTCGACTATGCCCATCCTCGGCATATCGACCGGGTAGCGACGGCGTTCCCATCGCTGAAGATCGTCATGGCTCACATGGGGCATCCCTGGCAGGCCGACTGCTGCGTGGTCATCCGCAAGCACCCGAACGTCTATGCTGACATCTCGGCCCAGTTCTATCGCCCCTGGTCGTACTACAACGCGCTCCGGCTGGCGACCGAGTGGGGCGTGCTCGACAAGCTGCTCTTCGGCTCCGACTACCCGTTCGCGACGCCGCGCGAGACGCTGGACGCGCTCGACCGGGTCAACGACGTGGTCGAGGGCACCAGGCTCCCGCCGGTGCCGATCCGGGAACTCGAGCGGATTGCCCAGCGGGACAGCCTGGCGCTGCTCGGACTCGCGTGACGATGGGCTATCGGGAGAATGGCCGGTGGTATTGCCCAAGCCTTTCACGGTAGCGGCAGGCCAGAACGATCCGAGGGCTCGCCGCTCCCGCGATGGCTCGGCCCAGAGCACGGGCGCACGGAGGGCACGCCGAGCAAGCGCTGGGGGCGTAGCCCACGCGGGAGCGGCACGCTCGGAACACCCTTTCCCAGCACCATCACCCGAAAGCGCCCCATGCCGCCAGGGTCGAGGAGGTGCATCACCGCGGCGCGGGCGGCGAGATAACCCTCCAGCGTCGTCTCCGGGTGGCTCTGGAACTCGACCAGAAGCTCCCCGATCCCGGCGTTGGCCAAGAACTCCGCCTGCGTGGTGAGGCCGAGCACCACCAGGCCATGCTGCCGGCCTGCGCGCTCCAGCGCGGTGAAGTCGACGTGGGCGGTGATGTCCTGCTCGCCCACGGCGGTGAAAGGATCCTCACCGACGGCATGACCCTGATAGGTCTTGAGCGTGCCATGGGGAAAGCGGCCTGGGTCATAGCGCTCGGCCGCCGGGTAGCCGTAGTCGAAGACCAGGATGTAGCCACGCTCCAGGGTGTGGGCGATTTCCGCGACCCAGCGCTCGATCTCCAGGTTGATCTCGGTCACCTGGCCCTCAGCAAGCCGCACGCCGCTCTCTTCCAGGTAGGCGGCGAGCGCGGGTGTCGAGGGCGGGCCGGGAATCTCGACGAAGCTCCCGCCTTCCCAGCGGATGTAGAGCTCCAGGAGCTGGCCGTTCCGGAAAGCCACTCGGTGCGCCGGGAGCGCGTCGAGGAACTCGTTCGCCAGCACCGCTCCGGTGATCGGAACCGTGCTTGCTGGCTCTTCCAAGAGGTGCTGGGAACCGGCAGCGGCCAGGCGACGGGAGAGCTCGTCCACAGCAACCGGGCTGCGCTCTACCGGCTGGTAGCAGAGCGTCTCGAGCAGTGGCGAGCCGGCACAGGCCAAGCCCTCCAGCAGCGTGACCGCGAGCGTGCCGGCGCCGGGGCCGTACTCGCGCAGGATGAACAGGTCGGGGCGGCCGAGCAGGCGCCAGAGCTCGTCGAGCTGCCGGGCGAGCGTCCAGCCGAAGATCGGGTGCGTCTCTGGTGCGGTGAGGAAGTCGCCGCCACGTCCGGCGCGGAGGGCCGTGTAGTAATAGCCGTGCTCCGGGTGGTAGAGCGCCAGCTCCATGAAGCGGGCAAAGGTAATCGGCCCGTGCCGCTCGATCTCGGAGCGGATCAGCTCGACCAGCCTCGGGTTGCCGTAGGGTCGTGCCGCGGCCATCGCCGTCGCCTCTCCCTGACTCAAGTGTAACCCGCATCGTCACGGCGTCAGCGCTGGCCTCCGCTCCTGCGATGCTGTTGGCATGCTGGCCGTTCACTTGGCGTACACCGTCGAGGGAATGATTAGTGCTGCGCGAGAACGTCTCCGGCAACGCGCTGCGGTGGCTCGACATCATCGTCGGTCCGAGCATCGAGTCGTGCTAGCGCGTACTGCGGAGCCAGGGCATGACGATCGATGCCACGTACCTGGGCGACCCGGCGAACAGTCGCGACCTCTACGAGCTGGATCTGACCCGGCCAACTGCGTTCGTCTTCGGCAACGAGCAGCGAGGGGCCTCGGAGGAGGCGCTGGCGGCCGCCGATGGCAACGTCATAATCCCGATGACGGGGATGGTGCAGAGCCTGAACATCTTGGTGGCCTGTGCCGTCTCACTCTACGAGGCGCTGCGGCAGCGGCGGCCAGCCGGGTACGATTGCTGCCCTAAGCTGAGTGAGGCCGAGCGGCGGGCGCGACTGCACCGCTAGCTCGAGCGCGAGGGCCGTGCCCTCCCTGAAGAGCTATTGGGGGGTAGCGCCCGTACGTCAGAAGTCTTCCGGCGCCTCAGAGGCGAGCTTGGATTCGAGGTATGCCTTCAGCGCCACGGCGTTGTTGTGCGCGGTGTCCCGCGCGCTGAACAGCAGGGTAAGCGGCCCCTGCCGCGCCGCCTCCAACAGTGGGCGCCAGGCGTCCGGCCGTGCGTCCAGCTCCGCCGCGTAACGCCGCTGGAATTCATCCCATTTCGCCGGGTCGTGGCTGAACCAGCGGCGGAGCGCGTCGCTCGGCGCCACCTCGCGCAGCCAGCCATCCAGCGGCAATGCGTCCTTGCGCAGGCCGCGCGGCCAGAGCCGCTCGACGAGGTAGCGGCGCCCATCTTCAGCTGAAGGTGGCTCGTAGACGCGCTTGACCCGAATCACGGTCGCCGCCCGACGGTCATGGTCTTGCCCCGGATGATCTTACTCGCTCGCACACCTGTCGGCAGGCTCGGATGGCAAGCCTCCCGTGGCCTGAGCGGGCAACATCAGCCACCCGGTGCAAGCGGTCACGGGGATAACTCTTGTCCCGGCTCAATCGTCGTCGCTGGCCTGGCCGATCGCTCGCTGCCCGGACTCCTTCGCCGCGCCGATCCGCTCCTCGGCCCGGCGGACGAGCACGATCGTGACGATGCCGATCAGCGTGCCGGCGATCGCGATCAGGTAGTAGCCGGCTCCTACCAGCATGCCGATCGCCGCGGCGACCCAGATACCGGCAGCCGTTGTCAGCCCGTACACGCGATCGCGAGCGCGTAAGATCATCCCGCCGCCGAGGAAGCCCACGCCGGTCACGATAGTCGAGCCGATCCGCGAGGGATCGATCAGGCCACCGGCGACCGGCTGGCTGAAGTCCTGTGCCAGCAGCATCGAGCCGACCATGAAGAGCGCCGCACCCTCGGCGACGAGCATATGCGTGCGCAAGCCAGCCGGCTTATCACGGAGCTCACGCTCGAACCCCAGCACGCCACCGAGGAGGGTGGCGAGTACGAGACGAAGCACGGCCTCGGTTTCGGAGAGCATCACACATTCCTTATAAGCACAAGCAGCAGCTGACAGCGCAATCTCTCGCCTGCCGACACGTGACGCACCCGCATATCGGCCGCGACGGAGGAGCTGGAATAAATGATACCTGCCCCCGCCGGCTGGAACCGGGGCATGCTCACCATCTCAGGGGAAGCTCGATCCACGCCGGCTAGGCAGGCGACGCTGACCGCTCCACAGCATGTGCTAGCAGAGCCAAGCGGCAAGGCCGTGCTTGCCGTCGTTCATGTCGACGTCACCAGGCTCACGTGGCGGGTGCGGTCGCGGCGAGCTCGCTCAGCTACGCTTGGACGAAGATGGCCGTGTAGTAGTGAATCCCGTCCGCACTCACCTTCTCCGCGACACCGAAGCGGGTGAACCGTGCGTCAAGAATCACTGCGCGGTGGGCCGGGCTGGCGAGCAGCGACCGTGCGGCTTCGGCCGCCGTCTCCGCGAGCGGGTAGTTGTTGCGCTGGATCGTTTCGCCGGCATAGCTCCAGGGGACGCCCCATTGGCCCAGCAGGTCGAACACCGTCGTGCCCTCTGGCGAGGTGTGGGAGAAGTAGCTGCGCTTCGCCATATCGTCACTCCGGAGTTGGGCGATCTGGCTGAGTGTGGTGTCGTACTGAAGGGGTGCAAGGCCAGCCTCCTGCCTCGCCTGATTGAGCAGCGCAGCGAGCTGCTGGGCTAGCGAGAGTTCGGCATACTGCGCGTCTCGCGCGCGCTGCTGCCAGACAACCTGGCCAAGCAGGCCCAGCAAGACCGCGTCCGAACGACCAGCGAGTTCCGGATGATACTCGAAGCGCGCGCGCTCGAAATACTGGATCAGGAGACCGTCCTCCCAAAACGCCTCGGTGATCGGGTAGCCGAAGATGCGGACGCCGCCTCGTGACTCCCAGTAACCGAGGAACTGCGGGGCAATGTTGTGGCCCGTCTCAGAGACGTAGCGGTGGCCAGCCAGCGGCGCGACCGGAGAAAACGAACGCCCTTCTTGCTCGGCGATCTCCCGGCCGAGCAGGCCGAGCAGCACCTCGTACGCAGTGCCGGCGTACTCCGGGTGGTACTCGAAACGCTGGCGCTCGAAGTACTGCACCAGGCGCCCCTTCTCGACGACTGGTGGGCTGATGGCGTACCCGAAGGTCGGGACACCGCCGTAAGTCGCGTAGAAGCTCTGGAAGACGGGGGCTACCTCGTAGCCGGTAGGGGAGACTGCACCCGCGGTGGCCGGCACAAGCAGGGTCGCCGACACAACCGAGAGGAAGAGGACGAACCAACGCCGGTGGAAAGTCATTTGTCGCGCCTCGCCGGTGATCGCCACACGCCTGCGCTGCGGTGGCACCCCCGTGAGGCGGACCCACTGGTGAAGGTTGTCCCTTCAGAGCTGGCAGCCTGGCGATCTCCCGCTTCTGGAGACCCATGGCTTTGCGCCCCCGCCTCGCGACGGGTTTGCCCCTGCAGCTACCGGGAGTATTCCGGGGAGCACGATCCGCTTCGATGACCTATCGTGGCTAGTCCCGACGCACCGGCCGTGTGTGCGTGGCCTGGTATCAGTGTGCTAGGACGAGGTCTCAGTGAGGCATGGCCTGAGTTGGCCACGGAGCAGTAGGACTGCCGAGGTTGGCAGAGTGTTCGATGCGGCGGTAAGCAGGATCGGCAGGGCGCGGTTCGACTCGAACGCGCGGAGCAGCGAACGGCCCGGTTGCAGCCTAGACGGGAGGGCTGGAAGGCATGTCTGATCTCGTCGGCTCCATCAGAGAGCAGAACAGTGCACTTGTCGGGGAAGAAGCCATGCTCAGAGGAGATCCGCGCGGATAGGCACCAAACCAGATCAAGCCGGACGCCTCATCCACGCCCGGCTCTCCCACTGCTCCCTAAATGCAATACGCGCGGCTCAGAGTTCCCGAGACCCCCGAGGTAACCAGTCGTCTGGTCGGATCAGGACGACGAGCGTACCGTTGTCCTGGATGAACCGCTCGGCGTCGGGTGTCACCCACGTACCAACGACCGTCGCGACCGCAGGTAGACCGATGCGCCGCGCCAGCGCCGCCCGCTCCCGCGCCCGCTGCACGTCCTCCACGCCGATGCCCCAGGAGACCTCGGCGATCAGGTACACCTCGCTCCGGTCTTCTGGCCGCTGGCCAGTGACGACGACGTCGACCTCGATCAAGCGATCCGCCTCCTCTGGGGAGAGGAGGCCCTGATCCTGGGCATCGTCGACCAAGTGGGCGAATCGCTCTTCGGAGACGAGTCGCGGGCGGCGGATCACCCTGCGGAAGAGGGCGTGCGCCTTCCGCCGCGCGCGCTCCTCCAGGCCCCAGCCCTTAAGCCTGCCCAGATCGTCGGCCATGCGCTGCACCGTCCTGGCCAAGACACTGACCTGGACGGTCAGCTCGTCGACCCGGGCGGTGAGCAGGGCAATCTGCTCCTCGACCCGCTCCATGCGCTCGGTCAGGCTGTCCACCCG
>CALKCJ010000017.1 GCA_938082375.1 uncultured Thermomicrobiaceae bacterium
GGAGGGGAGAGCATGGCCTGGCCACGGGTCAGCATGGATCAACCGGCGCGGGCGAACGCGCCCGCCGCGGTCGAGACGATCCGGCGCGCCGAGGCGCGCGGCGTGCCGATGGTCTGGGCAATCACTGGCAGTCGCTCGCTCGACGCCCTGACTGTCTTCGCAGCCGCCGCCGTGCAGACGAGCCAGATCGGCCTAGGCACCGCCATCGTGCCGACCTATACCCGGCACCCGATCGTCCTGGCCCAGCAGGCGATCGCGCTCGACCAGCTCGCGCCCGGCCGCTTCCGTCTGGGGATCGGGCCCAGCCACCGGCCGACCATCGAGGGCGCCTACGGCATCCCCATGGGGAAGCCACTGGCGCATCTCCGCGAGTACCTCACGGCGCTGCGCGCGCTGCTCTGGGAAGGCCGTGTCGACCTCGAGGGCCAGTATTTCCACATCAAGACTCAGATCGTCGCAACGGCTCGTGTGCCGATCTATACCTCGGCGCTGCGCCCGAATGCCTTCCGGCTGGCTGGTGAGATCGCCGACGGCGCCATCTCCTGGATGTGCCCGGCCGAGTACCTGCTCACGCAGGCGCTGCCGGCCCTCGAGGCTGGAGCCGAACGCGCCAACCGCCCGCGGCCCCGCCTGGTCGCCCATGTGCCGGTCGTCCTCACGACTGATCGGGCGACGATGCTGGAGCTAGCCCGGCCGGTCGTCGGCGGTTACGGACGACAGCCCTTCTACGCCCAGATGTTCGCCACCGCTGGCTACCCGCTCCTCCCAGACGGCACGCCGAGCAATGACCTGCTCGACCACCTGGTGGTGTGGGGAGAGGAGGCACGTGTCGAGGAGCGGCTGGCGGAGCTGCTCGAGCGGGGCATCGACGAGCTGCTGGTGATGCTGATTCCGGGTGCTGCCCCGGCTGAGGAGGAAGAGCGGCTCGCTGGCGTCCTCGCCCGCCTGCACCGGCAATTTGGAACACGCTAATTGGCGGCTCTCGGCTCCCTGCCGCGCCCTGTTGCCGGATGGCCTGGTGTGGTCTCCATGCCCGCACGACGGCGCCGACCTGACAGTATGTACCGGCCCGAACCGATCCGGCACACCAGCTTTCGCCGCGATCCAGCGGGTGGAGAGGACCAGCTCCGCCCGTCGAGAAGGATATCTGCCTCATCAGGCAGAGCTGCGGTAAGATACCCGGCGGCGACGTGAGGCTGGCGGGTTGCCGAGCGGAGGAGGTCACGAGTGGTCGAGAACCCGGCGATGGTCTCAATGGGGATCCTGGCTATCTGGGCGGCGATCTGGAGCGTGCCCGGCATCGTGCGCGCCCGGCGCTTCGGCTACCGGCGGCTGGTCTACGTCGGCTACGTGAGTCTCGCCGTCATCGTGGCCATGGCGGTTATTCTGATCCTGGTCGGCATCTTCGGCCGCTAGCCGCTGGTCATTCCCCGGCTGCATCGCGCAGTACCTCGCGGATCTCTTCGGCCGTGGCCTGCGCGTTCCCCCACTTGCCGACCACGATCCCGGCCGCGACCTGCGAAAGCCGGAGCGCGTCCACCGGCTCCGCCCCGGCCGCCAGCGCCACCGTGAGCACGGCGATGACGGTGTCGCCAGCGCCGGTGACGTCGAAGACCTGCCGGCGTACCAGCGGCGGCACCTCGAGATACCTTCCATCGGCCGAGGCCAGCGCCGCGCCGGCCGGGCCCAGCGTCACAACCAGCAGCTCGCACGCCAGCTCGGCCCGGAGATGGCTCAGGTGCCGTTCGCGCTCGGCCGGGCTCTCCAGTGAGATGCCCAGGTACGCCTCGGCCTCTGCCCAGTTGCACTTGACCAGCGTGCACCCACGAAAGCTGGCTAGCGCCCCCTGCGAGTCCACGGTGACTAGCCGTCCAACACGCCGCGCCGCCTCGACTACGGCCGGGAGCAGCACGCCGCTGCGGTAGTCCGAGAGCAGGATCGCATCGGCCCGCGGGCCGTAGGTCTCGATCGCCTCGACCAGGTGCCGGGCAACAGGGGGCGAGACCGGCCGGCGATCCTGTCGGTCGACCCGCGCCACCTGCTGGGGAAACACGTTGTAGGGGCCCTCGGCCACGATCCGGGTCTTGGTCGTCGTCGGCCGCTGCGGGTCGACCACCAGGCCGACCGGATCGACACCGCCCTCGACGAGCAGCTCGCGAAGCTGCCGGCCGGCCTCGTCGTCGCCGATCACCCCGACCTGCCAAGCGGACGCCCCCAGCGCGGCCACCGCCAGGGCTGGAGCCGCACCGCCGCCCGGCCGAGCCTCCTGCCGGCGCTCCTCCAGCACCAGGATGGGCGCCTCCCGCGACAGCCGCACCGGCTCGCCGAAGATGTAGACGTCGAGGCAGAGATCCCCGACCACGAGGATCGTCCGTCCAGGGATCACGTCGAGTAGCGCCAGATGGTCTCGTCGCCCCGCCATCGACGTTCACCGGAAGCGCACGTAGGGGATGACAACCGAGAGCGCCAGGAAGAGGAGATCGGGGATCAGTCGGAGCCGAAAGGCGGCGATGACCCGGGGATCCATGGCCCGGTTGAGGAGGTCGTCGAGGCCAAGGCCCGGCAGTCGCTGGGCGAGCACGACACGCGAGAGGACGATTCCAAACAGCACGCAGCTCATGGCGAGGAGCTGGAGATCTCGACCCCGCTTGTAGTTGGCCGCCCAGGCCATGCTCTCGGCGACCCCGAAGCCCAGAGTCAGCGACATGTAAAAGCCCCAGTCCGGGAGATAGCCCCAGAGGACACCGAGAACCCCGGCGACGACCAGGCCAGCCAGCAGGCTGCGGGCCAGGATTCCAGGGCTGGTCTCATAGGTCGGGAGTCCACGCACCTGCGCACACTCCGGGCAACGGAACCCGACCGGTGTCTCGACCGCGCAGCGGGGACAGATCGGTTTGCCGCACTTGCTACAGCGCAGCCGGGTGAGCACCTTCGGGTGGTAAGAGCACGGCTGCTCACTGATATCCGACAACACCACCTCGCATCCCTGCTTCCTACCCCCTCAGCCGCTGCGTCATCCACTCGCGCAGCACGAGCGCCGCGAACTGCGGCAGCGCCAACTGTCGGCGCCAGCGCCAGGGCTGGCGGATCAGCCGGTAGAGCCACTCCAGGCCCAGCCGCCGTAGCGGATGCGGTGCGCGCGGTACCACCCCGGCCAAGTAATCGAACGCGCCGCCAACACCGACGGCGACCACCACTCCCGCCCACTCGAGTTCGCGCCGGTGCCGCGCGATCCAGAGCTCCTGTGCCGGAGCGCCGTAGGCGACGAGCAAGACCGCCGGGCGAGCCTCGGCGATCCGGGCAAGTGCCTCGCCGCTCTCCTCCGACCGCGGCGAGCCGACCCACGTCCCGGCGATCCGGCATCCGGGAGAGCGCGCCGCGAGCCGTCGGGCTGCCCGCTCGGCGACCCCGGGCGCGGCGCCGAGCAGAAAGAGCGCCAGCTCCGGATCGCCGGTCGCCGCCAGCGCCTCCATGAGGTCGACGCCGGTGACCCGCCCGTGGAGCGGCCGGCCGAGCAGGCGCGCGGCCAGCACGATCCCGACGCCGTCGGCCGTGACCAGGTCGGCCTGTTCGATCGTCGCACGGAACTCAGGGAGGCGCCGGGCAGCCATCACCATCTCCGGGTTCAAGGTCACGATCTGGTGGAGCCGTCCCCGGCCCGCTCTCGCCCAGGACTGCACGAGGCCGACGAGCTCCGGCAAGGTGAAGTCGTGTACTGGAAGCCCCAAAATCCGGACGCGCGCTGGAATCCTCGGACCGCGTGTCGCGGCCAGCTGCTCGACACCACACACCTGAACCCTGGAATCTGCCGGCTGCTCTACCATCGGCATGCTTGAAACGACCCGGAACCCCAACACACTCGGCCGCCCAAGAGCGTCGTCCAGAGCAAGAGGACACACCGGCGCGCCGTTACGCGCAACTATAGCAGCCGCGCCAAACGGGGCATCATCGGTGTCGCTCGTCCGAGCGACCGAACACGACCAGGAGCCCCAGCGATGCCAGCCCGGCAGACTACTCCGATCGGAGCATCGCGCCTATACTTCAGTCCACCAGCGGAGGGAGAAAGGCGATGGCCAAGCGCGAACCCGAACTCCAGCGGGTAACCCGCATCCTCGACATGCTGATCCTGCTCAGCCAGCAACGGCTCAAGCGGCGTGACCTGGCCCAGCGCTATGGGGTCAGCGAGCGCCAGATCACCGGCGATCTCCAGGTGCTCCGCCGAGGGCTCGGCCTCGAGATCCTGGCGACGGAGCAGGGTTACTCCATCGCCTCGCTGCCGTCGCTCCCCTCGGTGCAGTTCGAGACGGTGGAGCTGCTCGCCCTGTTGCTGTCGGCGCTGGCCGGAAGCCGTAGCCCAGGTGTCCCCCAGGACAAGCTCGCCGCAGCGATTGCGCGCCTGCACCAGATGCTGCCCAAGAGCCTGCGCCTGCCGATCGACCCATCCCGGTTCCCGCTGCCGGCTACGCCAGCGGCCAGACACCGAGAGGAGATCCTGCGCGCACTCTCCGAAGCCATCACCTATGGCTGGACGGTCGAGATGGAATACCGGCCGCCGATGCGCAGGAGCACGCTGTATTCGCGCCTGGTCGATCCCTACGCGCTAGTGCCCTACCTCCGCGGCTGGTACCTGATCGGCTGGTGCCACACCCGCCGGGCCTGGCGGACGTTCAAGGTCGACCGGATCAAGCAGCTTCGCATCACCCGCGTGCCCTTTCAGCGTCGGACTGAGTTCGATCTCGGCGAGTTCCTGATGGCGAGCTGGGGCATGCTCGAGGCCGGCGACCGGCCGGCCGAGGAGGTGGAGCTCCTGTTCTCGCCGCCAGCGGCACACTGGGTCGCCGAGGAACAGTGGCACCACTCGCAGCGGATCGAGTGGCTGCCGGACGGTCGTCTCCGCTTCACTGTGACGTTACGAGTGACGCCGGACTTTGCGCGCTGGGTGCTGAGTTACGGCGGTGCGGTTGAAGTGGTGCGGCCGGAGAGCCTCCGCGAGCAGGTGCACGCACACGCCCGGGCCATCCTGGAACGCTACCAGACAGTGGCCACGCCCATGCTGCAGAGCGGCGCCGCGGCGAGCGTCGAGCTGGAGCCGGCATAGCCGGTGCCGCGGAGCTGAGCGCATTCCGGAAGAACGGCGAGAGATCGGCTCCGTCACCGGCATCAAGCGGTGGCGGAGCTGAGGGTCGATCAGTTTCTGCTCGCTGGCGGTAAGCAGGCGGGTAGGGCCCGGCGCTCGAACACCGGGCTCAGCGGTTTCGAACCCCCGCGGGGCTGAGCACGGCGTGCGGCTGGGACACCTGCGTTCCCCGCAGTCTCCTGTCTCCTAGGGAGACCTGAGAGTGAGGGCAACTCGAGCCGGCGCTAGGCTTCACCGATCACTGGGTTCTCCAGCGTGCCGATCCGCTCGACCGTCACCCGCACCACGTCGCCGGGGCGCAGGAAGCGTGGCGGCTTGCGAGCGAAGCCCACGCCGGCCGGCGTGCCGGTGGCGATCACGTCGCCCGGCTCCAGGGCCACGATCTGGGAGATGTAGGCGACCACGCGGGCGACGCTGAAAATCATCTCCCGGGTGTTCGAGTGCTGCAGCCGCTCGCCGTTGACCTCACAGGAGATCTCCAGCGCCTGCGGGTCGGGGATCTCGTCGGCCGTCACTACCCAGGGGCCAAGTGGGGTCGAGCGGTCGAACGTCTTGCCCTGCATCCACTGGCGCCCGCGGAACTGGAAATCGCGCATGCTGATGTCATTGAGGATGGTGTAGCCGGCGACGTGCTCGAGCGCCCGCCCCTCCTCCAGATAGCGCCCGGGCCGGCCGATCACCACGGCCAGCTCCGCCTCGTAGTCCACCTGCTGGCTGACCCGCGGCAGGACGATCGGCTCGCCCGGGCCGATGAGCGAGCTGGGAAACTTGTTGAACAGCTCAGGGTACTCGGGTATGGCCGCTCCGCTCTCGGCGGCATGGTCGGCGTAGTTCAGGCCCAGGCAGATGATCTTGTCCGGGCGCGAAAGCGGCGCGAGGAGCCGCAGGTGGGGATCGCCGGCAGGCAGGATCAGCCCCGTCGCCTCGGCTACCTGGCGGTCGCGGGCCAGCAGCTCCTCCGCGGCGGCGACCGCCTCAGCAGCTCGCCCCAACCCGTCGCGCCGCAGCAGCTGGACGAGATCGGGAGGGCACTCGGCCAGTGCCCTCCCCTCGGCGTCGGCGACGCCGCGCCGCCGCAGCAGCTCGGCGTACGCCTTCGGGATATCGATCACCGTATCGTCGTCGAGTGCCCCGACACTCGACCAGCCCCGGTAGCGGTAGCTCACCAGTCGCATCGCTCTGCGTCCCTCCCGCGACTACGTCCCCTCGGCGAAGCTCGCCGGCGGCGGCTCCTCTGTCCAAACATTAAAGATCGCCGCGAGGTCGCCAGTCCAGACCTGTGGCGGCTCCTACAGGCACATCCTCACGATCGCGGTTCGCGTTGGGTTCGCGCGGGGCACCACCAGCGCGCGGACTACCGGCGCGCAGTGCACCTGCCGGGCCGGCGACGTAGGATTGAGCCCGGCGTGCCTGGCCCTGGCCAGGTGGCATCGAGACCTAGCGCAGGCAGGGATGAGGAGGGGTCCGGCGTGGGGGATCGCGGGCTAGACCAGCGGCAGGCGCCGTACTTCGAGGCCTGGCTGGAGTATCGACGCCAGGCGATCGTGTCCTTCTCGACTCCAGGCCACAAGCAGGGTCGAGGCATCGCTCCCGAGCTGGTCGAGGCCCTCGGAGAGGCAGCCCTGGCGCTGGATATCCCTCATGCCGGGGGCGTGGACGATACGCACCTCTCGCGGGATCTCCTGGGGCAGGCCGAGCGGCTGGCCGCGGCGGCCTGGCAAGCGGACGACACCATCTTCCTGCTGAACGGCAGCACCACCGGCAACCTCGCCTTTCTGCTGGCTGCCTGCCGTCCCGGCGACATGATCGTCGTCAGCCGCACGCTCCACAAGTCCCTGCTGGCCGGCTTGATCCTCAGCGGGGCGCGGCCAATCTACGTCTGCCCGGCTATCCACCCCGAGGCCAATGTCACGCTCGATATCCCGCCCGCCGCTGTCCGGGCGGCGCTGGAGCGCTATCCCCAGGCCCGCACGGTTGCACTCGTCAGCCCAGCGTACACGGGCGTCAGCAGCGACCTGCCGGAGATCGCCCGGATCTGCCACGAGCGTGAAATCTCGCTCTTCGTCGATGAGGCCTGGGGGCCACACTTCGCCTTCCACCCGGCGCTGCCCCACTCCGCCATGCAGGCTGGGGCGGACGCCGCCGTCACCAGCATCCACAAGCTGCTGGGGGGACTGACCCAGACCGCGCTGCTGACGATGAAGGGAAGCCGGATCACCCGGAGCCGGCTTGCCAGCGCCGTCGCCCTGCTGCACACCACCAGCCCGGCAGCCATGCTCTACGCCTCGATCGACGTCGCCCGGCGACGGATGGCGCTGGAGGGCGAGCGCCTGCTCTCCCGCACGCTCGAGCTGGCCTGGCAGGCTCGGGAAGCACTAGCCCAGATCCCCGGCCTGCGTATCCTGGGGCCCGAGCTGATCGCCGGTCGCCCGGGTGCGGGGTTCGACCCGACCCGCATCCTGGTGGACGTGCACGGCCTGGGGCTGACCGGCTACCAGGCCGAGACGATCCTGCGCGAGCGGTTCCGGATCGGGGTCGAGATGAGCGACCTAGTCAGCGTGATGCTGCTGGTCACGATCGGCGACACGCCGGAGACGATCCGGCACCTGATCGATGGGTTTACCGGGCTGGCCCGGGCAGCGAAGTGCTGCTCGGCACCGGCGCTGAGCGCCGATCTGCGCTCGACCGGCGCGGTGCTGGCCGCCACGCAACAGGTACTGACACCCCGGGAGGCGTTCTTCGCCCCGGCCGAGGCGGTGCCGCTCGACCATGCGATCGGCCGGGTCGCGGCTGAGCCGATCACGCCGTATCCACCGGGGATCCCGGTCGTCGCGCCGGGCGAGCTGATCACGCCGGAGGTGGTGGAGTACCTGCGCGCTGGGCTGGCCGCCGGGATGTACCTGAGCGGGCCGGCCGACCCCACCCTCCAGAGGGTGCAGGTGGTGACCGAGACGGGGAGAGCCTGAGCGGAAGGGCAAGGCGAGGGCCAAACGCCCTCGCGCGGCGGGCCGTTCACGCGCTGGGATTCGACCGCACCGACCGCCACCATGCCCTGACTTCGCTGCCTAGGGAGCAGCGTCGCTCCGCACGGCGTCGACCACGCCGCGGACGTTGGCCTCCGGCGTCGCAATGGGGATGACGCAGCCGGGCGCGATCATCAGCCAGCGGCCGCCGAGCTGCGCCACGGCATCGCGCGCCTGGGCCGCGGCGGCCGCTGGCGTCATCGTCGCGATCGCGCGCTCGTCGATGCCGCCGACGACGCAGCGACCGCTCAACCGCTGGCCTTCGGCCAGCGCGGGCCAGGTACGCCGGTCGTGCCAGTTGAGGGCATGAACGGGATAGCGCGCGAGCTCCTCGAACATGATGCCCTGGCCGTGGATATGCAGCAGGGTGAAACGCGAGCCAGCCGCGGCTTCCAGCACCTGGAGGTCGTATGGTACGCCGAAGGCGCGATACTCATCGAGCGTCAGCAGCTCGGTGGTGGCGCACTGGGTGGCGAAGAAGAGACCGGCTGCGCCACGCTCGAGGCTGGCCTGGGCCACGGCCCGGGTGGCCTCGGTGATGACAGCCAGGCCCTGGTGGACCAGCTCAGGGCGCTCGCGCAGGTGGGCGATCACCCGGCCGGCCGAGAGCTTCATCGCCACGGTCAGCGGGCTGAAGACGGTCTGGAGCACGGGCACCTGGCCACCGAGCGCCTGGTCAACTAGCCGGGCGGCCTCCACCACCTCGCGGTTCATCCCGCGATCGACCGGCACCGGCGCGAGCCGTGTCCAGTCTTCCGGCGAGGTAACGGGGTAGCGGATGGTCTCGCGGGTGCCGCCAGGGCTGCCGCGGTAGACGCTCTCGGCGCCCCAGTCGATGGTGGGATAGTCGCCCGGCGGCATCAGCTTGACGAAGTCGAAGTCGAACGCCCGCTGCCACTCCAGCGTGACCGCGGCCAGATCTTCAGCAGTCTGGTCTCGCTCGGGGAAGTGCCGCCAGAGGCTGACTGGCGGGACATCCACCTCGGCGCCGAGCAGCGCTGCCTCGACCCGTTCCCAGTGGCTCAGCATAGGACTCTCCTCTCGACCGCGCCGCGGCTCTCGCGGCTGCGTCAGGGCTTGCGGGAGCGTTCTACCACAGCGGGGGTGAACATCAGTAGCAGCCGGAGAGTTCAAGCAGGCCTGGGGTGTCTCAACTCGACTCAGCGGGGCCTTCGAGCGTCGGGGGCTGGACTGGCAGCGCGGCTGGCTGCTTCGTCTCCTCGAGCATCGTCACGCTCTGGAGCCGGGCGAGCGCCCCTCGGGCGGTGCCGACGTGTCGCTGGAGGTCGCGCTGCCCGTTCTGGAGCATGGTGAGCGCGTGGGAGACCCGGCCGTTCAGCTCGGCCTCCATGTCGGCCAGTGCCTTCTCCAAAGCCTGGAATAGCGGGCTGAGCCGGGCCGGGTCGAGCTCGCTGCGCGGGGCGAAGCGAATGGCGAGCTGGAGTAGCGTGAGCAGGTAGGGCACGGCCATGCTGTAGGAGATCACGACGACGCCCTGGCGCAGCGCATAGGCGTGCGCCCGCTGCGTGTTCTGGTAGACCGCCTCCGGTACCGCCGCCACACCGATTCCGAGCGTCAGCTCGGGGTCGAGGTACTTCGCCACCTCGTCGATCTTCTTCTCCAGCGCCTTCTCGATCTCCTGCACGAGACGGTCGAGCTGGGCGGGATCTTCGCACGAGGCCAGCTCGTGGAGCTGGCGCGCCGCGACCCACTTCGAGTCCACCGGAACCAGCTTCCCGTTGGGGAGGCGGAAAGCGAGCTCTACCGTTCGGCCATTGATCGAGCAGTTGAAGACCTTGAAGTCGGCCGGCAGGTGCTCGACCAGCACCTCAAGGATGCGCTCACCGGCCGCGCCGCGGGAGCGCGCCCCGGCGATCACGCCTTCGAGGCGTGCCAGCACCTCGGCCATCCGCTGCTGGCCACGCAGCGCCTCCTCGTCACCACGCCGCATCTCGGCCAGCAGCTCGCGCGTGGCGCCGAGCGCCTGGCTCAGATACTGGAGCGAGCTGGCCAGCTCCTGGCCGCGCTGCTCGGTATGTCCCAGCCCGCTCTCTAGCTTGACGATGCCCTGCTGGACGAGGCCGAGGTCACTTGCCACCCGGCGCTGCTCGGCCTGAAGCTGGGCGATCGCGTCGCGGAGCTGCTGGAGTTCCTGAGCTGGCACCACGCCGTTCGACCGCCTCAGCCCCAGGACGAGGATGAGAACCGCGATGACCAGGGCACCCAGGCCCACGATGAGCACGAGGACAGAGAGCGCGGAGTCCATCGATCCCCCACTGCACGACGAACCCGCGGTGTTGGCGCATCCCTAGCATACCCGCTCGTGTTGCACTTGGGAAGCAGGCCACTGGTACCGATCGCGCCGCGCGAGCTCAGTACAGGTCCAGCTCGCCGCGGCGGCGGATCAGGCGGTCGATCCAGGCGAAGACAGCGAGGCCGAGCAGCGGGCAGACGAGCGCGAACAGGGCAAGCGGCAGGAGCGAGGGGGCGAGCTCAGCGGGCGTGGCGTGGTGGAGGGCGGCGGCCGCCAGCGCCTCCATGCCGTAGCCGATCGGCAGTGCCCGGGCCAGCAGGCGCAGCGGGTCGGGAAGCGCCGCGACCGGGTAGTAGATCCCGCCCAGCAGCATGACCACGGGGAAGACCAGGTTGGAGAGGTGGTTGGCCCTTTTGACCAGCAGGCCGAGCCCGCTGAGCGCAATGCCCAGCCCGCCTACCGAGAGCAGGTAGAGCGGTAAGGTCACGGCCAGCGAGAGCGGGTTCGGATCGAACCGGACGTCGAAGAAGAGCACGCCGGCCAGCCCGACGGTCAGCGCCCCGGCCACGACCTCGGTCACGCCGGCAGCGGCGAAGCCGAGCAGCCAGCTCAGCCGCGAGCAGGGCGCCAGGAAGAGCGCCGGCAGCGTGCCGCGCATCCGCTCGCGGTCAAGCACTTCGCCCACCCAGAACAGGCTGATCCAGAGCGCGGAGTTCGCGATCAGGGCGACGACGACGTAGGGAAGCAGGTCACGACGCCCACCGGCATAGATCAGCCCGGCGATGGCGAGGTCGAAGACCGGCCGGATGGCCCAGATCAGCAGGTAGCCGCCCCGGGCGATGAAGTCGAGCCGCTCTCTGAGCATTACCAGCCAGGAGGCGCAGAGGGCTGCCAGCTCGTAGGCTATGGCGCTCGTCCAACTTCCCAGAGTCATATCTCTTTCCACTTCTCGCTGAGCGCGACGCTCAGCCTGCTCGCCCGGCGCTGACTCGCCTGGCCGGTCTCGGCTCGCGGGCTGGGGGTACCCCAGCGACGCGCGCGCCCAGCCGCATGAGGGCGTGCCCCAGCTCCCAGCGCACCCGCCCCGGCCGTGGCAGCTGTGCTACAGCCTCACCGGCTCGCCGCTCTCGAGCGGCCTGCTCGAGGAGCTGGTTCTGGTGGTCCTCCACCATCAACTCGGAGAGCAACGGGTTCAGCGTCATCGCACACCACCTCTCTTTGCCTGGCGAGCAGCGCCTTCAATCCTGTCGCCAAAGCGGACGGGCAAGGACGCCTCCTTCCCGCCAGCTCACTCTAGCCCCAGCTCATCGCCGCGCTTGGCCACCCGCTCCACCAGCCGCAGGCCGGCGAACCCGGCGACGAGCAGCGCTGCCGAGAGCGCGGCGAGCTCGAGCAGCAGCGGGGCGATGGCCTCGAGGCCGGCGCCGGCCAGCAGGGTCAGGCGCAGGGCGTCCATTCCGGCACTGATGGGAAAGACGGCGGCGAACCGGTCGAGCGGCGCCGGCAGCGCGGACACCGGCACGACCATGCCGGCGAGCAGGTAGATCGGGCTCTGGAGGAAGTTAGCCAGCAGGTTGGCCCGGCGCGAGAGGACAAAGAGCCCGGCGAGCGCGTAGCCGAGCGCCAGCGTGCTCCCGAGCAGGCCAAGCGCGGCGAGCAGCAGCGCCAGCGGGTCGCGCACGACCAGCTCTACCCCGAGGACCCAGGCCAGCAGCCCGCTGACCAGGGCGCTCGGCAGCACCCAGACGGCCCAGTCACCGAGCCCGTAGCCGAGGACGACCGCCGAGCGACTGGCCGGGGTGAGCAGGAGCGCCAGCAGCGTCCCCTCCTGCCGCTCGTGCTCGATCGCGTAGCCGCTGGCCCAGAGGTTGGACGACCAGAGCAGGATGCCGATTGTCCCGACCAGCAGAAAGCCCTCAACATCCACCCCGGCGACGACGCTCCGGCCGGCGGCCCGGTAGGTGATGAGCAGCGTCAGGTAGGAGAGCGCCGGGAAGACGGGGCCACGGACGATGTGGATGGTGTAGGCCACACGGCGCCGGGTCTCGGCCACCGCAGTGGCCCAGACGACCGCCAGGAAGCCGGCCAGCGGCGAACTCGGCGGTGCGGCTTCCGCAATCAGACGCATGTGACCGCGCCGCTCGTCAGGGCCAGGAAGGCGTCCTCGAGCGTCGGCTCGAGCGCCTCGATGACCTCGATTCGCCCGCCCTGCCGGTGGACGAGGCGAATGGCCTCGTCGATGGCCTGCACCCGATCACGACACTGGAGCACCAGCTCGGCCTCGCCGTCGCGGCTCGTCGGAGGGGTGACCGACCGCACCGCCGGGCAGGCCCCCAACATGGCGGCTAGCGTCGCTGCCGGCAGGCCGCTGACCCGCAGCCGCACCCGCTGGTCGGTGTCCACCCGGCGCTTGATGCCGGACGGCGTGTCCTCCAGCACGATGCGGCCGTGGTCGATGATGGCGATCCGATCGCACAGCTCGTCCGCTTCGTGGAGGTAGTGCGTGGTGAGCAGCACGGTGTGCTCGGGCGCCAGGGCCTTGATCGCGCGCCGGAGGCTGACGGCGGCCGCCGGGTCGAGCCCGATGGTGGGCTCATCGAGGAAGATCACAGCAGGGTCGTGGAGCAGGGCCTTGGCCAGGTGCAGCCGCTGCTTCATCCCGCGGGAAAAGCCCTCCACCCGATCATCGGCCCGGTCGGCCAGGCCGACCAGCTCCAGCAGCTCCTCGACCCGGCGCAGCAGTCGCTCGCGAGGCACGCCATAGAGCCGGCCGAAGTAGAGCAGGTTGTCGCGCGCCGAGAGCTTGCCGTAGAGGCCGCGGTCGCCCCCCAGCACCACGCCCAGCCGGCGCCGCACCTCGCGCTCCTGGCGCACCACGTCGAAGCCGGCCACGCTCGCCCGGCCGCCGGTGGGGACGAGCAGCGTCGAGAGCATCTTGATCGTGGTCGTCTTCCCCGCGCCGTTGTGGCCGAGGAGGCCGTAGATCGTACCGGCTTCGACGGCGAAGGTGACGTCGTCGACGGCGACGATCTCCGGGCCGCGGCGCCATAGCCAGCCGCGGCGCTGGAACGTGCGCCGGAGATGCTCGGCCTCGATGGCGTGCATGGAACCCTCCCTCCCGACCACCCTCGCTCGCCTCAGCGCAGCAGCCGGTCGAGCAGGAACTGGGCCTCCTCGACGGTGATCTGCCCCTGAGCCAGCGCCTCGAGGATGGCCCGCGCCTCGCCGTCAGCAGTCGTGGTGGCCTCACCGCGCACCGGCGAGGGCTCGCCGCCACCTGCCTCGGGCGGCGGGGGCGGTGGCGGCGCGCGCCGCGCGGCCACCGGTGCCGGGCGGTCGAGCCAGTCCAGGCGGACGTCGCCCTGGTTGGAGCGGACGATCACCTCGGCCCGCAGCCCGGAGCCCTCCCCCACGCTGCCGACCAGCCGCCGGCCGAAGGCGCTGCGCGGCCCGCGCTGGCCGACCACCACCAGCGGGATGCTCGACTCGACGTCGCCGCGGGTAGTGACCTCGATCCGCGCCGGGAGGCCGCGCGGGAGCGCCACCGAGATGTCGCCGCTGCCCGTCGCGTACTCGTGCCGGCTGAGACCGAGCCAGGCCTGGGAGGAGATATCGCCGGAAGCGGCCTTGATCGTCGTCTCCGCAACTGAGCTCTCGCGCACGCTCACCTGGCCGCTGTCAGCTTTGACCGAGAGCGCGGGACAGTCGCAGGCGACGACCTCTACGTCGCCGGAGCCGACGATGACCGCGAGCGGGCCGCGCCCCTCGCGGACGACCACGTCTCCGCTGCCGGTCTTGACCGTGACCGGGCCGCTGACGCCACGAAGGGAGACCTCGCCGGAACCGGCGGTTAGCTCGACCTCGCCGGAAAAGCCTTCGAGCACCACGTCGCCGCTGCCGGTGGCGCCGGTAAGCTGGCCCTCTCCCCCCTGGACGGTCAGATCTCCATCATCCAGGTTGGCTTTGACCCGACCCCGCGGCCCGTCGAGCAGCAGCGCGCCGCGGCGCACGGCGGCGACCAGCTCGGGGATCGAGCGAGGTAGCGTCAGCGCAAGCGGGTAGAGGCCAGGTACAGCCGGCGCCTTCCTCCGGTGGCCGAGGCCTAAGCCCTCGAGCTCGATGCCCTGTGGGCCGATCGAGATCCCGCCGCGATCGCCCAGCCGGACGACGATCCCCTGCTCGCTGACCTGCACCCGGCTACCGCCCCCGCTGGCCAGGCCGGCTGCGCCGATATAGACCTGGTCGCCGGCTGGCTCGACCGAGAGCTCGAGCTCGGGATCGTGCTCGATCGAGATCGTGTCGGTCTCGGCCCAGCGGACGGCGACGCGGGCCTGCTCGGCCTCGAGCTCGACCAGGCGCACGCCGGCCGCCGGGATTTCACGACGCTGGCACGTCTTCACCAGGTGCCTCCTCGCCTGCTGGTACCGCCGACCGCTCGGGCGAGCGGCGCAGGAGCGCCAGCGCCTCGGCCGGGCTCAGCTCGCCGCGGGCGACGCGCTCGAGAATCTCGGAACGGGTGGCCTGAGGGCGAGGTGCCGGCTCCGGCTCCTCCAGCGCGGCGATGACCTCTTCCAGCTTGGCGCGCACCGTCGGGTAGGACACCCCGAGCGCGCGCTCGACCTCGCTCAGGTTGCCCCGGCTGCGGACGAAGAGTGCGAGGAAGGCCTGCTGGTCAGGGCTCAGCCGGCTGAAGGGGCTGGTCGACCAGCGCCCGCGCACGACGGTGGCGCAGGCGGGGCAGGCGAGCTCGCGGATCTCCAGGCTCTGGCCGCAGGTCGGGCACTGCTGTGGCGCGCGGTACATCGGCGACCTCCTCGCGTCTCAGCATAGCGCCATTCCGAACCGATGTCAAGTGGTAAATGAAAAATGACTATTAATCCTGCATGGGTGGTGACTTTCCCGACGGACGCGCCAGCATGCCTGGGCAGCGTCGCGAGCGGCCGCCGGGCCGGCCGTGGCGGCGAGCAGCAGGCTGCGCTACGCTGGTACGGCCGCGCGGGCGGCAGGCGGGTCGGCGGCAGCGCCGGCATCGACCGGGAGCACAGGTCATGGCGGTCACCAGAGCAGTCTTGTTCGACCTCGACGGAGTGCTGATCGACAGCGAGCCGGCCCACTTCGCGGCGACACGCGCTGCGCTGGAAGACCTGGGTCTGGACACGCTCGAGGAGGCGGACTACGCGCGGTGGATGCTCGGCCGGCCTGACCACCGTGCGCTGGCCGACTACCTGGCTGCCCGCGGGCTACCGGCGGATCTCCTGCCCCCGCTGCTGGAGCGCAAAGCGGCCCGCTACGCCGAGCGGTTCGCGGTCGAAGTGCGCCCGCTCGACGACGGGGTCGAGACGCTGCGGGCAGCGCGCACCACCGGCCTGACGGTCGGGATCGTCTCGGGTGCGCTGGCCGCGGAGATCGCCTGGGCGATCGAGCGGCTGGGGATTGTCGACCTCGTGTCCGTGGTGGTCAGCGGCGACGAGGTCGCCTGCGGCAAGCCGGATCCGGAGCCCTACCTGCTGGCGGCCAGCCGGCTGGGATTGGAGCCCGACGCGTGTGTCGCCGTCGAGGACGCGCCGGCCGGTGTGAGCGCCGCCAGGGCCGCCGGGATGCGCTGCCTGGCCATCGACCGCCAGGGATGGGGGGAGCGGCTTGCGGCCGCCGACTTGGTGGTTACCCGGCTGAGCTGGGAGACACTGAGCCGGTTGCTCGGGGAGCGGCCGCGAACCAGCCCCTGACAGCGGCGGCCAACTGCCCGTTCGACTCAGCGTCAGCCGGCACGGACCCTTACACCTCTGTTGGGCCGCCGCGTGGGTGCTCGCCTGACTCGACCTGGCGCGCGAACTCGGTGTCCTTCTCGGTGATGCCACCCTCGTCGTGCGTCGTCAGGCCGAGCCTGACCTGGTTGTAGTTGATGACGATCTCGGGGTGATGGCGAAGCCGACGGGCCAGCTCGGCCACTTCGTTGACGAACGCCATCGCTTCCCGAAACGTCTTGAAGCGAAACTCCTTGACCAGCGTCTCTCCTTCCCGGCGCCAGCCGGATAGCTCGGCCAGCGCTGCCTCGACCTGCTCCGGCGAGAGCTTGGCCATATCCTCTTCTCCCTCCGCGTGGCGGGTGAGTCGATCGGATAGCAGGGCGGACGGCATAAGTATGGCCATGGGAGGCCGGTACGGCCATTCGGCGCGAGCCTCCACGGGAGGTGGCCGCTCGGGTGGCGTCCGGCGTCGTGCGAGCCCTCGCTGGGTCGTTTCGCGCAGCTCCCCGACAGCTGTCCGTACAGTAAGAATCGACGGCTATGTTCGGTTTTACGAGGTATATCTATACCAGAGTAGGTCACGTTCATCAATTTCTACGTACTCGGAGGCGGTCGAGGGTATTCTGTCATCTCTGCTCAAGTACGTTCATCCGATGGTACTCCCGAGGATACATTACGGATGAGTCACCTTGACAGTCGCCTCCTTGTTCGCTAGGCTACCGGGAGCCCGCAAGGGGCGCGGCGTCGTGCGGGGGACACTCGGACAGGCCAAAGGGAAGGGAGCCTGTCTCGAGCGGGAAGAGGAAGCGTCCGCGCTGCGGGAAGTGGGAGGGGTTCGTGTCGATCGGAAAGGCTGTCGCCCGGCTGGTGGTCAGCTGCCTGCTGGCCGCGAGCCTGACTGGCCACCAGCCGGTAGCTGCTGCCGAGCTGGCCATCGATCCGCTGTCGCTTGCGCCACCCGTACCAGACCTATGGTACCAGTTCGATGGTGAAATCCTGTTCGAGGGCGTCAACCGCGCGTGGCTGCTCGGCCCGGCGGTTCGGGCCGTCGCGCTCGAGCCGTATCGGGAAGCGCCTTCCGGCGCCCGCGTGGTCTACTACTTCGACAAGGGGCGTCTGGAGCTGACCCACCCGGAGCGCGCTCCCGATGACCCGGCTCGGGTCACGGTCGGGCTGCTCGTCCGCGAGATGATCTCGGGCCAGCTCCAGGTCGGCGAGACAACGTTCCTCGCGGTCGCCCCGGCTCGCGTACCGGTCGCCGGCGATACCGTGGGCAACGCACTGGCGCCCACCTATGCGGCGCTCCAGTCTCTGGCCTCGGTCGGCGAGAACGTTCAGGCGCGCCGCCAGCCGAACCGGGTCGGCCAGCCGGTCACCGCCTTCTTGCACGCCGACGGGCGGGTGGAGGAGCGCGCGATCGCAGACAGCATGGTGACTATCGGTTACTATGAGGAGACGCTGGGGCATAACATCCCTCAGGTGTTCTGGGAGTGGATGAACCGCCAGTCGATCCCCTGGCAGCGGCTGACCGGCCTGCCGCTGACCGAGCCGTACTGGATTGATACCGTCGTCGGCGGCCAGCGACAGCGCGTGCTAATCCAGGCATTCGAGCGCCGGGTACTGACCTATACGCCAGGCAATCCCCCGCCATGGAGGGTCGAGACGAGCAACGCCGGGCTGCACTACCGGGCCTGGCGCGGGCTGAGCGTGCCAGACGACCGCGGCCTGCTCGGGCTGGCCAGCGGGGTGCCACTTGGCGAGGTCATCGTCGGCGCGGCGGTCGAGCAGGGGATCGACCCCTACCTGTTCGCCGCCCTCGCGTCTATCGCGAGCACCTTCGACCCGCTGGCAGTGAGACCCGGCGCGGGGGTCGGGCTCTTCCAGGTGCCCGCTGCCATTGTCCAGCGCAGCGGCGTGCCCTACCCGCTCGACCCTGCGGTGAACGCTGCGCTGGCTGGCCGGGAGTTGAAACGGCTCGCGACTGGTCACGGCGATTGGAGCGCTGCGCTCGCGCTCTACCTGCAGGCGGCACAGCTCGCCAGCGGGGCCGAGCAGGTTCTCCAGAAGGCGCAGGAGTATCGCACCGCCTTTCAGAGCCCACCAGCCTTCGGCACGCCGGGGACGTACCGGCTCATCGGTCGGGGGCAGGCCGCTTACTACGACCCCGACTACACGGTCGCCTGGTGGGAGCAAACACTCCAGCTCCACGCCGGTTGGGGTAGCGCGGTGCCCGGTTGGCAGTTCGACCCCCGGGGCTACTACTGCGTGCACCCCGATTTCCGCCCGGGCCAGCGGCTCTTCCTGGCAGCCAACGGCGTGGGGCTGTGGTGCACCGTCGGCGATGCCGTGGCGGCCTCGCACGTCGCCCAGTGGCGCAGTCGCTGGGCCATCGAGCTGTCCTGGTCAGCGTTCAAGGCGCTCAAGCTCGACGAGCACAACAGCGTCTCGGTGTGGGCGCCCTGACGGCCAGCGAGCAGGCTCAGGCTCTTACGTACCGGTCACGACCGCGCGCATGACCTCGACGGCGCGCTCGATGTCGGCGCGAGAGACGTCCAGGTGGGTGACCGCGCGCATCCGCGTGTGGCCGACCGCCCCCATGCGGACCCCGTGCGCGATCAGTGCCTGGTTGATCTCGTGCGCCGTTCGGCCGGTACCTGCGACGTCGAAGAAGACGATGTTGGTCTCCACCTCGTCAGGGTCAATCGCGATCCCCGGGATCTCCGCGAGGCCGGTCGCGAGCAGCCGGGCATTGGCATGATCCTCGGCCAGCCGCTCGACGTTGTGCTGGAGGGCATAGATACCGGCCGCAGCGATGATGCCCGCCTGGCGCATAGCTCCGCCGAACATCTGCTTGTAGCGCCTGGCCCGGCGGATGGTCTCGCGGTCGCTGGCCAGGACGGCGCCGATGGGGCACCCCAGCCCCTTGGAGAGGTCGATCCAGCAGGTGTCCATCTGCGCACACCAGACATGGGCAGGGATGCCGGTGGCGACGACGGCGTTGAGCAGGCGCGCGCCGTCGAGATGCACCTTAAGGCCCAACGCGTGCGCCTTGGCGGCTACCTCCTCTAGCGTCTCGAGCGGCCAGATCTTGCCGCCGCCGCGGTTATGGGTGTTCTCGATGCACACCAGCGTCGTGGGCGGGGTATGGATGCCGTCACCCGGCTGAGCGGCCTCCTCGACCTGCTGGGCAGTGAACACGCCGCGCGCGCCGTCGATCAGGTGCGTCACGACCCCGGCCAGCAGTCCTGGCCCTCCGGCCTCTGAGGTGAATGGGTGGGAGGAGCGATCCAAGATGATCTTGTCGCCGGGCTGGGTATGGAGCTTGATCCCGATCATGTTGCACATCGTGCCCGAGGGGAGGAAGAGGGCTGCTTCCTTCCCTGTGAGCTCTGCCACCATCTCCTGCAAGCGGTTGACCGAGGGGTCTTCACCGAGCTGCTCATCACCCACCGGAGCCTCAGCCATGAAGCGCCGCATTGCGGGCGAAGGCCGTGTCGCGGTATCGCTGATCAGGTCGATCACCGTCGCGTCTCCCTTCAGTCGAGGACACCGTCCGCACACGCCGCTGACGCGTCTCCGTATACTACCGCAGGAACGTAGGCGCGGACTGGTAGGGCCAGGATGCAGAGGGTACGGTGGAGCCGGTCGGCGTTGGAATCGCCAACGGCGCGGCTCTTCGTCGCGATGCTGTTCAATGAGGGGGCCATCGGGCTGTACATCACGCTTTGGCCCCTCTATATTGCTGAGCTGGGAGCCAGCCCACCCGAAATCGGACTGGTGCTGGGCTATGCCGGCCTGATCCGGCTGCTGACACTGCTGCCGAGCGGCGTGCTGAGCGATCGGATACCCCCACGTCGGCTCATCTTCGTTACACGCTGCCTGGCCGCGCTCGGCCTGGCACTGTGTGGCCTGGCGAAGGAGTGGTGGCAGTTGTTGCCAGCGACGACGGTTTTCGGAGCGGGTGTCCTGGCGTTTCCAGCGCTCTCGAGCATGATCGCCGGGATGAGCGCCGAGAGCGCGCAGCGCACGCGGAACTTCACCCTGGTCTACACCGTGGCGCCCTCGGTCGCGTTCCTCATCACCCCCGCTCTGGGCGGGCTGATTGCGGAACTGGTGAACCTGCGGGCAACGCTGTTTGGGGCAGCACTGCTGACCGGCATCGCGGCCGTGATCCTCGCAACTGTCCAACCGCCGGCCGTCGAGCGAAGCGCCGCGCCAGCCGTCAGCTACCTGGCCGCGCTGCGCTACCGGCCGATCCTCCTCGTCTCGTTGATGATGCTGGGCACGATCACGTTTCTGATGCTCGGCTGGGCCCTCGTTCCCAACTTTTTGCAAGAGATTCACGGGCTCGAGTTCCAGACGATCGGCTGGTTAGGCTCTCTCGGAGCCGGTGGGAGCGTCATGCTGAGCCTGCTGATCAGCCGGGTGCGGGCGTTCCAGTCACCGTTCCACGGCCTGGCACTGGCACTGGCTTCGGTGATCGGCGGCTTTACTGTGCTGCTGCTTGGCGGAGCGATTTGGGCCTTCGCGCTCGCTTACGTGTTGCGGGGTGGTTTCCTGGTCGCCTGGTCGGTCTTTTACGCGGCCTACGGGGAGGTGACACCGGAGAAGCTACGCTCGCGCGCCTTCGCGCTGGCAGAGATCTTGGGCAGCGCCGGCACGACGGTGGCCCCGTTCCTCGCGGGCTGGCTGTACGCGGTCGACCCCAGGTTACCGCTGGTGCTCGGCCTGGGAGCGGCGCTTCCGCTGCTCGTCGCTGCATTGGGGCTGGGGCGTCGATTCCACTCGCCGAGACCGGCTCCCATCGCCGCGGTGACGGACTGAGCTCGTTGCCCTGTCCGGCGAGCGCGCTCCTTTGTGACACCTGAGCGCCTGGAGTGGGGCCATGCCGCCGTTGCACCGGTCATCCGATCAGCAGGACGACTCACGGCCGACGACAGCGATGCTGCGCGCGGCACGCTCGCGCGAGTGGGCGGCCTGCTTCCCAGGCGAAGCGAGCGAGGAGGCCTATCGCGCGGCCTTTGTGCGCTACTCGCCGTTGCCCTGGCCGGTGGTGCAGGCGGCCCAAGGCGACCTTCTGCGGCTGCTGATCGGTCGAGTACCGGCCGACCTCGGGGTTCCGACGCTCCTGGCCATCACCGCGCTCACGCAAGGGCACCCGAAACCGGACGCGGCGGCGAAGGCCGCACTGGCGACGATCGTCAATGACCTGAGGCCGATCCACGCCCGCACGTTCCTGGCCGGGCTGGCCGATGCCTGGAACAATGCGGAGCGAGCGGCCTACGACCGGCGCGGCGCACTGGTCGCACAGGAGCTCGCGCGGATGGCGCGCCGGCTGGTGACCGCCGGGGCCGACGTGGATGGAGCGATCTCGACGCTGATGGAGCAGCTCGGGCTCGACCACTGGTGCTAGTCGGCCGGCTTGAAGGGTAGGGGAAACGGAGCAGCAGGACGCGCCGAACCTGGCGTATACTGTCGGGTACAGGGTAGGAGGGCAGCACCGTGAGCGGGCAGACGTGGCTGGCCGTAGGTTTCGTCATCCTGGTCGTGATCTGGCTGGCCGAACTTGTCGCCGTCCATCGGTGGGCACCACGCGTCGGGCGAGACCCGCTGCTGATGGTCTCCGGCGCAGCGCTCTTCTTCGTGCTGGCACTCCCGATCGCCAAGGCTACGCCCGAGCTGGTCGAGCAGGTCGGGCGTTTCTGGGAGACGCTGACCCGCTTCCTGAGCCGGAGCAGATCGCGGAGTCTCCAGGCCATGCCACGGCTGGTCATGCCTGGCCGCACCGTCCTGCTTGTGCAGGAGCGGATCAAGATTGGGCGCTACCCAAACAACGATATCGTCATCGATCACCCCACGGTCTCAGCGTACCATGCCGAACTGATCCGCCGGCCGGACGGTCGCTATGAGCTAGTCGACCGGGAGAGCCGAAACGGGACGCGCATCAACGGCACACCAGTGCGCAGCGCTGTGCTGAAACATGGTGACCAGATCACGCTGGGGGCGATTACCGTGCACTTCTTAGCGACGTCGATGACGGAGGAGGCGTTGAACCGCGGAGGGGTGCCCCTGGGCCGGCGTTGAGGCACGCGCTCGGCTCCTACGAGCCAGCGAAAGCGCAACGCCGCCTGATGAGGGCAACCAGGCGGCGTCTACGCGCTGAGGGGGTAAACAGTCTAGTAGCTGGCGTTAAGCTGCCGGCGGGCTCGGAAGCAGTCCGAGCAGTAGACCGGCCGATCCTCCCGCGGGAGGAAAGGCACCATCGTCTCGCGGCCGCAGTCGCTGCAGATCGCGTGATACATCGGGCGATCTGCGCGCGGCTCGCGTGCTCGGTAGCTCGAGGCCCCCGTGTCACCGCGGCCGGTGCGGCGCGCCCGGTTCGCCTGGCGGCAGGTGGGGCACCTGGTCGGCTCGTTGGTGAAGCCCTTGTCAGCGTAGAACTGCTGCTCACCGGCGGTGAACACGAAGGTGGTGCCGCAGTCGCGACAGGTGAGGGTCTTGTCGGCGAAGGAATAACTCATCTCGGCGAATACTCCTTGGGTTCCAGGCCAGAGACCTGCGTCTCAGGCCGCAACGGATCAGACTCTTCACGGCTTGGGGGTTTTCTCGCTGAGATGAGTTCGGGGAGACAGGCCCTCGCTGTCGCCTCGAGCCACGCGCGGAAACCCTTGGCCATCGACTTCACTTTATCATATATGCCGCCAAAGCGCAACAGGGGCCGCCGCTCATCGCTTGGCGCGTGCGTATCGTTGACCGATACGCGTTCGTACCCGAGAGGCGAGCACGACACGGCTACGCGCAGCATCTGCCGAGACGCACCGGCGCAAACGATCCTCAGCCTGGGCTAGGAAGAATTTCCTACGGTCGCCTACCCCTCAGGCGTGTAAGGTGCCACTCGATCACGCGTTTCCCAGAGTGAGCGTTCACTGAACAGCGTGGGAGGAGGAATGCGATGGCCGAGAGGAGAGAGCTCGATCGGGCTGACCCGGTCATCGATGCCCTGGAGCGATCCGCGGCCCAGCTCGAGGCCGACCCGCTGGCGAGGCCGACACCAGCGGTTCGCTCGCATGGGCGCGCGCTGCTATTGCGCTCGGGGGAACGATCACCCGGCGGGAAGCCGGCTTCGCTCACCCGACGCCTCGCCGTGGCCGGTGTCGCCGTGCTCGCGTTCGGACTGGTCTCGATGCCGGCACTCGCCGGGCCTGGCGGCTTTGGGAGCGCCTTCTCCACGGTAGCGGCCGGCGTCCGGCTCGCCATCAGCGGCGGGGACGACGCGCAGCTCACCGCCCACACGGCAGCGAGCGGTAGCGAGCAGTTCCAGCTGCTCGAGGAGGAGACGCCGAGTCCGGAACCGGCGACCGCTACCCCCGAGCCAACAGCCACCCCGGAGCCAACAGAGACGCCTGAGCCCACCGCGACGCCAGAGCCGACGGCGACACTGGAGCCCACCGCCACACCTGAGCCGACGGCAACGCCTGCCCCAGAACCTACCCCCGAGCAACCTGGCCCGCCAGGCCAAGGCGTGAGCGAGGTCGCGCGAGATAACCATGGTGCCAAAGTCTCAGCGGTGGCGGCCGCGAACGAGCCCGGCGGCGAGACCAACCACGGCCAGCAGGTAAGCGAGGTGGCACGCGACAACCACGGGGCACGGGTCTCCGAAGTCGCGAGCTCCAAGGGCGATCACGAGCAGCCCGTCCGCGATGTCGCCCGCGACAATCATGGTGCTCAGGTGAGCGAGGCTGCGAAGTCTAGCAAGCCCGCTGGCCCGCCGGGCAAAAACGAGAAAAAAGAGGGAGAGCAGGATGAGACCGGTAATGAGTGATGGCGAGCGATCGGCCGCTACCTCAGGACTGGTGCGCCCTTCATCGCCTGGCTGCTGACGAGCAGCGACCGGCTAGCGATGAGCCGCTATCGGAAGCTGCGCCGGCTCCTCACGGTCGATGCCGAGACAGTTCTGCTCCACCAGTGTTGCCATGAGGATCCAGAGGGGACGGCGATCACCTGGCTGGCTTGCGATGAAGTCCGCCACGCGATCCTCCGGCTCCGGACGGAGCGTCAGCAGGTCATCATCCTGCGTTTCATCGACGGCCTCTCGGTCGCCAAGGTGGCGGCCGCGCTGGGAAAGAGCGAGGCCAACGTTTCGGTCATCCAGCACCGGGTGCTAGCCGACCTGCGTCGGCTGCTCGAGCTGTCGCCGGACGAGCGGGCCGTACCCTGCCGGCAGAGCCGGTTCATCCGGCGGCTGGGCGAGGCGGTGATGCAGGGTGCCCGCGAGCGCGAGCCGTGACCGGCACGGCCAGCTAGCGGAGTAACTCGGGCTCTCCCAGCGTCGCCTGGTAGAGGGCGTTGAACAGCAGCCGGTAGGTACCGCGCATCTGGGCGCGGAACTGCGGGCGAAAGCCGAACAGCACGGCGCTCCCTTGCCCGACCGGTACGTCGACCAGCGCGGCCTTGCCACTGAGGTGTTCGGCACCCTGAAGCCAGCCGGAGAGGAGCAGGTTGGTCAGTGGGTAGCGCGCGACAGCCACCGCCTCTCTCTCGACGGCGAAGGCCGGGCCGTCGACGAGCATAACCGTGACTTCCCGGGGGTAGCCATAGCCCAGCGGATGCTCGGGATCGATCAGCACCTGCACGAGCGCGCCTGGGCAGGAGAAGCTGTCCGGCGGCAGGCCCTCCAGCGCGTTCCTGACCGGGAGGTACAGATGCTCGATCGCCACCTCGCTCGCTGAGCCGAGCGCGACCAGCGTTCCGCCCAGCTCGACGAACCGGCGCAGGTTGGTAACCCCTCGCTCGCCGATGCCCCCGGCGTACTCCGCCGGGTAGACGTTCGGGTCGTTACCGTGGAGGATCTCCTCGGCCGGCTGGTGGGGGAGCACGATGACATCGAAGCGGCGCTCCAGCCGGCCCTGCCGCAGATCCTGATCGCGCACGGTGGTGAAGGGGAGCCCGTAGCGCTCGAAGACGAAGCGCGTCCAGCCCTCGTCGATCGCGCTCGGCCGCCAGCTCCGGTAGAGCCCAACACGGGGCTGGCGGAGCGGTCGGAACGGCAGCGGCGGAAGGTGTGCCAGTCCGCAAAAGAGGCAGTGCGTCTCCTGGGCGATGGCCTCGGCGGCTTGAGGCACGAGCCCGCGAGCGAGAAAGGTACCGGCCGGCCAGTGCGCTCCCACCGCCTCGAAGTGGCCGACCGAGCGCCAGACGTGGGCCCCAGCCGCGAGCAGCCGGTTCACCGCTCGGACGGCTGCATTCGTCTGCGGGCTGATGAGATAGCCAGCGGTCGCGTCACCCACCACACGCCCGTCCGGGTAGCGAGCCTGCCGCACCGGCGAAAGTTGGGCCACGAAGGGTCGTTCGACCTGCACGGCTTCGACGCCCATCGCGAGCGGCAACGTGTGGGCGGTCGTGTCGTAGGGTGGCCTGGGCGGCCCATCGGGATAGAGCCGGACATCCGGGTAGTGCTGGACTTCGAGCAGCGTCTTAGCGAAGGCGCCGAACGGCTGCGCCAGCCGAACCACCGCGCTACCAGCCGGATAGGTGACCCCACCAGCCTGGAAGGGTGCGCTCGCCTCCTCGACCTCGACGAGGCCGGTCAGCAGCGTCGCGATGAGCTCGGCTGCCGCGAGCGGATCCGGCTGGTCGGCCGGGAGAACGAACGCGTAGGGCGACTCGCGAGAGACCGCTCGCTGCTGGACACGCCAGAAGTTGCGCACCCACTGCTCGCGGTAGCGCGCGGCATGGCGCAGGCAGGCATAGACGGCGAGCTTCTGGTAGTCGATGATATCCTGGAGCCTCCAGGTTCCGCCGGGCCAAGGCAGCGGCTGGTTCCAGCTTGCGCGCCGGGGATCGGCATCGTGGATCACGCGTAAGGCATCCGGCTTGAGCTCGACCGGCGAGGCGATCCGGCAGCTCGCTGCCTCGGAGAGCAGCCGCACGCCCCCGTGGTAGTGTTGGTACGCACGCGACGGTGTGTAGGCATCGAAGATGACGTTCACCGCCACGCCGGCCTTCCCTGCAGCGGTCAGCTCGCAGGCGACGGCTGTGCCGAGCTGGGCGATCTCGGCCTGCAAGATCGGGTCGACATTGGGATCGAACGGGTCGATATAGGGCGGCAGGACGAAGCGTGGCCCGTCCAGTGACATCTGGTGCTGGTCGAACACGATCTGGGGATGCCAGCGGTTATGTACTAGCTCGACCACGAGCCGCGTCTCGACGAGGTTGAACATGAACCAGTCGCGGTTGTTATCGTGGCCGGCATAGGGGTGGTAGAGCGCTGGCGGCGCGGTTCCCTCGGCTGGGGTATCGAGCGTACGCGCGTACCAGTCGGCGACCAGCTCCAGGCCGTCGGGGTTGAGACAGGGGATCAGGAGCAGCACGACCTCGTCGAGCATGGTACGCAGCTCGCCATCCGTCCGCGTCGCCAGCTCGTAGACCAGCGTGGGGGTCATCTGGGTCGAGCCGACCTCGGTGGCATGGATGCCGCAGGTAAGCAAGACAATGCAGCGCCCGGCTTGGATCAGCCCCTCGGCCTCTCGCTCAGAAAGTGCGCGGGGATCGGCTAGCCGCCGCTGAATCGCCTCAAGTTCGTCAAGCTGTGCCAGGTTCGCTGGCGACGAGACGGTGAGCAGGATTAGCGGTCGCCCCTCGGTCGTTGACCCAAGTTCCTGGTAGAGGACGCGGTCGCTGGCAGCCGCGACCGCTTGGAAGTAGGCCAGCAGCGCGGGCCAACCCGCCAGCTGGCGGTCAGCTCCTGGCGAAAACCCGAACCATGCCTCGGGTGCGGGAATAGCCTTCGACATGAGGAGCTCATCCTTCCCACCAGGGGCGGCCCACGCCCTCTGGGAAGCGTGTTCGGCCCGAACAGAGAGGCGCCAAGAGCGGCGAGTGCTCAGACTACCGGATTGTTCAGTGTAAGCCGGCCGACCGTGATCTGGACGCGATCGCCGGGCTGGAGCGTGAAGTCGTCTGGTGGAACGATGCCGGTACCGGTCATCAGGAAGCCGCCCCAGGGAAAGGCGAGTTCCCGGCCGAGCCAGCGCACCAGCTCGTCCGGCGGGCGCTTCATCTGTGCGGTCGAGGACTCGCCAGTGAAGACCACCTGGTCGCTACGCCAGATACTGAGACGGATTGGGAGCGCGGTGAGTTCCGCCGACGCGGCGAGCACGATCCCTGGGCCGAGCGCGGCCGCGCCGTCGTAGACCTTCGCCTGGGGTAGGTAGAGCGGGTTCGCCCCCTCGATCGAGCGCGATGACACGTCGTTGCCAACGGTGTAGCCCACAATCTCCAGCGTACGCGTGAAGACGACTGTGAGTTCGGGCTCTGGCACGTTCCAGACACTGTCTCGCCGGACGCGGATCGGCTCGCCCGGGCCGGCAACACGCCAGCCCGCAGCCTTGAAGAACAACTCCGGTCGCTCGGCCTCGTAGACCAGGTCGTAGATGTCTTTGACGACGGACTCGGCCATCCGCGCGTCCCGGCTGCGCAGGTAGGTGACGCCGCTGGCCCAGACTTCGTGCTCCGGCTCGAGCGGCGGCAGGAGCGGATCGGTCGCTGGCTCGCCAGTCGGCAGCAGAGCCAGCAGCTCCCGGGCAGCCGCAGGGGGTAGCTCCAGGGCGAGCCGCAGGCTGAAGCCAGCCGGGAGGTAATGGCCGCCTCTGGCCCAGCGCGGCCCACTGGGTGTGGCATGGCGCGTCAGATACACGAGCCGTCTCCTGCGTGACGTCTTCGACTCCGATGCCGGCCGCTACCGGAAAACAGCGGCCAGACCCGCACAGCCACGCCGTTGTGCCGAGGGTGCGGGGACGCGTGCGCTTGTCGGGTATGGTATACCAAAGGACGCCGCCCGGGCCGCCACGGCTCGACGGGTGACAGCACTCGATCAGGAGCAGAGAGGCCTTCAGCCTGATGTTCCGCCTCATCGTCCTGGATATCGACGGGACGCTGCTCGACCCTTCGGATATCGTCACCCCAGTTGTCCACGACGCCATCGGCCAGGCACAGGCGCTGGGTGTCGAGGTGGCGCTGGCCACAGGGCGCCGCCTCCGCTCCACCCGGCCAATCGTCGACGAGGTGGGTATCGCGCTGCCGCTCGTCGTCCATAACGGCGCGCTGGTCTGGGATACCGAGCACGACTGGCCGCTCCACCAGGCCGCCTTCGACCGTCCGAGCCTCGAGACGGTGATCGAGACCGCGCTTGAACACGAGCTGGGGTTGCTCCTGATCCGGGGCCCGCAGTCGGGGGAGCGGATCGTCCTCACCGAGGTGCCTGGCCAGGCTGCCGCGTTGCTTGAGGCAGCCATCGCAACCCGCCCGGGCGACGTCGAGCGCCTGTCCCCGCACGCGCTGCTCGACCTGCCCGACGTGCTGACGATTGACCTCTTTGCGCCAGAAGAGCGACTACGCCCCGTTACCGCCCAGCTCGCCCAGCGTGGCCTCTCGCTGTTCCACACGGGGCCGCTCGCGTGGGAGGCGAGCCCACCGTTCTGGGCGGCAAACGTCCACATGCCTGGCACGACGAAGGCGAGTGGGGTCGCTGTGTTGGCCGATCGGCTGGGGATTACGCTGGGCGAGGTGCTGGCGGTCGGCGATGGAGAGAACGACCTACCGCTGCTCGAGGCCGCTGGTCTCGGTGTCGCGATGGGGAACGCGGCGCCGCACGTCAAGGCCCGCGCCGACGCTGTCGTCAGCGGGCACGACGAGGACGGGGTCGCCGAGGCGATCGAGCGCTTCGTGCTCCAGCCGCTGCGGGAGAGCGGCCTGTCACCGTCGCTCCGCCGGCTGGGTTGAGGGGGTTGGAGATGGACACGGCCCCAACCGGCGCGCTCGTCAACCCGTGTGCCCAGAGCGAGAAGCGGAGCATGCCGTCCATCCCTCAGGGCTCTCGGCCGTGGCGACCGGCCGCCTGGTCACCAGCGGCATGCCAGGCGATCCGTCCAAGGGGAAGGGAAGGAACGTGGCTCTCGCTGGAAGGGGCCAGCGACTGACCCTCGTCCTGCTGCTCGGCCTTGCGCTCCTCGGACATCCCTCGCTCGTCTCGGCAGCCCGCGACCCGGCGAACCCGCGCGACTTTTTTGGCGTCGTCGGCCGTGACCCGTGGTATGAGTACAACACTGACCCAGAGCGCCACCCGCTCGACGTGAACCGCACCTTCCTCGAGGAGATGATGGCCGACATCGCAACTATGGGGGCAGGCTGGGTGCGGATCGAGTTCCACGCCGAGTACGACCAGCCGGAAGGCCCCGGCTGGATCGATCCGGTCAAGCACGACTGGTACATCCAGGAGCTGGCCCCGCGCTATGGGGTCAAGGTGCTGGCTGTGATGGGCTCCGGGATTTTGGCCGACCTTGACGAGACCTACCGGTTCCGGCATATCAACGACCGGCCTGGCCCCGATGGCCGCAACACCTACAGCCGCGCCTTCGTCCAGCGGGTCAGGGAGATCATTGACCGCTACGGCGACCGGCTCGGCGCGATCGAGATCCTCAACGAGCCGAACGCGAACCAGATTCTGCACTGGGAGACGCTGGGCAGGGAGAAGGCCGTCGATCCTGAGATCTACGGCCGCATTGTGGTCGACCTCTACGAGACGGTCAAGCCAGCGCATCCGTCCGTGCAGTTCGTCGCTGGCTCCCTGCTCCACGACCGCGAGAGCGGTCAGACCGACCACCTCGACTGGCTGCGCGCGGTCTACGAATCGTCGGCGGTACGAGACTACGTGCGGCGCACCGGGCACGTTCCCTGGGACGGCATCTCGATCCACCCGTACAACCTGCCACCGGAGGAGACTCTCGCCGACGTCCAGCGGCTGCGCGCCCTCCAGACGGAGTACGGCGATACGTCCGGAATCTGGGTAACCGAGATCGGCTACCCGGCTGCCCCACCGGAATGGTCGGTCTCCGGCATCATGGATCCGACCCAGCAGGAGCTAGAGCAGGCCACGTTCCTGCGCGAGGTCTATACCATGCTGCGCGACCAGGCACCGTTCGTCGACCGTGTCTTCTGGTTCAAGTACGAAGACTTCGGGTATGGTCACGACTACGCTAACTGGGGCCTGGTGCGACTGCGCGACTCGGCCTTCCGTTATGGTCGGGAGGCGACGCCGTGGCCGCGCAAGCCGGCCTACATGGTCTACCAATCGCTGGCGCGGCCGGAGACGCTGCCCACTGCGCCGGTTCCCCCGCCGCCCGACGCCGGACCGGACGTCTGGTACTTCCCTGAGACCGGGCACACGCTACGCGGTCCCTTCCTGCGCTACTGGCGCGAGCACGGTGGGCTGGCGTTGTTCGGCTATCCGAAGACCGAGGTGTTCTTCGTCGCCGGACGGGCGGTGCAATACTTCGAGCGCGCGCGCTTCGAGTACTGGCCGGAGTTTCGCGGTACCCCCTATGAGGTGCAGCTCGGCCTGCTCGGCTGGTATGTGACACGGGGACGCCAGTTCGAGCGGCAGCCGCCGAGCCTCGGCCAGCCGCCCGACCGGAACCGGGCCTACTTCCCAGAGACCGGCCAATACCTGAGCGGCGCGTTCAAGCGCTACTGGGAGCGGAACGGCGGCTTGGCGATCTTCGGCTATCCGATCAGCGGCGAGCTCCAGGAGGTCAACCCTGAAGACGGCAAGACGTACACGGTGCAGTACTTCGAGCGGGCCCGGTTCGAGTACCATCCGGAGTATGTCGGTACTGAGCACGAGGTGCAGCTCGGCCTGCTCGGCAACCAGGTGCTCAGCACCATGAGCTGGTACCGTTG
This sequence comes from uncultured Thermomicrobiaceae bacterium, assembly GCA_938082375.1. Taxonomy (GTDB): domain Bacteria; phylum Chloroflexota; class Chloroflexia; order Thermomicrobiales; family Thermomicrobiaceae; genus Thermalbibacter. The sequence continues at coordinate 30,898 of CALKCJ010000017.1, forward strand.
AGCGTGTGGGGGATGGAGGGAGAGGGTCGCCATGTCCAAGCGCGAGCAGCCGGCCGCTCATCCGCTCACCGTCCAGGCGGGAGCGCTGACGGCTCTTCTGCCATACGGCCTGGCGGTGCCTAAGGGGAGCCCGCTCCTACCGGCCGAGCGCCGGCTGACGATCGAGGCGGTCGAGCACATCGCGATCCGCGTGGCCGATCTCCGTCGGGCCGAGGCGTTCTACCACGACTTCTTCGGCATGGACGTCGTCTTCCGAGCCCGCCAGGCGGGGGAGCGCTGGGAGTTCCTGCCCGCCGATTTCGATTGGGACGCCGGACTGCGGCAGGGAACCTACCCGGAGTACTGCTTCCTCCGCAACGGGCCTCTGGCGCTTCTGATCCAGGCGGCCGGTCGGGGCACGGTGTTCGTCGAGCCACGGCTCCAGCACATCAGCCTGCGCGTCGCCACGGAGTCGCTGGTCGAGCTCCGCGGCATGGCGCTCGTGCGGGGGTACGCGGTGGCCGAAGATCGACGCCACTCGTTCGTCTTCCGCGACCCGTTTGGGATCACCTGGCACCTGACCGACGGCCAGTCCGAGCCGGAGTGAGCTGCGCGAGGTTGCGGGAGCGCGTGAGGCGGCGTCTGCCCTGGGCCCTCGCGGCCGAGACCGGCGACGGGTGTCCGGATTGACCGGTCTCCAGGCCAGTGGTACCGTAGCGGTCGAACCGATTTCGGTCTCGTCGCGATCGCGACCTGGCTCAGGCAAGGCCGGCCGGAGGAAGAGAGCGGCGCCGGCTTCCCCTCACCAGCCGATCGATCGAAAGCGAGCAGTGCATGCTGGATGCGTACCGAGAGCTCATCGATCTTCTTGCCGAGACGCCGAGACGCCTCCAGGGCCTGGTTGAGGGCCGGGACCTCCCCACGCAGCGCTCGAACGAGAACTGGGGACCGATCGAGGTCATCGCCCATCTGGTCGACGCAGAACGTCTCTCTCGGCAGCGGATCGCGCGGATGCTGGCCGAGGACACCCCCTACTTCCGGGCTATGAACCAGCTCGAGCTGGCGCGGGCAGGCGACTACGCGAGCCGCAGCTTAGCCGAAGTCCTCGATGCCTTCGGGCGCGAGCGCGGCGAGACCGTCTCGCTGCTGATGAACCTTTCCCCGAAGGACTGGGCGCGCACGGCCATCCACGAGACGCGAGACGAGATCACGGTCGAGGACATCGTCGAAGACCTGATCGAGCACGACCGCGAGCATCTCGACCAGATCCGGCAACTGCTCGGCGGCGAGGACGCCGGAGCATGACGCTGGCGGCCACGCAGCCGAACGCTCACCTCCTCCCCACCTCGATCGCGCCGACCATGACCGGCACGACGCTACCGTCGGCTCGGCGCACGGTCACCTCGACCGCCCACGTGCCCGCTTCCCAGAAGGTCACGTGGCCCTCGTAGACACCGTGTCCGACCGGCTCGAACCGGCCGGTCGTCGCCCCGCCGTCCACCCCGAGGTAGAAGCTCGCGAGGGGCGTGAACGCCCCGGACCGTGAGCCATCGGCAATTGTGACGTCCGCTGGCAGCGGCTTCCCGGTCTCAGCGTCCACGAACACCAGGCGGAAGAGCGTGCGCTGGTGCGCCACCGGCCGCTCCGGGTCAGTCGTGATCCGCAGCACGTAGGCACGCCCGTCGGTGCCGTCGAACGTCGGCAGCACGGTCACGGTTGCTGCGCGATAGGCGCGGCTGTTGAAGGAGTCATCGCGCTCGGCGACGACCGTGAGCGTCCAGGGGCCAGCTGTTGCCAGCGCGAGCTGACCTCGGTAGCGTGCGTGGCCCGCCGGCTCCAGCTCGACGGTCACGGGTTCGCCTGAGCCGCGGTAGGCCAGCGCGGCGATCACTCGATCGGGCGGATCGTAGCGGACGTCACCCTGGCTCCGGCGGAGGGAGCGGCCCGTCACCGGGTCGACGAAGCGCGCCTCGATCGTCACTGGGTGGCCGGCGAGCACGCTAGCCGGGTCGGCCGACGCCGTCAGCGCGGCGATCGGTCGGGCGTCGGCCGGAGCGCTCCGCGGGAGCGTCCCGCTGGCGGGGGCACGGCCGAAGGTGCGAGAGTAGAGCTCCGCCAGCGTGGTGACGTCGGGCGTCTGAACTGGTACGGTGAAGACCTCGACGCCGGTCGTGGTGTCGAGCACGCTCAGCTCGCTCTGAGAGCTGTTGGTGCGCCAGAGCTGGGCGTAGAGAAAGCGGCCGTCCTGGCTAAGGAAAATGCCGCCTGGGCTCGTGCCCGGCAGCCAGCGATCGACGATGCGCCACGACGCCGTGTCGATGACCCAGATCCCGTCCATCCCCACCTGCTGGGCCTCACCCTGGAACCCGAGCGCGTAGAGCCGGCTCCCGTCCGGGGAGAGCTGCATGCCGCCGCCCGCGAAGGAGAACTTGGCCGCGGCCCCTCGCGCGAGCAGGCCGCGCAGCGCGGCGAGGAAGCGGTCGAGCCGCGACGTGCCCGCCGGCTCGGCTTCCCTCTCGATGGCGACCTGCCCTTCGATCCGCTGACGCTCCAGGTCGATGATCGCCAGCTCGCCGCTCGTCGGCGCTAGGACATAGAGCCGGTGCCCGTCGGGCGAGACGGCGTGCTCGTCGGGGAAGTAGTCGGTCTGCTCGCTGAAGGCGAGGTCGAGCGATGGCCCGATGGCGCCGTTCACCAGGTCGAGAAAGGTCACGGAGACGCGGCGAGCGCTCTGGTTGATGACGCCGTAGAGCCAGCGACCGTCCGGCGTCGGCCGGCCGTCCCACAGCGGCACTGTCCCCGGCTGCGCTTCGACAACCGTGCGTGCCTCGACGGTGCCCTCCGGGAGCCCCAGCCGGGCGTAGAGCGTCGGGCCGAGCTCACCGTAGGCGTCCTGGTCGCTCGGGAGCGCATCCCAGGTCGAGGCGAGGACGACGAGGCTCGCGCCGTCAGGGGAGGGGAGCAGGCGGGCGAACCCTGGCGCCCGCCCTCCGGTATCGACCGCCCAGCGCGCGACCTCCGCACCGGTCGCGCGCTCGAGCACGACGATACTGATCGGGTTCGCCACCCGCCAGACATGGGCGGCGACATAGACGCGATCGGTGGTGATCGCCGCGCTGTCGAGCATGAGCTGCGGACGCTCGTCGATCGCCCCCGAGTTTGGCGTTGCACCACCGGTCGGGGTCGCCAGTTCCATCAGGTGAGCACGCCACTGCGTCTCGAGCGTGTCGGTCGCGAGCGCGATCACCGTGCCGACCTGTCTGCCGCCGACCTCCTCGACCTGGCGGACGACGAGCTGGCGACCGTCCGGCGAGATCGCTGCATCGCTGGATGAGATGAAGCCAGCGGACTCGAGGATTGGCTGAGGTAGCCGGTGACCGGGCGTTAGGGCGCTGAGCATCGAGCGACCGGTCTGTTGGTCGTAGGTGCTGAAGAACAGCGTCTCCGGGAGCGTCACCGGCTCGGCCTCGGCCACCGTTTCCCTGGGCTCATGCCTGTGGGCGGCCGTCGTGGCGACCATACTCAGCCCGGCGGTGAGCGCCAGGATCAGGACGACGGCGATGAGCGCGCGAACGCGGTGGATCATGGCAAACCTCCGTCAGTGCGCGACCTCGAGTGCCCACCGGTACTACAACGCGCAAACCGCGGAGGTTCCCATCCGGAGGAAGCATTGATCCGTGGTCTAGGAGGGGCACACAACGATCACTGGTCACCTGTCGGTGTATCGGGGCGGGCAGGCGCTGGAGGGCGGCATGGCCTAGTAAGGACTGCCGGGAGCCGCTGCCCGCACCAGCTCTAGTACCTGCTCCTCGGTATCGGCCGCCGTGATGGCCCGAACGACCAGTTCGTCGAGCACGCCGTGCCACACCTGGAACGCCGCTGGCAGCTCTTCCAGGTGTTCAACCGCGATCGCCGTCTGCCGGGCGCGCGTGCCCATACGGGCGAAGTGGTCGGCGTAGCCGGGAATACGCTCGTAACGCTCGGCTTCCTGCTCCAGCCGCTGGATCGCCGCCGGGCCGATGGCGACGCGCACGTAGGCGTAGAGCTTCGGCCGTGGCCGCCCGGCCTGCTCAGCGCCCTCCTGCACCCAGCTAGCGGAGACGCACGCGTGCTCGGGCGTGAGCCAGTTGAGTAACACGGCATCGGCCATCTCCCCGGCAAGCCGGCACATCTTGGGCCCCAGCGCTGCCACGACCAGCTCGACCGGTAGCACGTCCCGCAGCGCCCGTGCCCCTTGCCGCACCCGCCGCAGGGCGCCCGGCCCCGCTCCGCTGCCAATGCCTAGCCGCAGCCGGTCGAGTGGCAGCCCCAGCCGACGCACCTGCTGCACGATGCTCTCCGGCGAGCGCCGGGATAGCGGGATGACCCCGACCCCCAGGCCGATCTGACGGGTCACGGACGCTGCCTCAGCCAGCGCCGCCAGCCCATCGCCGTCCGGCGTATCGTTCACCCAGAACGTTCGATACCCGTGCTGCTCCGCTGCAGCTGCTGCTGCCCGGACCACGGTGGCCGGCGTCGTCGCTGCTAGCCCGAACCCTCGCGCGCCGCTGCCCATGGCTCGCTCCCTTCGGGTCACTTGCTCGCCCCTACTGCCCGGCTGCGCCGGGCCTCTGGCACAGCATGCCGCACGGGAGCCGGCCGGCCAAGAGCTGGAACTCATCGACTAAGAGCCAGCGTCTTGGTGATGGTCGGCCTGAAGAGCGGAGCCGCGCCTGCTCGCGTGCTAGCGGTTCAGTCGCCAGATGCGGTAGTTGAGAGTCGCAGCGAATCCAGTCCAGATCAGGTACGGTAGCAGGAGCAGTCCAGCCAACAGCCGAACGCGCGCGGCGAGAATCGTCGTGGCGGCGATCATCACCCAGAGCGGCGCGATCACCACGAGGCCACCAGAGGGACTGCGCCGGCCGAAGAAGACAGCGGACCAGAGGACATTGAGCACAAGCTGTAGCCACCAACTCAGCAGCGCAGCCCGCCTAACCGGCTCACGCGCGGACGAGGCGTGTGCCTCACGCTGCACTAGCCAGGCGGAGATGGCCATCATCCCGTACAGCACCGTCCAGACAGGTGGGAAGAGCCAGGCCGGAGGCATCCAGCGTGGCTTGCGCAGGCCCCGGTACCAAGAATCGAGGGAACGAGTTGTGAAGACGCTGCCGAGCGCGGCGCCGAAACTGACGGCCACGAACGGAAGCAACGAGCGGAGCTGGCGAGACCAGGATTTCGGTGGTGGTTGCATAGGCGCACCTCCAGGTGGGATGATCAACAGGTCAGCTGGGCTAGCTAAATCCAGAGCGCTTCGGCTGCCCTAGGCCAGCTAAGCGGGTTTGGACAGCCAGATCCCGTTAACTACGGGCACAGCTCAAAAGGGAACTGAAAGTGCGAGCTCAGTGGCGATGACCCGGAGTTCCCCGAGCACCTTGGGGTGCACCGGGATCCCCTTGGCGCGCCGGTCTGCCTCCGTTTCGAACTCGGGGTCACCCGGCACGAGCACCCGCTCAGCTCCGGCGGCTGGCTGAGCAGTGCGTAGCTCGTGGAGCATCTCGTCCATATGTGCCAGGAACTCGTCGAGCGGGCGAAAGGCGTCGATCCGCCAGGCGAGGAAGGCGTGCCCGGTGTTCGACGGACGCGGCTCCGCTCGCGAGCCGGCCACGTACTTAGCCCAGGCCGCACCGGCGAGCTGTCCGCAGAGCACCTCGATGAACAGGGCCAGACCGTACCCCTTGTGACTGCGCAGCTCGGGGAATGCGCCCAGCGGCGTCAGCGCCACCGCGGCGAAGGGATCAGTGGTCACTTCCCCGTCACGATCCAGTGCCCAGCCGGCTGGGATCGGCTTCTCTTCCCGCTGGGCGATCTCGATCTTGCCCCAGGCCACGGTACTGGTCGCCATATCGAGCACAAACGGCCGCTCCGTCCCGGCCGGGATAGCGACGGCGATCGGCGCTGTGCTCAGGTACGGCTCGCGGGCGTTCGTGGGCACGACGAGCGGCGTGGCGTTACTCATCGCGACACCGCAGAGTCCCGGCTCTGCGAGCGCCATGGTGGCGTAGTAGCCGGCAATGCCAAAATGATTGCTCTGGCGAACCGTGGCCATGCAGAGACCCGTTTCCTTGGCCTTCTCGATACAGCGGCGCATGGCACGATAGGCGGCTGGGTGCCCCATGCCGTTGTCGGCGTCGAAGGCGATGGTCGCTGGCGTCTCGGCGATCACCCGGAAGTTGGGCCGCAGGTTGACGAGTCCGCTCCGGATCCGGTTGACGTACATCGGGATACGCGCCAATCCGTGGGAATCGAGCCCGCGGATATCGGCCGCCAGGAGGACATCTGCGGTGATCGTCGCCTCTTCCTCGGTCAGCCCTAACCGGAGGAAGAGCTCGGTGACGAACCGCTGGAGCGTAGACACTGGTAGGCGGACTGCACCATGCGTCATCGTTCCCTCCCGCTCGTACCGATCCTCTTCGAGCGCGGCCACCACCATGCACACGGGAGACACCACCGCCCGAGAGCGCGCTGGCCTGAAGAAGGCCTACCGGCCAAGCGAACACAGCGTCATGGTACCATGCTGCTAGTCGGTCGGTCGGCGGGAAGCGAGAGGAGTCGATAATGTTCGCCACTGTACTCGTTCCACTCGATGGCTCGGAGCTGGCTGAGGCCGCCCTACCTTATGCGAAAGGGATCGCTGAGAAGACAGGCGCCGTGCTCCACCTAGTGCGAGTGGTGCCGATCGAAGCCTCCCCGGACGAGGCGACCGAAGCACGGGAATACCTCTCGCGCCTAAGCGGGCAGGTCGGCGAACGTGTGCAGCTCAGCGTGCGCTACGGACACCCCGCGGCAGAGATTATCGATCTGGTGCAGGAGCTGGCCGAGCCCTTGATCGTGATGACCACGCATGGGCGGGGCGGGCTGGGACGCTGGCTCTACGGCAGTGTCGCCGATCGCGTCGTCCGCGGGGCCGGCGTGCCTGTCCTGTTGATTCGGTCAGGGATTCCCGCACGGGAACCGGGCGTACTCCGCAGCATCGTGGTGCCGCTCGACGGCTCAGTTCTCGCTGAAGCGGCGCTGCCCGCTGCCCTCGAGCTGGCGCGCCGCTTCAGCGCCGATCTCCACCTGGTGCGGGTCGTAGAGACCCCCGAAGTCTACGCCTTGCTGGGCGCGCACGGTACGGCGAGTGTCTCGGCCGACCTGATCGCCGATGTGACCCGGCAGATGGTCGAGAGCGCATCGGCGTACTTGAGTGAGGTGGCCGAGCGACTGCGCGGGGAGGGGATCCGAGTCGAGAGCCATGTGCTGGAAGGGCTGGCAATCGAGCAGCTCCTCGCCTTCGAGCGGGAGCAGCAGCCGGATCTGGTGGTGATGGCAACACACGGGCGCGGTGGGCTCAGCCGGGTGATCTTCGGGAGCGTGGCGGAGCGCATCCTCCGGGAAGGGAACGCCCCGGTGATGCTGATCCGCCCGCCGGAGCCAGAGGAACAGGGCTGATCAGCGCGCGTGAGCGAGCGAGGAGCGCGACAGGGGACGGCCATCTGGCCGTCCCCTGTCGTCTGCCGTGCACCAGAGATCTACGCGGTTCGGGCCGGAGCGGTGACGAGGGCGCGAGCCTCCTCGTAGATCCGATCGACGCTGGGGATCACGGCGCGCTCGAGCGGCTCCGAGAACGGGATCGGTACGTCGGGCACGGCCAGCCGGCGGACGGGAGTCTTCAGCGCCTCGAAGGCACCCTCCTGGATCCGGAAGGCCAGCTCGCCCGTCATCCCATAGCTGCGGTAGTCCTCATCCACGATCAGAACGCGCCCGGTCTTGCGCGCCGACGCGACGAGCGTGTCGGCATCAAGCGGCACCAGCGTGCGCACGTCGATCACCTCGGCGGCGATGCCGTCCTGGGCCAGCCGCTCGGCGGCGCGCAGGCAGCGGTGTACCATCAGCCCGGCGGCGACCATCGTCAGGTCGGAGCCTTCGCGGCGAACCGCGGCCTTGCCGAACTCGACCGTGTAGCGCTCTTCGGGGACGTCCTCCTCCTGTCCCTCGAAGGGCAAGAACGGGAGGCCGGTCAGCAGCTTGTGGCCAAAAATGACCACCGGGTTCGGGTCGCGCAGCGCGCTGATGGTCAGGCCCTTGGCGTCGTAGGCTGTCGCCGGTACCACGACCTTGAAGCCCGGCACATGGGCGAACAGGCCGTAGAGCACTTGCGAGTGCTGCTCAGCGTCGCCGTAGCCACCGCCGATCGCGGTGAGTACGGTGACTGGCATGGCGAACTGGCCGCCCGACATGTAGTGGTTCTTGGCCATGTGGTTGTACATCTGGTCGAAGCCAGCGCCGAGGAAGTCGACGAACATGAGCGAGACCACCGGGTGCATCCCGACCGCCGCCGCGCCGACCGCCATCCCGAAGAAGGTCTGCTCGGTGATCGGCGTGTCGACCACGCGGTCGCGCCCGTACTTCTGGTGGAGTCCCATGGTGAAGCCGAAGACTGCACCCCAGTACGTGACGTCCTCACCCAGCACGACGATGTCCTGCCGCTCGGCCATCTCCTGGTCGATGGCCTCAGCGATCGCGAAGGCGATCCCTTTCATCGTCCTCATCGGAACACCCCCGTCAGTGCTTCAGCCGGATCCGGCAGCGGGCTTTGCTCGGCGAAGGCCACCGCCGCCTCGGCCGCGCGCTTGGCCTCGGCGCGGAGCGCCTCCAGCGTGGCGTCGTCGGCCCAGCCCAGCTTCTTGAGCCGGTTACCGAGGCGTGGGATCGGGTCGAGCGCACGCCAGAGCTCGACTTCTTCTTTGGTTCGGTACTCTTCGGCGTCGCCCTCGAAGTGTCCACGGTAGCGATAGCAGACAGCCTCGATCAAGGCAGGGCCTTGCCCATCGCGCGCCCGCTGGATCGCTGTCTTGGCCGCGCGGTAGACGTCGATCACGTCCATGCCGTCGACGAGGTACGAGGGCACGTTGTAGCCCAGCCCCCGCTGGAACTGGTGCGGCTGGGCGAGCGCCGCCCACTTGGGCGTCGAGTCGGCGTACATGTTGTCCTCGACGACGATGATCAACGGGAGTTGCCAGAGGGCTGCCGCGTTGAGCGTCTCGGCGAAGGTACCGTGGTTCGCTGCGCCTTCGCCAGCGAACGCGACCGCCACGTTGCGCTGGCCGCGCTGGCGGAAGGCGAAGGCGGCGCCGGCCGCCTGGGGGAACGAGGCACCGACGATGCCGCTGCAGGAGAAGTTCTTCTCCTTGTCGAACAGGTGCATGTGGCCGCCCTTGCCGCGGCAGAGCCCCGTCTGCTTGCCGAAGATCTCTGCCGCCAGCTTGCTTGCATCGACGCCTTTGGCGAGCGCGTGGTGGTGCGGCCGGTGAGTGCTCACCACCACGTCCTGGCTCTCAAGGAGCGAGCAGACGCCGACCGCGACCGCCTCCTGTCCGACCGCCAGGTGCATCTCGCCTCGGATCGGCCCGGCTGCCATGTTGAACTCCGGGGTCTTGCCGATGTAGTAACGGTCAGCGATGGTCTCCTCAAAGTGGCGGATCAAGCACATCTGGCGGTAGGCGGCGAGGAGCGCGTCGCGGGTCAGGCCAGCTTTCTCGACGAGGTACTGGAGATCCGCAAGACTCGGCTCCGGTTTCCACATGCCTCACCTCCCTCGCTGGCACGGGCACCGCTCTTGTATTGTTGCGGTCTCTACCGCCAGCATAGCCAGCGACCTGATCGGTGTCAATCGGTCAAGATGAGGAATGGTGAAGGCTAGACCAACGGTGTGTCCGGCTGAATGCCTCAGAGGCTGTGGGAGCTAGGGACGCGCTCTCCACATCAAGGCATCCTCCGGGCATGAACCACCCTCTCGCCTCGCTGGCGACCGCTTCACACGCACGATGGGTGAAGGATGCTGAGATGGAATTGTATCCCCACGAGGGAAGTGAGCGCGTGAGGCAGCGGATGCACCGGACGCAAATCCTGCCGGAGCCGGAGCAAAATCGAGCACTGGTCAAACTCGCCCGGCGAGAGGGGCGCAGCCTGTCCGAGCTACTGAGAGAGCTGGTTCGCGAGCACCTGGCGCAGCGGCATCAGGCTGCCGACGTCATCCGGGCACGGCACATGGCCGCCCTGGAGCGAATTCGCTGGCACCGACAGGCATTGCTCGAGCGCCGCTGCGGTGTGCCGCCCGCGAGCGATGTGGCGGCACTGCTCGTAGTGGTACGGGGGATGTAAACATCTTGACCGGCTCGACGGACGATTCTCGTTGACACCAGCCTGGCGATCTGGGTCGTAGTGTCGGTCGTCTCTCCGGTTGACCCGCTCAATTTGCTTCTGAGCTAGCACCCATGGCCCAGCGGGAGCCCCTCGCCAGCGGAGGCGAGATCGGCTATACTCCGACTCGATAGTTGCCGATCGTCAAGAGTGAGCGCGGAGACTGGCGCGCCGCTTGGACGACCGCAAGGAGGATCGAATGCAGCGCCTGTGCTCTTTCGCTTCGCTGCCACAGAGCATGCCGCTCAGCGGATGGTGCTCGGTGTCCTCCCACTCCGGTCGCGGCGCCAGTAGTCCCTCCGGATCCAGTCACCATCCGGGGTTCCCGGACAGGTCGGTGAAATTGGTACTGGACTGGAGGGAACGACGTGCAGAAGCCAATTATCCGCCTCGCGCTCGATCTTGACGGTGTGCTGACAGAACACCCCGCCCCACTCGCGCAGGCGGCGAACCGCGCGCTGGGGATGCAGCTTCCAGATCACGCCTTCGTCGACTCCGCTGGGTGCAACGTACCGGTCGCCGTGCGTGAGTGGGTCTACGGGCCTGGCGGGCCGGCGAGCCTGCTTGAGCCTGCCCCGCGAGCTCAGCAGCTCCTCCAGCGCCTGCTGGAGATCCTCGAGCCGGACAACGTGTGGATCGTCACCGCGCGGCCAGCACGCTCTCGCCCGGTGGCTGAGGAGTGGCTCCGGCGCCACCGGTTCCCAGCCTGCCGCATTGAGTTCGCCGACGACAAGGTCGCCGTCGCTCGCTCGCTCGGCATCACGCATGCGATCGAGGACAGCCAGCGCCACGCCGTGAGCTACGCCCGTGCCGGTATCGCCTGTTTCCTGCTCAGCGACGCGCCCCCGCCGGCCGACGAGCCGCCGTTCATCATGCGGGTACCGGATCTGGAGCACGCTGTCGAGCGGATCCTGGAACTGGCCGGCGCGGCGGTCGTGGCGCCGGCCCGCCTGTACGAGCGCCAGCGCGAGGCCAGCGACAGCGAGCCACGGCGCAAACGCATCGTCGTCAGCGACCTGATCGACGAGAAGGCACGCCAGCGACTGGCAGCCGAAGCGGAGGTCATCGACGTGGATGGGCGAGACCGCACGGCGCTCCTGGCGGCTCTCCAGGACGCCGATGCCTTAATCGTGCGGAGCGAGACCCAGGTCACGCGGGAGGTGCTGGCAGCGGCACCAAAACTCCGGGTTATCGCTCGTGCGGGCACCGGCGTCGACAATATCGATCTCGACGCGGCGACCGAGGCAGGTATCCTGGTGCTCAACGCGCCCGGGGCGAACGCCGTCTCGGCGGGCGAGCACACCATCGCGCTGATACTGGCCATCGCACGCTGCCTGCCGGAAGCCAACGCGAGCACTCATGCCGGCCGGTGGGAGCGCAAGCGCTTCAAGCCGTTCGACCTCAAGGGCAAGACTGTCGGTATCGTCGGGCTGGGGCGTGTCGGCTCGGTCGTGGCACAGCGCCTGCGTGCCTTCGAGGTCCGCTTGCTGGGCTACGACCCGTACGTCACGCGCGAGCGCTTCCTCCAGCTCGGCGTCGAGCCTGTCGACTACGAGACGCTGTTGGAAAACGTCGATATCGTCACCTTCCACGTGCCGGCGACTGCGGAGACGTACCACATGCTCGATGCCGAGGCGATCGCCCGGCTGAAGCCCGGCGCGATCGTGATCAACTGTGCCCGCGGCGATGTCGTCGACACAGCGGCGCTGGCAGAGGCCCTCAGGTGCGGGCACCTTGCTGCCGCCGGTCTCGACGTGTTTCCGCAGGAGCCTGCCTACACGAGCCCGCTCTTCGGGCTGCCCAACGTCGTCCTGACGCCGCATATCGGTGGCTCCAGCAAGGAAGCGCTGGAGGCGGTGGGGGAGATCATCAGCACCACCACCCTGGCCGCCCTGCGCGGCGAGATCGTGCCCAACGCGGTCAACCTGCCGGCCGCGTCACTCCAGGCGCCCGAGCTGCTGCGCCTGACCCAGGTGGCCGACGCCGCCGGGCATCTGATCGCCGTGCTCCAGCCCAACCGGCCGAGCACCTTCGCCGTCACGGTACGAGGGCAGGTGGCGGCTGACATCGCGGAGCACGTGACGGCGGCTGCGCTCAGCGCGGCACTGCGCCGCTGGTCGGATCGCCGGGTAACGCCGGTGAACGCCAGGCTGGTGGCTGCCGAGCTCAACCTGCTTGTCAGCGTGCGCTTCGATTCGAGCGCGGCGGTGATCCCAGAATTCAGCTTCGAGGTCGACGGCGAATCGCCGCACCACGTCACGGTGCGCTGGGATCGTAAGGACGCTGGCATCATGGAGGTCGACCGCTTCTCACTGGAGCGACCTCTCGCCGGGCATATGCTGATCACGCACCACTACGATCGCCCAGGCATCGTGGGCCGGATCGGGACAATCCTCGGCCGCTACGAGGTGAATATCGCCGGGATGCAGGTCGGGCGGCACCAGCGGGGCGGGGAGGCGATCATGGTGCTGAACGTGGACGATCCGATTCCGGAAGAGGCTCTGGCCGAGATCTTGACCATCCCCTTTATCTCGACGGCCTACGTGGTCTCCCTGCCTGAGCCAGCGCCGCAGATGACCGGGCGCCCGGTCACGACAGCGTTCAGCCGTCCTGCGGACTGAGGGCCGCACCGCCCTGGTGTAGAGCAGGGGGTCGGCAGTTAGCGAGAACGCGACTCAGCCGGTTGAGCCCTGGAAAGCCGCGCGGACCGCGCGGTACAGTTCGAGGGTCTGCCACGCCACGCTTTCCCAGCTAAAGGCGCGCTCGACGTGTTCCCGGCCACGCTTTCCCATCCGCTGCCGCAGCTCCGGGTCGCGCGCGATCCGGTTGATCGCGTCAGCCAGCGCTCGGGAGAACGCTTCGGGGTCGACCGGGTCGAACGTGCCCGGCTTCAGCTCCAGGTCGACAAGGAGACCGGTCTGGCCGGGGATGACGACCTCCGGGATGCCGCCCACATTGGAGGCCACAACCGGGGTTTCGCAGGCCATCGCCTCCAGGTTGATGATCCCGAACGGCTCGTAGACCGAGGGGCAACAGAAGACGGTCGCGTGGGAGTAAAGCTGGATCACTTCGGATCGTGGCAGCATCTCCTGGATCCAGATCACGCCGGGCCGGCCGGCACTGACGGCGGCCACCCGCTCCGCCATCTCCCGGCCGATCTGCTCGGTGTCGGGTGCGCCCGCACAGAGCACGACCTGAAGTGCCGGATCGAGGTAGGGGACGGCGTTCACGAGGTGGATGATCCCCTTCTGCCGCGTGATGCGGCCCACGAAGAGGACATACGGACGGGTGGGATCGACCCCGTGGCGCAGGAGCGCATCAGTCGCCTCAGTCTTCCGGTACTGCTCGGTGTCGATGCCGTTGTGGATCACGTGCACCCGCTCGGGGGCGACAGGGAAGAGGCGCAGCACATCTGCGCGAGTTGCTCGGGAGACAGCGATCACCGCGTCAGCATGTTCAATGCCTGTGCGCTCCATCCAGCTACTCAGCCGGTAACCGGCCCCGAGCTGTTCCGCCTTCCAGGGCCGCAGCGGCTCCAGCGAGTGGATGGTCACAACGAGCGGGATATCCCAGAGAAGTCTCGCCCAGAAGCCGGCCAGATCGGTGTACCAGGTGTGGCAATGGACGATATCGGCAGCCAGGGAGTCCTTCGCCATCGCCAGGCTGCGCGAGAGCGCGTCGAGCACGCTCGCAAAGCGCGGGTCGGTGTTCCGCTTCGCTTCTGGCCAGCCAGCGTAGCCTCGTACGCGCACGTTGCCGTCGAAGACGTCTTGATCCCCAAAGCAGCGGACTTCGACCTCGATGTGGCGAGCGAGGGCGCGGCTGAGGTACTCGACATGGACGCCAGCACCGCCGTACACGTACGGCGGGTACTCGTTTGTCAACAATGCGACCTTCTTGACTGCGCCCATGAGCAGCCTCCTACGAGGAAGGATGCTACCACGGCAGCAAGCGCGGTCTAGAGAATGAGCCGCCCACAGTGAAGGTCAGCGAGACGGAGCGGCTGGTACGGCGTTCCGGCCGCGAGCAGGGCGTGCAGCGTGACGCGGCCGGAACCCGAGGAGCCGTAGTCCGTTCAGGACGACGACGATTGTGCTCCCCTCGTGACCGATGACCGCCAGGGGCAAGGGAATTCCACTGAGCAGCACACTCGTGACCAACACGACGATCACCAAGAGGGCGAAGCCGAGGTTCTGAGCGATGACCCGGCGTGCCCGGCGCGACAGCTCGATGGCGTAGGGGATTTTTTCGAGATCGTCCGCCATCAAGACGATATCGGCGGTCTCGAGCGCGACGTCGGTACCAGCGGCGCCCATCGCGATGCCGACGTCGGCCAGCGCCAGCGCTGGGGCATCGTTCACGCCGTCGCCCACCATCGCCACCCGCAAGCCGGCGCGCTTCAGCTCCCGGATGACCTCCACTTTCTCCGCTGGCAGCAGGCCTGCGCGCCACTCGTCGATACCGACCTGCTGACTGATCGTGCGCGCGGCACGCTCGTTATCGCCGGTGAGCATGAGGAGGCGACGAATGCCAAGACTGCGGAGCGAGTCGATGACGGAGGGAGAGGCCGGCCTGATGACATCGGCGATGCCGACGATCCCAAGGACTCGGTCATCGACTGCAACGAAGACGACCGTGCGCGCCTGCTCGCGCAGCTCGTTCGCCGCGCGCAGGAGTTCGGCAGGTAGCGGCGGGCCGAAGCTGCGGAACAACCCCTCGTTGCCGATCAGCACGATTGACCTACCGACTGTGGCCCGTACTCCATGGCCCGGAATGGATTGCAGCTCGCTGACCCGGTCGGCGTCGGCGGCGTCAAACCAGCCGCGCTCGGTAGCATAGGCAACGATAGCCAGACCGAGTGGGTGCTCCGAACGGTGCTCCACGGGCGCGGCGACGCGAAGCAGCTCCTCGGGGCTGGAGTCCGGGTGGCAGATGACATCGGTGACGAAGGGCCGCCCGAGGGTAAGGGTTCCGGTCTTATCGAAGACGAGGGCATCGACGACGCCGAGGGTCTCGAGCTGCAACGCCCCCTTGAACAGCACGCCGCGACGGGCAGCGTTTGCCAGCGCCGAGAGGATGGACGCCGGGGTCGAGATAACGAGCGCGCAGGGGGAGCCCGCGACCAGCAGCGTCATCGCCCGGTAGAACGCCTCACCGAACGGCTCGCCGGCTACGGCGATCGGCGCCACCGTGGCGACGGCAGCGCCGGCCAGGACTCCCACAGCATACTTTCCTTGAAATGCGTCGGCGAACCGCTGGGCGCGCGATTTTTGCTCCCTCGCCTCTTCAACAATCTGGATAATCTTGGCCAGCGTGCTTTCCCGAGCCACCCGGTCGACACGGATGCGGAGGAGCCCATTAGTATTGAGGGTACCACTGAAGACTGGATCGCCATTCCTCTTGTGTACCGGCAGCGCCTCACCGGTGATGGCGGATTGATCGACACTCGCTTCACCCATCAGTACCGTGCCGTCGACCGGGATCCGCTCGCCAGGCTTCACGATGACGACGTCCCCAACGCGCAGCTCCTCGACAGGTACGACGTGCTCGGCGTCGTCACGCACGACGAGCGCCGATTCTGGCCGCATTTCCAGTAGCGACCGAACTGCCCGGTGAGTGCGGCCGAGCGCATAGTGCTCGAGTGCGTTGCCCAGAGAAAAGAGGAAAAGCAGCATCCCGCCCTCGGCCCAGGCATCGATCACCGCCGCTCCTGCCGCAGCCGTGATCATCAGGACATCGATATCGACCGTCCCCTGGAGCACTGCAACGACGGCGCGGTAGGTGGCGTAGGCGCCTCCAGCGATGTAGGCGAGGCCGTACAAAAGAAGCGGGAGCCAGAGGGGCTGTCCCGCCGAGCGATCGAGCAACCAGGCCGCGAACAGAAAGAGCCCGTTGAGGGCGGTGGCGATCAGTAACCCGTGCTCGCGCCACCACAGCCTCCGCTCTTCAGCACGTCTGCGGGCCGCCCCGCTGACGATTTCTTCTGCAGTCGCCAGCGATACCGCAGCCGGTGCCGTTGGGGCTGGGCCATCTGCGCGACGTTCACCGTACATCGCTCCCGTCAGCTGATCGCTGCGGGCTCGCTTGGGCGGACGGCTATCTGGCCAGGCGGTTCCCGGCCGCGCGCCGTCAGAGGAGGTCAGCGACCCAGCGAGCACACTGCGAGGAGCGACTGACTCACGTCCACTTCCGGGCTCCCGAGAAGCTCGGGTTTCCTGCTGGTCCACGTTGGCCTGGCATCCCTCCGCTCTGGATGTCATTTTGAGAATGAGTCCTATTCCCGACACAACGCAGCAGAGTATAGCACAGGTAGCAACGGCGTCACCCCGCACTGCCCGGAAACCAGTGATCGGGGCGGTAGGGCCGGCGCGCCTCGCAGACCGTGACCCCCGGGCAGATCACAAGGCGGACAGGTCGGCGCGCTCGGTGGGCTGTTGACAACTCGCGCCGCGCTGTGGATAACCACCCCTGGTTGTCCACTGCTGCCGGGTATGAGGGGACACCACGGTGCGGACAAGCCGCCGCCTCGTGCTCCACATGCCGTGGACAACTCGGCCTGGGACGCTGAGTCACACGGACAGCGGGAGGCTGCAGTGGAACTCGAGGCCGGCTCGTCCACATTTTCCCCATCGCGTCCTTCCGGTGTAGACGCGGGAACCGCCGTAATCCCCATACTCCAGCGCCACTACTACCTGCGTCGATCTTTTCTCATACGCTTGGGTCAAATGTCCCCAACCCTGACTGTGCCGGTTGGGGCACCCCGTGTGGCTGGTTGGCTGTGGCTCCAGACGATGCCAGTACGCGAGTTGAACAGCTGGGACGACAGGGATACAGGTAGGCCAGCGTTCGCTGGCGAGCGTTAGGCGAGACGGGGCTTTCGGCTCGAGCCACCACTCTGCGATGATGGCGAAGAGCCAAGGTGATGGATGGAGGCGACGGCGTTTGCGTCAGCGCCGGGTCAAAGGCCAGAGGAGGAGGCTCGCATGGGGCAGTGGGACGCGATCGTTGTCGGCCTGGGGGGCATGGGAAGCGCTACAGCGGCGATGCTCGCACGCCGTGGCGTACGCGTCCTCGGGCTGGAAGCGTTCGAGCCGTTGCACACGAGAGGATCATCGCACGGCCGCAGCCGGATCATTCGTGAGGCCTACTTCGAATCCCCCGATTACGTGCCCCTCATACGGCGGGCCTACGAGCTGTGGCGCGAGCTTGAGGGGCTGACCGGGCGGGATCTGCTGCGCATCACCGGAGGCCTCAACATCGGTCACCCACAGAGCGCCTTCGTCGCGGGCGCACTCCACAGCGCGCGCCAGCACGCTCTTCCGCACGAAGTTCTGGACGCGGAGGTGACCGCCAGTCGCTTCCCCGCGCTGCGGCTGCCGTCGGACTTCGTTGCCGTCTACGAGCCGCACGCGGGTATCCTCGATCCAGAGGCCTGCGTGGGAGCGTTCCACTCGGTCGCGGTGGAGGCCGGTGCGTCACTTCGCTTCCAGGAGCCGGTCAGACGCTGGCGGGTGGAGGGCGACGGGGTTCTGGTGGAGACAGATCGTGGCATCGAACGTGCGGAGCGGCTCGTGCTCACCCCCGGGCCGTGGGCACCGCAGGTGCTCGGTGGGCTGGGTGTCCCTCTCAGGGTGCAGCGAGTCGTCAACGTGCACTTCGAGCCAGACGACCCGGCTCGCTTCGCGCCGGAGCGGCTGCCCGTCTACCTGCTGGACGTGAGAGAGGGCGACTACTACGGCTTTCCAGCCCTGCCTGGACAGGGGATCAAGTTCGGCCGGCATGACCGCGGCGAGATCTGTACCGCTGATACCATCAGGCGGGAGGTATCAGCTCAGGAGGTAGAGGCGCTCCGGGATGTGCTAAACCGCTACCTGCCTGGAGCGGCGACGTCGGTATCGCGGGTCGTAACCTGTATGTACACGATGACGCCGGATGCACACTTCGTGATCGATCGGCATCTGGAGTGGCCGCAGGTCGTGATCGGCTGCGGTTTTTCCGGGCACGGGTTCAAGTTTGCGAGCGTCGTCGGCGAGATCCTGGCTGACCTGGCGCTCGACGGGAGGACGAGGCACCCGATCGGCTTCTTGTCACTGCGCCGGTTCGGCGCGCGCGAACCAGGGACTGGTGGCGTGCGGGATCAGTAGAAGACCGTTCGGGTACGGTGGTACGGCGGCGCATCCGGGGGGAGCTCCTGGGCGAGGCTCCAGAGCGCCCAGTCGATCTGCCAGGCCGGCATCGCCCGCCCGGCGGCAGCGAGCCGGTGGCTGATTTCCTCGACGGCCCACACCGTGGCCGCCCGGATCTCGATCTCCTCAGGACTCCCGGCCGGGAGCTCGTTTCGCTGGTCGATCCGTGCTGCGAGGTGGGGCGAGTAGACGAGCGCCCCGTAGTAGCGGAGCACTTGGGGAAGCTTGTAGTCGGCGAAGGCGGTGAGCTGGTCGAGGTCGTCGAACTCGCCCAGGTCGCGGCCGTCGAAGGCGCCAGCGAGGTCAGTGACCAGGAGCTGGGCGCGCTTGTAGAAGCGCACCAGGTGTCCACGATAGCTCGCGATGTCGTTGAACGACGGGAAGCGCTGGGCGACGAGCTTGACAAGGGTTGGGGCGCTGCGGCCTGCCTGCTCGATGGCTTGGCTGAAGTGGCCATCGAAGTGTTCGAGCAGACCCAGGCCGACCTCGCGGAGGTGAGCGGCACGCTCCTCGAGGAGGGGGACGACCCCCTGACCGGCCAGGATATCGCCGAGGCGCTGCGGAGTGAGTGCAGCGAGGTAGGAGGCGTCCCAGAGCGGGTGACCGAGCTCAATGGCGCGACGCAGCGCGGCGGCGAGCGCCCAATAGCCGTCGTAGACCTGCCCTCGGTAGTCGATGCGCCAGCGTGGCTCGGGCCAGAAGCAGAAGTTCAGGGCGTCAAGGACGAGGATGTAGTTGGCGGTCTGGTGGCGTTCTCCTCGCCAGTGGAGGGGATGCTCCCAGCTCGGGACGCTGGCAGGACGCTGCAGGAGCGTTTCGGCCAGCCGGTCGAGTCCATGGGCGTGGAGTCGAACCGAGCGTGCTGCTCGGACAACGGCGCTCGTCGAGCGCAGCACGCCGAGCGGGTCGAGGCGGTGCACGGCGGTATCCTCGCGCGTGGATCTCCAGGCAGTCTCCTACCCTAGGACGGAACTATAGCATGAGGGCTGAAGGCCGCGGCGAGTTGGGAGAATTCGGCTAGGGTCGCGGGTGCGCGGCTTCGGTATACTGGCGCTGGCGACATCTTCCAGGACGAGGGCGTGCACGCTGGCGTCGGGGGACGAGCAGCGGATGAGATGGAGGGTGAGCGATGGGTACCCTCCCTGTGACAGCAGTGATTGAGCAGGCCGAAATGGCGTTAGCTGAGGGGCGCTACCGGGAGGCGATGCGCCTATGCCAGGGGCTGCTGCGGGCGTTTCCGAGATATCTGACGGCGCAGCGGTTGCTCGGGCGCGCGGCGCTGCGGGCGGGTGAGACAGGGCTTGCGGAAGAAGCATTCCAGACCGTGCGGCAATTGGATCCCGAGGATCGGGAGGCGGCGCTGGGCCTCAGTCAGATCGCGGAGCAACGCGGCGAGCTGGAGACAGCGCTGGCGTTCCGGCAGGCGGCGTGGGAGTGTTCGCCGTGGGACCGTGAGTTACGTGAGGGGGTGGCGCGGCTGGCGCAGGCGTGCTACGGCGAGGGACACCTCTTCCTGACCGGCGCGGCGTTGGCGAGCCAGCACAGCCGAGGAGGGTGCTGGACACGCGCGGCCACCGAGTGCCGGGCGGTGCTGGAGCAGGGCTTGGTGAGACCAGACGTGCAGCAGCGGCTGGCAGTCGCTCTCTGGCGGCGAGGCGACTTGGAAGGCGCGGCGCGAGTCTGCGAGTCGTT
This sequence comes from uncultured Thermomicrobiaceae bacterium, assembly GCA_938082375.1. Classification (GTDB taxonomy): domain Bacteria; phylum Chloroflexota; class Chloroflexia; order Thermomicrobiales; family Thermomicrobiaceae; genus Thermalbibacter. Next base: position 50,976 of record CALKCJ010000017.1, read on the forward strand.
GACGGGAGTGCTGCCTGATGCGGTGGTGCCGCTGGTGATCCTGGCCTCGATCGCACAGGTGCACGGGGAGCCTGGGGAAGCGGCGGCGCTGTTGCATCGGGCACACGTGGTTGACGTCGACGGCAGCCGCGTGGCGGCGCTCCTGCTCGAGGCAGAGGAGGGGCTGCGTTCGTCTCTCTTGCCGGTCGCGATCCCGGAGATTGAGGAGACCGTGCTCCTGGCAGAGGCAGCAGCCCCCGAGGCTGTGGCCATGGTGGCTGCTCCGGATGAAGTGGGGCTGGCGGCACCGGAGGAAGCGAGGGAGGTGCTGCTCGAGCTGCCGTCGGAGGAGGAGCTCGAGGCTGCGCGGCCGCGCGAGGTAGCGACGGCCGGCTACACCAGTTTGCTGCGGTCGCTGGAAGGGGAGGGGCTCGAGCCGTTCTCGCCGCTTGAGGGAGGGGGAGAGGTAGCAGCCGAGCCGACGGAGGAGGCGATTCTGGAGCTGCCGACCGACGAGGAGATCGAAGCCGCGCGTCCTCGTGAGGTATTAGAGCCTGGCTGGACTGGGCTGCTGAAGGCGTACGAAATCGAGGGGATCGAGCCGTTCGTCCCGGAGGGGCTGGAAGTGCCAGGGGAGCCCGCGGCCGGAGGTGAAGCCGGGAGGGTACCGCGAGGAAAGCCTAGGCAGGTCGAGGGTGTACCGCGAGAGGTGACCGCAGAAGCAGCCGGCGAGGGTCCGCCCGAGTCAGCACCGGTGGAAGAAACGATTTCGTGGCTGGAGCACGCGGTGATAGGGCGGAGCGAGGTGCCCGAGCCTACCGAGCCGACGGTGCTCGGGGAGGCCGCTGAGGAAGAGGTAGTCGCAGCGCTGGCTCCCGAGGAGGCCGAGGGCGCGGTGGCGACTGGTGCCGGAAGGTGGGAAGTCGAGGGCCGTAGAGCTGTTCAAGGTGACGAACGAGAGGGGCAAGAGGCGCTGGCAGCCGCGGCTGAGCAGCTGGGCGTGGGGCCGGAGCTGTTTGCCCGCTCGCGAGCGGCGAAGGAAGAGCTGGTAGCAACCGGGCAGCTCTCGGGGGAAGCAACGAGAGTGCGCGATGCCGCTGCCGAGAGGGCCGCGGGAGGAGTGGCTGATCCGCTGGCGGTGGTGCGGGATTTGCTGGTAGCTGGCGAAGTGGAGGCAGCGCTGGCCCGTTGCCGCGCGCTGTACCGCGCCAGGCGCGACTTGGATAGGGGGCTGATCGAGCTGCTGACGCCGCTGGCTGATGGTGGGGGGCCGGGAGCAGCGGAGGCGGATCGGATCCTCGGCGCGGTGTACCGGCGGCAGGGAGCGCTGGCGCTGGCGGCCCGCCACTACGAGCGGTCGTTGCGACGAGGGCACGCGTAGCTTGACCGGGTTCGGGAGAGAGGGCGATGGGCTCACCGCTGCGGGAGTTGTTAGAAGCAGTGGTGGTTCGTCCCGGGGTGGTGGGTGCGCTCGTTGCGACCGTCGACGGCCTGGTGATGGCGGCAGTGGCGATCGGAGGTCAGGATGCCGACGCGGTGGGAGCTGTGGCATCGCTGGTGGGCCAGTCGCTGCGGAGATCGGGAGAGTCGTGGGGGACACTGACGGTAAGTGGGGGGTGGGTGTGCGTGGCGATCGGTGAGTCGCTGGTCGTGGCTGCGTTGGTCGAGGACAGTGGGGACGAAAACGCGGTGGCAGGGTCACTCGTGCCACTGGTAGCAGAGATCGAGGGGTGGATGCGACAGACCGGGGGGTAGAGCCTGCCGAGCGACTGTGATAGGCTGAGGCGCCGGCTGTTGGCCGGCGTCGCTCTGTCTGTGGAAGGAGAACAAATGGGGAGCGAGCGGACGCTGATCATCGTCAAGCCTGATGCCGTGCAGCGTGGGCTGGTTGCGGAGGTGCTGGGTCGCCTGGAGCGGCGCGGGTTGAAGCTGGTCGCGCTGAAGATGATCTGGATGAGCCAGGCGCAGGCGGAGGCGCTCTACCGCGTACACCGCGGGAAGCCGTTCTTCGAGGATCTGGTGCGCTTCATCACCTCGGGGCCGGTAGTGGTGGGCGTGGTCGAGGGGCCGAACGCCATCGCGGTCACGCGCCAGACGATGGGGGCGACCGACCCGGTGAAGGCGGAGGCGGGGTCGATCCGCGGGGACTTCGGTTTGTCCATCGGCCAGAACCTGATTCACGGATCCGATGGAGCGGAGACGGCTTCCTACGAAATCGGGCTCTTCTTCCAGCCCGAGGAGATCCTGTCCTACGAGCGGGCGCTCGACCGCTGGGTCGTGGGGTAAGCGAAAGCGGTCGCAGGGTGGCCACGAGTGTTTCACGTGAAACGGGTCCCCAGCCGCTGGAGCGAGGCTAGCTGTCGCTCTGGTGGATCAAGAGCGGCTGCTTGTGCCACGATGCGGACACGCGGGCCAGGAAATCCCTGATCTGAGCGTCCGCCATCGCTGTGGAGATTGGGAACGTCGTTACTCGTGGCGTCGCGCCGAAGCGCTCGCGGCCCGCGGCTGCGTGGACATCGTTTCTCCAGGAGACCGTCTGCAGTTGCACCACCAGGCGGTCTGGCTCGGCCGTCACATACAGGCCATACCCGGGCCCGAGCGCAATCCCGAAGTATCCCCCACGCTCGACGTCGTCCACGATCACTGGATAGCCCGGCACCGCCCGTCCGCGAAACTGCCGGGCGAGCTCCTGGAGCATCGGCAGCATGCGGTCGCGGAGTTCTCGCAGTTGCTCCTGGAGCGGCTCGGCAGATGTGGTCGCGCTCATCACTCCTCCTCCCGCAGCAAGCAGTCGCCCCATCTTTCGCTCACCTCAGGATACCGCCAGCGCACAGTTCTCGTCGGCCGGCCTCGACTGTCAACACAGAATAGCCAGAACCCCAGGCCGATCGCCACCGCCGCTAGCATCGTCCCGACCCCCAAAGCTTCCTCCGAGCACAATGCCACTCCCGACGACCGTCATCTCAAGCAGCCGGCGCGCCACACCGAGCGGCCACCCCGTACGCCAGCTCAGGGCCAGATGGAAGCTGTCGCGCAGCTCGGCCCACAAACCGGCGGCGGTGCCGGCAGCCAGCTCGCTCCGACCATCACGACGCTGGTGACGGCCGACGCTTGCCCGATGGTGAACGGCGTCTGCCGAGCCAGCCCGTCGTGGAAGACCGTCCACGCGGGTGCCCCCTGCCCGCTCTGGAGGCCGTGCACAATGCCGAGCGCGTACAAGAAGAGTCCGCGACGAGGGTCGCAAGCCGTCCGGTACGGACTCCGACTCACACGGGAGGACTCATCCACGGCCGCACTGGCCGCTCCCCCTCGACCTGTCGCCCCTCCACACTGCCAGCCAGCAGCCGCCCGCGGTCAATCGCTGAACGCGCTGCTCCTTCTCGGCCGGCCGGCGCAACCACATCTCGTGACCTCCCTGCGCGCAGCGTGACCGCTCATTCGCCGCACCGAGCCCTCGCACGCGGCACGCGCGACACCGTGCATCCTAGCACGGAGCGGAACCGGCGACCCGGGCAGCGGCTGCTGACCAGGGCGCGAACCCCGGGCTATCTGCACGACTCTGGCTCCACTCACCTCTCTGGTAGAGTATCCTGGTGCCACTCCGCGGCCGAGGAGAGGAGAGCACCGATGGACGAGCACGCGGCGATTACTTGGGAGCGGGACTTTCACCGGGCGCTTGAGCGTTCGCTGCACGAGCGGCGACCGGTGCTGATCGAGGTGCGCAAGCGCGACTGACGGGGTTGTGCCAAGCTGGATGCCGTGACGCATCCCGATCCTCGTGTCATCGAAGCGATCCAGACCCGCTTCATCCCGCTGCAACTGGACCTCTTTGCCGATCCTCGCGAGGTGCTGCGGCCGCTGAATGTGATCTGGACGCCGACTGTCCTCTTCGCCGATCGGCGCGGCACCGTTCACTATCAGAGCGTGGACTTTCTCCCGCCGGAGCTCTACTTGACCCTGCTCGACATGGGCGAGGCGCACGTCGCGATGCACTGGTCGAGAGCAGATGTAGCGATCGCGCTGCTGCAGCGGGCCTACGAGCGCGACACCGAGGGGCCATTCGCTGCCGAGGCGCTCTACTGGTGGGGCGTGGCGACCTACCTCAAGACCCGTTCCAATGCCGAGCTCGATCGTGTCCGGCGCCTCCTGCTCGACCGTTTCCCCCGGTCGATCTGGGCCGCCCGCGTGCCCTGAGTCGGCAAGCCGCCAGTCGCGTCCGGGCATCCTTGCTCCCAGGCGGCCTGCGGTGATGACGACCTCGAGCCGCCCGAGGCATGAGGTCGCAGCGGCGAAGGGGCGTCGCTGGCCTCAGGCAGCGCAGTGACCTCCCGCAAGACGGCCTGAATAACCGGTGTCAGCACGAATGCCGCGGACTGTGGGTTGAAGAGAAGCCGGGACCCTCACCGGCAGGGGAGCGGGCCGGGTCATCTCGGCCGGGCTATACCTTAGGAGAGCCCGCAGAAAGGAGGCCACGTCGCTCCACTCAGTCGCTCGGTTGCGTGAGGGAGGGGTAGTGCTCAGCCATCCAGCGGCGGGCCTCGGCCAGCGCGGCGTCCTTGTCGCCGGGCGCGATGACGCCCTCGATAACCAGCTCGCGCAGGTGATGCTTCAGCTCACCGATCCAGCGGCCGGGCGGCAGGCCGAAGATGGCCATCAGCTCGTGGCCGTCGAGCGGGCTCGTGATCTCGGCCAGCGCTGCCTCTTCCTGCAGGCGCTGGATATGGGCGCGCAGCGCAGCGATGCGCCGGGCGGCCAGCTTGCGCCGGTAGGCACGGGCGCTGGTCACGTCGGCCGCCACCAGGTCGAGCAAGTCGTCGAGCAGGTCTCCGGCTTCGATGACCAGGCGGCGGACGGCGCTGTCGGTCCAGGTCTCGTCGTAGGCAGCCGGGCGCAGGTGAAGCTCGACCAGCCGCGCGACGCGCTCGATCAGCGCCTTCTCCTGGCGGAGCCGGCGCAAGGTACGCCGGGCGAGCTCAGCGCCCGCCAGCTCGTGCCCGAAGAAGTGCACCTCGCCGCGCTCGTCGACGCTGCGGGTCATTGGCTTGGCGGCGTCGTGCAGGAGCGCGGCCCAGCGGACAGCGAGCCTGGGCGGCGACTGGCCGATCACCTGGAGGGTGTGATCCCAGATGTTCTTGTGCCGCCCGTAGCCGGGATCTTCCGCCAGGGGTACGAGTTCAGGCAGCACGTATGGGAGTAATCCCGCCCGTCGGAGCAGGCGAAGGCCATGCGGTGCATCGGGCGCGACCAGCAGGCGGTTCAGCTCGGCCGCGATCCGCTCTACGCTGATTCGCCCCAACTCGGGAGCCAGTTCCTTCATCGCCGCCAGGGTAGCCGCCTCGACCTGGAAGCCGAGCTCGGCAGCGAAGCGCGCGGCCCGCAGGATCCGCAACGGATCCTCAGCGAACCGCTCGCGCGGCGAGCCGACGGCCCGGATCAGCCGGCGGGCCAGATCCTCCTGGCCGCCGAAGGGGTCGATGATCTCCCCGCTCTTGACGTCGAGCGCAATAGCGTTGACGGTGAAGTCGCGTCGGGCCAGGTCTTCGAGGAGGGTGGTGCCATACCGTACCTCCGGATGGCGGTCGGGCGTCGGGTAGCGTTCCTCGCGGAAGGTGGTAACCTCAACGGTGACACCGTCAAAGACCAGGCCGATAGTGCCGAACGCCTCGCCCACGGTGTAGACGCCGGTGGCGCCGGCTTCCAGGCCGAGCTGCTTGGTCAGCGGTGGCTCGGCCGAAGTGGTCACATCGAGGTCGGTCACTGGCCGCCCGAGGAGCAAGTCGCGCACGACGCCGCCGACCAGGTAGATCTCCTGCCCGTGGGCGGTGAACGTCGCCGCCAGCCGCTCGGTGATGTCCCGCAACGGCGCAGGCAAGTGATCGAGTATGCTCTCCCTCTCCGCTGTCGCGGCTCCTACCTGCCGATCCTGATCGAACACTGAGACTCCTCACACACGGGCCACCGTTGTGGCCTCTCGACGAGGGGGCGTTGCCCTCGCCCGTTCGCTCACGCTCACTCGATTGTAGCCGATAGGCTGGTCGCCGAACCGGCTGGTTCGGCGACCGGGAAGGGGGAGTTGAGGCGAGCTAACTTCGAGCCAGCCGCCAGGTGAGCAGCAAGCCCACTGCCGTGCCGAAGAAGGCGTGGGCAATGAACTGGACGACGGGATCGGCCATACCGAACCAGGGAAAGGCGATCGGGGCGATGACATAGAAGTTGACCAGCCAAAGGAGCAGGCCGTAGAGCGACCCGACGAGGACGAGCCAGGCGCGTTGGCGCAACAGCGACCAGGCGCTGACGGCGAGACCATAGATAAGGCCGTAGATCGCCGAGAGGATCATATGCACGATCAAGCCCACGATGGTGGCCGCACCGAGCGAGTAGGACGGATCCAGCGCCTGCTCACCGAGAACGATGGCGGAGATCATCCGCAGCGGTGCGAAGAAGCCCATGCCCATCAGGGCGGCCACGATCATCTCGAACGTCGCGAAGACGATCCCGGCGACGATGCCTATGAGGAGACCGGAGATCACCACCGACCGTCGATCCGCAGCTAGCAGCAGTTCTTCCCTGACCATCATGCACCTCCAAAAGGTGGAACCCGCGTCGTTTCTCAGCGCCTGCACACACAACCATGCCTGGTCGCAGGCGGGATTTCCGTAATCATCCTTACGCTCACGGAAGCCGCATGTCTGCCTGATCGAGGGAGACGAATCGCGGCGCATCGATCGGCGGAATGCCGTCTTTCGGCGGCTCTCAAGGGATGATCTCGCTCAGCGGCAGACTATGGCGGGTGAAGTCAGTCTCCTAGCCAGCGGTGCTCGTGAGCAAACTGATCTTCAGCCTAGGCAGTTGTCCTCTGATCCCCATCATGTCTGTAGGCTGGCGAGAGCATGCTCGGGAGAGTGCCATAGTTGCCGGGCGAGCGACTCAGAAGGCCAGGATCTGGTATCCATCGACCAGGTATCGCCGCAAGCTCGGGTGCTGGTTGAAATCATCGAGCAGCGGGATCCCAGCAGCCTCGACCAGGGTCTTCACGCCGAAGGCGGCAGCGCAGTATGCGCAGGCGCCAGCTACCCGATCTCGAACGGCGGCATACAGGCGATGAGAGCGATGCTCGGGATGCGCGAGCTCGGCGGCAGCGATGGTTCCGGCCCCATGAAGATGATTGCGACCTCGTCACCTGCCTGAGCGAGCTCGCGCGCTACCTGCAGGGCGTTAGCGACCCGACCGAATCCCTCATGCGTCTCCGGACTCGCCAGAATCACGATCGCCGCCTTCAGTGCCCCATGCGCCATGTCTGCCACCTCCCCCATTACTGGATTTCGGCTCAGCCCCGTCGGCAGCTCTCCGCTTCTGCTGCCGAGCCTATCGCTCGGAGCCGTCCTGGTCTGTAGGCAGACTTACACGTCGATCGACCCGTCTCTGCAGCCTGGGTCACGTGGCGGCTGAGTCACCGGATCCGCGCGCCCGGCAGGTCGCCAGGCGAGCCTGATGCGAGGTCTCTGCATTTATGCATGTCTAACGGCTCTCTGGCTCGGGGTGGCGTCAACCGGCTACCAGTGCCCGACAGTCCCGTCAGAGAGGTTGTCCGGCGAGCGCTGGGAATCATACGATTGCCGGGCAGGTTTGAAGGAGCAGAGAAAGCGTGCTCTCGCGGGCTCCCGAATCAGCCGTGCTCGCAGAGCGCTGCTCGCGAGGAAATGAGCGCGCTGGCCGAAAGGCTGCAGTCTATCGCAGAATGGCAGCAGCAACTCACAGCGCATGCTCAAGCTCAGGAGGGTTCTATGACGCCGCTGACAACCCTGGCTCCCGCACTGAGCAAGCTCGAGTACCTCTCGATGGTCACCCTCTTCCAGGATCTTGCTCCGGAAGAGATCGAGCGGCTTGAAAAGGCGACCGCGCTGGTCACGTACCGGCGTGGCCAGGTGCTGTACAGCCCGGAAGATCCGGCCGAGGTGCTGTTCATCCTCAAGCAGGGTGAGGTGGAGATCTCACGGATCACCCTGGAGGGGAAGAAGCTCGTCCTCACTCGTCTCGGACCGGGCTCGATCTTCGGCGAGATGGTCGTTCTCGGCCAGCGAATGCACCGCAACTTCGCCGAGGCGGTGACCGATTGCCTGATCTGCGTGATGACTCGATCCGATGTCGAGAAGCTGCTGCTGAGCGATCCGCGTATCACGCGGAGGCTGGTGTATATGCTTGGCTCTCGGCTCGCTGAAGTCGAGGACCAGCTCGAGGAGCTGGCATTCAAAGGAGTGCCAGCCCGGCTGGCCGGCCTGCTGCTGCGCCTGGCGAGCGAAACCGACTGGCGAGGCAGACGGGTGCTGCACGGGCTGACCCACCAGCAGCTCGCCGAACTCTTGGGAACCTATCGGGAGACCGTGACCGCGGCGCTCAACCAGTTCCGAGATCAGGGGCTGGTCGAGATCGGCCGGCGACGAGTGACCCTGCTCGATCCAGCGGGCCTGGAGGCGATCGCGACGCGCTGAGCGCACATCGACTCTCCCCAGTGAAGGGGCTTCATCGTCTGGCTACTGAACTGGATACCGGTGCCAGGAATGGCCAGAAGGTGCGCTTGCAGTGGCTGAGTCACTGTGCCTCGCAGCCTGATAAGGTGTGTACTGAGCCCGACCGAAGTCCATGGCACGACGAGCAACGATGCGAAGCAGTGTCGACGCCGACTTCCCTCTCCATACCTATCGGTCACTCGGGACTCAGTGGCTAGCGTGAAGTGAAAGCTCCTGCCGAAGATGGGTATAGAAGAAGATGGATATCGATATGTGGGATTCCGGCACGTGCTACCCCCGCATTGTCTCATCGGAGAGGTGGGCGACCCGCCAAGCGCAGGCGTGAGGCAGCGTGAACTAAACGATCCTGGATGTTGACACGACACCCCGTTCTCGAGAGCTACCTGGAAGCGAATTGGTACCTGGTGGCTAGTACGGTGCACGCTCATGAAACGACAATTGATGTGGGAGTCCTACGAGTGGTGGTTCTTGCTGCACGCTTGGCGTGCAACCTATTCCAGCAGCGTGACGCCGGAGAGCGGGAATTTGACGGCGCGGACAGCACGGCGACGGAGCCTGTGCCAGGTCAGCCGAAGGGGATGCCACACTGAGAACGTCTTCCGAAGAGCATATCCCTCGCGGCACCGCTTGCCAGTATGCCTACCGAAGACGGCCCAGGAGTACTCAACGGTCATCGATCGTCACTGTCTCACGTCTGCCGCCTCTATCGCAGACCGTAGAGTAGATTAGGATTGATACGATCGATCGAGGGATTTCGGGCGTGTTCGGGGAAGCAAGCGAGACCACGCTCACCAGATACGCCGCTCTGCGCCTCAGGCTAGATCGTGACGGGCGCGTCATCGCGATCGAAGGCCGTGACGCGGGTCGGTTGTGTCCGGAAGAGGCGGAGCCAAGGGCGCTGAGGCTCGACCACCTGGTCGCGCCGCCAGACCGTGACACTGCTCTCCAGCTCTTACACTCCGCTCTGCGGGGCGTCCCGGAGCGAGGGGTGCTCCGGCTCCGCGCTCGCACCGGCGTGGAGCTGTGGGACGTCGCCAGCGTGCCTGTGCTGGCGGAGGACCAGGTCGCCGAAGCCTGGTGGCTCCTGTGGCCACTCGACGCAGCGTCACAACGCCTTGACTGGCCAAGATCCGCTGTCGAGGCGGCGGCGAACGCCATCGCACCGCAGCGCCTGCCCGCTCCGGCGCCGGGCGATCTAGAGCGGAGCGGTCTCTTGGTCAGCTCGCTCCGGGTCGGCGTTCTCTTCGAGGACGTGCAGCGGCGGATCGTCCAGGTCAATCTCGCCTTCTGCGAGCTGTTCGGCTTTCCCGGGCCCGAGGCGATCACCGGCTCCGACTGCCGGCAGGCTGTCGAGTACATGAAAGGGCTGTTCGTCGACCCTGAGCGATTCGTGAGCCGGACCGAGGAACTGGTCCGGATGCGGCAGCCCGTCCTGCTGGAGGAACTGGAGCTGGTCGATGGCCGCGTACTGGAAGGAGAATACATCCCGCTAGATGGCCTGGAGGGGCCGATCGGACACCTCTGGCGCTATCAGGACATCACGGAGCGCAGGTCCACAGAGCGGGGGCTGCACGATGCAGAGGCTCGCTATCGCGAGCTGGTCGAGATGCTCCCGGCCGTGGTGTACCAGGCCAGCGCGGTCGACGGTATCGCCCCGCTGTATGTGAGCCCGCAGATCGAACGCCTGCTCGGCTATTCGGTCGAGGAGTGGGCGGCTGGCCCGCAGGTCTGGGAGCGCAGTATCCATCCCGAAGACAGGGAGCGCGTGCTGGAGGAAATCCGGCACGCGGTGGAAGAAGGCCGCGACCAGTCGCTCGAGTACCGCTTGGTCGCCCGCGATGGGCGTATCGTCTGGGTGCGCGACGAGGGTCGGTTCGTTCGGGACGCCGCAGGTCGACCGCTGTATATCCAGGGGCTGATGCTCGATATCACGGCGCGAAAGGAAGCCGAGTTCGCCCTGCGGCAGGCGGAGGAGCGCTACCGGCTACTGGTCGAGCAGTCGCCCGTGATGGTCTACCAGGCTCCGGCTGACGGCGTCGCTGAGATGGCCTATGTCAGCCCGCAGATCGAGCGGCTCCTCGGGTACACGCCGGCCGAGTGGCTGACGACACGAGGGAACTGGGCCAGCCATCTCCACCCAGACGACGCCGCGTGGGTGCGGGCCGCGGTCGAGCAAGCAATTGCGACCGAGGGGCGCTTTAGGCTCGAATACCGGATGCGGCGGAAGGACGGCCGGATCGTCTGGGTACAGGATCACGGGATGGTACTCCAGGGCGATCCCGGCCAGCCCGCGGTCGTCCACGGCGTCATGCTTGATGTCACAGCGCAGAAGGAAGCCGAGGCCCGGCTGCGAGAGGCGGAGGCGCGCTTCCGGACGCTGGCCGAGCAGTTGTCGGCGGCGCTGATCATCGTCAGCGCCGACTCACAGCTCCAGCCGGACGGCGTGCCGGGTTGGCGCACCTACTACGTGAGCCCGCGGATCGAGGCCGTCACTGGCTACACACCGCACGAGTGGGAGACGCCGGGCATCTGGGCGCGCAACATCCATCCGGAAGACCGTGGGCACGTGCTAACGCTCGTGGATCAGGCGACCCGGGCTGGCGAGGAGTTCCACCTGGAGTACCGGTTTACCCGTAAGGATGGGCGGGTCATCTGGCTCTGGCATGACAGCGCCGTGGTGCGGGACGACGCCGGGAGACCGCGCTATCGTCACGGGTTGCTGCTCGACATCACGGCCCAGAAAGAAACGGAAGCTCGCCTGGCTGAGGCCGAGCGGCGTTATCGCACCCTAGTCGAGCAACTCCCGGCCGCGGTCTACCTCAATGCCGCCGAGCCGGTGGTGCTGCCCGATGGCACGCCGGTCTACCCCATCCTCTACCTCAGCCGGCAGATCGCGGCGATCACCGGCTACTCGCCCGAGGAGCTCCAAAGTGACCCCACCTTGTGGCCGACACTGATCCACCCCGATGACCGCGAGCGGCGGCTTGCGGAGATCGAGCGCACCGATCGAACCGGAGAGCCGTACCGGATCGAGTTCCGGCTGATGCGGCGCGATGGCGGGGCCGCCTGGGTGCTCAACCAGGCCGAGCTAGCGCGGGATGAGGCTGGCCGGCCGCTCTACTGGCAAGGCATCATCGTCGACATCACCCAACAGAAGCGGGTCGAGGCGGCGCTCAGGGAGGCGGAGGCGCGCTACCGCACGCTGGTGGAGCAACTCCCGGCGGCGGTCTACGCCAGCGTGGCCGAGCCGCTCAGGTGGGAGGACGGAGAACTGGTCTACCCGATCCTCTATGTAAGCCCGCAGATCGAGGCGATGACCGGTTATCCTCCAGAGGAGCACCTGGCTGACCCGAGCCTATGGGTCAGGCTCGTGCATCCGGACGACCGACCGCGTGTCGCAGCCGAGCTGAAGCGCACCGACGCGACCGGTGAACCGTTCCGGGTCGAATACCGGATGCTCCACCGGGATGGCCACGTCGTCTGGGTGCTGAGCAGCGCGGAGCTGCTTCGTGATGAGAGTGGCCAGCCGCTCTACTGGCAGGGCTTGCTGGTCGACATCACCCAGCAGAAGCAGACTCAGGCGGCGCTGCATGAGGCAGAACAGCGCTACCGCACGCTGATCGAGCAGATGCCAGGGGCCGTTGTCGCCACTGAAGTGCACCCCGTGCCTCTGCCGGCCGGGGAAATCGCTTACCCCCCGATCTATGTCAGCCCGCAGTTCGAGGTACTGACCGGCTACTCTGCTGAGGAGTACCAGGCCTCGCCAGTGCTGTGGTACAGGAATATTCACCCTAACGACCGAGCCCGGGTCACGGCTGCGTCACTGCACACCGACGAGACGGGCGAGCCGTTCTACGCCGAGTACCGCTTCCGTCGCAAAGATGGGGAGTGGATCTGGCTCCAGGAGCGCGCAGTTCTGGTGCGCGACGCGAGCGGCGAGCCGCTCTACTGGCACTGCTTGCTGCTGGACGTCACCGAGCAGAAGCTCGCCGAGCTCACGCGCCAGGAAGCGGAAGTGCGCTACCACACGCTGGTGGAGCAGCTTCCGTCAGCTGTGATCGTCACCGCCGCCCAGCCGATCGTCTCACCCTCTGGTGAGCTGCACTACCCGATCGTCTACATCAGCTCGCGTATCAGCGATGTGACCGGGTTCACCCCCGACGAGTTCCGGTCGACACCAGGGCTGTGGTTCCAGCGCATCCACCCGCTCGACCGCGAGCGCGTCCGGCAGGAGGCCCTCCGCACCGACGAGACGGGCGAGCCGTTCCGGGTGGAGTTCCGCTTCCAGCGCAAGGACGGGCGTTGGGTCTGGTTGGAGAACCGCGCGCTCTTGGTACACGATGCCGAGGGTAGGCCACAGTACTGGCACGGCCTGTTCACCGACGTCACCGAGCGCAAGCGATCGGAAATGCTCCTGAGTGGGCAACTAGGCATCGTAGAGCGGATCGCCCAGCAGGCGCCGCTCAGCGAGGTACTTGAGCAGCTCTGCCGGCTCGTCGAGGAGCAGGCTCCCGATCTGCTCGCCTCGGTTCTGCTCCTCGACCAGGAAGGGCGGCTGCGCCACGGCGCGGCGCCGAGCTTGCCTCCGGACTATGTGGCGGCGATCGAGGGCCTGCCCATCGGCCCTGAGCAGGGAAGCTGCGGGACGGCCGCGTACCTGGGCCAGCCCGTCGTCGTCAGCGATACGCTGTCCGATCCCCGGTGGGCCAAGTACCGTCACCTCGCCCAAAAGTACGGCTTGCGCGCCTGCTGGTCGGTGCCGGTCTTCGGAAGTACCGGCGAGGTGCTTGCCACCTTCGCGCTCTACGCTGGCGAACCACGCGGGCCTGATGACCGCGAGCGGAAGCTCGGAGAGCTGGCGAGCCAGCTCGCCGGGCTGGCGCTCGAGCGCTGGCGAGAGCAAGAGCAGCTTCGCTATCAAGCCGGCCACGATCTGCTGACTGGGCTCCCCAACCGGTCGCTCTTTTTCGACCGTCTGGAGCACGCGCTGGCGCGTACAGCTCGCGACCCGCGCCAGGTCGCCGTTCTCTTCATCGACCTGGACGGCTTCAAGCAGGTTAACGACGCGTTCGGTCACGCGGCTGGCGACGACCTTCTGGCTCAGGTGGCACGACGGCTGCAGGGTTCCGTGCGCGCTGGTGATACGGTGGCCCGCTTCGCTGGTGACGAGTTTACGGTGCTGCTCGAAGATATCCAGTCGCTGCAGGAGGCGATCACCGTGGCCGAGCGGATGATCCGCGTGCTCGAGAAACCGTTCGCCGTCGCAGGGCAGACGGTGAGAATCTCGGCCAGTATCGGCATCGCCGACAGCCGGCCCAGCTTGACCGACCCCGGCGCACTGCTGCTGGCCGCAGACCAGGCACTCTACGCGGCCAAGCGCGCAGGAAAGGCCCGCTACGCGGTCGCGCCGTAGAGCACCTACCACAGCAGTTGAAGAGCGCAGCCGATCAGTGCGAGAGGGTAGGGCGAACTGGTGGCGGACGCCGTAGACCTGGCCGTAGACCTGGACATTGCCGAGGTACGGCTACCTTGTGGTGGTGCTGAGCCACGCCTCCGCGGGCTGGCTGACTGCGCGTTCGGCGCGGCTGATCTCCGACCTGTCGCTGGCTTGGGGATCGATCTGATGACGGCTGCGCCATCTGGCTAAGCTGGTGGGGCTTTCTCCCTCTCTTCACCACGAGACCCAGGCCGTGTCCCTTTCCTGAGCCATTACGCTCTCCGTCTGAGTGCGATGAGAAGCGGAGGAGTCGGGCGATGGGAGCAGGGCGGCGCTGCGCCCGCCCAGGGTGTCGAGCCTGGGCCATGCGGGGGCACGACTACTGCCGGGCGCACCGGCCTGGTGAGCGGGAGCCATCCGAGGCCAGCGGGGCGCTGCGGGCACGGATCGAAGAGCGGATCGCGGCTGCCCTCGAGCAGGCCGGGAGCGCCCAGCCGCTGGCCGAGGAGATCAGTGCGTTGCGACTGGTGCTGGCGCGGGTGCTGGCTGAGCAGGACGACCCCGAGCGACTGGCGACGAGCATCCCGCGGATCGTCGACACGGTGGTGCGGGCAATGCGGGCGCAGCACGCGCTGAGCGGTGCGATGGCGGAGCATCTGACCGAAGCGCTGACCCAGGTGCTGGTCGAGCTGGGGCTCGGAGAGGAGTAGCGATGGCTGAAAAGGAGCGGCAGGCGGCCTACCGTGACGGCACCCTCCTGCGCGAGGCACTGGCCCGCGCGCGCCAGCGTGGGGTGGATCTGGAACCGGGCAGCGCGTACGAGGTCGTGACCCGGCAGATCGTCGAAGGGCTGGCGCGGGACGTGGCCGAGATCCGGGCGCGGCTGAACCAGCTCACCTCGCTGATCGTCGGCGCGATCACGCTGGAGGTGCTCCTACGGCTCACTGGGCTGGGCTGATGAGCGCAGGCATGAGGCAGGACGGAGAGGTGCGCGGGAAGGAGGCGCGACGGTGACGGACAGCGAGGCGAAGGCGAATGCCAGCGGTGGGAGTGAGCTGGCCGGAGCGCAGGCCGAGGTAGAGAGCCCGGTGGGAGTGGACGCGGCGCGGCTGCGGGAGCTGGTGTTGCGAGCGCACCCGGAGGCTGTCCCGGAGCTGGTGCAGGGGGAGACGCTGGAGGAGCTGGAGGCCTCGGCGCGGCTGGCGACGGAGGTGTACCGGCGGATTGCCGAGAGCGTGCGGGAGGCCGTGGCGCGGGAGGCGGCGGCGTCGGTGCCGGCTGGACAGCCTGGGCGGCAGACGTACCTGGTGAACATCGAGGCGCTGTCTCCTTCGGCCAAGATGGCCGAGGGGCTGCGGCGGGTGAAGCGCGGGTAGCGGGTAGGGGCAACCCTCGTGGTTGCCGAGTAAGCGAGAGAGGGTAGCGAGCCGTGGCGATGACGAAGGTAGAGGCCGCGAAGCTGACCAATGATCTCCTGCTTCGCGGGGTGATCGAGACGATCGTGAAGGAGTCCTCGGTCCTGCTGATGCTGCCGTTCATGGAGGTGACCGGGACGGCGCTGACGTACAACCGCGAGGCGACGATGCCGGCGGCCAGCTTCTACGACGTGGGGGACACGTGGGCTGAGGCGACGCCGACGTTCACCCAGGTGACGGTGGCGCTGCGTATCCTGGGCGGCGACGCCGACGTGGACAACTTCCTGCAGCAGACGTACGCCGACCCGAACGACCTGGAAGCGGTGGTGCTGGAGAGCCGGGCGAAGGCGGTGGCGCACAAGTTCACCGAGAGCTTCTACGTGGGGGATACGGGTGTTGACCCGAAGAGCTTTGACGGGCTGCGGAAGCTGGTGCCTGCGGGGCAGACGATCAGCGTGGGGGCGAACGGTGGCAGCCTGACGCTGGATCTGATGGATCAACTGATTGACCTGGTGAAGCCGGGGAAGCCGGACGCGCTGTTGATGAGCAAGCGGACGCGGCGGAAGCTCTCGGCCTTGCGGCGGGCCTCTGGCAATCTGCTGGAGACGGATGTGGACGCGTTTGGGCGGCGCGCGCTGTTCTACGATGGGATCCCGATCCTGGTGGACGACTTCGTGCCGGACAACGAGACCTTGGGCACGGGCACCAACCTGAGCAGCATCTACGCCGTGAAGTTCGGCTCTAGCGGGGTGATGGGGCTGGAGAACGGCGGCATCCAGGTGGTGTACGTGGGGGATCTGGAGACGAAGGACGCAAGCCGCTGGCGGGTGAAGTGGTACGTGAGCCTGGCGGTGTTCTCCGAGCTCGGCGTGGCGCGGCTGCAGGGGATCACTGCGAACTAGGGTTCGCCCTCACCCCCCGGCCCCCTCTCCCGCACGGCGCGGGAGAGGGGGTTGTCGTCGTAGCCCGTTCGGCGGATCGCTGCCGGAGAGGTCTGCACTTCGGCGATCTCGCGCTCACGCCAGGGAGCCAGCCCACCGGTGCATTGGCCTACTTCTCGTGGCCCTGCAGGAATGAGGATGCGGCTTTTGCACCAGGTCAGGTAGCCCCTGTCAGCACAATTCTTGACAGACCCGAATGCCTAATGAATACTCTTACGGTCATTGTAGCGCTGGGCAGCGGGGAAGTTTCTGAGTTACCTAGATTTCTACAGTGATTTCATCGGCAACGATTATGCTGGACGGCGAATCACGCTGACGGTCTGGCTGTGGCACACCAAGATACGCCGCGCGCATCCCGAGCTCATTGGGCATCATCTAGCCGTACTCGATGCCGTCGCTGCCCCATTCCGGGTGATGCGGGACAACACACGCTCTTACCGCCTCTGCTATTATCAGGAAGCACGATCACTCGGATTACCGTTCGACGAGTGTCTGAAGGTTGTTGTCGATTTCCGCACAAATCCGGCGCTGGTCGTGACGGCGTATCTCGTGGGCCAGGTGCACCGACGAGAGATACAGGAGTGGCCATGACCGGCAACGTAAACTATCGCGAGCTGCGCTGGCACCTGCCGGCAGTCGAAACGCTCGAGCGGAGGCCCGTCGCGTTCGTCTACAATGACCTCGCCGACGAGCTGGTGGTGGCTTTCACTGATCCGCCACGCCCCGCTGTCACTGTGTTCGTCAACGACTGGGTGGCCATCCGGGTGGATCCGGAGACCGAGGAGGTCGTCGGAATCCACGTCGTGGACTTCCTTCGAGAGGCCGTTCGAGAGGTTCCACTCGTGCTGGAACTCGCCCGCGACCTCGGCATCGAGGAGGACGACCGCCTGGTTGTCGCCGGGGCGAGTTCGGTCGCAGACCCCCGGCACCGTGCGGTCGTGCGTGACGTGCTCGCGCTCGTCTCGGCGCGCTGAGGGCTCAGGGCCGACGGAGGCGGTGGACGGTGACCTGGACGCGTTGGTCGAGCGGGTCGGGCCAGGGGCCGTCCCAGGTCTCGGCGGAGCTATCCCAGCCGGCCGCGCGCGCGAGCGCCAGGAACCTGGCCGCGGCGCGCCGGCCCGGTTCGGCCAGCCACAACAGCCCGCCCGGCGCGACCACCTGCCCGGCCAGCCGGAACAACGGCTCCACATCCCGCTCCTCGTAGAGCACATCGGCCGCCAGGACGACCGGGAAGCCGGCCCCGCCGCGCGTCGCCAGGAGCCGAGGCGACGGGCGGCGCCAGTTGAGCCGGAGCGTCGCCGGCTCGCGGCCTGCGTTGGCGAGGCAGTTGAGACGAGTCAAGAGCAGCGCCGCTGGCGCGTAGTCGGTCGCCAGCAGCTCGGCGCCAGTCCGTAGCGCCGCGGCGGCGGTTAGCCCCAGCCCGCAGCCGAGCTCCAGCGCGGAGACACCGCGCACGACCTCTGGCTCCAGCGAGAGGGCGTCGGCGAGCGCGATGCCGCTCGGCCAGAGCTCGGCCCAGTAAGGGAGCTGCTCCTCGGGGTCGCGCTCGGCTTCATCCAGCAGCCGGTCAACGTCCAGCGGGCGCAGGAGTTGGAAGGACTGGCCGCTCCTGGGGAGCGTCACCGCGAGCTCGGCCAGCGGCTCGAGGTGACTCAGCCGCCGCCGCAGCCGGATGAGCTGAGGCGGGAGGGCTCTCCCCTCTCCTGCGAACCGCGGGAAAGGGGAATGAGGGATGTGTGGCCGGGTGAGCCCGCGCACCATCGTGCTATTCGCTGCCTGCCGTGGCCTTGGCCAGCCGGCCCACCCGCCGCAAACCGACCACGAACTGCTCCTTGCCGATCTGGACTTCCTCGACGTAGCCGTCCTGCTCCTCCGGCCGGCCCGGCCGTAGCTCGACAGCGAGCGTCTCGCTCTTGATGTAGTCGGCGAAGCGCTCGACCGCCTCCGCCAGCTCGCCGTGCGCCTCGTAGACGATAGCGATGGTGTCGTCGATCTCGAAGCCGGCGTTCTTGCGCGCCTCCTGCACCCCGCGGACGAAGTCGCGCGCGAGCCCTTCCAGTCGCAGCTCTGGGGTGATCGCCAGGTCAACTGCCACGAGCAGGTCGCGGTCTTCGAAGGCGGCGAAGCCCTCGCGGTCGATGGCCTCGACGAGCACGTCGTCGGGGTCGAGCTCGATCTCCTCGCCGTCGACCGCCAGCGTCACCGGCCGGTTAGCGCGCACCGTCCGGGCGATCTGCGCCGGGTCGGCCTGGGCGAGTGCCCGCTGGAGCGCCGGCAGCTTGGGGCCGAGGCGCGGCCCGAGTACTGGCAGGTTCGGCCGGACGCGGTAGGTGAGGTATTCCTCCGGCCGCTCGATCTCGTCAAAGGCCTTGACGTTCAGCTCGTCGAGGAGCTGATCCTGGAGCCGGCGGATCGCCTCTAGCGCCTCGGGCACGCGGGCACCGACCAGCACTCGCGGCAGCGGTTGGCGCACCTTGATGTTGGCCTTGTTGCGCGCCGCCCGGCCCAGCTCCACCGCGCGCAGCAGCCAGGCCATGTCCTGGGCCAGCGCCGCATCCACCTTCGCCTCGTCCGGCTCCGGGTAGTCAGTCAGGTGCACCGACTCCGGGGCCGCGGGGTCGACCGAGCGCACCAGGTTCTGGTACATCGCCTCAGCAGTGAACGGGATGAAGGGCGCCAGTAGCTTCGTTAGTGTCACCAGCACCTCGTACAGCGTGAGGTAGGCGGCGGCCTTGTCGCGGTCGCTCTCGGTCTTCCAGAAGCGACGCCGGTTGCGGCGGATGTACCAGTTGGACAGCTCCTCGACCACAAAGTCCTGGATGGCCCGGCAGGCGCTGGCCGAGTCGTAGTCGGCGATCCGCTCGCGGGCGACTGCGACGACCTCCTGCAAGCGCGAGAGGATCCAGCGGTCGAGCAGGGTGCGCTCGGCCAGCGGCACCTCGTGCTGGGCGGGGTGGAAGCCGTCGAGTGCCGCGTAGTTGGCGAAGAAGGCATAGGAGTTCCAGAGCGGCAGCAGGAACTGCCGGCGCGTCTCGTCGCACAGGCGGTAGCCGAAGTTCAGGTTCTGCGCCGGGTTGTGCTTGAGGTAGAGCCAGCGCATGACGTCGACGCCGACGCGCTCGGCTGCCTCGTCGAACCAGATCGCGTTGCCCTTACTCTTGTGCATCTCCTCGCCGTGCTCGTCGCGCAGGCTGGCGAAGCCGAGCACGGTCTTGAACGGCGCCTGGTCGACCAGCACCGTGCTCTGGGCGAGCAGCGAGTAGAACCAGTTGCGGAACTGGCCGGGGAACGACTCGGTGATGAAGTCGGCCGGGAACCACTGCTGCCAGTAGACACGGTCATGCCGGTAGTTCAGCGTCGAGAAGGGGACGATGCCAGCGTCGAGCCACGGGTTACCGACGTCGGGGATGCGCGAGGCGGCGCCGCCGCACTGCTCGCAGCGGATCTTCACCTTGTCGATCCAGGGCCGGTGCGGCGAGTGTCCCCGGAACTCCTCCCAGCCCTCGATAGCACGCTCTTCCAGCTCCACTTCGCTCCCGATCACGTCGAACCAGCCGCAGTCCGGGCACTTCCAGATCGGGAGCGCGAGGCCCCAGTAGCGTTTCTTGGAGATCATCCAGTCGTCCATGTTGCGCAGCCAGTCGAGCTCGCGCTCGAGCCCGAACTCGGGGATCCAGCGGACGGTCTTGGCCGCCGCCATCACCCGCTCGCGCCAGGGGTCGACGTCGATATACCACTCGTCGACGAGCCGGAAGACCAGCTCGGTGCCGCAGCGCCAGCAAGTGGGGTAGCGATGGGTGTAGTGCTCCGTGCGGTAGAGCAGCCCTTTGGCCTCCAGGTCCCGCGCGATCGGCTCCGCCACCTCGGCGACCCGCATCCCAGTCAGCCAGCCGAAGCCGTCGAGGTAGACGCCGTTCTCGTCGAGTGGGGCCACTACCGCCAGGTCGAACTCCTTGCCGAGCTGGTAGTCTTCCCGCCCGGCACCGGGGGCGATATGGACGATGCCCGTTCCCTCCTCGGCGTTCACCTCGTCCCAGGGGATCACGCGGTGCGCGACGCTCTGGTTAGCCGGCAGCTCGTCGAACGGCCCGCGGTAGGCGAGCCCGACGAGCGCGCTGCCGGGCAGCTCCTCCAGCACCTCATAGTGGCCGCGTAGCGCTGTCTTCAGCGCCTCCTTAGCGAGGTAGTAGACGTGGTCGCCCTGGCGCACTTTCACGTAGGTGAGCTCGGGATGCACCGCGGCCGCGACGTTCGCCGCCAGCGTCCACGGGGTCGTTGTCCAGACGAGCAGCGACTCGTTCTCCCGGCCCTCGAGGGGGAAGCGGACGTAGAGGCTCAGGTGCGTGATCTCCTGGTAGCCCTCGCTGACCTCCATTTCCGAGAGGCCAGTGGCGCAGCGTGGGCACCACGGCATGACGTCGTGGCCGTGATAGATCCACCCATTCTGGTGGCACACCTTCAGGAAGTACCAGATCATGTAGTTGTTCTCGTCGGAGAGGGTGTAGTACGAGTTATCCCAGTCCATGAAGTAACCGAGCCGCTTCGACTGCTCGGTCTGGATGGCGGCATACTTGAACACCCGCTCCTTGCACTTCTCGACAAAGCGGTCGATGCCATAGGCCTCGATATCCTGCTTTGACGAGAAGCCTAGCTCCTTCTCGACCTCGACCTCCACCCACAGCCCCTGGCAGTCGAACCCGTTCTGGTAGCGCTGGCGATAGCCGAGCATGGTGTGGAAGCGTTGGTAGAAGTCCTTGTAGGTGCGCCCCCAAGCGTGGTGCACGCCCATCGGGTTGTTGGCCGTGATCGGGCCGTCGAGGAACGACCAGCGCTTCTCACTCGTCTCGTTCTTCTTCAGGTACTTCTGGACGATCCCGCCCTCGTACCACCAGCGCAGGAGCTCGCGCTCCATCGCGGGGAAGTCGACATTTCGCGTCGGCACAGGCTTGAACACCGGTCGACCTCCTTCTCTCCCGGCAACGCTCTCGCTCATACTGCCCTGAGAAGGCCGATCCCCCGCCCTCGGCCGAGGACGGGGGATACCCGCGGTACCACCTCGCTTGGCCCGGGATCGACCGGGCCCGCTCAGTGGACAGGCGCACGCGTGCCTGCCCTCGCCGCAATAACGGGCGGCACCCGGCTACGCCTACTGCACGGGCCTTGCCCGGGTTCGGGTAGCGGCTCGGGAAAGATCTTCCGCCGCAGTCGCGCATCCGGCTCACACCGCTCCCGGACTCGCTGCGCGCAGGCCACGGCGTACTCGGTTCCGTCATCGCCGCTGCGATGCTCGCTTGTGTCCTCGTATAACCCTAGCAACGGCACCGCCGATCGTCAAATGGGGCCGGGCAATGCGGGTAGCTGCCTTCTCACAGTCGCCGCGCACGCGCCTGCTTGGCGACAATGTTGTAGAGGAAGGCGAGGATGACCGCGCCCACCAGGGCCGGGACGATCGCGATGCCGCCCAACTCGGGACCGAGATTGCCCAGCAGCAAGCTACCAAGCCAGCTCCCCAACAGCCCGAAGACCGTTGCGCCCAGCCAGCCGTAGGGCAGGCGGCCCGGCACGATCTGGTCGGCCAGCCAGCCAATGACCGCGGCGACCACGAGCGTGACCAGCAGGCCGACGAGCTGGAACGTTATCCAGATTCCGAACAGCAGCACCAGTAGGATCAGCACGAGGACGATCAGTTCGATCATGCGTCTCTCCTCTCTGTGCGAGCAACCGTTGTTCCGACCCTCTCCTGGCGATGATCCCATTGTACGTTCGGTCGCCGGACGCTGTCGCCAGTGTGGCATAGTTGAGGGGGGAAGGGAGACGGCTCCAGAGCTCGGCGGCGACCCGAGAGGGCCGATGCGGCGGGCTGGCTCGAGGGAAGGAGCGAGGGGTGAGGGCACCTCTGGGGGGACACGTTCTCTGTATCCGTCGAGTAGGCTCGACTGTGCTCGCTCTGGTGTTGCTCGCCGTGCCGCTGACGGCCGCCGCGAGGCCGGCCTCGGCGTCCGAACGCGGCGATATGGCCGAGCAGGCGCTGGCGATGATCAACACCTACCGGGCCTGGCTGGGGCTGCCGCCGTTGACTCGCCATCCCGCGCTGGAGGCGGCGGCCCAGGCGCACGCGCGCTACTACCAGCTCAACTACGGCGACCCGAGCCTCGCCGGGATGGGGCTGCACCAGGAGCAGCAAGGCAAGCCAGGCTTCACCGGGGCCAGCATCGGCGACCGCGCCCGGGCGCAGGGCTACAGCGGCTGGGTGAACGAGAACATCGGCCTCACTGGCTCACTGACGACCTCTGTCCGCGTGTTCATGGGGACGGTGAACCATCGCCTGCCGCTCATCGATCCGCGCTATACCGACATCGGGTTCGGCTGGGTGAGCGAGGGCGACGCCCGCATCGAGGTCGTCATGCTTGGTACCCTGAGCTGGAGCGAGAGTGCCACTCCGGAGTGGGTCGCCTGGCCGGCGGACGGCACGACCGGCATCGACACGCACTTCTGGGGCGAAGCGCCCAACCCCTTCGCGGGGGCCTCGTTCCCGCTCGGCTACCCGATCACGCTGAAGTACTTCGGCCCGGGGGACGTCGTCTTCACCAGCGCGACACTGCTGGCCGACGGGCAGCCGGTCGAGACGCTGTTCACCACCGGCAACGGCTGGCTGAGCCGCCGCACCGCTCTCGTGGCGGCGACCGCACCGCTTCAGCCGGGTGTTACCTACACCTACACCATCACCGGCACGGCCAACGGGCAGCCGTTCACCTACCAGGCCAGCTTCCGCACGGCCGCGTCGCCGGAGGAGCCGCTCGCGCGCGACGGGTCGAGCGTGGCCGCCCAGCTCCCGGCGGGCCTGACCGGCGCGCCACCGGCCGTGCAGCGAGTCTGGTGGTCGGCCGACGCCGCCGTCTGGCTGGAGCTCGAAGACCGCTCCTGGATCTGGGGGCCTGATATCTGGGCGACGATTCAGGAGCCGTACGCGGAGTCGCCGGGCGGGCAGCGGACGGTGTACTACCTAGACAAGGCACGGTTAGAGATCACCGACCAGGGCGGCGATCCCGCATCGCCGTGGTTCGTCACCAGCGGCCTGCTGGTGCGCGACATGATCCTGGGTGCGGCCCAGGTGGGCGACCACGCGTTCCAGCCGCTCGGGCCGGCACAAATCCCCCTGGCCGGCGATCCCGCCGCGCTCAACCCCGACGCGCCGACCTATGCCAGCCTGCACGGCCTGGCGGCGATCGCCCCCGGCCGGGCGCGACCCGACCGCGCCGGCCAGCCGGTCGTCGAGGTGCTGGCGAAGGACGGTACGATCACGCTCGATCCGAGCCTGGGCACAACGACGTACGGCTGGTACGACCCGGTGACCGGCGTGAACGTGGCGGCTGTCTTTTGGGAGTGGACACAGGCACAACCCTGGGACTGGCTCTACGTGCTCGGGCACCCGATCAGCGAGCCCTACTGGATCCGGGCACGCGTCGGCGGGGTCGAGCGGTGGGTGCTGGTGCAGGCGTTCGAGCGCCGTCTGCTGACCTATGACCCGGCGAACCCCGCTGGCTGGCAAGTCGAGCTAGGCAACGTCGGCCGCCACTACTACGAGTGGCGGTACGGCCAGCCGCCGCCTGAGGAGTAGAATTCCCGGGAGAACGAGGTTACCTTGGAGGGAGCGACGGCAGGCATGACGAGCCGGACAGAGACGGGCGCGATCCAGGCTGCGCGGGCAAAGCTGGCCGAGCTGTTCGCGTCGACCAGTGAGCTGGGCACGCTCTACGACGGGATCTGTCAGGTACTGAACGAGACCCTGCCCACATACAACTGGGTCGGCATCTATCTCGTCGAAGGACCGGAGCTCGTACTAGCCACCTGGCGCGGGCCGGCGCCGACCGAGCATGTGCGCATCCCGATCGGCACCGGCATCTGTGGCGCGGCCGCTGCCCAGGGCGAGACGATCGTCGTGCCGGACGTCAACGCCGACCCTCGCTACCTGCAGTGCTTCCTCGAGACCCGCTCCGAGATCGTGGTACCGATCAAGCACGGTGACGAGGTGCTGGGCGAGATCGACGTCGACGGCAACCAGGTCGACGCCTTCGGCCCCGCCGACCAGGAGCTGCTCGAGTGGGCCGCTGCCCGGCTCGCCGCGGCGATGATGGCCGCTCGGAGTCGGGCTGAGCGCTGACCTGGCCCGGCGCGCGGTCTCTGCCTGTCCGCGCGGTCGCTGTCGCCAGGGGTTGGACTTGCTCCTCGGCCTCGCGCCAGTGAGCACTACGTTTTCCCGCGGCCATCCATGGCAGGGATTGCGACCGCCAGCGGGCGTGCGTCCGGCGACAAGCGCCCGCTGGCGGAGCCACTCTCACCCACCCCCGGCACTCCTCTCCCTCAGGGAGAGGAGTGAGGGCTTGCCGCTGCTCTTGACCGATCGGCCAGCCTGTGTGCTTATACAAGGCAACCTTGCGAGCTTCAGGTGAAAGGCGAGCCAGCGAAGCGGAGGGGTTCGATGAGCCAGCCCAGCACGCGACCGCTGAAGGTCGGCATCCTCCTGCCCCAGGCCGAGTACTGCTGGAATGGCCGGACGCCGCGCTGGAGCGACCTGGAGGCGATGGCGCGGCTGATCGAGGACGTGGGGTTCGACTCGGTCTGGGTCGTCGACCACGTCTTGTTCCGCCAGCCGGATCAGCCGACGGAAGGCTTCTGGGAGTGCCTGACGCTGCTCTCCGCCCTCGCGGCCGCGACCAGCCGGGTGGAGCTGGGCACGCTCGTCGTCTGCACCGCCTGGCGCAACCCGGGCCTCATTGCCAAGATGGCGGAGACCATCGACGAGATCAGCGGTGGCCGCCTGATCCTCGGCCTGGGCGCCGGCTACCACGAGCCGGAGTTCCGGGCCTTCGGCTTCCCCTACGACTACCGCTATAGCCGCTTCGAGGAGGCGCTGGCGATCATCTACCGGCTGCTGCGCGAGGGGCGCGTCGATTCCTTCGACGGCCGTTTCTACCAGATGCGCGAATGCGAGCTGCGGCCGCGCGGCCCGCGCCCGCAGGGCCCGCCGATCCTGATCGGCTCGACCGGCCACAAGATGCTCCGCCTGGCCGCGCGCTATGCCGATATCTGGAACACCTACTACTCTGGAACCGGCAACCGGGCAGACGGAGTGTCGCCACTCCAGGCCCAGGTCGACGAGGCCTGTGCCGAGGTCGGCCGCGACCCGCGCACGCTCGAGCGGTCAGCAACAGTGCTGGTCGGCTTCGAAGGGCACGGCCCGATCTATGGGGTGGTGGCCGAACCACTCACCGGGCCGCCCGAGCGGCTGGCCGAGGAGTTCCGCGCCTACGGGCGAGCCGGTATCACCCACCTCCAGGTACGGGTGGAGCCGAATACGCTGGCCGGGGTCGAGCGGCTGGCTCCGGTGCTGGAGCTGCTTGACCGCGAGTGAGGTTGCGCCGGATAGGAGTCGATAGGACGGATGGGAGGGTGTGCTGTGCTGGTCGATGACCTGGATACGCCAGCGGTAGTCTGTGACCTCGACGTGCTGGAGCGCAACATCCGCGAGATGGCCGCCTACTGCCGTGATGTAGGCATCTTGCTGCGCTCCCATACGAAGTCGCACAAGATCCCGGAAATCGCCCACTGGCAGCTCGCCTCTGGCGCCATCGGCATCTGTTGCCAGAAGCTCGGCGAGGCTGAGGTGATGGTCGCGGCCGG
>CALKCJ010000018.1 GCA_938082375.1 uncultured Thermomicrobiaceae bacterium
GTGGTTTCAGCCCGCTGTGCTGCGGCGCCGCTGCACCAGCCCGACGCCGAGCAGTGTGATCGCCCCGCCGATCGCCTGGAGCAGGCCGAGCCGCTCGCCCAGCATCACGGCGGCCAGCAGGATGGCGACGACCGGCTGCAGGTAGAAGTAGACCAGCGTCTGCGTGGAGCCGAGCGCGCGCACCGCGCGCTGCCAGAGGACGTTGGCCAGCACCATCGCGACGACCGCGCTGTAGAGAAGCGAGAGCCAGGCGAGAAGCGAAGGCGGGGAGCGGAGCGCCGCGAGCGTCTCCTGCCAGCCGAGCGCGACGAGTACGGTCGCGCCAGCGAGGAGCAGCCAGGCAGTGACCTTGACTGGCCCGTAGCGGGCAACCAGCGACTGGGGAAGGATCGTGACCCCTACCCAGCCGAGCGCGGCGAGCAGCGTGAGCAGGTCACCAGCCAGGCTAGCGGTTCCAGACGGATCGGCCTGGAGTACCACGAGCGCCACGCCGGTCAACCCCAGCACCAGGCCCACCAGCGAGCGAGCGGAAACCTGCTCCTGGCGGCCGAGCCAGAGGACGACGGCGCCCAGCAACGGGCTCGCGCAGAGCAGGAGCGCGCTATGGCTGGCGCTAGTGTAGCCGAGCCCGAGGATGAAGCAGAGCTGGAAGAGCGCCATGCCGGCGTAGCCGGCTGCCAGCAGCCGCGGCCAGTCACGCCGATCGACTGCCATTGACTCGCCACGCAGCCAGAGCAGTCCGAAGAGCAGCGCTACGGCGATCACCGGCCGCAGCGCGGCGTACGCGAGTACCGGGAACTCTGCCAGCGCGTACTTCACGATCGGAAACGCAGCACCCCAGATGACCACAGCGGCCAGGGCGGGCACGTTGATCCAGCGCCACAGGCTAGCAATTTGGCCAGCTCGCTCTACGCGCGCGGACATCATCGACGGGCGCACTCGCTGACCTCACAATCGACAGAGACGGCACCGGCTGGCGCTCAGCCAGCTCGTTCCGGCATACTACCCGCAGTCAGGGCTGGTCGCAACGAAGCGAGCGGGGCGATGTCTACTGGCACAACGGCTGTCCGCGTCGAACTCTTCGGTAGTCCACAGCTCTTAACCGGTCGGCGGCAGGTGGAGGTGCCAGGCCGCACGCTGCGCGAGGTCGCCGGGGCGCTGGCGCACGAGTTTCCCGCCCTCGCCGGCTCGGTGATCGACCCAGCGACTGGCTGGCTCACCGGCGGCTACATCTTCGTCGTCGACGGGCGCTTTACCCGCGATCCGAGCTATCCGGTCGGCCCGGGGTCGACCGTTCTCCTCGTCTCGGCTCAAGCCGGAGGCGTGTCATGAACGCTGTCCACGGCCGTTACCTCCAGATCGACCTCTCCTCGGGCACTGCGACGGCTCGCCAGCTCACGGAGGCCGTCTTCGCCCGGCTGCTCGGCGGGGTGGGGCTGGCCAGCTACCTGCTCTACCGGTTCTGCCCGCCTGGTGCCGACCCGCTGGAGCCGGAGAACCCGCTCATCTTCGCCAGCAGCCCCTTCATCGGTACAGGGATCACCACCGCCAGCAAGATTGCCGTCGTCGCGAAATCCCCGCAGACCGGCATGATCGGCGACTCGCTCTCTTCGAGCTACCTGGCGCTGGCGCTCAAACGTACCGGCTACGATGCGTTGGTGGTCACCGGCCAGGCGCCCAGCTGGACGGTGCTAGCGGTGGACGACGGCGAGATCCGTCTGTTGCCCGCAGGGGAGCTACTGGGGCTCGACCCGGCCGCCACCGCTCATGCCATCCGTGCTGAGCTGGGCAGTGGCTTCCGGGTCGCAGCGATCGGCGTGGCCGGTGAGTGCGGCGTGCGCTACGCCTCCATCAGCAACGATGGCCGGCTGGCCGGTCGTACCGGGTCTGGCGCGGTGATGGGAAGTAAGCGGCTCAAGGCGATCGCGGTGCGGGGAACACAGCGGCTGCCGGTCGTCGCTGACCCGCGTGGCGTGGTGCGGGCAGCGCGCGAGCTCGCCGAGCGGAGCCTGGGCCCGGGCACGGCCAAGTACCGCGAGTTAGGTACGGCAGCCAACCTGGCCTTCTTCAGCCGGCTGGGCGTGCTGCCGACCCGCAACTTCCAGGCCGGTACCTTCGAGGCGGCCGAGGCGATCAGCGGCGAGCGGCTGTTCCTAGAGCACCGTACCGACAAACATGGCTGTGCTGCCTGCACCATCGGCTGTGAGCACCACTACCGCACGCGAGACGCGAGCGAGGCGGTCGAGGTGCGGCTGGAATACGAGTCGCTCTTCGCGCTCGGTTCGCTCTGCGGGATCAGCGATCCCAACGCCGTGCTGCGGGCGGCCGCGCTCTGCGACCGCTACGGCATGGACGCCATCAGCACTGGCTCGACCATCGCCTGGGCGATGGAGTGCGTCGAGCGGGGGGTGCGCCTGCCGGGTAGCCCGGATGAGTGGCCGCGCTTCGGCGATGCCGGCAGCCTCGTGCGCGCGGTGCAGACCATCGGCGAGCGGCGCGGGCTGGGCGACCTGCTGGCCGAGGGCTCGCGCCGGGCGGCCGAGATCGTCGGCCAGGGGAGCGTGGAGTGGGCGATGCACGTCAAGGGCCTAGAGCTGCCGGGCTACGATCCGCGCAAGCTCAAGGCTATGGCGCTGGGCTTCGCGGTGTCGACCCGCGGCGCCTGCCACAACCGCTCCTCGGCCTATGAAGTCGACTTCTCCGACCAGCTCGATCCGCACGCCGAAGCGCTGGCCTGGGCTAGCGCAGCCGCCAGCTCTGAGGATCGCGCCGCGGTGCTCGACTCGCTCACCGTCTGCAAGTTCCTGCGCCACTGCTTCAGCGACTTCTTCGCCGAGGCGGCCGAGCTCTTCGCACTCGTGACCGGCCTACCGATGACGGCCGTAGGGCTGCGGCTGGCGGGTGAGCGGATCAACACGGTCAAGAAGCTGTTCAATCTCGACCAGGGTTGGACGCGAGCGGACGACACGCTGCCGCCGCGCCTGCTCAGCGGCGAGGCGGGTGGCCTGACGGCAGCGGAGCTGGACAGGTTGATCCAGGCGTACTACTGTGTCCGCGGCTGGGACGAGCAGGGCCGGGTGCCGCCGGGGCGACTGCGCGAGCTCGAGCTGGCAGAGCTTCTCAGCCAAGATGGTAGAATGATGTACGGCTATGCTGGATAGCGACGAACTCCTGCTACTCGAACTGGAACGGATCCGGCTTCCCTCTCCCGTGCTGGCCCGCATCGAGGAGCTGGCCGAGGAGCGGCGGCAACTGCTTCGCACCATCCCTGAGCTCGTCCATCACCGCGACCAGGCGCTCCGCCGGCTGGCCGAGCTCGACCTGGAACTGGAGCGACTCTGGGATCTCCGCCGCCGCGAACTCCTCTTCGTCCGCCAGACCCTCAGCCCCGAGCAGCCGTCCGAGCCCACGACCCTGGAAGAGGTCGAAGAAGGCGTCCAGGCGCTGGAGGGCGAGCAGGTGAGTCCGACCGGGCCGGAGCCGTAGGCCCACTGATCTTCGAGCGGTTCTACCGGGTCGACAAGGCGCGCAGCCGCGCGCGGGGAGGAGCTGGCCTGGAGCTCCCATCGCCAAGACAATCATCGCGGCGCATGGGGGGCGGATCGAGGCCACGAGTCACCTTAGCCAGGGGACGACGATGAGGATTTTCCTCCCGCTCGCCGCTCCGGCTTCGATCCCTCAGGCAAGCTCGACGAGGCGCGAGCGTCGCGTGGTCGCTCCCTACTCGACCTCGACGATAGCCTCGATCTCCACGGTGATCCCGTTGGGCAGCGACCCCATGCCGACAGCCGACCGAGCGTGCCGCCCGCGCTCCCCGAAGACCTCGACGAACAGGTCCGAGCAGCCATTGATCACCCTGGGCTGCTCGCCGAACTCCGGCACCGCATTGACCATGCCGAGCACCTTGACCACCCGCTTCACCCGGTCGAGGTCGCCCAGCACCTCCTTCATCACCGCGATCAGCGTCAGGCCCACCGAGCGGGCGTGCTGGTACGCCTCTTCCGTCGTGTAGTCCCGGCCGACCTTCCCGGTGGGAACTGAGCCGTCCGGGTTGAAGGGACCCTTGCCGGCCAGGAAGAGCAGGTTGCCCGTCTGCACCGCGTGGACGTAGTTTCCAGCGGGCTGCGGCACCGGCGGCAGCTCGATCCCCAGCTCGGCGAGTCGCTGCTCGGTCTTCATCGAGGTGTTCCCTCCCCTCTCTGCCGTTCACACCCTGGTGCACTGTGTGCGGGCATGCAGGGCATGCACTCGGCTTGGTCTATACTTCCGACACCGGGCGGCATGGTAGGGTGCCGGCCGCCGCGCTGTCAAGGAGCGACTGCATCTCCGCGTGCCAGGCTGCTCGCCTGGCGACGATTGCAGAGATCTCCGCTCTGGCAGCATGTCGGTGCACTCAGTGCACGCCCATGCCGTGAGACTGATTCGGTACGCGGCGTCAGCGTCACGCCCAACTTGGTGAGGCTGCGTGCGGTCAGATCACGCCGCTCGCCGCTCCCCGGGGGCTGGGGGCCCGCGACGATGTAAGCCGGGGTTCGCGATCGCGTCACGTGTTTGAGAAGTGCTCGACGAAGGGGGCGCAATGCCGCATTTCGACTTGGTGACCTTGATCAAGGCGGTCGGCACGCTGGGGGTCGCAGCGATCGTCTTCACCGAGAGTGGCCTCTTGATCGGCCTCTTCCTGCCCGGCGATAGCCTGCTCTTCACCGCCGGCTTCCTCGCCTCGCAGGGGTACCTCGATATCCGCTGGTTGGTGGCGCTCTGCTTCATTGGTGCCGTCGCTGGCGACTCGGTCGGCTACGCTTTCGGGTACCGGGTCGGGCGAGCGCTCTTCAATCGCGAGGACTCGCGCGTCTTCAAGCGCAAGCACCTGGAGCGAGCCGAGGCGTTTTTCGAGAAGCACGGCGGCAAGGCAATTGTGCTGGCTCGCTTCATGCCCATCGTCCGCACCTGTACGCCAATCGTCGCCGGCATGGGGCGGATGCACTACCCGCGCTTTCTGGCGTTCAACGTCCTCGGAGGCTTCCTCTGGGCGGTAGGTGTCACGATGGCTGGCTACTTCCTTGGCAGCATGATCCCGAATGTCGATCGTTACCTTATCCCGATCGTGCTCTTCATCATCCTGGTCTCGATCGCGCCCTCGGCGTTCCACGTCTGGCGGGAGAACGGCGCTGAGCTCACGGCGCACGTCCGTCGTCGTCTGGCCCGGACGCCTAGCCGCTGAGCGCTTCCCAACCGTTATCACAGAGCCGCACGGCGCCGGGCGCTGTGCACTCTGGCTTGCTGCGCGCAGCGACCGCTGTGCTTGCCGAGCGGGCTCTCAGCCCGGGTATACTCGCCTTATCAGGAAGGTGGGGAGGAGGCGTATCGTATGGACGTGTCCACCGTCACACGGCTGCTTGCGGCAGCCGCGGTTCGGTGGGTGCGCATCGAGATGGCTGATATTCACGCCATCGCGCGCTCGAAGACGGTTCCGCTCGCGAAGTTCCCGACCTACGCGGCCAAAGGGGTCAACTTCTACGGGGGCATCCTGCTGCAGGACGCCTCTGGTTGGGATATCCCGCAGGAAGAGCGGTTGCCGCCGCCCGACTTCCTGCTCAAGCCCGACCTCGACACGCTGGTAGTCCTCCCCTACGCTCCCGGCGAGGCGCGCGTGCTGGGCGACCTCTACCTCGATCCCGAGACCCCGACCCCAGACGATCCACGAGTCGTCTGCCGGCGAGTCGTCGCGCGCTTCCTCGAGCAGGGGATGCTCCCCCGCAGCGGCTTCGAGTACGAGTTCTACCTGATCGACCGGATCACGCGCGCCCGCGCCTTCGAAGACCGCCAGATCTGTTCCACGCTCCGCAACAACACGCTCCCGGAGTGGCGAGACGAGCTCTTGGGGAGCCTGCCGGCCTTCGGCATTGAGGTGTCGACGCTGAGCGTCGAGAACGCCCCCGGGCAGTTCGAGATCACCTTCAGCCCGGCCGATGGGCTGGCTGCCGCCGACCAGGCGTTCAGCTTCCGCACCGCAGTGAAGGAGGTCTCCCGGCGCTACGGCTATGATGCGCCCTTCATGACCAAGCCGTTTATCAACGAGGCCGCTTCTGGCTGTCACCTGCACCATAGCCTGATCGACCCGCGCACCGGAAAGAACCTCTTCGCCAAGGACGGTGATCCCTTAGGCATCTCCCCGCTCGGCTGGCACTTCCTCGGTGGCCTGATCCATCACGCGCCGGCCCTGATCGCCTTCCTCTCCCCCACTCCGAACGACTACAAGCGCTACCGGCCCGGGCTCTTCGCCCCCACCAGCATCTGCTGGGGGCCGGACAACCGCTCGGCTGCCTTCCGCATCCCGGCCGGTGCTCATGGGCCGGCGGCACGGATCGAGAACCGGCTGGGTGGGGCGGCTTCGAACCCGTACATCGCGCTGGCTGCGTCGCTGGCGGCCGGCCTCGACGGCATCTGCCGCGAGCTACCGATCCCGGAGCCGGTCACGGTCGAGGCCAGCCGGGTCTCGGGGTTGCCAGAGCTGCCGCGCTCGCTGGAGGAGGCGCTGGACGCGCTGGAGGCCGATCAGGCCTTGCGCGAGATCCTCGGCGAGCCGTTCATCGAGACCTATCTTAAGGTCAAGCGCTGGGACGTGGCCAAGGCCAAGGCCAATTGCCCAGACTACGGCACGCCGGAGTGGTACAGCCGGATCGACCCCTACGAGTGGCGCGAGTACGGCGAGCTGATCTAGCCCCTACGACCGCATGTGTACCAGCCGCCAGGCACGGAACGGTCGGCCACTGCCTGGCCCGGCCAGATTGGCCCGGGTGGGATCTAGCCCTAGGAGACGAAGCCCTCTCGAAGATGAAGAACAGTTCAGCGGCTCTTCACCGTTCTCTTAGAAAGCCCCTCTATGCTTCCAAGCGAGGCTAAGAGTGATTCCCGGGAACCCAGCCTCGCGAAGGTTGGAAGCGGGTTCGATACCAAGGAGGTGGCTGAGATCCAGGACAAAACGCGCCGTCACTGAACCGCGAGGTTGATCTGCCGCACAGAGCAGTCGAGTCGATGGGAGGGTGAGATGATGTCACGGCGATGGATCTTGATGGCGGCTGGGCTTGCAAGTGCTCTTGCCGTCGTATATCTGCTCGGAGGGATCACACTGGGTGGGGCTCTGGCCCGATCGCCTGTGCCGCTGAGCGCACAAGAGTTGACCACGCTCGAGGGCAACCATGATGAGCACGATCCTGTCTACAACGGGTCGATCCAAGTGCCTGCTGACAGCGCTGCCCGTGGCGAGCAGGAGGAGGCGATGGCCTTGCAGCAGCTTGCCACCCTTACAGCGGAAGAGGCAAAGCACGCGGCGTTGCGGGAGTTCCCGGGAGCTACGGTCAACAAGGTGGAACTCGACAATGAGAACGGTAGTGTCGTGTACAGTGCCCACCTCACCGACAGCTCTGGAGTCGGCCACGACGTGAAGGTCGATGCTGGGAACGGCAAGGTGTTGGCAGTCGAGCGCGGAGATGATCCTGGCGGTGAGCAGACCGGTAACACTGGCGCCGAGGATTAACTCGGCACGACACTGCGCGATCCGGTCGGAGGGGGCATGGGTTCGGCGGCCTATGCCCCTGGGTCTTGCGTTCACATGTTACGTTACGGTTCACGATGGTCTCGTCATGACAGAAGGTATCGTCCCACATGCGTATCTTGGTGGTCGAGGACGAGCGGCGACTGGCGAGCGTGCTCCAGAAGGGACTGAACGAGCACGGCTATGCTACAGACATCGCCCACGATGGCCAGTCGGCGCTGGCTCTCGCTCTGACTGAGCCGTACGATCTCCTCGTCCTCGATGTGATGCTTCCTGGTCTCGATGGGATCACCGTCTGTCGCGAACTCCGTAATCGAGGGCGGACGGTGCCGATCCTGATGCTGACCGCGCGGGACGCTGTGGAAGACCGCGTGGCTGGCCTCGACGCGGGTGCCGATGATTACCTTGTGAAACCGTTTGCATTTGCTGAGCTTCTGGCGCGAATTCGTGCGCTGTTCCGGAGAGAGAGTGCGGCTAAACAGCCTGCCTTGCGCCTCGGGGACAGGGAGTTAGAAATCGACCTCCTCAAGCGTGAGGTGCGACAGCGCGGGCAACCGGTGGAGCTCACTCCCCGAGAGTTCGCGATCCTAGAGTATCTCGTGCGCCACGCCAATACAGTCGTGACGCGGACGCAACTTATCGATCATGTCTGGGGGCTCGCCTTCATGCCTGGGTCGAACGTGATCGATGTCTATATTCGATCGCTACGCCGCAAGCTCGGTGACGAGTTGATCCAGACGGTGCGCGGCGTCGGCTACCGCGTACGCGTGCCGAATGACTGATGACGGAGTCGCCAGTGTGGTGAGGCGCTCATGGGAGCGGGCGATATCGATCCGCACGCGACTGACCCTGTTGTATGTGACGCTGCTTGCCGTTGTACTCCTCAGCTTTAGCGGGTTCGTGTACTGGAGCCTATCGCGCAGCGTCCGGGTGGCAACCGATCGATTGTTGCTTACTGAGGCCCAGGCACTCAGCAGTGCGCTTGAAGTCGGTGACGGCGTGCTTTCCCTGAATCTCGGGGCAGAAGAAATGCCGCCCGGGATAGTGGCGACGCTGTTCGATCGCGACGGAAAGCACGTTCTCGAAACCACGAATCCGTCGCTCGTCATGGTGTCGACTGCCGTGGCGCGAGCAGTGCAGGGTGAGCCAACGTACACGACGGTGGAGGCACCTGACGGGACAGTGTGGCGGGTGCTCACGCTTCCCCTGCGACAAGACGGCGAGCAGGTGGCCGTGCTCCAGGTCGCGCGCGATGAGCGTGACCTGCATGCGGCGCTTCGCCAACTCGAACGGCTGTTTGCGGTCGCCATCCCTGTGACGCTAGTCGTTGCGGTCGCGCTGGGTCAGTTTCTGGGTTGGCGCGCCTTGAGTCCAGTCGACCGCCTGACGCGCGCGGCTGCTCAGATCGGGGCTGAGCATCTCTCTGCACGCCTCCCGGTTCAGAGCAGAGACGAAGTGGGGCGGCTCGCGGCCACCTTCAACGATCTGCTCGACCGCCTGGCGGCAGCCTTTGCTCGTGAGCGTCGCTTCACAGCAAATGCTGCTCATGAACTGCGCACTCCACTGACGCTGTTGATCGCCTCGGCCGATGTAACGCTCGAAAGGCCGCGCTCTGCCGAGGAGTACCGGCAGGTTATCGCTGGCATCCGGGAGGACGCTGCTCGCTTGAGTCACCTGGTCGATGACTTACTCGTGCTGGCGAGAGCGGATGCTGGCACGCTGCGGCTTGCTCGTGAGCCTGTCGACGTGGCCCAGCTCATACTCGCGACCCATGAGCGGTTGCTGCCGCTCGCGAGGGCGCGGGGCGTCACGCTGGCACTCGGGAGGCTGGAGTCAGCGCTGGTGCTTGGCGATCGGGTCTGGTTGACCCGTCTGCTGGCTAATTTGGTTGAGAATGGGTTGACCTATACATTGCCCGGTGGCACGGTGACGGTATCTACCGGACGTAGGCAGAGCGATGTGTTGATCGACGTAGCGGATACTGGACCAGGCATCGCTCCCGAACACGTGCCGTACATCTTCGAGCCGTTCTACCGAATCGATGTTTCCCGCTCCCGAGACGTCGGTGGTTCCGGACTCGGCCTGGCCATTTCGCGGTGGATCGCACGGGCGCACGGCGGTGACGTGCATGTTAGCAGCACACTTGGGATCGGCTCGGTGTTCACTGTCCAGCTCCCAGAGTGGCGGGATGAGTGAGGCTTGCTGTGCTCTATGCAGGGTGATTTGCGTCGCTCGCCCTGGCAAGAACTACGTCCTACACTTATCCACGCGGCTCCAGGGTGCCGGAGCGGTGTGGCGAGGTGGGTTGTAAGGTCATGGGACTTGCCCGCGAAGCCCGGATCCTCAAGCGCGGCGAACTGTTCGTTGTCAGCGACGAACGTGGCGACCTGCGCCGGCAACTGCCGGGTGCCGGGGTTTACTATCGCGATACCCGCTACCTGAGCGAGTACTGGCTCCTCTTGAACGGCGAGGAACCCGAGCTCTTTGACTCCTCCGCCGAGCGGATCTCCAGCGGCCTCTTCGAGTTCGGCAACACCCTGTTCCGCTCTGAGGACGGGCACGATGTGCTGGCGCACACCATCAGCCTCAGCCGCTGCCGCTCCGTCGACCAACACCTGGAGGAAGACCTGGTGCTGCGCAACTACAACCGGTTCCCGGTGACGGTCGAGCTGGCG
Source organism: uncultured Thermomicrobiaceae bacterium (assembly GCA_938082375.1). GTDB lineage: Bacteria > Chloroflexota > Chloroflexia > Thermomicrobiales > Thermomicrobiaceae > Thermalbibacter. Next base: position 10,231 of record CALKCJ010000018.1, read on the forward strand.
CTCGTGCTGGCAGCCGACTTCCTCGACATCTTCGAAGTCCGCGGCTTTCCGCGGGAGCGGCCACGCGGGCGCATGTTGCTTCCCCGCCACCGTGGCCGGGAACTCTCGCTCGTCTACCGCGCGCCCGACGACCTGGTGCTCGAGACCGAGATCCACTTCAGCCGACCTCCAGACGAGCTGACGATCGAGCCGGGGAGCGGCGACCTCGCCGAGCTGGTGCTCCCGCGCATGCTGCTCCCTGGAGGGGACCAGCTCGTTCGCGCCCGCGGCGCAGCTCGGCCGCCGCGCGTCTTTGCGCTCTTCCGTGTGCACTTGCCTCCGCAGGCGAGCGATCGGCTCACCATGCGTCTCGCCCCGCGGCAGCTCGTCCAGCGGCGCGAGGTGGTGCGGATCCCCGATGTCTCGCTCATCGGCGAAGCGCCGCAGGCCCAGGAGATCCGGTTTGCGCGTGTGCGTACCGACCATGAGCTCTTGAACCTGGTGCTCGAGCGCAGCCTGCGCGATCTCCAAGCGCTGGTCACCCCCTTCCCTGGCGGCCGGCTGATCGCTGCTGGCATCCCCTGGTTCGTGGCGCCCTTCGGCCGCGACAGCCTGATCACTGCCCTGCAGATGATGATGTTCTCCCCCGAACTGCCTCGCGACACGCTGCGCTTCCTGGCTCAGCACCAGGGCAAGAAGGAGGACGACTGGACCGAGGAGGAGCCTGGCAAGATCCTCCACGAGCTGCGCTTCGGTGAGATGGCCAGATTGGGCGAGTCGCCCCACACACCGTACTACGGTACCGTCGATGCGACGCCGCTCTTCGTCGTCACCTTCTGTGAGTTCATGGCCTGGTTCGGCAGCCCACACCTGTTCGAGGAGTTCCTCCCGCCGGTCGAGGCCGCGCTCCGGTGGATCGACCAGTATGGCGACCGTAACCGCGACGGGTTCGTCGACTACGGCCAGCGCTCGCCGCGAGGGTTGGTGCACCAGAACTGGAAGGACAGCCATAACTCGCTCCAGTTCCCGGACGGCACGCCGATCTCCGCGCCGATCGCGCCGGTCGAAGTACAGGGGTACGTCTACCACGCCAAGCTCGCGCTGGCCGACGTGCTGCAACGCTACGGCGACGAGGCGCAACGGATGCAGGCTGTCCGCCTCCGCAATGAGGCACGGCAACTTCAGGAACGGTTCGAGCGGCGCTTCTGGATCGAGTCGGACGGGTTCTACGGGCAGGCCATCGACGGTTCGGGCCGTCTGGTGCCAGCGATCAGCTCCAACCCCGGCCATTGCCTCTACAGCGGCATCGTCCGCCCCCAGCGCGCGGATCGAGTCGTTCGCCGGCTGCTGGCGCCAGACCTGTACTCCGGTTGGGGTATTCGGACCCTCAGCAGCGCCATGCCGCACTACAACCCGATGAGCTACCACAATGGGAGTGTCTGGCCGCACGACAACTCGCTGATCATCGCCGGGCTGCGCCGCTACGGTTTCGAGCGTGAGGTCTGCCAGCTCGTCACCGACCTGCTCGAGGTCGCCAGCGCTTTCTCCTACTATCGCCTACCGGAACTCTTCTGCGGCTTTGGCCGAGAGGAGTCGAGCTGCATGATCCCCATCTCCTACCCGGTAAGCTGTAGTCCACAGGCGTGGGCTGCGGGCACAATGCCGTTCCTCCTCCGGGTGCTACTCGGCCCGCAGCCGCGGGCGGCCGACCGCCGTCTGATCCTGCGACCGCTCTTCCCGGACTGGCTGAACGAGGTCACGATCGAAGGGCTCCCCTTCGCCGGACGAACGCTTGACCTGCTCATCAGGCGGCAGCAGGGTCGGTATACGCTCGAGTACCGAGCCGATCCGGATCTCTCGGTCGAGCTGGCGAGCGGTGTGCTGGTCGGGCCGGCGTGAGGCGGCAGTCTTCGGCGTGCCTCACGGTCGACCAAGATTCAGCTCGCCGGTGACGTGTCGAGGAAGGTGCTGGTGGGAGTGGTGCGTACGCGCTGGCGATGGGTGGTCTTCGTCCGCTCGGTGCTCTCGACCATCGAGAACCCTGGCGGGCCGCTCTTCCGCGCGCTCGGGCGGGCACTGGTGCGCCGCGGCCAGGACGTGTTGTTCCTCGAGGAGCGGGGTAACCAGGCGGTCCAGGCGCTCCTCCGCCAGCGGGGCGCCGCTGGTATGGCGGAGCTGCGCGAGGGCTGGCCCGAGCTGGCCTACCAGACCTACGAGCGACGCTTCGGCGCCGACCTGGTCGAGTGGCTCGGCCGCACGCTGGCGACCGCCGACGTAGCGCTGGTCGAGCTGGGAGTCGACCCGGAGCTCGCTGGCTGGGTCGGAGAGCTGACCCGACCACACCTGCGCACCTATCTGCTCGACCTCACGCCCCAGGCGCCGTCGCTGGCGCTCCTTCGCGAGCGCGTCGATCCCGCTCGCTACTCCGGAGTGGTCTGCTCGTCTGACGTGGCGGCGCAGTACGAGGCCCGCACACTCCCGGAGCGGCCAGTGCGCGCGCTCGAGCTCAGCGACGAGCCTATCGAGCGCGTGGCGGATCGGCTGGCAGATCTCCTGCTTGAGCTGGTGGGCGGATCCCCGCCGGCTAGGCCGTCGTAGGCGGCGCTGTGCGGTGGGAATACGCGGGTAGCTCGCCAGGTTCCCTTACAGGAGGAGGGGATTGAGTAGGCGTACCGGAGGGGGCCAGCCTTCGCCGAGCGCGACGCCGCACGCCTGCACCTCCTGGCTGCGGCGGACGAGGAGCGCGAACTCCTCCTCGGTCAGCGTGAAGGTGCAACGGCAGTCTGGGCAGGTGACGACGAAGACGCAGTCGTTCCGCGTCTCACACCACTCGGTGACGTCGCCGTACAATCCCTTGCCGCAGAGGTGTGCAAGTACCTGTTCGACGACGCGAGCTGCCACGTCCATACGACTCTCCTCTGCTGACCAGCTCTGGTGGTGTGCTCTATTTTCGCGAGCTTTGTCGGATTTGTCAAGTGTTGACCAGGTCGAGAGGAAAGAGGGTGAGCGGTGGCTGAGACGATCTCCCGCTGGCCAGCAGGACGGGTCGTCGAACTTGCCGGGGGAGTCGGTGGCGCAAAGCTGGCGCATGGGCTGGCGCTGGCCGGCCTGGACGTCCGCCTGGACGTGATCGTCAATACCGCCGACGACTTCCAGCTCTATGGCCTGCATATCTCACCGGATGTAGACACGGTGATGTACACCCTGGCCGGCATCGCGAACCCGGTCACCGGCTGGGGAATCCTCGGCGACACCGCCGCGACCTTGGGCATGATCGGCCGCTATGGTCGATCTACCTGGTTCTGGCTGGGTGACCGTGACCTCGCGACGCATATCCTGCGGACCGAGCGGCTGCGCGCCGGCGCCCGGCTGACCGAGGTGACCGCCGAGCTGGCTGCCGCGCTGGGCGTGACCGCCCGCATCCTGCCGATGTGCGACGAGCCAGTGGCCACCCTGATCGAGACCCCGGCCGGACGGCTGGGGTTCCAGGACTACTTCGTGCGGCGGCGACAGCGCGATACCGTGCTCGCGGTCGTGTTCGAGGGTATCGAGCAGGCGTGCATCACACCCGAGGTCGAGCGCGCCCTGGCGGAGGCGAGCGTCGTTGTCGTCGGCCCATCAAACCCGCTGGTCAGTATCGGCCCGATCCTGGCGGTGCCGGGATTTCGCGAGCGGCTTCGCGCGGCCGAGGTACCGGTGGTGGCCGTGAGCCCGATCGTCGCTGGCCAGGCGCTCAAGGGGCCAGCCGACCGGATGCTGGCGTCGCTCGGCCACGAGGTCTCACCGCTCGGGGTGGCGCGGCTGTACCAGGACTTCCTGGATGGTATCCTGATCGATCAACTGGACGCTGCGCTGGCGCCGGCCATCGCTGAACTCGGAATCGTGGTGAAGCTCGCCGACACGATCATGCGTACCCATGACGACCGCCAGCGGGTCGCCCAAGCCGTGCTCGACCTCGCCCGCGAGCTAATGGGAACGGCACGCCGATGACCGCGCTTGCGCTCGTACCCGTACAACTGCTCTCCCAGGCCAAGAGCCGGCTGGCGGCGCGGCTCGACCCGCCAGCCCGCGAGGAGCTGATGTGCCGGCTGGTTGAGCGGCTGCTGCGCGAGCTGCACGGCGCCCGGCGAATCGGCCGTGTCTTGGTCGTATCACCTGACCCTGCCGTCCTGGCCCTGGCTGAGCGAGCCGGCGCCTGGGGCTTGCTGCAGGCAGGCAGCGGGCTGAACGCAGCCGTCGAGCTCGGCCAGCTCCAGGCGCTGGCCGAAGGGTGGGCTCGGCTGGTGGTGGTGCTGGCCGACCTGCCCCTGCTCGCTGCCGAGCAGGTCGACCAGATGCTGGCGCTGGGGCGCGAGGGCAGCGTCGTCATCGCGCCTGACCGGCACGGCGTTGGGACGAACCTGCTTGCGCTGTGGCCGCCGGACGCGGTCGAGCCGGCCTTCGGCACGGCGAGCCGAGAGCGGCATGTGCGGGCAGGACGGGTAAGGGGGCTACGCGTGCTGGAGTACTGGTCGGTCGGCACCGCCGTCGACCTGGACACGCCGGAGGATCTGGACGAGCTGCTCGAGCGCTGGGGTTGGAGGCCGGATTGGTGGCTCACCGGAAAGGGGGTGACCGGATGGCGGGGCGGAACGGCCCGGTGACGAGCTGGGGCGTGCTGGTCGTCGCGCTGGGCGCGTCCCTGTGGGCGGTCGACGCGCCCATCCGCAAGCCGCTGACCGAGCTGCTGCCGGCAACGTCGATCGTGCTGGCGGAGCATCTGTTCCTGGCACTGTACTCGCTACCGATGGTCGTCGTCGCGCGGCGGGTCTTCTCTCAGTTCGATGCACGCGGCTGGCTGGCGCTCGTGGTGATCGCCTGGGGCGGCTCGGGGCTGGCGACGGTGCTCTTCACCCAGGCGTTCAAGATTGGCAACCCGACGACCGTCATCTTGCTGCAGAAGCTCCAGCCGTTGATCGCGGTGCTGCTCGCCGGGCTGATCCTCAAAGAGCGGCTGCCGAGGCTGTACTGGCCTTGCTTCGCTGTCGCCCTGGTGGGTGCCTATCTGGTGTCGTTCGGCCGCCAGTCGCTCGAGCCGCTCTGGCGGCTGCCGCAAGACCGGGTGCTGACCGCCGTGTTCGCGGTCGGCGCGGCGATGCTCTGGGGCGGCTCGACGGTCTTCGGCCGCTACTTGCTCCACGGGGTGAGTTTCCCGACCCTGGCTGCCGCACGCTTCCTGCTGGCATTACCGTTTCTTGTCGGCCTGGCCGCCGTCCAGGGCACACTGGGAACGACGTTCCAGGTAGGGCTGGAGCAGGAGCCGGTGCGGCTCTTTCTCCTGGCGCTGATCCCTGGCCTGGCCGCGATGCTGGTCTACTACCTCGGCCTGAGCCGAACCCGGGCCTCCTACGCCACCCTCGCCGAGTTGAGCTTCCCAGCCATGGCGGTGGTGGTGAACTGGTTCGCGCTGGGCGCCCGCGTCGATGCGGTGCAGGTGCTGGGCTTCGTGCTGCTCTGGTCGGCCATCACCGCGCTGACCTGGATCCCGTCGCCGCGACCGGCCGCCGAGGCACAGCCGGTGACCACTTAGGGACGAGACGATGGAAGCGTGTCAACCCGCACTCCTCATACCCGGTGAGCGCAGGCTCGACCTGCCGGAGCTGATCCGCGGCCGGCGCTCGGTGCGCCGGATACGCCCTGATCCTGTCCCCCGCGAGGCGATCGAGGCGGTCATCGAGGCGGCAGCCTGGGCACCCTCGCCGCACGGGGCGCAGCCCTGGCGCTTCGTCGTCCTGACGAACCCGGAGCGCAAACGCGAGCTGGCCGACGCGATGGCGGAAACCTGGGAGCGACAGCTCGCGCTCGACGGACAAGACGCGGACACGATCGCCAAGCGGCTAGCCGGCTCCCAGCGGCGCCTGCTGGAGGCGCCGGCGTTGATCCTGGTCTGCCTCTACCTGGTCGACCTCGACCGCTACCCGGATCCCGAGCGCCAGGCCGCCGAGACGACGATGGCGATCCAGAGCCTGGGTGCGGCCGTGCAGAACCTACTGCTGATGGCGTACCGGCTGGGACTGGACACCGGTTGGATGTGCGCGCCGCTCTTCTGTCCGGAGGTGGTGCGGGAGACGCTCGGGCTGCCCCCCGACCTGATCCCGCACGCGCTGATCACGCTGGGCTACGCCGCGGCCGATCCAGACCGGCGGCCGCGTCGCCCGCTCGGTGAGCTGATCGTGCGTTGGGAGTGAGCAGGCATCGCTGGTACTCGCCACCCTCGCGCCGTGGAGAGGTGAGCACCTAACTCCGGGCGGCGCTCAAATGGACGGAGTGCACGCAGGCCAGCGAGAGGCGGCTCGGGTGATGGACAGCAGGCGACCGGTACGCACACCGCTGCTCCGTACCGCTCTCTTCGTCCTCACGACGGTCTTCCTCGCGCTCGCAGCGTGCGCCCCGGGAACGCCGACTCCGGCAGCCTTACCGCGTTCCTCCTCCGGAGCCGCCATCGCTGGGACGCCGACGACGGCAGGAGTGGTGACGGCCCCAGCGTCTTCGCCGACGGGCCAGGCCGGAGCCCCAGTGCCCTCGTCGGCTACCTCAGGAGGCGAGGCCCCTTCTCCGGTATCGAGCGCGCTCCCACCCGGCATCGCCGGAGAGCCCGCGACGGTCGTCGAGGTCATCGACGGCGACACCGTCACTGTCCAGCTCGGCGGCCGGCGCGCGGTGGTCCGGCTGATCGGCGTCGACGCGCCGGAGTCGCGTGGCCCGTACACCGAGCCGGAGTGCTACGCGGCCGAGGCGACGGCCACGCTGCAGAACCTGCTCGCCCGCTCGGGTGGGCAGGTCGTGCTCGAGCGCGACCGGAGCGAGATCGATCGGTACGACCGGCTGCTGCGTTACCTGTGGGCGCCGGCCGGCGACGGCTGGGTGCTGCTGAACGAGGAGCTGGTGCGCCAGGGCGCGGCGGTTGCTCGTCGCTACCCGCCGGACGTGAAGTATGCCGAGCGGCTGGAGGCGGCCCAGCGGGAGGCCCAGGCTGCCGGGGCCGGGCTGTGGGGCGCCTGCCGGCAGCCGGGCTCGACCGGACCGGTCACACCCGCGCCCATCGGATCACCGTCTCCGAGCACCAGCACCGAGCGCCAGGGGTGCGATGCCGCCTATCCCGACGTCTGTATCCCGCCCCCGCCGCCCGATCTCGACTGCTCCGACGTGCCCTACCGGCGCTTCCGCGTGCTGCCGCCCGACCCGCACCGCTTCGACCGTGACGGCGATGGCCTCGGCTGCGAGGGCTGAGTGCCCCGGCCTTGCCCTCGCTGGTGAGATCAGCCAGGATAGGAGCGCGAGTCTCTTTTTTCGCGCGAGGCAGGGATGGAACGGAGCGCCTTCGAGCTGGAGCCGATCCCACCCTTCCGGCTCGACCTGACTGTCTGGATCCTGCGCCGCCGTCCGGACAACGTCGTCGACCGCTGGGACGACCAGGTCTACCGGCGCGTGCTGGTGCTCGACGGCGAGCCGGTCGAGGTGGCCGCCCGGCAGCTCGGGCCAGTGGATTGCCCGCGGTTGGTGGTGGAGCTCGCCGCCAAGCGCCTGCCGGCTGGGGCCGAGGAGCGCGCTGGCGAGCTGCTGGCCCGGATGCTGGGGCTAGGAGTCGACCTCACCGGCTTCTACCGGCTCGCCGCCGGAGACCCGCGGCTGCGCCCGCTGGTCGAGCGCTTCCGCGGCGCCAAGCCGACCCGCTACCCGACCGTCTTCGAGGCGCTGGTGAACGCCATCGCCTGCCAGCAGGTTACACTCCGCCTGGGTATCCAGATTCTGAACCGGCTGGCGCTCGCGCACGGCCTTCGCCATGAAGACGGGGACGGCTCCTACCCGGCCTTCCCGCGCCCGGATCAACTGGTGGGACTGCGGCCGGTGGCCCTGCGAGCGCTCGGCTTCAGCCGGCAGAAGGCCGAGGCGATCCTCTCGCTGGTCGAGGGACTGATGGCCGGCAGTCTCCGCCTCGACGATCTCGAGCGACTCGACGACGCGGCAGTGCAGGAGCGGCTACGAGCGCTGCGGGGCGTCGGACGCTGGACAGCCGAGTACGTGCTGCTGCGTGGCCTGGGGCGCCTGCACGTGTTCCCTGGCGACGATGTAGGCGGACAGCGAAACCTCCGGCGGTGGCTGGGTCTCGACGGGCCACTGAGCTACGAGCGCGTGCGGGAGACCCTGGAGCCCTGGCGGGCATATAGCGGCCTGATCTACTACCACCTGCTGCTGCAGCGGCTCGCGGAGCAGGGCGTACTGTGACCGGCCCGGGTGATTCACCTCGAGAAGGGCTCGTCATCTTCACGATTGGCCACTCGACGTGCTCGCTGGAGGAGTTCATCGGACTTCTCCGGGCGCATGGGGTGACACTGCTGGCCGACGTGCGAACAGTGCCGCGCTCCCGTCGCAACCCGCAGTTCAACCGCGAGACGTTGCCGGGAGCGCTGGCGGCGGCCGGGATCGGCTACCGGCATCTCCCGGGCCTCGGCGGGCTCCGCCGGCCGCGTCCAGATTCGCGGAACCTCGCCTGGGAGAGCGAGAGCTTCCGCGGCTTCGCCGACTACATGGGTACTCCCGAGTTCGAGGGGGCGCTCGACGAGCTGCTGGAGCTGGCCCGCCGGGAACGGGTGGCGATCATGTGCGCCGAGGCGGTGCCCTGGCGCTGTCACCGCTCGCTGATCGCCGACGCGCTGGTGGCTCGCGGGGTGAGGGTGGAGCACATCCTCGGCCCGGCCCGCCGCCAGCCGCACGCGCTGACCCGCTTCGCTCGCGTCGAGGGCGGGCGGGTCGTCTACCCGGCGACCTGACGCGCGGTGCCTGGTGTGCCTCAGCCCCGGCTGAGCGTCCGCTCGGCGATGGCCACCACGTCAGGATATGGGTTGTAGCCGAGCGAGGCGCCCTCGTAGCGGTAGAGCAAGTCTCCCCGGCGTACCAGCAGGACGGCGACAATGAAGATCGTCCCATCGCTCTCGACCGTGCCCTGCAGCGCCGCTGTCTCGTCGCCGAGCGGCGGTGCGCTGACCTCGGCCAGATGCCAGCCCTGGCGGGCTTTGGTGCCCTCGCGCTGGAAGCGCAGCGCCTCGCCAGTGGAGTCTGGGGATCCGTAGCGGCTCACCTGGGCTCGAAAGATGATCATCCGCTGCAGCGCGTCGTTGATGCCCGGCGAGGGGATGGAGAACTCGCGGTAGGCGGAGCCAGCGAAGCCCCAAGTCAGAAGCCGGTCGAGGTGGGCGCTAGGATCCGGATAGTTAGCCGCGATCTCCGGTGCGGTGACGTCCGGGTCTTCGTAGTCGAGTGCGAAGCCAGCTGGGAGGTCGGCCAGCCCAGGTAGCCGGTCGAGCAGGCTGGCTGGCGCGGGCGTGGTACCCGGCATGGCCGCTGGGGACGAGGGGGCGGGCGTCGGGAGTGGCAGCGGCGTGAGGCCCGAGGCGGGCGCCGGCCGGGCAGCGGTCGCGGTGGCCTGGATGGCCGCGACGGCGGTGAGTTCGGCGCTGCGGGTGGCGGTCGCGGCGGGGTTGGCCGCTGGCCTGGCCTGGCAGGCGGCCAGGAGGATCGCGCTGAGCAGAAGCAGCAGGCGCATCGTCGCCTTTCCGACGCCGGGGTACAACCACACTGGCTGCCATCTTATCGCGTGGGCGGCTTGCCCACATCCGCTCCCCTTGCGTGAAGCCAGGTGTCCCAGTGTCTGCACAGTTATGTCGATCATAACCTGTTGTTCAGGCAACACTGCGGCCGCAAGTGTGGAGACTACCGGTGATGTGCGCTCCAGGCGTGCCAGACCTGCTCGACCCAGTGCCGCACGAGCCCCTGCACGGGCGTCGGTCGCGATGAACGACCCGCTTGGCCCGGCCGACGTTGATGCCGCGCATCAGGGCGACCTGGCGGTCATCGCTCATCGGACTGTCCTCCGCCTCGATCAACACCCGGTCTCGGCAAACTCCGGTGCGTACCGCACCAGGCCTTCCACCCCGCGCAGCGCGCCCGGCTGCAGCTCGAGTGCCATGAAGGCGTCGCCTACCCCGTATTCGTTGTCCAACCGGTCGGTGCTCGCCGGCACGAAGCCGAACCGCCGGTAGTACCGTGGATCCTCCAGCAGCACTACGGAGCTGTAGCCGCTCTCCCGGCAGGCTTCCAGCCCCTCGCGGACCAGCCGGGAGCCGATGCTTTGCCGCTGGTACGCGGGGAGGACGCCGATCGGCCCGAGCGCGAGCCCCGGATCAGGGTGACAGGCGCAGGGACGATCGTGACGGGCGAGAATGCCGCGTGGCCCACGACCAGCTCCTCGTGGACCGCGACTAGCGAGAAGGTCATCCTGCCGGCCCGGCGGAGCAGCTCTACCAGGCGTGCCTCGTCGTTGGGGCTCGGGTGGAACGCCTGCTGGTGTACCGTTCGGATCGCAGCGCTCTCCCCCGTCCGCTCGGCACAGATCTCAATCATCGCTGTCGACCTCCTGACGACCGGCTGCTGCTATCAGATTTGGAGGGTGGCGGTATGACGAGCGCGGGCCGGGTATCATCGCCCCTGCGCCGATTGGTGGGCGCCCGGTAGACTTTCCGCGCTGCCCTCGCTCAGGTTCTTCGCGATCCGCTGGAGAACCTGTATGGCCGTGAGGTAGTTGGCCTCGCTTACACCCTGGATCGCCCGCCGTCAGATCTCTCGTTGTAACGTCAGCGCGTCGGCGTGGACTTGCCGTCCCCGATCGGTGAGCCGGTAAACGGTCGTGTCTCGCGCTCGATCAGCCCTCGCCCGGCCAGGTGGGCGCTCTGCTCCGCGAGCGACTCGGTGCCGGCGAAGGGGCGCAGCAGCTCGCCGAGCTGCTCGTGCGTCATTGAGCCGGCCTCGTGCGGCGCGTCGAGGATCTGCCAGCCGGTGCGCCAGAGCCCGTTGGCTGCCTGCACTTCGTCGATCCGGGCGGTGAGGGCCTCGTCGGCCCGCTTGATCCAGTAGCCGATCGGGAGCTGCGGCTGCTCTCGCTCAGCCATCACGCGTGGATTCCTCTCGTCTGGTCGCGGCCTGGGCCGCGAGATGACCACATGTAGGCGGGGCACTGATGGAGCTTGAGTATAGCAAGAGGGGGCCCTACACTGGCGGCGATACGGGACCATGACCACGACGTCCCATACATCCCGACCCGAACCGACCTCTCGCCCGAGGCCGCTGTCGTCCAGGTCGATCTCGATCCGGTCAAAGAGCGGGTGCCGCTCTGGACGTTCCCTGTGGATCTGCCGGTCAGGGCGGACACCGGACGGGCGCTCGAGCTGATCGCGAGTTACCCCAGCGAGCTGCTTACGGATGCCGACCGGCGACGGGTCGAGAGCCGGCGGGCCGAGCTGGCGGCCAGCCATGCTCGGCTGCGCCGGGAGTGGCGCCGCACAGCGCTGGAGCAGGCGAGCGCCCGGCCGATCGTCCCAGAGTGGCTGGGCTACTGCCTGGAGCAGCTCCGCCGCACGGCTCCCGAGCTCGTCTTCGTCGTGGAAGCGGTTACCAACGCGGTGACAATCGCTTGCCAGGTTCAGGTCGCCAAGCACGGCACCTGGTACCAGAGCGGCGGCTCCGGCCTCGGCTGGGGCATCGGCGCGGCGGTGGGAATCAAATTGGCACAGCCGGATCGCCCGGTCGTCGCCGTGGTGGGCGATGGGTCGTTCCTCTTCGGCGCGCCAGTCACCACGCTGTGGAGGGCGCTGACGAGCGGGGCGCCGGTGCTGGTCGTGATCTGCAACAACGCCTGCTATAACGCCACCAAGCAGCCGCTGATCGCCGCCTATCCCGAGGGGTACTCGGTGCGGCTGGATCGCTCCGTTGGGATCGACCTCGAGCCGGCCCCGCGCTACGATGTCCTGGCGACCTCGGTCGGGGCGTACGGCGAGCGCGTGGAGGAGCTAGCTGAGGTTCTGCCAGCGCTGGAGCGGGGGCTGGCGCGTGTGCGGGATGGGCAGTCAGCCGTCCTCGATGTGATCCTGGCACATCCGTAGCGACGGGGCGTGGTCGTCGAGCTGGTGCCCCCGCGGCCAGCTCGCTCATTCTGCCTTCAGCGGATCCAACTGATCCGCGGTCGGCTCCGCTCAGCAGAACCATGATTCGGTGAGGCGTGGTGGCGGGGGACGATGCCCGCGTCGCGGCGGGTCTGCCGGAGGCTCAGTTCCGGCAGCAGCGCAGGCGAGCGCTCGCACCGCGACGAAGGTCACGTAGTTGTCCCAGCCTTCGCGCGTCGCCCGCTCGACCAGGGCTGCCACCTCACGCTGCAGGCGGTCGACGCGCGGGTCGGGATGGGTCCAGGTATAGGTAAAGGCGGCCTCGTCGAGCGGGCCGACCCACTCGGCGGCGTCCGGCCGATCGAGCAGCGCCGAGCCCGGCGGCACCAGCAGCCGGATCGAGAGGTGCACTGGGTCGACGTGCTCGATCAACCCCTGCTCCTCGAGGAAGTCGAGCAGCTCCAGGTAGTCCTCGAGCGTCGTCCACGGCGTGAACGGGAGCAGTGAGGGTCGCATGGCGATGCCGGCCTCGTCCAGCACGCGCAGCGCCTCGACGACATCGGCCTTGCGGTGGCCCTTGTCGATCTTCTCCAGCACCAGGTCGCTCGCCGATTCGACGGCCGAGACGACGAAGACGCACCCTAGGCGCCGGAACTCGGGGAAGAGCTCGCGGTGGCGCAGGATGTGCTCGATCCGGGTGGTGAAGTCGAAAGTGACGTCCGGGAACTCCTCGTGCAGCGCCTGACAGACACGCAGGCTATGCGTGGGGCCGTTAAGGAAGTCGGGGTCGCCGAAGGTGATGTGGCGCACCCCCTGCCGCACCTGCCGCCGGATATCGGCCAGCACGACCTGGCGCGGGATGGCGAAGAAGCGCCCGCGGTAGACGGGCACGATCGGGCAGTGCAGGCAGGTGTGGTGGCAGCCGCGGGTCGTCTCGGTGTAGCCGGCCGGCACGGCGCGGCCGTCCATGACCAGGTAGGCGTAGTGGCGCGGCGGCGGCAGATCGGAGCGGTCAGGCTCCGGGAAGTCGATCCGGGCGAGCGACGGGCCGGCCCGGTGGGCGCGGTCGCTGACGCCGGGTACCGGGCCGGGTTCGCCGCGCTCCAGCGCCTGGATCAGGCCGAGCAGCGGTGCCTCGTACTCGCCGCCGATGACGAAGTCGGCCCACTCGCGCAGCAGGTAGTCGGCGTTGAGCCAGGCGTAGAGGCCATAGAAGCAGAGCAGCGCGCCAGGGTTCCGGCGCCGGATGCGGGCAGCCAGCTCGACACCGAGCCGGAGCGCGGTATGCATCGGGACCGAGATGGCGACCAGCCGCGCGGCCGCAACGGTCGCGTCGTCCGGTGGGGCGACGGCCGCGTCCACGGCGACCGGCCGGTAGCCGGCACGGCGCAGGTAGGCCAGCGGGAAGGCCAGGTTGAGCGGCTGGTGGCCCAGCTCGTAGCAGGAGAGTAGCAGGATCGCTCCGGGCGCTTTCAGCTCGCGCGGCATCGGCTGGAGCCGAGCGACCGGCTGGCTGGCCGCGTCTCGGGTTGTCGTCGACAGCGAGGCCATGCCTGGACTCCTCGACGGTGAGCGCCGTCGGCACCTAAGGGTAACAGCCGGGGGAGGGAGACCCAAGGAGCGTCAGGTCGGGATGCCGGGGTTGAACTCTTCTCCGGTGACGACCGCATCGCCACCGGAGTAGCCGGCTGCCGCGCCGTCCGCTCGCCAGCAGGCGCCCCCGCGGAGCAGGCCGGTCTCCTGGTCGATCAGGATGCCGTTCATCCCACCGGCCACTTTCGGAACGATTTGTACCACGTGCCCGCGCCGCTCCAGCTCGGCCGCCAGCTCCGGGAGGCGGTCGAACCCATGCTCGAGCTCGAGCACCGGCCCACGGTCGAAGAGCCGAGGCGCCTCCACCGCCTCCTGCACACTCATGCCGAAATCGACGACGTTGACGATCGCTTGCAGCACCGCGCCGAAGATGCGCACGCCGCCAGGCGTGCCGATCGCCAGCAGTGGCTTCCCCGCTTTGAGGACGATGGTGGGCGACATCGAGGAGAGGATGCGCTTGCCCGGGGCGATCGAGTTGGTGCGGCCCGGGGTCGGATCCATCAGCTTCATGCAGTTGTTGAGGAGCATCCCGGTTCGGGGTATTGTGACTTTCGATCCGAATGCGCTGTTCAGCGTCTGCGTCGCCGAGACCACGTTCCCCTCGGCATCCACGGCACAGCAGTGAGTCGTGCAGGCCCCTTCCCCGTCCGGCGCGATCCCGGCCGCGTACTGTTGGGCCCGTCCCAAGTCGATCTGCGCCCGCCGCTCGGCGGCGTAGTCCTTGGATATGAGCCACTCGACCGGTACCTGTACCCGCTCGGGGTCGGCGAGGTAGCGGGCGCGGTCGGCGAAGGCGATCTTCATCGTCTCGGCGATCAGGTGCACGGTGTCGGGCGTGCCGAAGCCCATGGCCGCGAGGTCGAACCCTTCGAGGATGTTCAGCATCTGGACGATGTGGACGCCGCCAGAGGAAGCTGGCCCCATCGAGACGATCTCGCAGCCTCGGTAGGTGCCGCGTACCGGCTCGCGCTCATAGACGCGGTAGCGCGCCAGATCGTCCAGTGTGACCAGCCCGCCGTGGAGCGCCATGTCGCGCGCGACCGCCTGGCCGAGCGGGCCGTCGTAGAGGTAGCCGACACCCTCAGTAGCGATGCACGCAAGGGTAGTCGCGTAGTCGGGGCGGCAGAGAACGGAGCCGACCGGCGCGGGCACGCCCCCTGGCAGGAAAACCTCGGCCGAGGCGGGGAAGCGACGGAGCGCGTCCGCGCACAGCCGGATGAACCCATGGAGGTATGGGCTGACTCGGAAGCCCTGGCGCGCATAGCGCACCGCTGGCTCCAGCACGACCGCCAGTGGGAGGCGGCCATAGCGCTCGAGCGCCGTCGTCCAGCCGAGCAGGCTGCCAGGTGTGGCCACGGCCAGGTAGCCGGTATCGTTGAGCCCGCCCTCCACCTCATTGTCCAGCGAGCCGGGGATCGGCACGTACATGTCCTCGCGCGCCGCCAGTGGCACGACGGCGTAGTTGTCGATCGTCATCAGCCTGCCGTCGGCGAGCCGGATGGTGAAGAAGCCGGCTCCGAAGATCGAGACCATCATCGGCTCGACCACCGAGAGCGCGAACAGCGTCGCCACCGCGGCGTCGATCGCGTTACCGCCCCGCATCAGCATCTCGACGCCGGCCAGCGAGGCCAGCGGGTGGTTCGCGGTTACCATTCCCAGCGAGGCGGTCGCCTCGCGCTTGATCGTCGGTCGGCCAGTTGCACCCTTCTCACGCATCGTTCGTGCTCGATCCCCCCACAGGACTCGTAGCCGCGCCGGTCGCGCCAGTGCACGATACGCCTTGAAGGCGCGACGAGCAAGACGGCGTTGGGTCGCGCTTTCGGAGCGACGGGGGCTTGCGTGTGTACAGGCCGTCTGAGAGCGCCAGGATGGTACGATGGCAGGGGAGCGGGCTGGCAGGCGTGCGACGTGCCAGTGGAGATCGCGGATGGGCGACACGATGCGGATGGGGCCATCGAGGCGGGCACGGGGGTTGCCGCCCTCGCCGATCCGGGCGCTAGCCCCGCTGGCCGAGGCGGCGAAGCGACGCGGCGTGCGAGTGATCCATCTCAACATCGGCCAGCCTGACCTGCCGCCGCCGGCCTGCGTGCTTGAGGCGCTGGAAGCGGCGAGCCGGCTAGCACTGGTATACGCACCGGCCCGGGGATTGCCGGAGACAGTTGGGGGCTGGTGCGCCTATTACCGGAGGCAGGGGATCGAGGTTGAGCCCGACGAGGTGCTCGTCACCGCTGGCGCCAGCGAGGCGCTCTGGTTAGCGTTGCTCGCGACCACAGATCCCGGCGACGAGGTGCTGGTGCCCGAGCCGTTCTACGCACCCTACCAGGGGCTGCTGGCGGCAGCGGGTCTCACGCTGGTACCGGTACCGCCGGGCCCTGGCCTCGACCCGCCCGATCCGGCCGAGCTGCGGGCGAGGGTCACGCCGCGCACCCGTGCGATCTTGCTCTGCAGCCCGGCGAACCCGTCCGGTGCCGTTTGGGAACGGGCGGCCCTGACTGCGGCGGGCGAGCTGGCTCGCCAGGCCGGCCTGTATCTCCTCTCCGACGAGACTTATCGGGAGATCGTCTTCGATGGGCCGCGGGCGACCAGTGTGCTCGAGCTGCCGGGCCTCGAGGAGCACGCGGTCGTGATCGACAGCCTCTCGAAGCGGTTCAACGTCTGCGGGCTCCGCATCGGCAGTCTCACGACCCGGAACCGCGCGGTGATGGCCGCGGCGTTGGAGCTCGCCGAGCTGCGGCTGGCGCTTCCGGTCGTCGACCAGCTCGCGGTCGTCGGTGCGCTGGCTGCCCCGCGCCCGTACGTGGACGAGGTGGTGGCGGCGTACCGTGCCCGGCGCGACGCCACGCTGGCCGCCCTGTCAACCGTCCCCGGGGTCGAGGCCCACCGGCCGGGCGGCGCGTTCTACATCGTCGTGCGTCTACCGGTGGACGACGCCGAGCACTTCGCCGCCTGGCTCCTGGCCGGGTTCGCGTACGGGGGCGAGACGGTGATGCTCACGCCGATGCGCAACTTCTATGCCACGCCTGGAGCCGGCAGTACCGAGGTGCGGCTGGCGCTGGTGCACGGGCCAGAGACGCTGGTGCGGGCGGTCGAGATCCTGGCGGCCGGGTTGGCGGCCTATCCAGGCGGTGTCGGGTAAACGCGGAGCGCGGCCGGGTATCCGCCTCTACGGTGTCGATGGGGGATAACCGGTACGCCGCCGATCGCGGCGGGGCGGCTGCTGGCGCGGCTCGCGGAGCATGTCGAGCAGCAGCAGACCCTCGATCTCGTAGAACTCGTACATGCGCAGCATCTGCTGCAGCTCCGGGTCGGCGTGGCGGTACAACCCTTCCATGAGTCCCTGGGCCACAACTGGCTCGAACATCTTTGAAAACTTGTTGTTCTGGATCGCGATGAACAGCTTGTAGAGGTCGATCAGCTCGGTCGCCGAGAGGCGGGTATCGCGGTCGGTCTTGATGACTCGGCCCGAGGCCATGCGTACGCGCAGTCCGTGCTGAAGAGCGAAGCGGTTCAATTGGTTCTCGAACTCGAGCGCGATACGCGCGTAGTCGAAGAGGATAAGCTTGAGGTAGATCGACTCGACCGCGAGCGTGAAGAGCTCGATGATTTTCTCGCGGTTCGGCGGCACCGCTTCCACGTAGCCGCCGCGGGCGAGGTGATACAGGGCACGGGCAGCCTGGAACTGGGTAATGCCGGCTTCGCGCGCGATGGTGGCCACGTCGCGCTGGCCATCGACGAGCCGGAAGACCGGCAGGAGCTCCTCGGGCGTTGGCTCGATCGGCATCGGCATGCGCCGCCGGAAGATCACGTAGACCGACGGCACGACCGGGCTGATCTCGATCCACTCGTCGACCCGGCGCGTGCCCTCGATGATCAGGTGCATGCTGTCGATGCTGACCGGTACCCCGCCTTCGTAGACACAGTGGCCCGACTTGAACGTGAAACGGCAATTCCGCCAGAGAAAGAGCGTGTAAATCGAGATTTCCAAGAGCTGCTCCTGGCAGGCCTCCAGGTCGGCATCGGTGATCGTCCGCGTGACCTTGAGGTGGCGGATGATCGCGTCCTCGGTGCGGATGCCACGGCGCCGCAGCTCTTCCAGGTGCGCGAGCTCGACTTTGCCTGTGCGGATCAGGAGATCCGGGATGCTCGGCAAGCGCGAGCCGGCTGCCACGTACGTGATGTTGCCCTGCTCGAAGGTGATGGTTCGCGTGTTCCAGCCCTGGATCAGCGTGAGCGTGCCGGTCTTGCGAAGAAAGCTCAGCATCTGGAGAAGGTCGGAGAGCGTGAAGACGCCCAGCCGCCCCAGCAGGTCGTACTCATCCGTCGTCGCCAGCCCCGAGGCGTTGAACCGGTCGGTCATGGGGTGCCTCCGAACGGAATAACCGTCACGTGCGCTTCCCCAACGTGGCCGGCGACGTCGTACGCCCTGACGAGGAGGGTCGTCTGCGCGGTGGCACCGGCGCTGTCCCACAGCGCCAGCCAGACATGCTGCTCAGGGTGATACCGGAGCTCGACCGGCGGTCGATCCCCTATCAGCAGTTCGACGCGCGCGACGCCGACGTCGTCGGTCGCCTGCACTCGCACCGTGGCGAAGCGTCGCGCCAGCGGCCCCGCCACCGGCCGCTCGATCTGCACGCTGGGCGGTTCAGTATCGATGCCGAGCGCTTGCCAGACAAGCCGGGCAATCTCCTCGTGCCCCGCGTTCGTCGGGTGCACATCGGCAGGGTACCACGTCCACTCCTGGAGATGACCCCGAAACGCCGGCTCCAGATCAGCCACACGCGCACCGTACCGGGCCGCTGCCTCGCGGATAACCGCGTTGAACTGGGCCACCCACCAGGCGTCAGTCTGTACGGCGGAGGGATCCCCCTCGCTCAAATCGTACACCGTCGTCACGACGAGGGACGACTCCTGGCCAAGCACGTCTCGGACAGCGGCGAGCGCCGCCGGATAGGCTTGACGAAAGCGATCGAGCCCGGCCTGGCGTTCCTCGGGAGACGCGTCGAGCAGCTCGAGCAAGTCGTTGCCTCCTAGGCTGAACATCACGGCACGGATCTCGGCCTGTTGCGAGCGAAGACGTGCCACCTCATCACGGAGGCGAGCGAGCTGGTCACCCTGGAGGAAGGACGAGGTCGTCTCACCTAGCACGGCGAGGTTCACGAGTCGGGTCGTCCGGGCCGTCTTCTGAGCCAGCAGGTCGCAGACGAGCCGCGGATAGGCGCGCTTGCGAGGCAGCGTCGTGCCGATCCCGGCGCTGAGCGAGTCACCCAGCGCCAGGCAGACCGGCTGTGCCGCAGCGCCGACCTGGCGCCCGGTCACAGCGGGCAGGCCGGCCAGCGCGGCGAGCGCCAGGGAAGCCAGCGCCGCTACCCATCGGTACCGGCTCATCGGGCGGCTCCCACCGGGAGGCCGAGCCGGCCGAGGGCCGTGCGTAGCAGCGCACGGGCCGGCTCATGGGTCAGCGCGAGGGCTGCGTCGGCTGGTTCGAGCAGCATCGTGTCGGTCTCGAGATGCCGCTCGAAGCTCGGCTCCGGCTCGGCAGACACGATCAGGTAGGCGACCAGCCGCTCCCGGCCCCCAGCGTCAAAACGCAGCGTCCCGGCCCAGCCGATCACCTGCCCGCGCAGCCCCATCTCCTCGTGCACCTCGCGCAAAGCGGCCCGGTAGGCTGGCTCGCCCGGCTCCAGGTGCCCCTTGGGGAGGACGATCGAGCCGTCCGAAGCGCGGCGGAGGGCGACCTTGGTGTGGCCCTCCAGGAGAACGATCGCCCCTACCTGCGGGACAGCCGGATCGCCTTCGCCCCGCACGAGGGCGGAGAGCTCGAGCTCGGCCCGCAGCTTGGCATAGGTGACCGGGATCAGTTCGGGCAAGACCATCGTATTGGCGAGGATCGGCATGAAGTTCGCGTCCCCCTGCCAGCGCGGCACCACGTGGATGTGCAGGTGGTCGCTGATACCGGCGCCAGCGACCGCCCCGATGTTGAGCCCGATATTGAACCCGTCACAGCGCAGGGCGCGACGCTGCGCCTCGGTGATCCACGGCAGGAGGCTGAACAGCTCAGCGCTCGCCGCCGGGTCGAGTTCGTTCAATTCGGCGACGTGCGCGAACGGAACCACCATCACGTGCCCAGTGTTGTACGGGAAGAGGTTCATGATCAGGTATGCAGTCTCACCCCGGTAGAGGATCAGGCTCTCCACGTCGTCACCAGCGGCGGGCTTGGTACAGAAGATGCAGCCGTCATGGTGCACGTCGCCCGCTACATAGCGTAGTCGCCAGGGTGTCCAGAGTCGCTCCATCGTCATGCCTGCACTGATGCTCGTCTCCGCGAAACGCTCGCTAGAAATCCTAACACAGCCGCACTTTCCCCTCGCCCCCTGGTACCTATGGCTGGGGGAGCGAGCTCCCGGGTATTTCTGGCTAGAGCGAGTGTAGTCCTTCGGTGGGATGACTCCCAGGTATCCCTGCCTCGCCACGCTGACGCACGTTGCCGAACGCCGCGCGGTGTTGCACGGCAAGCTGTACCGCGGTTCCGACGTGCGACTGGATTCCTGCGTACGATCGCGGTAGAATGAGCTATCGCCTGCGGGACGGGTTGACGTCGTGGCTTTCGCTGCACCATACTACGCCAGCGGGCGTTGCCTCGGGGGAAACGTCGTCATCGAGGAGATGAGCACTCGCATGGCAGCGCTGAAGCATGGGGGCGGGGGAAGGGATACGGCTGGCAAGGGAACCGCTGTCATCACTCCTGGTCACGGCCGCTCCAAAGTTGCGCTCCGGATTCCGCGCGTCGTCCAGGTGGCCATCGATGCCGGGTTGATTGCCGTCGCGTTCTGGCTGGCGCACGTACTGCGCTACCAGGCCGAACTCGGCGGTGACGTGCCGGAGGCGTTCATCCAACCGCTCGGCACCTTCCTCGACAAGGTCGTGCTGCTTGTCGTTGCTGCGCTGGGCATCTTCGCCGTGCGTGGCCTGTACCGCTTACCGCGGTGGACGAGTCTCCTGGACGAGAGCTCGATCATCGCCAGCGGCGCGACGACGGCCACGGCCGTCGTCATCCTGTACAGCTTCCTGCTGCGCTTCTCACCCTCGCGCCTGATCTTCATCTATGCCTGGGTCTTGATGATCGCGTTGCTGATCGGCGAGCGCCTGCTGGGTCGCTGGCTGAAGGCCCAACTCTGGGCACGCGGTATCGGCGTCGACCGAGTGCTGGTCGTCGGTGCTGGCCCGGCCGGCCAGAAGATCATGCAGTACCTGTACAACCATCCTCGCCTCGGCTATCGGGTAATCGGGTTCGCCGACGTGCAGCCACCTGCAGAGGAACTCGCCCTGGCGACCGAGCGACGCGTGGTTCATCCGCCCTACCTCGGTAATCTCAGTCAGGTAACCGAGATCGTGCGCGCAGCCCAGATTGACGAGGTGATCGTGGCATTGCCGCCCGCGCACCACGACCAGATCCTGGAGATCGTCGAACAGTGCCGCGAGCTCGATGTCGCCTTCTCGCTCGTGCCCGACCTGTTCGAGCTCGCGCTCGACCGTGTGCAGATCAGCGAGGTGGCCGGCCTCCCGCTGATCGGGATTAAGGAAGGCCAGATCCGAGGCTGGAACTATGGGATCAAGCGTGCGATGGATGTCGTCATCTCGCTGGTGGTGCTGATCGTGGCCGCGCCGCTGATGGCGTTGATCGCGCTGGCGATCAAGCTCGACTCGCCGGGGCCGATCTTCTTCCGGCAGACGCGCGTGGGCAAGGGCGGGCGGCATTTTACCCTGTACAAGTTCCGCTCGATGGTGGATGGAGCGGAGCAGCAGCAGCCGGTGCTCCAGCAGGCGTACGGCCGCAGCGCGTTGCTCTTCAAGCTGCGCGACGATCCCCGTGTGACCCGGGTCGGCCGCTTCCTGCGCCGCACGAGCCTGGACGAGTTGCCCCAGTTCTTCAACGTGCTCAAGGGCGAGATGAGCGTGGTCGGGCCCCGACCACCAGTACCCGCGGAGGTGGCTGAGTATCAGGATTGGCACCTGCAGCGGTTGATGGTGACACCCGGCTTGACCGGCTTGTGGCAGGTCAACGGGCGCAGCGACCTCAGCTTCGACGAGATGGTGCGGCTCGACCTGTATTACGCCGAGCACTGGTCGCCCTGGCTGGATATTAAACTGATGCTCCGCACCGTGCCGGTCGTCCTTACCGGCCGGGGAGCCTACTGAGCCTCCCACTAACCTCCAGCAGGATACGTGGCTCAGCGACGCCTCCCAAAACCGGGCCAGCCCCAGGCGAAGCCTCCGGAGGGCAGGAGGCGCAGGCGAGTGGCCGTCCACGCGTGCGTGATGTCCATCGGTCGCGACATCCGACTCGACGGGCTGACTCCTGGGGGCAAGGGTGGAGAAAGAGTCTGTAGCTCACTGCGCACAATGGTGCGGGTCAGCACGGCCTCGATCTCTGCCGGCGGGCGCTGCGACGAAGGGTGTAACCGCGCGGCACTGTCCTCGCCTCGAGCTGCCAGTGGCAAAGACACATGGATTCAGCCGCGGCGACCGGCGCTGCCCGGCTCTCCGCTACTCGACCAGCCAGACGGCCGGCAACTCGATGTCGACGTACTTCTTGTACCTGACCTCGGCGTCGGTGTTACCGTTGTTCCGAAGCTGGTCGACGATGAGCTGGCCCTCGGCCCAGGTGCCGGAGGCGTTGCCGCTCAGCTCGAGCGCGGCGTCAGGAAGATAGACGATCCCCTGGATGAACGTTCTACTGTTGCCGACCATCCGGAACGTCGAGGTATTGCCGCGTTCCTGAAAGATTGTCAGGCCAGGCTGCATGCCGGGGTACAGCGGCGTGGTCGAGCCAGCGAGACGATAGGACGTGTTGCCCACCACGTCCATCCGGGCACCGTTCGCCAGGTAGAAGAGCACGTCCTGCCCGACGATCGTCTGGTTGCCCTGGAGGCGGAACGTGCCGCCGTCGAAGTAGTAGAGGCCGGGGAACAGCGTGGTGTTGCTGTTGCCGGTCGTTGCGAAGTCGCTGTTCTGCATGTAGAAGCTGATCTGGCCTGGCGATGTTCCGCTGAGCTGGACGTTACCAGTATTCACGAACGAGCTGTTGATGAAGAAGAAGTTGTACTGCCCGGAGAGCAGGCGCACAGTGGCGTTGCCGGTGATGCTGAACGCCCCGCCCCGGAACACATACGTGCCCGGGTGGAGCACGAGCGTGGCGTTGCCGGTGACGGAGAAGCCGGAGTCGAACTGGTAGAAGCCAGGGTTGAGCGTCACAGTACGGTTACCGGTATAGCTCACGGCGCGCTCGAACCGGTAGGTGCCCGCCTGGAAGGTGAGATCCCCATTCTCCTGCTGCGGGCAGCTCACGTTCTGGCGATAGCGTCCTGGCGTAAAGTTCCAGGGAGCTGGGTCGTTGCACGGGTAGGGTGGGTCGACCACGGCGGGGTTGACCAGGGCTGGCACCGTGGGCCGGGGAGGCGCAGGCACATCCCGTAACGGATCCTCAACCACCGGCATGCCGCCGTTTCGACCTTGTGTGCCCTGGAACTGGCAGTTTCCGGTCTGCGAAAAGCCGGGCACCAGGTGTGCATCGACCGTGCTGTCGGCGCGGAGTGCACCGTTGCCCACACATCGCATCCCGCCGTTCGACATCGCGCCACCACCGACGACGTGGAGATCGACGTTGCCGATCAGGTTGATCGCCGTGGGATTGTTCTCATCCAGCGCCAGCAGCGCGTAGTCGCCCGGCTCGGTGCCAACCTTGGCCACGGCCTGCGCACTCGCCTCCCAGTCACCCGTATAGACGGCGCCGATGAAGAAGCGCTCCACGTCGGTTGTCAGGCGCACGCGCACCGTCTTGGCCGCGCGGTCGATTTCAACCCTGCTGTCCGTAATCCTCACACTCTCGGTGAGATTACGGGCGGCATAGTCGGCGACAGCTGCCTGGATTTCCGGATCACTGCGGCCAACCAGCAGCAGGCGCGCGCCCGCCAGCGCGGCGGCATCGGCGGCGTTCTGAGCCGTGCGGCGCGCCCCCAGCAGGTGCCCGACGTCCACGGCGAGGGCGGTGAAGCTGAGCATGACGACCATGCTGATTGCCATCAGGACGAGCACTTGCCCTTCGAATCGGTGGTGACCTTCCCGAACCATGCCTCACTCCTCGAAAACCACGCTGAACTCGAAATCTGATCGCTCAGTAGTGCACACGCATGGTGCTGCTCGCGCTCAGGTTCACCTCAACGACCGGGAGCGCGTAGCCGATCAGCGGGCGAAACGGGTAGCTGACCTGGATGCGGACTCGCTCGTCGGGGTCGGGTTTGCCGTTGCCGTTCGTGTCGTTGACGACCTGGAGGGCCACGCCCAGCGCGTCGGGGTCGGGCAGGGTCACCCGGTCGAGGATCTGCTGCCGGACGAGATCGGTCGTGGCGAGCTGGCAGGGTGGGGCTGTCTCGCAGCGCGTGCCGTGGACGGCAGCCCAGCGGGCGCCCTCGCGCGCCGCGTTGGTCACCTGGTGATCGATGTAGAGGAGCCAGCCGAACTCGACCGTCCCGAACAGGAACAACAGGAAGATCGGGATGACGAGAGCGAACTCGACCAAGTTCTGTCCAGCATGGCGGTGGGAGTCGCGGTGACGGCACATCATCGCAGCACCATCATCGTGACCTCGCGCTTGATCGGGATCGTGGCTGGGATCGGTGGGAACTGGACGAACGGCTCGAAGTCGAGCCGCGCGGTGACCGTCACGTACATGTAGGACTGCGAGTTCCTTGTCTCTGTCCCCGCCGTGCTCTGGATGGTCGGAGTCATGCCGAAGATGGTGGCTCCCTCGCCGATGGCGGCATTGCGGATCCCGGCCGAGTCGACGGCCGTCGCGGGCGAGATGGCGCCGTAGCGGGCACCCTCGCGCGCCATGTTGCCCAGCTCGATGTAGGCGGTGAAGGCGCGGCCGATGTCCGCGGCCATCGCGACGAGGAGCACCAGGAGCGGGAGGGCCAGCGCGAACTCGACCAGCGACTGACCGCGCACGCGCCTCAGCAAGCTGCGCGAGAAGCGGGAAGGTGCTCGAATAAGCATGGGACAAGTCTCTTCGCACTACAAATATCAGCACCTATTGCAGATGAATATACAACGGATTTCCTGCCTGGCATAGGTACTCTAGTACCGGCAGTGATGACTCCGACTCTCCCCATGATATCGGTCAAGGCATCTCAGAGGAAACCCTCGCGATGCTGTAACGTTTCACATCGGCCGATACCGCTTCGCCGCCATACCCGTTGCCTGCGGGTGGCGGAGAAGAGGACAACGAGAGCGGCAGAATCCGATCAACTATCGGCCCGAACCAGCGGCTGCCGCTGGCACATGCTGGCCGCTTTTCAGCCCGAATCAGAGGCTCTTCAGCCCCGAGTGGCCGATGCTCGCTCCCGCAGAGTAGCGTGCGGACGCCGGGATCTCAGCTCGGCTGACCCTGCGATTCGATCTCCTGCGCGCTCAGCCGCAGGTGTACCGCCTTCTCCGTAATCGACGACACCCAGTCGATCGGGACCCGAATATCGTGACGGAAGAGCAGGCCGGCCCGGACGACGAAGGCGACCACTTCACCGTCCTCGTTTGTCTCCACCTCGTCGACGACTCCGACCTTCTCCCCCTCCCGGTCGAGGACGTCGGTGCCACGGCTGATCAAAAGCGTGTCCTCTGGCAGGTTGGATTCCACCTCGAGCACCGCCTCCGGAGGTACCGCTGGGCTGAACAGACCGCTCGTAGCCGCATCGAACTCGTGGTACGGTAGCTCGGCTACCGGTTGCCGGGGGGCTGGCGGTGCCCAGAGGATTGCTGGGCCAGTGGCGCCTGGGATTCCTGGGAGCAGATATGGCAGCGAGCGCAGGTCATCCTCCGTTGGGTGGATGAACTCCGCCTCTACGAATTCCGGCAGCCGCTCGACCTCCGCTGCTGTAACCACAAGCCGAACAGTGCCGTCTGGGTCGACCCGCTCGATCAGGTCGCGGTCGACGATTCGATCGCGCGTGAGCAGGATTCCCTGGTGAACGATGATCTGCTTGACCTCATGCGTGTCGTAGTCAAGCGCAATCCGGTCGACACGACCCACGCGCTCGCCGTCCTTGCTGACGACCGGCTTGCCGAGCTCGATCTGCATCTCGTGTTCCTCTCCGTTGCCAGCTCATCCTGAAGCCTGCCATCAGGGTCTGGAGCCCGAACGGTGTCTTGCGACGAGCCGCCAGGAAATGCTCAGATCCGCGCTGCGATGAGTATATCCTAACTGTCCAGTGAAGAGCTCAGATCTAGCGTAAGTCAGTCTAACAGGAGGTGGGCTCGTGGTGGGCGACGATCAGCACGTCGATATCCTGTGCTAGGCGGATAAGCGTGTCGACTATGGAGCCGAAGAGGAGACGGTGAAGGGCGCTCGCATGTGGACGCCCGATGACGATGCTAGCGACGTTCTTCTCTCGCGCGACCTGAACCAGCGTCTCGGCGACCTTCGAGCCCCGGATCCGCAACACCTCTGCGCCCAGGTCTTCGGCGAAACGCAGGTTGTCTTCAAGCTGGCGACGTTGCTGTGGGCTGGCTCGCTCCCACGCAGGTGTCTCGACGAAGACGGCGAGGAGGCTGGACTGTGAACTCTGCGCGCGTCGCCATCCGCGGCGCAGGAGGTGCTGCGACCGCCGGTGTGCATCGACCGCAACCATGACGCGCTCGCCGGCGGGCCACACGGTCTCGACCCGATGTTGCCGCATGTACGATTCGAGATTTTCCTCGACGTGAGCTGCAACTCTTCGGAGCGCGAGCTCGCGGAGCGCCGTGAGGTTTCCTTCGCGAAAGAACCGCTGAAGTGCCAACTGGGCGCGCTCCCGCGGGTACACCTCCCCCCGTCGCAAGCGCTCGCGCAGCTCGCCTGGCGTAAGGTCAACCAAGATCACCTCGTCGGCCTGGTCGACGACCCAGTCTGGGACTCGCTCGCGCACCTGTACCCCGGTGATCGCCTCGACGATGTCGGCGAGACTCTCGATGTGCTGAACGTTCAGTGTGCTGAAGACAGTGATCCCATGCTCCTGGAGCTCGACGACGTCCTGCCAGCGCTTCTCGTGCTTCGTACAGCCCGGCACATTCGTGTGCGCGAGTTCATCGACCAGCACGATCGTCGGCCGCCGGGCCAGAACGGCGTCGAGGTCCATCTCTTCGACGGTGACCCCCTTATACGGGCACCGCCTCCGCGGCACGACCTCGAGCCCCTGCACGAGCGCCGCTGTCCTCGGCCGGCCGTAGGTCTCGACGTAGCCGATGGCGACGTCGACGCCTTCGCTCGCGAGCTGGTGGAGGTCGAGGAGCGCAGCGTAGGTCTTTCCCACCCCTGGAGCCATCCCGAGGTAGATGCGGTGTCGACCGCGCGCGCCGGCCCCGCCCTCGCGCCGGAGACGTTCGAGCATCTCTTCCGCAGTCGGGCGCTCATCGTCGCTCGCTCGTCCCATGGTCTCAACCAGCTTTCAGTTTCTCCTTCCTCGATGGGCGGCGCATACGACCTCGGCCGAGCGATCTCACGCGTGGCCACACTCTGAGGAGTGGCTGGGCCGCTTGCCCACTCTACCCACCGGTCTACCCACTCGGGGCTACTGCCCTCTATCCAGCGCCAGGTTCAACTTCAGGACGTTGACTCGCGGCTCACCAAGCATGCCGAAGGTGCGGCCCTCAGTGTAGCGATCGACGAGGGCCCGTACCTGTTCTTCTGGGAGTCCGCGTGCCCGCGCGACCCGCGGAACCTGGAGATAGGCATTGGCCGGGCTGATGTGCGGGTCGAGTCCGCTGCCCGAAGCGGTCACCGCGTCCACTGGCACCGGTGCATCGGGTGCTAGGCCGTTCTCTCTCCGATACGCAGCCGCGCGCTCCTCGACGGTATCGACGAGGTCCTGGTTCGTCGGGCCGAGATTCGATCCACCGGAAGATGCCGCATCGTATCCCTGACCCGCTGCTGATGGCCGCGGGTGGAAGTACTCCGGGCGGGTGAACATCTGCCCGATGAGCTCTGAGCCGATGACGTTGCCGCTGGCATCGCGGATCAGGCTGCCATTCGCCTGATAAGGGAAGAGGACCTGGGCGATGCCGGTGATCGCCAGCGGGTAGGCCAGGCCGGTCAGCACTGTGAGGAGGAGCACCATAAGAACGGAGCGCCGCAGGTGCCGGGCAAGCTGCATGACGCCTCCCCCTTCTTAGGCTAGCCCCAGGGCTGTAATGATGAGGTCGATGAGCTTGATCCCGATGAACGGCGCAACGATCCCCCCGGCGCCATAGACGAGGAGATTACGCCGCAGCAGCTCAGCCGCTGGGGCTGGGCGGTAGCTAACGCCCCGGAGCGCCAGCGGTACCAGCGCGACGATGATGAGCGCGTTGAAGATGACCGCCGAGAGGATCGCGCTCTCCGGCGAACTGAGTCGCATGACGTCGAGCCGGTCAAGCTGGGGATAAGCCCCGGCGAACAGAGCGGGGATGATGGCGAAGTACTTCGCCACGTCGTTCGCGATCGAGAACGTCGTGATAGCGCCGCGGGTGATGAGCAGTTGCTTGCCCAGAGCGATGACTTCGAGCAGCTTGGTTGGATTGGAATCGAGATCGACCAGGTTGGCAGCTTCCTTGGCTGCCGCAGTTCCGGAGTTCATTGCCAGCGCCACATCTGCCTGGGCCAACGCCGGTGCGTCGTTAGTGCCATCACCGGTCATCGCCACGACGTGCCCCTGCGCCTGTTGCTCGCGGATGACGCGGATCTTGTCTTCCGGCGTGGCCTCGGCGACGACGTCGTCGACACCGGCCTCGCGAGCGATCGTCGCGGCAGTGAGCGGGTTGTCGCCGGTAATCATAATCGTCCGCACGCCCATCCGGCGGAAGTTCTCGAACCGCTGGCGCAGGCCGGGCTTGACCGTGTCTTTGAGGTAGACGACCCCGACGACACGACCATCGAGTGCCAGTGCCAGCGCGGTGCCGCCCTCGCGGGCGATTCGCTCCACCTGGACGCGCAGGTCGGGCGGCGCGTCCTCGCCCACCTTAGCGAGGACGGCCTCCGGCGCGCCCTTGAGATACTCGTGGCCGTTCTGGCGCACGCCGCTCAGGCGTGTTTGAGCGGTGAAGGGGATCACCTCGGCGTCTGGCGCGAGCCCATCTTCCGACGGAGCCCCCAGTTGCTCGGCGAGCGCTCGCAGGCTCCGCCCCTCGGGTGTCTGGTCGGCTAGGCTCGACTGGCGGGCCGCGATGAGGGCGTCCAGCAGCGAGGCGCCGTTCACCGGGATGATTTCGGCCGCCAGTCGGTTCCCGTAGGTGATCGTGCCCGTCTTGTCCAGCAGGATGACGTCCACGTCGCCGGCCGCCTCCACCGCGCGGCCCGAGAGGGCCAGCACGTTGAAGCGGGCGACGCGATCCATGCCAGCGATGCCGATCGCTGCGAGTAACCCTCCGATCGTCGTCGGGATCAGGCAGACGAAGAGGGCCACTAGTACGACGGTCGACACCGGGTTACCGGCGTAGATCGCGAACGGCTCGAGGGTGGCCACCACGAGGAGGAAGATCAGCGTCAGCCCCACCAGCAGGATCGTGAGGGCGATCTCATTGGGCGTCTTCTGGCGCCGGGCGCCCTCGACCAGCGCGATCATCCGGTCGAGGAAGCTTTCCCCTGGGTCCGCGGTGATGCGGATCTTGAGCCAGTCGCTTACCACCTGGGTGCCGGCCGTCACCCCCGAGCGGATGTCGGTACCCGGCTCCTTGAGAACTGGGGCCGACTCGCCGGTGATGGCCGCCTCATTGACATAGGCGATCCCCTCGATCACCTCGCCGTCACCGGGGATGATCTCCCCTTCGCGCACGAGCACGATGTCGCCCTTGCGCAGCCGGGACGAAGGGACGATCTCTTCACGGCCGTCGCTAAGCCGGCGGGCAGGCGTCTCCTTCCTCGTCGCGCGGAGGGTTTCGGCCTGAGCCTTGCCGCGCGCCTCGGCCAGCGCCTCGGCGAAGTTGGCGAAGAGCACGGTGAACCAGAGCCAGAGGCTGACCTGGATCCCGAAGCTCACCCCGAAACCACGCCCCGGACCCGGCGACGCGAGCTGCGCGAGCGTTACCGCGGTGGTCAGCGCCGCCCCAATCTCGGCGACGAAGATGACCGGGTTGGCCACGAGGTGCCGCGGGTCGAGTTTGGTCACCGCATCGCGCAGAGCGCGCCGCAGGAGCTTTCCTGACCAGGGGCTCGTACCCCGTAGCCGACGCTGCAAGAGCTCCTTCATCTCGTCGGTCTCGGGCGTGCGGACAAGCGGGGGTTCGAGCCCACGCGTCGGGTCGGCGTCCCGCGCAGGTACCGTCCGGGGTGGCCGCACCACGGTCCCTCGTCCCTCGGTTTCACTGTCGCCCGCTGGTTGCCGGTCGTTGACCCGCATAGTCTCCCTCTCGCGTTTCGCGCTATCGATTCAGAAGGTGTGGCCAGCGGTCAAGAGGAGGTGCTCGACGATTGGGCCCAGCGCCAGGGCTGGGAGGAAGTTGAGCGCCCCCACGATCAGTACTGTTCCCACCAGAAGACTGACGAAGAGCGGCCCGTCGGTCGGGAAGGTGCCGAGGCTGGGCGGCACCCGCGGCTTGCGTGCCAGCGAGCCAGCGATAGCCAGAACCGGCACCATCATGAGAAAGCGGCCAACCAGCATGGCCAGGGCAATGGTTACGTTGTAGAACGCCGTGTTGGTATTCAGGCCGGCGAAGGCCGAGCCGTTGTTGCCAGTGCCCGAGCTGTAGGCGTAGAGGATCTCGCTGAAGCCATGTGGCCCGGGGTTGCGAATGCTGCCGACCCCATAGGGAGCCACGCTGGCCCAGGCGGTGAAGATCAGGATAGAGGCCGCCCCGGCAAGCACGAAGAGCATCGCCATCTTCATCTCGAAGCTCTCGATCTTCTTGCCGAGGTACTCGGGGGTACGGCCGACCATCAGGCCAGCGATGAACACTGCCAGAAGCGCGAAGATCAGGATGCCGTAAAGTCCCGCACCGACGCCGCCGAAGACCACCTCGCCAAGCTGCATGTTGAACAGTGTCACTGCCCCAGTCAGAGGTAAGAGGCTGTCGTGCATGGTGTTGACAGCTCCACAAGCGGCCGCCGTGGTGACCACGGCAAACAGAACCGAGGCGACGATGCCGAACCGCACCTCCTTGCCCTCCAGGTTGCCGCCGGGCTGGAGGTTCGAGGCCGATTGATCGATCCCGAACTGGGCAAACAGGGGATTCCCAGCCTGCTCGGTCAGGAGCGCGACCACCAGTCCGGCAAGGAACAGGGCAGCCATAGCCGCCCAGACAGCCCAGCCCTGGCGAGTGTCGCCGACCATCCGGCCGAAGGTGTAGGTGAGCCCGGCCGGGATAGCAAAGATCAGAAGCATCTCCAGCAGATTGGTCAGCGGCGTCGGGTTCTCATAGGGATGGGCAGAGTTGGCGTTGAAGAACCCTCCACCGTTCGTGCCGAGAAGCTTGATTACTTCCTGGCTGGCCACCGGCCCTTGGGCAATGAGCTGGGGCGTGCCTTCCAGCGTCGTCGCCTGGACATACCGGTTCAGGTTCTGCGGTATCCCCTGCGAGACGAAGAACAGGGCCACGACCACGCTGATGGGCAGCAGCACGTAGAGGGTGGCGCGCACCAGGTCGACCCAGAAGTTGCCGATGGTATCCGCTGAGCGGCGGGCCAGGCCCCGGATGAGCGCCACGGCCACGGCGATGCCGGTGCCTGCCGAGACGAAATTCTGGACGGTTAGCCCGGCCATCTGGGTGAGATAGCTCATGGTGCTCTCGCCAGCGTATGCCTGCCAATTCGTGTTGGTCGAGAAGCTGGCAGCCGTGTTGAAGGCGAGGTCAGGCGCCACGGGGCCGAAGCCTTGCGGGTTAAGCGGGAGAAACCCTTGCAGCCGCTGCAGAAGGTAGAGCAGCACCATCCCTGCGAGGTTGAAGAGCAGGGCCGCCGCAGCGTAGCCCGTCCAGCGCTGCTCCTCGGCCGCATCGATGCCGCACAGCCGGTAGATAGCCCGCTCGAGCGGTGAGAGGACGCGGCTGAGTGCGGTGCGCTCCCCCAGGAAAACGCGGGCCATATAGGCTCCGAGCGGCTTCGTCAGCGCGGAGATGAGCACCACGAAGGTAAGGATCTGTAGCGCGTGGGGAACGCTCATCCGGCACCTCCACGTTGAGCGGGCCTCGGCGCGCTGTGTCCTCGATCCAACCACAGCGTGAGCGTGCTGTCCTGCAGTGCCCACCGGGTATGCAGACCATGCGCGTGGGCCAGTCGTTCACCGTAACGCATCACTGCCAGGGCCTCATCTGCCGCGCCCCCGAGAGGAAGCGTCAGCGACACGCCAAAGATCGTTTTCGAGTTCGTCTCGGCAAGCAGCGCGCAGCAGACGCGCATGTCGGTGATCCAGCGGCTGAGGGCGACCGAGCGCTCGACAGACGGTACGTCTCGATGCCTTCGCCAGTGGCGCCGCATCGCACATCTCCTCAGAATCGCTCGGCCCGGATGAGCGCGTAGCCCAGGTAGATTGCGAGAGCCACCGCAATGACTGTGCCGATGAGCCATTCCCACTGCATCAGTGAGACTCCCGCGAGAGGCGCTCGCAGGCCAGCACGTAACCCAGCGCCAGTGCGAAGAACGCGACGGTCGCAAGGATGAACGCGAGATCACCCACCGGCCGTTTCCTCCCCTCCGACCGTGGTTGAGGCGTCCTCCTCCGGCCGGCCGGTGACGAGGCGCAGCAACGCCTCGAGGGGGAATGGCTTGAGGAGATAGGCCAGCGGCCGGAACTCCTCGATGCGCCGCTGTGAGGGTGGAACCGCTGAGATGATGACCGTAGGGATGATCTGCCCCGACGACCGGAGGGCTCGGAGCAGGTCCCAGCCCGTACGGCCTGGCAAGCTCACGTCGAGGAGGAGCAGGTCCGGATGCCACTCAGCGAGCAGGCCCAGCGCCTCTTCCGTCGAGTGCGCGACGCGAACGGTCACGCCCCGGCGCTCGAGATTGCGTGTGAAGATCTGGCAAAGCGCTGGATCGTCCTCGATGAGCAAGACCTTCTGGAAGCGCGGTGGCTCGCTGGCCAGCATTTCCCTTGCCTCCTCAGCCTCGGGCAACGTCTCCTGCCCGAGTACCGATGGGAGCATAGTGCTGGCCAGCTCAAAAAGTCCTCAACGTCGAGTCGGAGACCCTCAATGCTGGCTCAACGCGCGGGTACCTCGAGGTCGTCAACTGTAAAGCGGTAGCCGACCCCGGGCTCGGTCCGGATGTAGCGTGGCTGTTGGGGGTCTGGCTCGAGCTTCTTGCGCAGGCGGGCCACGTAGACATGCAGGTAGTGATCGGCGTGTCTGAACTCTGGCCCCCAGACCTGCTGGAGCAGGAAGTGGTCGGTCAGAACCTTGTTGGGGTGTGCGAGGAAGACCTTGAGGAGCTCGTGCTCTGTCGGTGTGAGGCGCACCTCGCGACCCTGTACGGTGACGCGCCGGGCTTCGAGATCAACTTCGATCTCGCCCGCGCGCACGAGCGGAGCGGTGCCCTGTGAGAGACGGGCTGCATGGCGCAGGGCGACCCGGATGCGTGCCAAAAGCTCCGCGATGCCGAACGGCTTGGTCAGGTAATCGTCTGCACCCAGGTCGAGCGCCGCGACCTTCTCGCGCTCGGCGCTTCTCACCGAGAGGATGATGATCGGCACATTCGAGCGGGCTCGCACGGCTTTGACGATGTCGAGCCCATCGAGGTCAGGCAGGCCCAGATCGAGCAGGATGAGATCTGGATGCCAGCGAGCCGCCAGGTTGAGAGCCGTACGGCCGTCGGCAGCGGTCTCGACATGGAAGCCGTGATGCTCGAGGTTTACGCGCAGCACACGGCGGATGGCTGGTTCGTCGTCGACGATGAGGATACGAACGCCGAGGGCTGAACTCATGGCGTAGACTCCGCTGGGGTGGGCACGGGGTGCTCGTGCTCGGCCAACGGGATCGTGAAGGCAAAGCGGGCACCGCCACTCGGCCGGTTCTCAGCCCAGATCCGGCCGCCGTGGACTTCGACGAGGTGCTTGGCGATCACCAGCCCCAGCCCAGTGCCCTGCGGGCGGGCGCCGTCGCCGCCGGCCCGATAGAACGGTGCGAAGAGATGGAGTGCCGTCTCGAGCGGGATCCCCGGCCCCTCGTCTTCCACAGCGACCTCGATGTCCTGGCCTACCTGGCGCGCGCTGATGGTGATCGTGCTTCCGGGCGGGCTGTACTTGGCTGCGTTCTCAATTAAGTTGACGAGCACCTGACTAATCCGCAGCTCATCGACCGGCACTGGCGGCAACCGGTTGGGCACCTGAGTCACCAGCCGGTGCGCTGCCAGCCTGGGGCGAAGCCGGGCGACGACATCGGTCATGAGCGTCCCCATGTCGCGCCAATGCTTCTCGAGCTGGAGCTTGCCGGCCTGGATTCGCGACAGGTCCAGCAAGTTGCTGACAAGCTGGTCGAGCCGGCGCGCTTCGTCGGCGATCATCTGCAGGAACTCCCGCCGCTCCTCCTCGGTCCAGGCGACGTCGTCCTGTTGTAGGCTCTCCGCCGCAGCGATGATCGAAGCGAGCGGTGTCCGCAGGTCGTGCGACACAGCGTTCAAGAGCGCAGTCTTCAGCTCATCGGTGCGGCGCAGGATCTCGGCCTCGGTTGCCTCGCGGCGCAGGTGCTCGCGCTCCAAGGTGGCGGCGAGCTGCGTGGCGACCGCGAGAAGAAGGCGATTATCGCTGGGCGTGAAGCGGATCTCCTGTCCAAGATTGAACAACATGAGGGAGCCCACGCGCCGTTTCTCTGCCTTGAGCGGGATGTGATATCGACTAATCCGGGGCCGATCTCTCCGACTAGCGCGAGGGGGAACGATGCTGACCCAGTGCCCGGTCGGCTGGACTTGCTCCGGTGGGGCGAGCGGGCCTTCTTGGAGGACCTGCATCTGACCCTCGATGAGCTCAAACGCACTTGCTGGAACGGGGGCTCCCGCGATGACTCGGATCGGCTTCCCGGCCGGCCCCTCACGCACGACAATGCCGACGGTATCGACGTGGAATGCAGCCTGCAGACGCGTGGCCACGGCCTGGAGGGCGGCCGTGAGCTCCGGCCCCTGCATCAGGCGTAGGACGTCATAGAGGAGGACCGCTTCACGCTCGCGCGCACGGGCTTCTTCCGCGCGGCGACGCTGATTCGCCGCGAGCTGTCCAGTGATGATGGCCGTCGCCAGAAACATGAGCAGCGCCAGCCACTCCGCCGGATCTGCGACAGTGATCGAATACCGGGGCTCTACAAACAGGAAGTCGAAGGCAAGGAACGCGAAGACCGCCGCCGCGATGGCCGGACCGCTGCCGAACACGCTCGCCGTGGAGAGAACTGCGATCAAGTAGAGAAGCGAAAGGTTCGCTATGAGTATCCGGCGCTCGACGAGCGCGACGACCACACTGACGAGGGCCACGCTCAGAAGCGCAACGGCATAGCCGGGCCAGGCGGCCAGCAACGACAGGTAGCCGGCCTGGACTCGCCGGACGAGCGGTCCACGTAGAGAGGCGTTCATCACCGATTTCGGCGAACGAGCCACGCTGGGGTGTACTCAATGGATCCGCATCGGACCCATGTGGCAGCGTGGCCAATACCTGAAGGAAAGTATAGCACCGCCCAAGAGCCGGTCGAGCGCGGCCACACGGGAGAGGATCAGCCGGTGGCGGGCATCGTCAAGAGCAACAGCACGGGGAGTTCGTATAATTCCAGAGGGGAGATTCGAGTGTTGGCCGAAGCAGAGATCATCGCGCGGATCCAGGAATACGGGCTGCGGGTTACCCGTCCGCGCCGGCTGATCATCCGTGCTGTCCTCTCCCGCACCGGGTCGTTCTCGGCCGAAGAGCTCTGGAGTCAGCTCCAACGCCATGGCCATGCGGCTGGTCGAGCAACGGTCTTCCGCACGCTCGACCTCCTCGTCGAGCTCGGCGTGCTCGACCGTGTCCACCACCCCTCCGGGCTGCACCGCTACGTGCTAGCCGGTGCCGATCATCGTCACCACGTCGTCTGCTCGCGCTGTGGCGCCGTGGCGGACTTCAACGGCTGCAACGTTGAGGAGCTGATTGCCATCGCCGTTACCCAGACCGGCTTCCAAATTGACGGCCACTGGCTGGAACTCTTCGGCATCTGCGCGGCGTGCCGTAGTGCTTCCCAGGCCGCGCGTTCGCCAGTCGCAATCGCCTGAGGTCAGTGTGAACCCCAAGGTCAACTCCTTGGCACTTGCCCGGGACACGGCTGCTGCCAGCAACTGGTCTCCTCAGTGACCCCTTGACCGCTTTACTGAGACTCGGTATCATCTTTCTTGGGTCGAGCGCGAGGAGAACCGGATGCCAAAAGGGGTACAGCGGCCGATGGCACGGGAGAGTTGGATGGCAGAGCGGTTGAGATGCTCCTATCTCCTCGCGCTCGTTGTCGCGGTGCTGCTCGCCGCTTGCAGCAGGACAGCTCCGCCGCCGCGAGAGGCCAGCCCGGCGACCACACCAGCAGCCGGCAACCAGGTCCGCGTGGTCGTCAGCCTGCCGGTCTTCATCTCGCTCGTCGAGGCGGTCGGCGGTGACCGCGTGCGGGTGAGCTCGCTCGTGCCCGCCGGCACTGACCCGCATACCTACCAGCCGACGCCCCGCGATGCCCAGGCGCTCGCCGAAGCCGATGTCGTCTTCGTCAACGGGCTTGGGCTGGAGGGCTGGCTCGGCGACCTGATTACAGCCGCTGGCTCTGGAGCACCGGTGGTGGAGTTAGCCGAGGGCTTACAGACGATTCCCGAGGAGCCCCACCAGGGCACGCCAGAGACCACGCCCGGTCAGAGCACGCCGCAAGGCGAACACACCCACGAGCACGGGGCCGGAAACCCCCACCTCTGGCTCGATCCCGACTACGCGATCGAGTACGTGCGTCGCATCGCGCAGAGCCTCGAGGAGGTCGACTCGGGCGGCGCGTCGACCTACCAGACGAACGCTGAGCGCTACATTGCCGAGATCCAGGCCTTCGACGCCTGGGCGAAGGGGCAGGTGCAGCGGATCCCGCCTGCACGCCGCAAGCTGGTCACCTTCCACGATGCCTTCCCCTACTTCGCCGAGCACTACGGGCTGGAGCTGGTCGGGGTCATCGTCCTCAGCCCGGGTCGGGAGCCCTCGCCGCAGGAGCTGGCTCAACTGGTCGATCTCATTCGTCAGCAAGGCGTACCGGCCATCTTCACGGAACCGCAGTTCAACCCGAAGCTGGCGGAAACTTTGGCGCGCGAGACTGGTGTCAAGGTGCTGGAGCTGTACAGCGATACCCCGCCGACCGGCGAGGACTACATCGGCATGATGCGGCGCAACGTGGAGCACGTCGTCGAAGGGCTGGAGTAAATGCAGGTGCAAACGGAACCCCAGCCATCAGCAGTGACGACCAGTGAGCTGGTCATCGTGGCGGATCGCTTGACGACCGGCTACTACCGCGAGCCGGTGCTTCAGGAAATCAGTTTCGCGGTACCGCGCGGCGCGCTGGTAGGCGTGATCGGGCCCAACGGCGCGGGCAAGTCGACCCTTTTCCGTGCTATCGTCGGGCTGCTCAAACCCTGGCAGGGACGCGTGCTCGTCGGGGGCCGACCCGCGCGTCCCAGCCCTGACATCGCCTACATCCCGCAGATCCACACGGTCGATTGGGCCTTCCCGGTGACCGTGTGGGACGTGGTGATGATGGGCCGGTATCCCCGGCTGGGGCTCCTGCGGCGGCCAGGCGCGCGGGATCGCGAGCTGGCCGAGCGGGCGCTCGAACAGGTGCGCATGCAAGATTTCCGGGAGAAACCGATCGGCGCGCTCTCCGGCGGCCAGCGGCAGCGGGTGTTCCTGGCCCGCGCGCTGGCCGAGGAGCCGAGTATCCTCCTCTTCGACGAGCCGGTCAGTGGCGTCGATGCGCCGACGCAGCACTTCATCTTCGAACTGCTGGAGCAGCTCTGCGCTGAGGGGCGCACGGCGCTGGTGGCCTCGCACGACCTGAGCTGCGTCGCGCAGCGCTTCAGCCAGGTGCTCCTGCTCAACCGGCGGATGTTCGGGTTCGGTCCACCCGAGCGCGTCTTCACCGAGGAGCTCCTCAACCAGACCTTTGATACTCATCTACTGCTCCTGCGCTACGGCGACCGGGTGATCGTCGTCGAGAGTCCGGAGGATGGCACGAGTGCTTGTTGAGCTTCTGCTCGAGCCGCTACGCTACGGGTTCCTGCTGCGTGGGCTGGCGGCCGCGGTGCTGATCGGCGTCATCTGCGCAGTGATCGGAACGTATGTCGTGCTCAAGGGTTTCGCCTTCATCGGCGACGCCCTGGCCCATATCGCCTTCACCGGCATCGTCGTCGCCTTCCTGGCCGGCTTCGTCTTCTACCTGGGCGCGCTGATGGCGGCGGTGGCGGCCGGGCTGGGGATCGGCCTGATCCAGCGGCGGGTCGGCCTGCGCACCGATACTGCCATCGGCATCCTCTTCAGCGGTATCTTCGCCCTCGGCATCGTGCTGATGAGCGTGGGCATCAAGACCTACACGGTCGACCTCTTCAGCTACGTCTTCGGCGACATCCTCTCGGTGCGGCCGTCCGACCTGCTGGTGATCCTGGGGCTGGGTGGACTGGTCCTGGTGCTCATCGGGCTGCTTTATAAGGAGCTGCTGTTCGTCAACTTCGACCCCGTAGCCGCTGAGGCCACTGGCCTGCCGGCAGGCGCGCTCCAGCTTTTTCTCTTGACGTTGCTCTCGATCACCGTCGTGGCGTCGGTGCAGGCCGTCGGCGTCGTGCTGGTGGTCGCCATGTTGGTCACGCCGAGCGCCACTGCGTACTTGCTAACCGATCGGTTCCACCGGATGACGCTGCTCGGGGCAGGGTTCGGCGCTCTCTCAGCAGTGATCGGCTTCTACCTGAGCTATTTTCTGAACGTGCCTTCCGGTGGCACGATCGTACTTGTGGCGAGCGCGCTCTTTGCGCTGGTAGCAGTGCTGTCACCTCGGCGCGGACAGCTTCGACTGCTGGTCCGTGGGTGAACGACTGGTCGCGCTCAGGCGAGCCGGCCAGGATCGATGGGTAGCAGTACCCGTACGCTGAGAGGAGTTGTCCGATGAAAGTCGCCTACATCTTTGCCACGCCACGGGCTGCCAGCTACAAGCTCGGGCAGATGGTCCTGCCCCAGCTCGAGGCCGGGACGCACGGCGTCGAGGTTGTCGGGATGTTCTTCTTCGACGACAACGTTTTCGTGCTCCGCCGCGGCGATCCGATCGGCGAGCGGCTGGCGAAGGTGGCCGCAGAGAAGGGCATCCTGCTAATAATGTGCGACATGTGCGCCCTGGAGCGCGGCTTGGCTGAGGGCCAGCCGGTCTGGTGCGATCCGGCCACCGGCCAGGGCCGCCAGGAGCCGGCCTCTTGCCGGCCTACTGGGACAGTCGAGGGCGTGCGCGTCGGCTGCTTCCCCGATCTCTATGCTGCTTTGGCCGCTAACCCACCTGATCAGGTCATCACGCTCTGAATCTGCATCTGTCGCTGCTTGCTCAGCACCTACTGCCAGATAGCCGTGTGACCATCGAGCGAGGCTGGCAGGGAGAGAGACCCTGCCGTCGTCCGGCAGGCGCCGGGCAGTGTCCACGATTCGGTGAATGGCGAGTGGGCGAGGCAGGTCAAGGTATTGGTAACCTTCGCAGGGCGATCGGCTAGCCGACTAGCCGAAAAGAAGTCGACTATGCCAGGGTAACCTTCGCTGGCACAGAGTGAATGATATCGGCGAGGCGAACTCGCAGGGCTTCCTCGTCGAGCAGCCCGGCCTTATACTCGATCATGGCGTGTTCGAGATCGGCGACCAGAGTATCGAGCTCCTCGTCTCTCAGCAGATGAGCGTCCCAGGTAAGGTCGAGAAAGCCCTTCTCGAACGCCGCGAAGAGCTTGACGTTCCTTGGGTAACTCCCCACGAGACCGATGAGTTGATCGCGCAGGACACGTAATGCTATGGCGGGAACCCCTTCCAGAATCTACCGGTACGTGACTGTACAGGAACTGCGATGCCTTTTCAATGACGGTCGTTCCTGGCAACGCACCTTAACCGGACGCCTGCAGGACCGTGTGCGGCGAGAAAGCCATGTCAGCGACCAGAACTGTACTGAATGCTGCGCTACGCCGGCTCGACGACCTCACCGAAGGGGGTCAGCAGGCCGATGCCGTGCTCGCGCGCTGCCCTGTCGGTGTCCTGGTAGACCATGCGGCCGAACGCGTACGCCTTGACCGGTTCCCTCACGCCAGCGGCTCGGAGACGGGCGTGGAAATTGGCCTGGCGGAGCTTGCGCGCCCACTGGCGGATATCGGATGCCCGGAGCCGCGCCTTCGCCTCGACCAGCATCCAGAGCTCTCGGCCGCTGGTGTCCCGCACTGGCACAGCCACGTCGATCTCACCGTCGACGCTGAGACTCTGCGGATGGCCGAGGATCTTATAGCCTCTTGCACGTAATGCATCGAGCAGAACCCGCGCCGCGTCCACCTCCGCTCCCGCGCCGACGAGCGCCGAGAGAGCACCGAGTTGCTGTCGAGTGGCCTGTCCGTCGCGCTCGAGTCGGGCCAGCCAGGCGGCGTGGGCCCGGGTGATCTCGGTCAACTCCTCCAGGCTGCGGGTGTGGCGGCTGGTCGTCTCGGTGAGCTCGGCGACGGAGGCGGCGAGGCGGTCGAGCCGCTCGTCGATCGTGTCGAGGCGAGTAGCGTGAGCCCGGGTGATCTCGGTCAGCTCAGCCAGGCGCTGGGCCAGCGCGCTGAAAGAGCGCTCCATCTCGGCGCGCAGCTCCCGCACCTCGGCCGGCAAGGCGAGTAGGTCGTGACTTAGGACATAGCGGCGGAGCTCGTCCTGCCACTCCGGGTGCTGCTGGAGCAGCCTGATCAGATCACGGAAGTCCTCGGCCTCGAACGTCACGAGAGGTTCCTCCATGCACCAAGTCTACCACATTGCCGGTGAAGACTCTGCCCTGGGTTCGAGGTCAGGGCTCAGCAGGCGTCCCGCGGGTGCAAGGGGAGGTGTGGAGGCCAGGAGAGGAAGCGACGCGGCACGGCTCAAAGCGGTCAGTGTGCTGCTGGAAGCGTCAGCTCGCGGCTCGAGAGCTCCTCCCAGCGCAGGAGCTCGCCGCCGAGTTCGCCCTGCCGGGCGCGGGCAGCTTCCTCGCTGGCGAAGGCCGCGATGCCCCAGCCCATGGGGCTATGGATAGCCGGCGAGAGGAGATACCAGGCGTCCTCGGCGCGGAGCCACTCCTGCGTGTTGTAGTCGTGCACCCAGATCACAGCCCACTCCGGTCGGTTCTTCTTGCGATAGGCCAGCAGGTCACCGATATCGTCGAAGATCGACATGGTGCCATCCCCGGTCGCTGCTGCGGCGGCGAAGCGGGGATCACTGATGATCATCCCGCACTGGGCACAGGTATCCCGGCCATAGCGGATCTCCGGCGGTTTGAGCTGGCCAGACTCCTGCCCGCAGCTCGCGAGGAACAGGAGGATGCCGAGTAGTACGAGCACACGAGGTCTCAACGCAAAACCTCCTTGCGAAAGATTAGGAACCCCAAGCCGAGACCCAGGCACGACCAGAGCAGCAGGCTGCCGAGAAACGTGGCAGTGAGATACGGCCCCAGCGTGTCCTGTGCGTAGAGCCCGGCAGGCCCGAGCAGCTCGAGCGACTCGCTGACGAACTTCAGCGCCATGATCCGGTAGCTCTCGACCGGATTGGCCAGCGCTGTCACCAGGAGCCACAGCGGTGACAGCCGAACGACGAGAGCGGTGCCCATCACGCCCAGGCTGCTGACCAGTACCAGCACCAGCCAGAGAGCGACGGCGATGCTAACGGCGGTGGTAGCGCGCGCGGCCCAAGCCGAGACGCACAGGCCGATGGCGAGACTCGCCCAGCCGAGCAGGATCGTCAATCCGGTGAGCAGCAGGAGCGTGAAGGGGCTACGGTGCGAGCCGGCGATCCCCAGGAGCAGTCCGCTGGCGCCGAAGCTAGCGACAACGGCCGCGGCGAGCGCCAAGCCGAGTCCGAGCGCCTTGCCCAGGTAGACCTCGATGGCGTCGAGCGGTTGCGACAACCAGAAGTCGAGCGATCCCCGCTCGCGTTCGCTGGCTAGGCTCAAGGCGCCCAGCGTAAGGCCCATCAGCGGCACAAGTAAGAGCATCACGTTGATGATCCCGGCCGCAGTGCGCCCGAAACCGGTGGCCGGTCCGTATGCGGCGCTCGCCAGTACGAACATGGCGAGCGCGAGACTCAACACCACCAGGCTCACTCCGTAGGCGAGGAACCAGCGGTTGCGCAGCGCGTCGCGCACCTCTTTGATTGCCAGCAAGCGGACGGTGCTACCACGCATTGGCCTCCTCCAGCGAGAAGTCGATGACTCTGATACCGACTTGTCCCAGCAGCAAGAAGGGTTCAGCCTTGTGATCCGGCTCGACCAGCACTCGGAGCAGACAGTCGTGGCGGTAGACCGTGAACCCGTGTGCTTGGAGCAGGTGGCTGGCGGCGACGGCCGCACCGTCTTCCAGTTTGAGCGAGAGCGCCAGGCGCCGCTCGGCACTCACTGCAGGCGTCAGTACGCGTGGCTCTGCTTGCCGCCCATACTCCAGGCGGATTACCCGGGTCGCCAATCGCCAGACATCCTCGTGCCGATGCGAGGTGAAGACGATCGTGCGACCCCCGTCGCGCAGCGCTTGCAAGTGGCGGAGCAGCTCCTCACGGCTCGTAGC
The DNA here is from genome assembly GCA_938082375.1 of uncultured Thermomicrobiaceae bacterium. Lineage (GTDB taxonomy): Bacteria > Chloroflexota > Chloroflexia > Thermomicrobiales > Thermomicrobiaceae > Thermalbibacter. The sequence continues at coordinate 52,522 of CALKCJ010000018.1, forward strand.
ATCCAGGTTCGCGGTCGGCTCATCGAGGAAGAGGATCGGCGGGTCACCCACTAGCGCCAGCACCAGCGCGAGCCTTTGCTGCATGCCCCCAGAAAGCGATCGAATCGGCATGCTGGCCGTGTGATCGAGGTCGAAACTGGCAAGGCGCTCCCACGACCGCTCGACCGGCTCGCCGCGCAGGGCAGCGACCAGCTCAAGCACATCGCCGACCTCCAGATCGAGCACTGGGAGCTGCTGGGGGACATAGCCGATGCGGCTGCGTACCCGCGCTCCGTCACGGTTCGGCGAGAGCCCATCGATGTGGATCTCCCCGGTGTAGGAGGTACGGCCGAGCAAGCAGCGCAGCACGGTCGTCTTACCAGCGCCGTTGGGGCCCCAGAGGGCTACTGCCTCCCCCTTGTGCACGACGAAGGAGAGATCGTCGAGTACCAGCCGCTTGCCGTAGTACTTAGTCAAGTGCTCGACCTCGATCACGGCTGGCTGTCCCACCGCGCCAGGAGTCAACAGTGCCTCCCGACGTAGCTCGACGCCCGGCGCAGATTGTTTACCGCGAGTGCCGTTGGCTCCGGGGGAGCCTGTCTCACCAGTGGGTGCCGGGCGCAAGGTGGGCGCAGGGATGCCCATGACTCCCAGCCGCCCGAACAGACGCTTGTGCCAGGGTGCCGCCAGGCCGGTGGCTCCGAGAGTGAGCAGACCAATCGCCAGCAGCGCGTGCGGCCAGCGCGCTTGGCCGCTCCACCACGGTACGGCAGGCCATGCCCCCGGGGCGACCAGCGGTGCCGGATCGGTGACCCGGGGCTCGGGCCGGAACAGCGGCACAGCGCGGGCGGCCAGATCGATGGCGGTCGCGGCCAGGCTGAAGCGGAAGAACTGCAGGATCGGGTACCGGTCGGTCATCGACTCGAACAGCGGCTCGTCCCGGTAGGGAAGATCGCCGATGCCGTCGCGGTCGGCGTCGTATCCGGCATAGTCGCTCCAGAAGTTGCCGCGGCCATCTTCTACCCACTCCAGATCGACCAGACGACCCCCACCAGAGACGGCCACCGTTTCGAGGTTCTCCAGGATCGTGTTCCCGGCGATCCGGTTGCGGCGTGTGGCCGGGGTTAGAAGCAAGCCGGTATCGTTATAGCTGATCCAGTTGCCGATAATGCGATTTTCGATATCGGGTGAGAGCGGCGAGTTGTCGATGTAGATACCGACGCGGTTGCGGTGGATCAGGTTCTGTTCGGCAACGACGCCGTCAGTCTCCTTGAGTGCCAGGCCATAACCTGATGGCCCGCGGTTCGCCTGGAGCACGTTGAAGCGGACGGTCTGGTGCGCGCCGTACATCAGGTAGATCCCAACCGAGTTGTCCTCGATGACGTTCCGCTCGACCAGGCTGCGCTGGCTGTACATGAAGTGCAGCCCGTAGCGCGCTCGGGAAATATGGTTTCCCTGCACCACGGTGTCGTCGGAATACCAGACTAAGGCATCACGGATATCGTGCAGCTCGTTGTCAAGCACCTGCGCTCTGGGGCTGTACCAGATCTTCAGGCCGTCGCCGCGTACCGGCTCGGGGAGTTCCTTGCCGACGATCAGGTTGTGTTCGACCAGGCTATCCGGCGCGTTCTCGAGGTAGATGCCAAAGAGCGCGTCGAGTACCTGGTTGCGGACGATGGCTGCGCGCGGCGCCTGGACGCGGATACCACTGTCCTCGCGATCGTGACTCGATCCGCTACTACGAACGACGAAGCCCTCGAACCGCACGTCGGGCGCGGAGATGGTGACCACGGTACCCTGGCCACCACCGTCGATGATCGGCCAGTCGCGGCCGATGAGCGTGAGCGGGCGATCGATGAGGAGCGGGCCGGGATAGAGACCTCCGCGGACGTCGAGTGTCGCACCGTCCGGTGCCTGGCGAACAGCGGTGTGGAGATCGTTGAGCGGGCACCCGGGACAGACAGTGAGCGTTGTCTGAGCCCACGCGTTGGCCGCATCAGTAGGGAACAGCACGGTGATGGCGGTGAAGGCTAGGGCGGCTAGCCGGGCGACCCCGCTCATGGCCGTCACCCCACTTCGACGCGGCGTTGCGAGGACTGCCAGCGCCGCGCGATCGCCAGCGCGCTGGCCAGCGCGGCCGCGAATGCCAGGTAGAGTCCGGGGCCGAAGCGCGCGATCACCGAGAACTGGCCAACTCGTCCCGTGCCCAGCACCGGTGGGGTGAAGGGCTTGATCGCACTGCTGAGCGCTGCCGTCGGATCGAGGTGATGCCCGAAGTACCAGAGCCAGTACGCGAGGTCGGCCAGGAAGATCAGCGGGAAGAGGACAGCAAGCACTGAGAGCAGCGCTGTCCAACGCCGTCGCACTGCTGCCGCGAGCGCTGCAACCGCTGCCAGCGCAACAATGCCGAATGGCGCGATCGCCCGCTCGAAGGTCGCTGCCTCCTCCAGCTTCATCATTCCGATGTAATGGTTGAGGCCGTTGACTTCAGCCACGTCGCCGGCCAATCCCCGTGGGCCGAGATAGATCGCGACCTTAAGGCCGCCAGGGTACTGCGGCGCCAGTAGCGTCATCTCCCAGTATGGCAGCGCCAGCGAGACGAGCAGTGCGACTGCCGCCAGCGCAAACAAGATCCGGTCGTTCAGCCGGCTCAACGCGACGCGTATCGCGGGCCGTGCCTCCGCTGGTCGTTCGGTGACGACTGGTGAAGTCGTAGCGATCCGCTCCATGATGAAGATCCTCTCGATCTCTGAACGGGGCGGGCAGAGTCGCCCGCCCCGTTTGCCGTTACCGCTTCGGCTTGACCAGGAAGTAGCCCATCATCTCCAGGTGCAGTGCCGAGCAGAACTCGGTGCAGTAGAACGGGAACGTCCCTGGCATGTCGGCGACGAACGTGAGCGTTTGCGTCTCCCCTGGCTCCAGGCTGAGGTTGATGTTGTAGCCGCCGAGCGCGAAGCCGTGCGTCGCGTCCTTGGCGCGCTCGATGTTCGTCAGATGCCAGATCACCTCGTCGCCTTCCTCGACCTCGACGACGTCAGGCCGGATCTGGCTCCGCAGGAGCACGCCCCAGATCTCGACCGTCTTGCCCCGGCGCTCGATCCGCTCCTCGCCCACTTTCAGCACGGCGTTCGGGTCGACGCTCTGGGTCTCCGGGTTCCAGCCGACCTCCGGGTAGACGTCCCAGGCCTTGATGCGTTCAGCCTTGATGATCTGCGCGTAGTGCGGCTCGCCGATGCCGATCGGTGAGTCGTAGAGCAACCGCATCGGCCGGTCGGGGGCGATGTCGACGAGCTGGGCGTTCTGCGGGAGCAGCGGCCCGAGCAGCGAGAAGCGGTCGACCGACCACTTGTTGTGGGCCACCAGGAACGTGCCTGCCGGCTTTGCAGTATCGCCCTCGACGGCTGCCAGGTGGCCGATGTTGTAGTGCACCGGCAGTTTCTCGACCAGCTTCCAGCCGTCGTCCCGGTACGGCTTGCCGAGTGCCCAGCGTGCCACCGCGCTGTCGAGGAAGAGGCTGGTGTAGGCGTAGCCCTGGTCGTCGAACTGAGTGTGCAGCGGACCGAGTCCGAGCTCGACCTGGGTCTCCAGGCACTGCTCGAACGGCAGGATCGGGATGCCGTACTCGTCGTGGTCAAACTGGCCAGCGGCGATGGCTTGCTGGATCTTCTCGAAGCTGTAGACCGTCACGTGTGGATCGAGCTTGCCGGCGACCACGATGTAGTCGCCCCGCGGGGTGACATCGACCCCGTGAGGGCTCTTCGGCTCGGGGATCAGATACAGGAGCCCTTCCTCGACCGCCGTCTCGATGCGGATCAACTTGAAGTCCTGGACTTCCTCGTATTTACCGGCCGCGACGACCTGCTCCGCCTTGCGCCAGTTCACGACATGCAGGTAGTCCATGTCGCGCTGGGTGGTCGCCATCTCCATCGCGGGCCGGCCCTCGAGGATGCCCGGCACCGCCAGCTCGGTGTTGATCGAGTTCCAGAAGGCCCACCCTTCGGACGGGCCCTTGCCGGCGTCGGCCAGGTCGTGCCAGTAGGGCGGTGTCTCGATCGCGAACGACTCCTCGGGCACGATCCGCCCCTTCTGGCGGTCGAACTTCCAGAAGGTGAGCACGCCGCGGTACTTCTCCTTGTACTGGCTGAGCGGTGCGTACTCCCCACCGAGCGGCACCGGGTACTGGTCGGCTTCCAGCACGTACTCGGTATTGGGGGTGACGAAGCAGCCGCCGTGCTCGTTGACGAGCAGCGGGTTCTTGACGATCTGCTTGGTCTCGAAGTCGCGCAGGTCGATGACGGCGACGCGGCCGTTGGCCTTGTCGTTGATGAAGAGGAACTGGCCGTCGTACTCGCCGTTCGTCTCGCTCAACGCCGGATGGTGCGTATCGGCCCAGGTGAGCGGTCGCCCGCGGAAGGAGCCGCCCTCGAGCACCTTACTCGGTGACCCGCCATAGCCATACCCCTGCCACGGCTCCGGAGTGAAGACCGCGATCACCTTCAACAGCCGCATCGATGGGAGGCCGTGGACGAGTACCTGCCCGCCGTGGCCAGTCGAGGAGAACATCAAGTACTCGTCGTACTTCCCGCTCGGCATATACGTCATAAGGGCGGCCGTGACGTCCTCCGGGGTGAGCTGGCGCTGCTTGATGATCTCCTCGGCGCTCGCCCCGAGCTTGGGGGCCTCCTTACGCTGGAGCACGTTGCAGCTCCCAAGCAGCGCACCCGCCGTGGGCAGGCTCGCAGCGGCGCCCAGCACGCCGAGGAAGCGTCGACGGCTCACTTTCCGGCGGCGGTCGGATGGTGGATTCGGACGGATCGGCTCTCGCATAGTGCCCTCCTCGATGAAAACGATCCAGCTTCTGCCGGTCACGACCGTGCCTTCGATCTCTGAGCCATATGACACCGCAGCCGGCGAGTGACAGCCACTTCCGCTCGGGTAGTTATGTCCTGCTCTAAAGGGTGGTTTGATCGCCTACCCCGAGGGGTGGGTGAGCAGAGGCACTCGTTCGCGGCCACCAACGCTTTTAGGGCAAGACTCTCCAGCTAGGCGCCGGCTGGCGCTGGCAGGCGAGCGCTCCAGCCGAGGGCGACGTTAACCAGGAACGCAAGCGCGAGCAGCACCATCCCTAGCGCGATCGCCAGCGCGAAGTTGCCGCGGTCAGTCTTCAGCACGATGGCCGTGGTCAGGATCCGCGTCTGCCCGGCGATGTTGCCGCCCACCATCAGCGAGGCACCGACCTCGGAGATAGCCCGTCCGAAGGCGGCGGCAACGGCGAGCAGCACCTGGGGTGACGCGGCGCGCACCAGTTCCCACCCGAGCGCCAGCCGCCCGGCACCATCCACCCGCAGGGCGGCCAGAAGGTCGGGCTCCAGCAGGCCGAGCGCGGCCCGCGTGAAGCCGGCAGCGATTGGCTCAGCCACCAGGAATTGGGCCAGCGCCATGGCCGCCGGGGTATCGAGCAGCCCCAGCGCTCCGAAGGGGCCGGTGCGCCACAGGAACAGCGTGACCACCAGCCCCACCAGCACCGGCGGCAATCCCATCCCCGTGCTCAGAGCACCAGAACCAAGGCACGACCGTGGAACTGGCCGATGGCCAGCGCGACTCCCACTGGCACACCCACCACAGCCGCCAGCGCGGTCGCAGTCAGCAACACTATGAGCGAGCGCAGCACGAGTTGCCGCAGCTCGGGATCGGCGCGGAGGATCAGGCGAACCGCTTCGATCAGCCCATCCCGCAACAGATCCATAGCGCGCTACCGGACGAGCTGCTCTTCGGTCTTGCCGGCACCGGAGACAAAGAGCGGCTGGCCGAACTGCTCGCGGCCGAACTCGGCGATCGCCTGCTGGGCCTCTGGGGAGACCAGGAACTGGGCGAAGGCCCCGCCGCCCTCTACGTTGATCTGCCCCTCGGGGAACCGCGCCGGGTTGAGAGTGATCACATGGTAGAGGTTAGCAGCATGGGATCGCCCTCGACCAGAACCTCCAGCTCGACGCGCCCCTGGTACGCCAGGAAGGTGCCACGGTCAGAGAGGGTATAGCCCCCTCTTCTGCTCAGTGAGAGTCAGCGTAGCGCCCATACCCTGGCCGGAGGTGATGTACCAGGGCGATCCCTTCGGTTCCAGCCCGGCTTCTTTCCAGAGCCGCTTCTCGAGCTGGTCGGTGCCCGAGCCGTCGTCGCGGCTGATCCAGGTCGCCTGCGCGGCCGCGATCTCCTGCAAGGCGTCCATGGCCGAGCGCAGGCCGCGGATCCCGGCTAGGTCATCCGGCGGACCGACGATGACGAAGTCGTTATGCATCACCAGCAGGCGCTCCGATCCATAGCCCTGCGCCATGAACTCGCGCTCAGCGTCCGGCGCGTGGACCAGCACCACGTCAGCCTCGCCATGTGCGGCCATCGCCAGCGGCGCGCCGGTTCCGACCGCGATCGGCTTCACGCGGTAGCCCGTCCGCTCCTCGAACAGCGGCACCAGCATGTGCAGAAGCCCGCTGTCCTGCACGCCGATGGTCGTGGGCAGCATGACGGGGCTACGTCCCTCTTACGCGCGCCAGCGAACCAGGGAGAGGGCGCTGCCGATGAGGATGACCATGAGCATCAGAAAGCCAGGAGACAAGAAACTCCAGGAGCATGAGGACGGTTGTCATCGATCCCTTGCGCAGATGCATGCGCACAGCCTCATTTTCGCACGGACGGTGCAGGGCAATTATGGGCGAGGGAACGTGCTACGCTCAAACAGTGCCAATGCCCCCAGGATCGAACTTGTCGCTACCACGTGCATCAGGATCAGAACGACGGCGGTCGACGGCTCGCGCGCAGCGCCCAGTGGGGGAATCAGCAGGAGCAAAAAGACGACCAGGGCCAGCAGCAGGAAGACGCGCAAAGGCTTCTGGGTGAATCGCCGGAGTAGCCCATAGATGCCGGTCGCAATCACGAGGGGTACAATTGACAAGATAATGACTCCACTGGCCGAGATCTCCGACGGGTCTTGGTTCGGGGGCTCGACGACGAATGGCGTGCCGAGCGCTCTGGCAGCCACGTAGACGACAACATTGACCACCGCCGCGATGGCAGCTGCCAATGACCCAGCCCGCCACAGGCGGTTCACCCACCAGGCACGTCGCTCGCGCATCGAGGTGGCCATCGCACGCCTCCTGAAGCTTCTCTCTTGCTGCTCATCGCACCTAGTTTATATGGATTTAATTGTGCGCTGCAACAGCGATGAAGAGCCCGGCCCCGTCTGACAGGTCGGCACGGGGCAGGCTCTCCATCGCGTCCTGATCCGGGAGTCACCTCTTCGGTTGAATCGACAGCAGGCGCAAGACACTATGCTCCGAGCGGCGGCAGGGCCGCGAGCGCTTTCTGGATCTCCTCCTCCGAATGCTCGTAGTCCTCGAGCCGGCCGGCCAGATAGGTCTCGTAGGCAGCGAGGTCGAAGTGGCCGTGCCCGCTGAGCCCGATCAGGATTGTCTTCTCCTCGCCGGTCTCGGCGCAACGGCGCGCCTCGTCGATTGCTGCTCGCACCGCGTGCGCCGACTCGGGGGCTGGGACGATGCCCTCAGCGCGGGCGAAGAGCACCGCGCCCTCGAAGACCGCATTCTGCGGCAACGCCACGGCCTCGATGATCCCCTGCTCGTAGAGCAGGCTCACCAGCGGCGCCATCCCGTGATAGCGCAGCCCGCCGGCATGGATCGCCGGCGGGATGAAGGTATGCCCCAGCGTGTGCATCTTGATCAGCGGTGTCATCCGCCCGGTGTCGCCGAAATCGAACGTGTAGACCCCGCGGGTCAGCGAAGGGCACGCGGTCGGCTCGACCGCGACGATGCGGATATCCCTGCCCTGGAGCTTCTCGCGGACGAAGGGGAAGACCAAGCCAGCAAAGTTGGAGCCGCCGCCGACGCAGCCGAAGATCACGTCGGGGTAGGTATCGGCCAGCTCGAACTGCTTCTGCGCCTCCTGGCCGATCACGGTCTGGTGGAGCAGCACGTGGTTGAGCACGCTGCCGAGCGAGTACTTGGTGTCCTCACGGGTGGCGGCGTCTTCCACCGCCTCGCTGATGGCGATGCCGAGGCTGCCGGGCGAATCAGGATGCTCCGCCAGTACGCGCCGACCCGCTTCGGTATCGGGGCTGGGACTGGGCACGCAGCGGGCGCCCCAGGTCTCCATCAGGATGCGCCGGTACGGCTTCTGCTCGTAGCTGGCGCGGACCATATAGACTTTCAGCTCGAGCCCGAAGAAGGAGCAGGCCATCGCCAGCGCACTGCCCCACTGGCCAGCGCCGGTCTCGGTGGTGAGGCGCTGCACGCCGGCCTGCTTGTTGTAGTACGCCTGCGCCACCGCCGTGTTCGGCTTGTGGCTACCCGCCGGGCTGACACCCTCGTACTTATAGAAGATGCGGGCCGGCGTCCCCAGCGCGCGCTCCAGCCGGCGTGCCCGGTAGAGCGGGGTCGGCCGCCACAGCCGGTAGACGTCGCGCACCGGCTCGGGGATCTCGATCCAGCGATCCCGGCTGACCTCCTGCAGGATCAGCTCCATCGGAAACAGCGGCGCCAGATCGTCGGGGCCGACTGGCTGGCCGGTGCCAGGATGAATCGGGGGCGGCGGCAGCGTCGGCAGATCCGCCGTTAGGTTGTACCAGTGCGTCGGGATATCGCTCTCGCCGAGGATGAACTTGATCTCTCTGAGATCCTTCGCCACCGTCGACCTCCCCTGCATCTCGATCGACTCTGCCTGACCCGGTACGACTGCCTGCTGGCGCGGCATTCTACCGGATCTCTGCACTATTCACACGGGGGGTATGGGATGTGCTTGGACTCAGCTCTGAATGAGCCGGCGCTCACCGGGAGACCACTTGCGGTTGAGTTCGCTCGGTATGGGGACGAGGCAGGCGCTCTGGCCCTCGGGTGAGTCGAGCGAGCAACCTCGGAACGGCTCAGGTAGGCGACGGTGCTGCTCTGGCTGAAGCGTGACGTGGGCGATGCCGAAGCGCTCGCGCAGCAGTGTGGCCAGCTCGACCAGCATCTCGTGCCAGTCGCGCTGGCCGGTTACCTCGACGTGCCCGCTCAAGGCGACGAGGCCCGAGGTAACAGTCCAGATGTGCAGGTCGTGGACGCCCTCGACTCCTCTGACCTGCTGCATAGCCCGGCGCACCTCATCGGCGTCGATGTGCGCTGGTGTCGCCTCCAAAAGCACGTCGACAGAGTCCCAGAGCAGCCGCCAGGCGCTGCGCACGATCAAGAGGCCGATCCCCATCGAGAGGATCGGGTCGGCCAGGTACCAGCCGGTGGCGAGCATGGTGATGGCCGCAAAGATGGTTCCGACCGATCCGAGCAGGTCGCCGATGACGTGCAGGAAGGCACCACGGACGTTCAGGTCGTGGGCATGCATGCCACCGCGCGTCAAGACCCAGGCCGAGCCGGCATTGGCCGCGAGGCCAAGGACGGCGATGACGAGCATCAGGGGCGTGTCGATGGCCGGCGGCGCGATGAGCCGCCGGATCGCCTCCCAGAAGATGAAGAAGGAGATCACGAGCAGGGTCGCCGCGTTTGCCAGAGCCGCCAGCACCTCGGCGCGGAGAAAGCCGAACGAGCGTCCCGGCGTCGCCGGCCGGCGCGCGAGCCAGGTGGCGAACAACGCTAAGGCGAGCGCCGCCGCATCGCTGGCCATGTGGCCAGCATCGGCCAGGAGTGCCAGCGAGTTGGTGAGCAGCCCGCCGGCGACCTCGACGACGAGGAAGACGACCGTGATCGCCAGGGCCAGCACGAGCGACCGCTGCTTACCTGGCGTCGCCGGCTCGTGGAGATGCTTGCTGTGGTCATTGAGCATCGGTTGATCCCGCGTCTCGACTCCAGCAGCGCGCTATCGACCCTCCGGCCTGCACCATCCTTAAGCGTACCCGATGTGCCACGCCTGACGTGCTCGAAGAGACAGGGGCAGTCGCGGCAATCCGGAGCCTGGAGAGGACGGTTGGAACGACGAGACGCGCCTTGGCGGAAGTCCGGGCAGCATCCGGGCCTCGAGCGTTCCGGATGCTCAGCGGCAGTCCGGTTCGCCCGTCCGGGTTTGAACAGTATCGACCCTGGATTCGCCGCGCGGCACGAGGAAACAGTGCACGGGAGAGGCGTGTCCTGGCTCACGCGCCTGTTCTGGCCTGGAGTCGCTGCCGGTCGGCATCTTCGGTGCGACACCTTGCTGGCCGCTGACGCAGCCAGCGCACGAACTGCAGCCAGGCGAGCTCGCGCGCGGTGAACCGGGGGAGGTGTTCGGGATCGACAGGTGCTTCGAACACTGAGCGCCGTGGAAGGCGAAACACCAGATCCTCGGCCACGAGGTCGGCCCGCTCACCCAAGCGGGCACGGGGCACGAGCGCCAGAGCGCCGCCCTCGACGAGGAGCGCAACGCCTGCTTCCAAATCCGCCCAGCCGATCACCGGCACCCCTCGGCGCCACAGTGAGGTAATCAACGCTGCTAATCCACCGGTCAACATCAGTCCAGTCTTCCGCCCTCCGTTCACGCCGAGATGGCTACGATGCGCCACGGCCATCTGCGCTGATCTCGCTCGAACTGATCGTGGATATCCCGACGTCATGTGCGCCCATCCCGGTTGAGACCGCGTACGCTGTCTGCGTACGAGCTCCGGTCGCCGCACGAGCGACAGCACTACACTGTACAAGCATACACTGGTCGGGGCGTTACAACGGATATCGGCCAGCGAAGCCGGCTCGTCCTGCGCGAAGCTCTCGTTCGCTTCAGTTGTGACCTGATTCCCCTGAGGCTCACTCCCAGCGCTCCACCCCGTCGACCGCCGCCTGGCGGCGGTGCCACTCTTCGGCGAAGAGATTGAAGAAGATCCGGCGCCGCGGGTGCGCCTGTACCACGTCCAGATCCAGCTCCACACCCAGCCCCGGCCCCTTCGGCAGAGCGAAGTAGCCGTCCACCACCTCGGGGTTGCCGGGAGCCGCGGCCTTCACGTAGTCCTCGACGAAGTCGTTGAAGTGCTCCTGGATCTTGAAGTTCGTGGTACAGGCAGCGAGGTGCAGGGCTGCCGCCGTCGCGACCGGGCCGCAGACATTGTGCGGCGCGATCAGGACATAGTAGGCGTCAGCCCAGGCGGCCACCTTTTTGGTCTCCAGCAGCCCGCCGCAGTAGGTGATGTCCGGCTGGACGATGTCGGCCGCCTGGAGCTCGAACAGCTCGCGGAAATCGTAGCGCGTGTGGATGCGCTCGCCGGTCGCCACCGGGATGTTGACCTTCTCGGTGACCTTCTTCAGCGCCGCCAGGTTCTCCGGCGGCACCGGCTCCTCAATCCAACCAGGCTGGTAGGGCTCCAGCAGGCGCGCCATCTCGATGGCGGTCGCCGGGTTGAAGCGGCCGTGCATCTCGATCAGGATCTCGATATCCGGCCCCACGGCATCGCGCACCGCCTCCACCAACTCGACCGAGCGGATCTTCTCAGCCCGGTCCAGCTCGTAGAAGCCGTGGCCGAACGGATCGAGCTTGAGCGCCCGGTAGCCCTTCTCCACCACACGCTTGGCCGCGGCGTGGAACTCGGCCGGTGTCCGCTCGACCGTATACCAGCCGTTGGCGTAGGCCTTGATCTTGTCACGCACCGCCCCGCCGAGCAGCCGGTAGACCGGTAGGTTCAGTGCCTTGCCCATGATGTCCCAGCAGGCGATCTCGATGGCGCTGATCCCGGCCATCATCACGTAGTCGGGCCGCGCGTAGTCGTTGCGCATCATGCGCCGGACCAGGTCTTCGACGTTGAAGGGATCGCTGCCGATCACGTGGTTCGGCACCGCCTCCTGGTAGTAGCCGAGCAGCGCGTCGGTATGGTTGAGCATCCGCACCTCGCCCACGCCGGTGATCCCCTCATCGGTGCATACCTGGACGAAGATGAGGTTGCGCCAGGCCGTCCCCATCACGTGGGTCTTCACATCGGTGATGCGCACTCTGCCCCCTCCGTATCGATGTCTTCGAACGATGGCTCGACCTCAAGAGGTCAGCATATCGTAGGCTCGCTGACGCGTCAGCACCTTCGACCCCGCTCTGCGCCTACTGCCAGTGCGCAGCGTTCCGTGATGGAGAGCGGACATCGCCTCCGCGGTTCCTCACCCAGCGAGAAGCCGTCCGACTAGGTCAGCGGCAGGCTCCCGGACGGCTTAGTCTGTGGGGGAGTCGCTGTTCAGGGCCGGTCGGCCGGGCGCCGGGCGTCGAGGCTGTCTGGTCGCCAGCGTTGCCAGCCCTGGATGAACTCACTGGGTGTCAGGGGGGTGGCAGCGAGGCCAAGGGCGCGCGCGAGCCGGAGCGTCGCTGGCGGCTCGAGCCCGGCCTCGTGGAGCAGCTCCGGTCGGGCGAAGACCGCGCGCGTCGCGCCGGCGGCCAAGACCCTACCCCGTGCCAGCACGACGACCTGCGGGCAGTAGCTGGCCACGAACTCCATGTCGTGGGTGATCACGATGACGAGCCGGCCCTCGGCCTGAAGTTCCTGAGCCAGCCGGCCGATCCGCTCGACTCCTGGGTGATCCTGAGCGATCGTCGGCTCGTCGAGGATTAGGATCGGGGTCTGCATGGCCAGCACGGACGCCAGCGCCAGCATCTTACGCTGCCCCAGGCTGAGGTCATAAGGGTTCTCCTCGGCCAGCTCGGCCAGCCCGACACGCTCCAGCGCCTCGCACGCCCGCTGCTGGGCCTCGCGCGGCGGCAAACCGAGGTTGAGCGCCCCGAACATCGCCTCATCGAGCGCCCGGCTTTTGAAGAGCTGGTCGTCGGGGTTCTGGAATACCAGCCCGACCGTCCGCGCGATCTGCGCTGCCGTGCGCTGGCGAATGGTCTGCCCGTCGATCAGGATCTCCCCAGCCTGGGGCCGGAGCAGCCCGGCAACCAGCTTGACCAGCGTCGTCTTACCCGCCCCGTTCTCGCCGATGAGCGCGATCGGCCCCGGGCCTGCCGCGACATGTCGCGCGCCCGTCGCCCGAACTCCTCGTGCGCTGTCGCCGAGCGCCAGGCTCAGCCCCTTGAACACACGCGTGCCATCGGGGTAGGCGAACTGGACGTCATTGAGTGCGATGGCCGGCGCGACGGGAGGAGGTGGACGCCGTTCGTCCCATCGCGCGGGGGGCTCCATCGCTCGCGCCTGGAGCGTGCCGCTCGCCTCGACCCAAGGTTGTGCCGCGCGGAGGGCGGCTGCGACTTGCTCGACGGTCAGCGGGAGAACGCCGCTCGCCGTCCGGGCCGCGAAGCGAGCCGCGATCTGAACGTGCGCAGGTGGCGCGAGGCCGCAGGCTTGGAGCAGCCCCGACTCTAGAACCTCGCTCGGCGTACGACAGGCCTGGACTCGGCCGGCCGCAAGCAGCAGGAGCCGATCGGCATGCTCCAGCAGCCGCTCCAGCTTGTGCTCGACCATCACGACGGTCAGGCCCCTTGCTCGCAGGCGGGCGATACAGTCGAAGACCTCGATGGTGCCGCGAGGATCGAGCTGCGAGGTCGGCTCGTCGAGGACGAGGACGTCAGGACGCTGGGCGAGCATGCAGGCGATGGCGAGGCGCTGGAGCTCTCCGCCGGAGAGGAGAAACGGGTTCTTCTCGCGCAAGTGGGCGATGCCGACCTGCTGCATCGCCCATTCGACCCGGTGCCGCATCTCATCTCGGGGCACGCCGAAGTTCTCCAGGCCGAAGGCGACCTCCTCCTCGACCGTGAGCCGTGCGCCGGAGAGCTGGGTGAATGGGTTCTGCAAGACAATGCCGATACGCCGCGCCAGCTCGTGGACGGGAGTGTGGCTGGCGTCCATCCCGGCCACGACGACGCGCCCCTCGTACCGGCCCCGGAAGAACTGCGGCACGAGCCCGAGCAGCGCATAGCAGAGGGTCGACTTGCCAGCCAGGTTTGGCCCCACGATGCCAATGAACTGGCCGGTCTCGACTGTGAACGAGACATCGTTGAGTGCGTTTGTCCGCCCGGTGGGATAGCGGTAGGTCAAGCCCTGGACATCGATGATGCAGGTCACCGGGCTAGCCTCCAGACCAGTGCCATGAGCAGAGCGGAGATGGCTGCAAGCCGCACTGGCCAGGCTAACCGGTGTCGCCACGGCAGCCGGTAGGAGGTATGCGGCCCAAGTGCACCGAAGCCGCGGACTTCAAGCGCCAGCGCTCGCTCTTGCATGGCGACCAGCGAGGAGATGACCAGCGGCCCGAGCACCGGGAGGAAGGCGCGCACACGCACCCACACTGGCCCTTCCGTCTCCATGCCACGGGAGCGCTGGGCATCTTGAATCACCGCGATCCGGGCAGCCATGGAAGGGATAATCTGGAGCACCGAGAGCAGCACGTAGCCGGCCCGCGGCGGCAGGCCAGCCTGCACCAGCTCGTCCACCAGATCGGCTGGCCGGGTCGTGAACAGGAGAACGAACGCAGACAACGTCAGGTTGACGAAGCGCGCCGTCAGCCAGAGCGCATAGGCCAGCCCCTCCGAGTACAGCACGAGCGGGCCGATACGTACGAGCGGCGTCACGTTCCCAGGGTAGACCATGCCTTGGACGACGAAGAGCGTTGCCAGGAAAAAGCCCACTCCGGCGAGCGCAAGCAGGCCCTCGCGGAGGACTCGCCCGATGGCGAGCAGAACGACGTTACCAACGATGACGACGAAGGCAACACGCAGGTCGCCCGCAACAAATGGCACCAGCGCGAGGCAGACGGCATAGACCAGTTTGCTGATCGGGTCGAGGGCATGGAGCGAGCTCCGCCGCTCGACGTACAGGCCGACCGGGCGCATCGATCCGCGGCGACTCAGGCGGTGGGCCGGAACTCACCCTCGCCGAGCTCGAACTGGCTCAGGAGCCGGCGCGGGAGCGCCTTGAACAGCCCGAACGCGATCAGGACGGTCAGTACCTTGTCGAGCAGATCGACGACCAGTTCGTCGAGGAAGGACGCCAGCCAGAGCGGCACGCCCCGCAAGGTTAGCGCCGTGAAGAGCGCGTCGCCCCACACGTTCCCAGTCTGGCCGCCCCAGAGGTAGATATTGATCGGGAACGAGACCACGGTCGCCACCAGGGCGACGACCACTCCGGCTATGATCGCCCGCGCGGTCGAGCGGATGAACCCGAGCCGGGCCATGACACCCGCGACGAGCCCGATCCCAACGGAGGTGATGAAGTACCAAAACGAGACCGGGTCGACAGTCAGCCCGTAGATGATGTTGTTGATCGCGCCGGTCAGCGCCCCGACCAAGGGGCCGGCGATAAAGGCGGCCAGCACCGTGCCGATCGAGTCGAGCCACAGCGGGAGCTTCAGCGCCTGAGCCACGTACTTCCCGACAAAGTTGATCGCGATGCCGACCGGGAACAGCACCAAGGTAAGCGTCGTCCAGCGAGTTGTCCAGATACTCGCTCCAGACTGGGTGCCTGTCGCCATCGTCGTCCTCCTGTCTCCCGTCCCGCTCTCGGTCTCAGCGGCACAGGATTCGCCGGTCACCCCGTTCGCCTGCAGCGCACCAGCGCTCGACCAGTGCGGCGCGCTCCTCATCAGCTTCGGGGTCAGCAGTGCGAATCGGAGGTTGAGCACGGTACAGCCTGCGCAGCACCTCCCGAGATCCGGCTGGCGCGACGATCCTCTCACTGCGGGTATTGTAATCGATCAACCAGGCGGAAACTCCACCGCGAGCCAGTGGCGAAGGTGCTCCAGAAGTCGATCACGTACACAGCGGAACTGGCGAAGACGCTCCGTCTCGTCCCCACTCGCCGCGGACGGATCCGGCAGCGACCAGTGCTCCCGCCGGCCCGCGCCAGGGAAGACTGGGCACGCTTCGGCTGCCTGGTCACAGACCGTGATGACCCAGTCGAACGGTTGCCCGAGGAAGCGCTGGATCGGCTTCGACTCTGCGCGGCTGATGTCGATCCCGAGTTCGGCCATCGCCCGCACCGCGAGCGGGTGCACCCGCGACGGCTCGGTGCCGGCTGAGTAGACCTCGACGCGCTCGCCGGCCAGCCAGCGCAGCAGCGCCTCCGCCATCTGCGAGCGCGCCGCGTTGTGGGTACAGAGGAACAGGACGCGAATTGGTCTGCTTGTGCTCCTCTGACTCGACTCCATCGCTTGGCCTCCTCGCCTGGCTGGCTTACCGACGTTCCTCGACGATTCTGCACCAAGATGCCACCGCGCGCGTTGACCTGGGTGAACCTTCTCTAAAGCTGAGAGCAGGATAGAATAAGCCCGCGCAGTGGAAGAGTCCTTACAGGCCGAGATGGCCTCGTGCATGGCGCTCAGCCGGGGGTGCGGTATGGGACGACCAACCATCGACGGCTTGCTGATCGACGTCGAGGGCGTGCTCCATCTCGACGGACAGCCGATTCCTGGTGCTGTCGAGGCCCTGCAGACACTCGCTGAAGCTGGGCTCCCGTTCGTCCTTCTGACCAACACCACAAGCCGGACTCGCCGACAACTCGGGACATTGCTCCGGCGGCTCGGTTTTCCCGTCAGCGATCAGCGGATCGTGACTGCCGCGACGGCTACCGCCGACTATCTCCGCCAGCGGTATCCCGGCGAGAGTTGTTACCTGCTCGTGGAGGGCGATTTGAGTGAAGAGTTTGCTGGCATCCGGCTCACCGAGGGGTACGATGCCCGCGTCGTCGTGATCGGCGGCGCGGGCGACTGCTTCACCTACGAGCGGATCAACCGTGCCTTCCGGCTGCTGCTCAGCGGGGCGGCCTTCGTCGCCATGCACAAGAACCTCACCTGGGAGCGCCAGGACGGGCTGCACCTCGACTCCGGTGCCTATATCGCCGGCCTTGAAATCGCTACCGGCCTGCGAGCCCATGTCGTCGGAAAACCGGCGGCGGAGTTTTTCCAGGCAGGCCTCCGCCTGCTCGGTGTGCCCAGCGCGCGGGTAGCGATGGTGGGGGATACCCTCGACCAGGATGTGCTGCCGGCCCAGCGGCTCGGCATGGCTGGCATCTTGGTTCGTACCGGCAGGTCTCGCACGCGTGAGCCCGACACAGGCCAACCCGACGCGACACTGGGCTCGCTGGCCGATCTTCCGGCCTGGCTTGGCCTGCAGCGAGTCAGGTGACTGGCGAGCTGACCGGCTGGAGGTGCTGCAGCACGGCATCGGCCGCGCGGTATCCGCTCGCCAGCGCACCGTGTACCGTCCCCGGTTGGGTCGCGCTGGTCGCCTCGCCAGCGAAAAAGAGGACGTTGCAGACCGGCTCGCTCAGCCTGGCCCGAAGCCCGGCGGCCCCAACCGGAGTAAATGAATAGGCGCCGAGCGAGAAGGGGTCGTGTGTCCAGTCGATCACGCGCGTCTCGGTGACCTCGCTGCCGAGGTCGCGGCCCACCACCTTCGATAGGCGGGCGAGGATCTCCCGGATCGCGCTATCCGAGCCGAGCGCCGAGAGCCGTCCAGCGTCGCGACCGCCGACGAGAGCGGTGAACACCGGTCGCCGCGAACCGTAACCCAGCCCCGGGCGCTCCCAGACCCCTCGCGGCTCCGCGGTGAAGATGCAACCCACCTTCTCGGGCCAGATTTCGGTGCGGAAACAGAAGGCAACGCGAAATGCCCGCCCCGGCCGCAGCCCGTCGATGGCCTCCTGGAGGGACGGCGGTAACGGGGGATCGAACTCGACGGTGCCTGCCTGGAGCACCCCGAGCGGAAGGGTCACAATCGCGTACGCAGCATCGAACGTTCGGCCAGCGGCGACGACCGTCACCCCTCGCTCGTTCCAGCGGATCCGCTCGACCGGGTGGCTGAGGCGCAGGTCGAGGCCGCTACCGGCTAAGCCTTCGACTACGCGGCTGTACCCCTCGGAGACGCGGAAGTTCCGCTCACCGTCTCCCTCGGAGGTCTCCTCCTCCGTGCCCTGGACGCTCAGCTCCTCGAGGTCGGCTGACCAGCCGATCGCCGCGAGCGTCGCCCACAGACGCCACCAGCGCTCACCTGCTGCCAGCTCGTGCCGCTCCACCCACCAGCGCAGCGCCTCAGCCAGGCTGGTATCGGGGCGGCGCGCTGCCACCCACTCCTCTCCGGCTACGGCGAGCGCTCCCCACAGGCTCCCGCCGAGCGGTGGTTCGAACGCGCTGGCATCCAACAGCAGATCATCGAGCGCGAAGAAGCGGCGGTACTGGCTGGGATCCTCGAAGGCATGCAGGCCGAGCTGGCGGATCAGTTCCCAGGTGATCGCTCGATCCCCGTGGATGAACTCGGCCCCGAGCTCGACCGGGAATGGGGCGAGATCGTACGCGGTCAGGATGCGGCCGCCGACTCGATCGCGCGCCTCGAGCACGGTGACGGAGACCCCGTGGTCGTGCAGCCGCCTCGCGGCCGCGAGCCCGGCGGCTCCAGCACCGATCACCAGTACGCGCTGCACTGGAACGCCATGCTCGCTCATGAACCACTCCTGTGGCTTCAAGCTGACACCGGCAGCGGGTACGAGCGCCTTGGCACTCGCGGCCAAGCGATCAGCCTCATCAGCGGTAGCGCGTCTCGATCAGCCGGCGCAGGCGCTCGACCGCCTCAAGGATATTCTCGAGTGAGTTCGCGTAGGAGAAGCGCAGGTATCCCTCGCCGCCTCGTCCAAAGCCGGGACCTGCCAGCACGGCTACGCCAGCTTGCTCGAGGAGGTCGCGTGCGATCGCCTGTGCGTCTCGGCCCAGCCCGGTCACGTTGGGGAAGACGTAGAACGCGCCGCTTGGGCGAAGACAGCGCACGCCCGGCAGGCTATTGAGGCCGTCCACGATGGCATCTCGCCGGCGCCGGAACTCGGCCACCATCTGAGCAATGGTGTCTTGCGGCCCCGTGAGCGCCGCCAAACCGGCGAGCTGGACAAAGCCAGCGACGCAGGAGTGGCAGTTGACGGCCAGCCGAGTGACGTGCTCGGCAAGGGCAGGTGGCATCACGCCGAAGCCCAACCGCCACCCGGTCATCGCGTAGGTCTTGGAGAACCCGTCGAGGATGATCGTCCGGTCGAGCATGCCAGGGAAACTGGCCACGCTGACGAACTCACCCTCGTACAGGATGCGCGAATAGATCTCATCGGAGAGCACCAGGAAGTCGCGGTCCTGAGCGAGTCGCGCCAGCTCCGCGAGCGCCTCCCGTCCGATCACCGCGCCGGTCGGATTATGGGGGGAGTTCACGATGACCAGCCGCGTGCGCTCGCTGACCAGCGAGCGGAGCTCGTCCGGGTCGAAGGCGAAGCCGTGCTCTTCCCGCAGCTTGAGTGGTACCGGCCGCGCCCCGGCGAACCGGATCACCGACTCGTAGATCGGGAAGCCGGGGTCGGGGTAGATCACCTCGTCCCCCTCGCTGGCCAGCGCCAGGATGGTGAAGAACATGATCGGCTTGCCACCTGGCGTGACGACGACCCGTTCCGGCCCCACCTCGATGCCGCGGGTGCGGCTGATCTCTCGCGCGATCGCTTCCCGCAGCTCGGGGAGGCCAGCTGCCGGGGTATAGTGCGTGTGGCCGGCGCGCAGGGCCTCGACCGCCGCCTCGACGATATGCGGCGGCGTGTCGAAGTCGGGCTCGCCGATCTCGAGGTGGATCACCGATTTCCCCTGTGCCTCGAGCGCTCGAGCACGCACCAGCACCTCGAACGCGCTCTCAGTGCCCAGCCGGCTCATTCGCTCGGCCAGGCGAAGAGTGAACGCTTGCCCGGCATCACCGATGGTCATGCGCGCTGTCCTTCCCTGAAGCCGCACGAACCGATTCCGCCTCGCCCCGGCCCGCTCACGCACCCGGCTTCGCCGGGTCGCCTGGCCACGCTCGGCGCTACTCAAACATACTCGTGTGCATCCGGCAACCAGCCACGGGCGCTTGCGTGACGAGACAATGCAGCCCATAATCGCAGGCGAGCGCACGCGGCGAGTGGTCTCGCCGCCAGACGGGACTGGTGGGAACGTCAGTGCTTCGGTGGAGGAAGTGGAAGGCATGCGCAGAGGGCAGAACCTCAAGCTGGCGATACTCATCCCGCTCGCCGCGATTCTCGTCACGGTCGCTTCGATCGTCGTCATCGGCGAGCTGCTCCTCTTCGTCAGCTCGAACATCGGTGGCACGGCGGCCATCTTGGTCGCCGTCGCCCTTATGGCGGCGATCGTGGTTGTGGCGACGCTTCTCTCGCGGCCGCGTGGCGAGAGCGTGCCGCGGCGCTCATAGGGTCTGTCGAGCGCTGGCCTCAACGGCCCGAGCCCCGACAAGTACGCCCAGCGATCGCACGGCGCGCGACCAGGAGCGAGCAGCGGTGGCGGTTTGGGCCGTGGAGAGGAGCATCTCTACCCCATCCATGCCGCGACCGGCCTGGAGTGAGGGACGCCGGCCGAGGCCGGTTCGAGTCCTAGCCTGGCAATTGTGCCTCCGCAGCCTGACGGCGTGATTGACACTCAGCGCAGATGCCGAAAATAGCGAAGTGGTCCATGTGGGCCACGAAGCCGTGACGCTGGTGCAGCGCTGCTCGCAGCGGTTCGAGTACCTCGTCTTCAAGCTCCGCTACGGCGCCGCACTGCTGACAGACGAGATGGTGGTGCCTCGCTGCCCGGACAAACTCGAAGCGCCGGATGCCCCCGCCCAGATCTGTCTGGGTCACGAGGCCCAGCGCGACTCCCAGATCGAGGTTCCGGTAGACGGTCGAGAGGTTCACCTCCGGGTACTGTGTGCGGACGAGTTCGTAGATCTCCTCGGCTGTGCGGTGGCCACCGAGCTGGGCAAGCGCGGCGAAGATGGCAAGGCGCTGCCGGGTCACTCGCTGACCCGATCCTCGAAGCCGCTCGCTGACCCGGCGGAGGTCGCCGCTCGACAAGTCTCCGGTCATCCCTCGTGCCGCTTCCCGATGCATCGCCCTCGTACGACCGGCGGGACGTTCCTGCAGAGCGGATAGTGCATCTCGAGCCCTCGTTGACAACGCGTCCTGCCGAGGATGGTATCGTCCGCCCGGTGAGGTGGCAACGAGCGCTCAAGCGGTCGTCAGCATCACGCTGCTCGGGCCCGGTGAACCAGCATCTGTGCGCCAGCCGTTGCGGCGACCTGCTCGAGCCAAGGCAGGAGTACCGCCAGCTCTCTTCGGTCGAAGAGTTCGACACGGACAATGCCGTCGTCAGCCGCGCCAAGGTCGCGATAGAGCTCGACCGCCAGCCAGCGGTTTGCCCAGCGGGCGCACGGACGCCCGTTTCCCCCAGAGCCGGTCGCGAGCGATACCCGCTGTAGCCTGCGCCGGAGTTCTGGTACCGAGATCCCGGTGGAGTGGACGATCAGGTAGACCGATGTCTTGCTGATCGGTTGACCCAGTGCTGTCAGGGCGCGCGGCACCTCCGCGTAGCTCAGTCCCAGGAGGTAGAGCAGGAGCGAAAGCCGACGGAGTCGCAGTGAGGTCTGCATCGGGCCGATGCCGCTGGGATAGACGCGGAAGGTTCGGCCGCAGCGCAAGCAGCCGTAGCGCCGCGCGATCACATGCCTGAGGAACGGGTCGCGAACTGCCTTCGAGACGAGCTGCCGCAGCAACACATCCTGGCTGCCACAGCGCGGGTACGGACAACGCACGGGCTCGTGGAAGTCGTAGGGTTCCGGCGCCGGAAGCCGGAACACGATCCGCTCGACCGGCTGCTGGTCGAGCGCAGTTCCCCAGCGTGCGGTATGCGGCGATGCTGAACGATGCCTGCCCGGAGTCATAGAACTCGTCTCCTCTTGTCCCTCTTCGCTCTCTGGTTTGCGCTGTGCGAGTAGCTTAGGCGGCATTGAGAGCGCAATACAGATCACCTTTTGACCATTCGTTGCTCACTCGCTGGTCAGTCCGTGGTCGAATGGCCTCTGTGCCTGTTAGATTCGGAACGCTCGCAGCTGCACTTCCTCTCAGGCAGCCGACGCCGCGAGAGGCGTGAACCCTGTTGCCTGGCTAAGCCCTACTCCCCCTCGCACCTCGTGCGCGTCTTGCGCACGCACCCTTCACCCTGAAACGAGCCGGGCCACGTCAGAAAAGCGTGAAAGGATCACGGTGGAATGCCGCCTAGGAGCGGCGGCATCAGCGCACGCTCACAGCTCGCCACGCTGAGAGTACGGGCCGGGATTGGGGATTCGCCGTTCGAACCGGTCGATGTTCAGCCGACGGTAAAACCGGGTGGGCACAAGCATTGACACTCGGAACCTTTTAGGCGTAGAATCGGCCCGGCAGTTACTGCAAGCTTTTGCAGCTCCAGGTGGTGAAGGGGATCGGGGCGGCCAGGGAATGGCCGATCCACTCGGCCAGAGGCCCGACGGCGCGATCGCGCCGAGGCAGCGGCCCGGTCGCTCGCCAGCGAACAGGAAGAGCCAGCGATGCATATCCCGGATGGCTACATCAGCCCTGCAACCGCGCTCGCGTTCTACGGCGCGGTACTCCCCTTCTGGTGGGCCGCTGCTCAGCGTTTGAAACGCCTCCTCTCCGGCCAGCTCGTCCCGGCGCTAGCGCTCTTCTCCGCCTTGACGTTCGCGATCATGATGTTCAACGTCCCGGTGCCCGGCGGTACCACTGCCCACGCCGTCGGGGGCACGCTGGCGGCGGTCGTCCTCGGCCCCTGGGCGGCAGTCATTGCCGTCTCGGTCGCCCTCATCATCCAGGCGCTCTTCTTCGGCGACGGCGGCATCACAGCCATCGGAGCCAACTGCTTCATCCTGGGGGTCGCCTTGCCGCTGACCGGCTACGGCGTCTACCGGCTGGTCAGCGGTCGCTCCGACCCGCTGTCGCGACGCCGGCTGCTCGCCGCTGGGATGGGGGCCTATATCGGTATCAACCTGGCTGGGCTCCTGGTCGGGCTGGTACTGGGTATCCAGCCCATCTTCTGGAGCGAGGACGGCCGAGCGCTCTACTCGCCGTATGGGCTACGGGAAGCTGTGCCAGCGTTGCTGATCCCGCATCTCACCATCGCTGGGGCAGCCGAGGTGATCGCAACCGTCTTCGGGCTCGCCTATGTCCAGCGCGCCCATCCCGAGCTCCTGGAGCGTCGGGCGGCCACTCCGCGAGCCGCCCGTCCAGCCCGGCGCTGGACGCCGGTGATCGTCGCCTTGCTGGCGTTGCTGAGCCCACTTGGCCTGCTCGCTGGCGGCAGTGCCTGGGGTGAGTGGGGCAGCGGCGAGCTGGCCCAGCGGGTCGGCTATGTCCCGCGCGGCCTCCAGAAGCTCGAGTCGCTCTGGAGCGCGCCGCTTTCGGGCTACACGCTCCCCTGGATGTCACCGAGCGCGAGCTTCGCCGAGCAGGCGCTCGCTTACATCCTCTCCGCTGTCGTGGGTATCGCGCTGATCTTCGCTGCCACGTTCGCCCTGCGCATCCTGCTCCGGCCACGCCAGGGCCAGCAGGCCGCCGCGGGCAACTAGGAGCCATCATGACCGTCTCGCCTGTCCGCCAGCGCCAGCGGAAGCGTAAGGGCTTCGTCGAACGCACGGTCACTGGGGTCGGCACCGCGGTCGAGCAGACCGTCTACAGTGAGACATACGCGCGCCAAGACGGCTTCCTGCAACGGGTCGATCCCCGCGCCAAGCTCGGCCTCTTTGCCCTCGCGCTCCTGGTAGTCGGGCTCGTCCACGACCTGGCGCTGCTGGCTGGCCTCTGGCTGTTACTGCTGGGCCTGGGGCTGGCGACCCGCCTGCCCTTCAAGGTGATCGCCCTGCGGACTTTGCTGGGCGTCCCACTCTTCGCCGGAGTCGTCGCGCTGCCGGCGCTCTTTTTGATCGATGGTCGCCCGCTCTTGTCCATCGGGTCGCTGGGGCCGGTGACACTCGCCGTGAGTGACCGGGCGATCCTCAGCGTCACGACCTTTCTCTGCCGGGTAAGCGTGTCGGTGACGCTGGCGGCACTGCTCGTGCTGACCACGCGCTGGGCTGACTTACTCAAGGCGCTCCGAGTCTTCCGGGTGCCAGACCTCTTCATCATCATCTTGGGCATGACATACCGTTACGTCTTTCTGCTCCTCCGGTTGACCGAGAACCTTTTCCTCGGCCGCGCCAGCCGCACCGTTGGCACCACCTCGGCGAGCGAGCAACGTCGCTGGGTCGGCGCGAGCATCGGGACGCTGATGAGCAGGAGCCTGAAGCTGAGTACCGATGTCTACGCCGCAATGGTCGCTCGCGGGTTCAGCGGAGAGGTGCGGACACTGACGGCGTGTCGCATGCGCGATGAGGACTGGCTGTTCGTCTCGTTGGGCGTCGTGCTCCTGGGACTGGCCTGGCTGGTGGATCTGAGCCGGTGATGGAGAGCAGCGAGCTGGTCTTCCGGCTGGAAGGCGTCTCGTACCGCTATCATGGCCGCCACCTGGCACTGGACCGAGTGGATTTGGTGGTCGAGCCGGGAGAGCAGCTCGTCATCCTGGGTGCCAACGGCAGCGGTAAGTCGACCCTGCTCAAGATCCTCGACGGCCTCTATCGCCCAACGAGCGGTCGCATCTGGGCCTTTGGCGAGGAGATCACGGATGTCGCCGATGATCCGGAGGGGGCGCGCTGGCTTCACCGTCGCGTGGGCCTGGTCTTCCAGGATCCCGACGTCCAGCTTTTCTCGCCCACCGTCTACGACGATGTCGCCTTCGGCCCACTCCAACTTGGCTGGCCCCAAGAGCAGGTGCGCCAATACGTGGAGCGCGCCCTCCGTGCGATGGAGGTGGCGCACCTGGCCGACCGCGCACCCTACGAGCTGAGCGGCGGCGAGAAGAAGCGCGTCGCGATCGCGACTGTCCTGGCGATGGATCCGGAGGTAATCCTGCTCGACGAGCCGACCGCCAACCTCGACCCCCGCACCCGAGCAGCGCTGGTGCACCTGATCCAGGGTATGCGCGAGCTCGGCAAGACTGTGATCCTGACGACCCACGAGCTGGACATCGTCCCGAGCATCGCCACCCGCGTGGTCGTGTTCGGCGACCAGGAACGCCGGCCGGTCGCCTCGGGCCACCCGGACGAGATCTTACGTGACGTCGAGCTGCTGGGACGGACGAACCTGATCCACGAGCACCTGCACTGGCATGGGGAGCTCGCCCACACGCACCCGCACGGTCACGAAGGCGAGCACCTCCACGAGCACCGCTGAGCGCCGCTCGCTTTGGCACGGCTCCGGTATCGGGCGTGCCCAGCTGGCTGAGGAACTGGGGCGGGGCGAGCGGAAACGACAAAGCCCCGGAGGAACTATCTCCGGGGCTTGCCGGTTCGCTTGCGCGCTTCGAGCTCGATTGCGCTTAGGCCGCGCTGGCGAGCTGGCGCAGGTCGGAGTTGCGAAGCTTGGCCAGCGCCTCCTTCTCGATCTGGCGCACCCGCTCGCGGCTGATCCCGTAGTGATCGGCGATCTCGGCCAGGGTACGCGGCTGCTCGCCGCCCAGGCCGAACCGCAGCATCAGCACGCCTCGCTCGCGCTCGGTGAGCTGATCCAGGCTGCGCCGGATCTGCTCCCGGATCGCGTTGGTCAGCGCCTCGTCGACGACCTCCTCACTCCGCGGATCTGGCAGCAGGTCGCCAATAGTGCTCTCGCCGTCCTCACCGATCGGCTTGTCCAGCGAGGATGTCCGCGGGATGGACGAGCGGGCCTGCTCAACCCGGCTGACCTCGATGCCGAGCTGCTCTGCCAGCTCCTCGTTGGTCGCCGGCCGACCCTTGACCTGCTCGATCTGCGCCTCGGCGCGGCGGATCTTCGCGATCAGATCGTGCATATGTACCGGGACGCGGATCGTTCGGCTCAGGTTCGCTACAGCCCGCCCGATCGCCTGCCGGATCCAGAAGGTGGCGTAGGTGCTGAAGCGGTAACCCAGCTCTGGGTCGTACCGCTCGACTGCGGTCATCAGGCCAATGTTGCCTTCCTGGATCAGGTCGATCAGCGGCAGCTCGCTCGAGCGGTAGCGCTTGGCGATCGAGACGACCAGCCGCAGGTTGTGCCGAATCAGCTTCTCTCGCGCCTCCTGGCCCTTGCGTACCAGCTCGCGCAGCTCAGACGTGTCCTCGCCAGCCTCCATGCGCTTGCGCGCCTCGAGGCCTGCCCTGACCGCCCGCGAGTATTCGATCTCCTCAGCGTGCGTCAGCAGCCGATGCCCACCGACCTCGCGGAAGTACCGGTACACCGCGTCGTTGGCCGCCTGGTCGATGAGGTCGGCCGATTCCTCGATCTCCTCGATCTCCTCGACTTCAGCCTCCTGCACCAGCTGCTCGAGCTCGAGAAGCTCCTGGATCTCTCGCTCCGTCATTGGTGCCGTCTTACCTCCCCTGCTGTCCGTACACCTTGTTCGGACAGGCTCCGTCATCGTTTATAAACCTTGATATTCTAGCATGTCTCGGACGCTTTGTCAACTGTGTAAAACATCACGATCACGAGCCTGCCCATCCCTCCAGGACCGCTCACCTGTTATACGGCCGTATCCTCTCTTTGGTTCCACTCCCTGGTTCCCCAGTGCACGTCCTTCCCCACGGCGGAAAGAGTAGGGGGGTGACACTTGGCGTCGCCAGCCGCGCCGAGGACCGGCTACGGCGCTTGTGCCGGCCAGCTTCCGAGCGTCACTGTGATCTCCTGCCGCTGTCCATCGCGTACGACGGTGAGGCGAACAGTGTCACCCGGCGAGTGCCGACTGATCTGCTCGACGAGCTGGTCCATCGTCTCGACCGGCGTGCCGTCGACGGCGACGATGACGTCACCGCCCCGCGGCACCGAGCCATCACCGGTGCCCCTGCCGCCCCGGAGCCCGGCTTGATCCGCCGGGCTGCCTGGCACGACCTGAATCACCAGGACACCCTTGTCGACCGAGAGCCCTTGCTCCTGGGCTAGGGCGGCGTCGACCGTCACCCCGCTAATGCCCAGCCAGGCAGGCTGGAGCCGTGCTCCCGCCTCGAGCTGCGGCAACAGACGGCTGGCGGTATTGCTGGGAACCGCGAAGCCGATCCCGACCGAGCCACGGATCGGGCTCTCGATCATCGTGGTGATCCCGATGACCTCACTGTGCACGTTGAAGAGCGGCCCGCCGGAGTTGCCCGGGTTGATCGGCGCGTCGGTCTGTAACAGCCCCGTCCTCGTCCGGCCGTCGCCAGGCTGCCAGGTGCGGTCGACTGCGCTGATGATCCCCTGGGTGACCGTCCCTTCGAGGCCGAACGGGCTGCCAATCGCGATGACGATGTCGCCGACTCGCACCTGGTCGGAGTCGCCGAGCGGGGCGACCGGGATGCCCTGCGGTAGCTCCACCTGGAGGACAGCGAGGTCGTTCCCGCTGTCGGTGCCGAGCACCTTCGCCTGGCGCACCTCGCCGTGACTGAAGCGGACGCGGACGTTGTCGACGCCCTCGACCACGTGGGCTGCGGTCAGCACCAGGCCGCGCTGATCGATCACGACGCCGGAGCCGGCTCCGACCGGCGTTATCCCTCGCCGGCCACCGGCCGAGGCGATGATCTCCACCACCGCGTCGCCGACCGCGTCGTACACCGCACCAGCCACATTCCCGGGAGCTGCAAGCTGGTTCGCGACCGGCCGCGCCGTCACCGCCGATGCTGGCGCTCGAGTCGGCTCCGGTGCCAGCGACCAGGTGCCGAGCGCGGCCCCCGCAAACCCGGCCGCGAAGGCCGAGAGCAAGAGGCCGACCACCAGGGCGACGAGGCCAGAACGCCGCTGCCGATGCCGGCTCACTCTCGCGCCCTCTTCGGGCTGTTCCGATTCTGCTTGATCCAAGTCGGACATCGATGACCTCCCTCTCACATCCTCCGAGCCCGTTGTCCAATGGACAGCGTAGCCCGCGAACTTGAAGACACCCTAAGCCGGAGCTAAGAGAACGCACAGGTAAACCTAAGAGTTCCCGAAGAGGTTGTCTGCACTGTGTAGCCGACAGTCGCGCCGGGGCCAGGAGCGGAGACTCATTCGCTGCCAGGCGGCAAGCTGGCTCGCGGGAGCACGACTGTAAAGACACTACCGCGGCCGGGCTCGCTCTGCACCGTGATCATGCCCTTCTGGGCTTCGATCAGCGACTTGGCGATCGCGAGGCCGAGCCCGGTGTTCTGACCGCTCCGCGACGCGTCGCCGCGGTAGAAGCGCTCGAAGATATGTGGCAGGGCAGCGGGGTCGATCCCCACGCCGGTATCGTGCACGCTGATCGCGACCTGCCCGTCGTGCGAGGCCGAGGTGACCGTGATCCGTCCTCCTTCCGGCGTGTACTTGATGGCGTTGTCGAGCAGGATGAGCAGCACCTGCTTGAGCGCGTCACGGTCGGCCAGCACGGCGGTGCTGGTCTGGTCGTCCCAGCTCAAGGCGCGGCCATCGGCGAGCACCAGCGCCTGGCGGCACACCTCGTCGACCAGCGGGCGCACCGGCACGGGTTCGGTTCTCAGCGGCAGGCCAGCGTCAGTGCGAGCCAGGAGCAGCAGGCCGTTGACCAGACGGATCATCCGCTCGATCTCCTCGGCCACATCCTGCAGCACGGCAACCCGATCCTCCTCGCTGATCGGTGGATTTCGCCGCAGGAGGGCCACGTTACCGCGGATCGTCGTGAGCGGTGTGCGGAGCTCGTGCGAGGCATCGGCCACGAACCGCTGCTGCGCCTGGAGCGATTGCTCTACCTGCCGGTAGGCCGCCTGCAGCTCGGTCAGCATGGTGTTGAACGTCGTCGCCAGCGAGCCGATCTCGTCGCTCGGCCCCGAGTACTGGACGCGGCGGCTGAAGTCGCGCTGCGCGCCGATCTCCTGGGCCGTCTGGGTGATCCGGTTGATCGGGCGCAGGCTGAGCCCGGCGAGCCCCCAGCCGATCCCGAACGCGGCGATGGTCGCCAGCCCGGCTCCGACCGTCAGCGCCCACTTCAAGGCACCGAGTGCCCGATCCTGCTCGGCGAGCGAGCGGGCGACTTGGAGGATGCCGGCACTCTGGCCAGGGAACCGGAACGGCTTACTGTACACCAGCAGCCGTCCGTCGCCGGTGGAGACCGCCTCGGTCCACGACTTCGCCTCACCGGAGCGCAGCCGCTGCAGGCCCTCGTCGCTCAGCGGCAGGGTAAAGCCTCCGAGATTGGGCGACTTGTCGGCCACCTCGCCATCGAGCGTCCGCACCTGGACGTACGTCTCCGGTACCGCGATCCGGCCGCGCGGCGTCTCGATGACGGTAAACGTGAACACGCCCTGCGCGAGGATCTGGGTCGCTTCCTCGACCAGCGCGTTCTGCTGGAAATCGAGCAAGATGCGTGACACCGTGACGTAGGTCGTCACGCTGAAGAGCACCAGGGTGGAGACTAGGATCGTGCTGTAGAGGAGCGTCAGCCGTAGCCGGATCGACATGGGTCGTCAGCTCTCGCGCAGCACGTAGCCGACCCCGCGCACCGTGTGGATCAAGCGCGGCTCGCCGCCGGCCTCGGTCTTCGCCCGCAAGTACCCGATGTAGACGTCGAGCACGCTGTCGTAGCCGTCGAAGTCATGCCCCCACACCGCCTGGAGGATCCGGCTCCGCGGCAGCACCCGGCGGGGGTTACGCAGGAAGAAGGCGAGCAAGTCGAACTCGCGCGGGCTGAGGGTAAAGGCTCGATCGCCGCGCCGCGTCTCCCGCGTGACCGGGTCGAGCCAGAGGTCGGCAAAGGTGAGCGGCTTCTCGTCGGCGGCCGGCTCGGCCCGCCGCAGCAGCGCGCGCACCCGTGCCAGCAGCTCGGCCGGGGCGAACGGCTTGACCAGATAGTCATCGGCGCCGCTATCCAGGCCCACGACCCGGTCTTCCACCGCATCGCGCGCCGTCAGCATCAGCACCGGCGTCGTGTCGCCGGCCATCCGCAGCCGCTGGATCACCGTCAGCCCGTCCAGCTTCGGCATCAGCCAGTCGAGCACCACCACGTCCGGGCGCTGCTCCTGTACCCTGGCCAATGCCTCCTGCCCATCGCTCGCCGTAATGACCTGGTAGCCCTCATAGGCGAGCGTCCGCCGGAGCATCTCGACGAGCCGCACGTCATCGTCCACGATCAGCACGGTCGCCATGTCGGCATCCCCTCGGTGGCTCGTTTTTCGATCCGTGGTCAGGCGCACACAAACCTATGAACAGTACCAGCCCAGGCATCGTGAAATGGTACCACGCAGCTAATCCAGCGTTCTGAACCGCGCGCCAACTCACGGCAAGCGAGGTACTGTAGTCGTCCCACGGGAGCATGGCGTGCTGCTGAAGCTCAGCGGAGCGACAGTGCTGGCGAGCGAGCGCGGCAAAGAAGGGGGAGAGGGGTGCAGGTTCGGGAGGGGATAAGTACACTGCGGCTCCTCGCGGCGGTGCTGCTGCTCGCATTTGCCTTGGCCGCCTGTGGCGGGCAGGAGAACTCGACGACATCGCCGCCTGCAAGTAGCCGGACCGCCACGACCTCGCAGGCAACAGCGGCCACAGCGACGACCCCCCCACGCTATCTCCCGAACCGTCGGGCATGACGGCCGCAACCAGTCGCTTCCCGACGACACCGTCGGCGCCACGAGGGGGCAGCGGCGCGATCGTCCTGGCCCCCGATGGGCGCATCGTGAGCGAGGAGTCCCGCTTCGAGGTCGACCTGCGCTCGCTGCGGAGCGACCAGCCTGGACGAGACACCTTCATCCAGCAGAACACCCTGAAGATCTTGCACTTCCCAACGGCGGTCTTCGAGCCGCGCGAAGCGAGCGGCCTGCCCTGGCCGCTACCGGAGAAGAGAGAGTTCACCTTCCACCTCACCGGTGATCCCGCTCTCCACGGAGTCACGCGCCCGGTCACCTGGGACGTCACTGCCCGGATCGAAGGCGACCGGCTGGTCGTCACCGCTGTCACTCAGGTAACATTCCCGGACTTCGGTATGGAGCAGCCGCGAGTCGCCCTCGTCCTTAGCGTGGAGGAGACGATCCAGCTCGAGCTGGACTTCACCCTCGGCCGGGAGCAGTGACTATGGCCCGCTCGCCCGCCACCACTCGACCCTTCGCCGGATCTGCTTGTGCCGCGCTTCTGCTCCTCACCCTGCTCGCTGCCTGTAGCTGGCGCAGCGAGTCATCCCCGGCCGCCGGCACCGCGACGTCGGTTGTATCGCGGGTGGCCAGCGGCACCACGCCGGTCGCGACCTCCGGCAGGGGCGCAGCTCAGGCAACGCCGGCCCCACCCACCCCAATTGGGGCGGCACTGACCCTGGCCGCGACACCGTTTCCGCGCCCTCAGCCCACCCTACCGCTGCATCCGACCGCCACCCCTGGACTGACCCCGACGCCGCATCCCCTGGCGGACTACACGATCGATGGGTTGCGCCGACGCCAATACCCCGGCGGCACGATTGAGATCCTCGGCACGCTCGATGCCACCGATGCCTATACCCGCTACGCCATCGCCTACCCGAGCGACGGGTTGCGCATCACTGGGGTGATGCACGTGCCGCACGGTCAGGGCCCGTTCCCGGTGGTGATCCTCAACCACGGCTACATCCCGCCTGACCAGTACTGGCCTGGCGCCGACACCTGGCGCGAGGCCGACTTTCTCGCTCGCCGAGGCTACCTCTGTATCGCGCCCGACTTCCGCGGCTGGGCTGGCTCGGACCAGGGGCCCAACTATTTCCGCACGGGCATCGTCATCGACGTGCTGAACCTGGTCAGCTCGCTGCCCTCCGTGCCTCAGGCCGACCCGGAGCGCGTCGGGCTGTGGGGGCACAGCATGGGCGGCGGGCTGGTGGCCAAGGCGATCACGATCGACCCGCGGATCGACGCTGCCGTGCTTTACGGGCCAGTCAGCGCCTACGACCTCGACAACATCCAGAAGTGGGGCGACGGGCTACCGGACGACAGCGACGACCCGCTGGCGCCGATCTACCGCGAAGCCGCCCGTGACCCGGCATTCATCCGGCTGACCTCCGCCACGTTCTACTTCCACTATGTCACTGCGGCCGTGCAGATCCACCAGGGCACGGCCGATACCGTTACGCCGCCCGAGTGGGCGCGCGCGATCCGCGATAGCCTCCAGCTGGCCGGCAGGAGCGTGGAGTACTACGAGTACCCGGGCCAGGGGCACGCCTTCCAGGGGCAAAGCTGGCAGCTCTTCATGGAGCGCACGGCCGCGTTCTTCGATGCCCACCTCAAAGGCACAACCACCTAGCTGGCACCGCTATCCGTCGCCTGCCCCACAGGCAGGCCTCTTGGCTGAGCAGCGCAGGGAACCAGGTTTCCAGTCTCCCAGTCCGGTATACTGGGAGGCTGCAGTAGGAGTTCTGGAATGCATCTCGAAGCGTCTCTGCGACGTATATCCCAATGCGGCGGGTTCTTTCGGCTCGCTGCCCGGACAAGCCAGATGACCGGCGAGCTGCAGCGCCTCGACGATGCCGAGCTAGTGACGCTGACCGGCCAGGGCGAGGTTCGGGCGCTGGAAGTGCTCTACGACCGGTATGCCCGTGCGGCGTTCGCCTTCGCCGTCCGGATCGTCGGTGATCCGCTGGAAGCCGAGGAGATCCTGCAGGAGGCGTTCTTGCGGGTGTGGCAGCAGGCGAACCGGTTCCAGCACGCCCGGGGGAGCTTCGCGAGCTGGCTTTTGGGCATCACGCACAACCTGGCCATCGATACGTTGCGACGACGACAGCGGCGTCCACAGCGGGCTGATAAGGTCGACTTTCTCGAGGTGCTGCGCAGCGAGGTCGATACCGCCGTCGACCTCGAAGAGGCAGCCGCGGTCGCCGAGCTGCGGCGACACGTGCAGGAGGCGATGGCTCAGTTACCGGAGCGGCAGCGCGAGGTGCTGGAGCTGGCGTACTTCCAGGGGCTGACCCAGCGCGAGATCGCCGAGTTGCTCGACGAGCCGCTCGGTACGGTCAAGACCAGGATGCGGCTGGGGCTGCAGAAGCTCCAAGAGGCCCTGCAGGCGCAGCGACCGGAGTCTTCGGGCTCATGAGTGGCGGATCTGACCACGGCCGGGAGCACGTCGACGAGCTGATCGCCGCGTATGTGCTCGATGCGCTCGACCCCGATGAGCTGGAAGTGGTCGAACGACATCTGGAGCTCTGCGCGCGCTGCCAGCGAGCCGTGGCGGAGGCACGGGCAGCAGTCGACCTCCTGGCCTACCTGCCGGAGCCGCGTCCGGTTCCGCTGCGCGCTCGCCTGCGCCTGCGCTCGCGCCTGCGGGCTGAGGCGCCAGCGACGATTGACATCTCCCCCGGTCGTCTGCGTGGCCGGCTCGGCTGGGCAGCCGCCGCCGTCGCAGCGGCGCTGGCCCTTGTCTTCGCCTGGCAGACTCTTCAATCGCAGGCTGAAGTGCAGGAGCGTGAGGCGCGGGTGCGTCAGCTGGAGCAACGTGGCGAGGTGCTGGCCCAGTTCGTCAACAGCCGGCCGCACGGCTTCGTCATGCCGATCGAGGGCACTGCCGCCGCCCCGGGAGCGCGTGGCGGGATCATCCTCGACCCGACCAGCAACGCCGCGCTGGTGATGATCGAGGGACTGCCTCGCCTGCCGGCCGGGCAGGCGTACGTCGTCTGGCTCGTGGAAGGCGACCGGTACATCAACGCTGGCGTGTTGCCGGTGGACGACCAGGGCCGGGGCGAGCTGTACCTCACGCCGCAGCAGGCGCTCTCCACCTTCACGGGCATCGCCATCACAGTGGAGACCGGGGCTTTGGCGTCCAGCCCCAACGGCCAGCCGATCGTCCAGGCCACCATCGGCCGCTAGACCACGATTTGGCCGTCCTTCATGAAGAGCTGGCCATCGACCCAGACCTCGCTCCGCTCGCGCAGGTCGCAGATCATGTCCCAGTGCACCGCCGACTGGTTGCGACTGCCGGTCTCTGGGTAGCCGGCTCCGATGGCGACATGGATCGTCCCGCCGATCTTCTCGTCGAAGAGGATGTGGCCGGTGAAGCGCGTGATCTTTCGGTTCAGCCCGAAGGCGAACTCGCCGAGGTAACGCGCTCCCTCATCGGTCTCCAGCATCCGGTGCAGGAACGGCTCGTTGCGGGCTGCCGTCGCCTTGACCACTCGCCCCTCTTCGAACCAGAGGCGGATGTCCTCCACGCGCCGTCCGTTGACGATCGAGGGGAAGCTGAAGCGGATGTGGCCGGTCACCGTGTTTTCGACCGGGCCGGTGAAGATCTCCCCATCAGGGAAGTTCTTGCGGCCGTCGGCGCTGATGAACGTCCGCCCGGCGATCGAGAGGCGGAGGTCGGTGTCGGGCGCCAGGATGTGTACCTCGCGCTTGCCCTTCAGCCAGTCGATCAGGCGCTGCTGCTCCTGTCCCTGAGCCTGCCAGGCGGCCACGGGGTCGTCAGCGTCAAGCATGCCCGCCTGGTAGACGAACTCCTCGTACTCCGCCAGCGACATCTCCGCCTCCTGGGCGTAGGCGTTGGTCGGGAAGAGGGTCAAGCACCAGTTGAGCTTGCCCTCGGCCGCGCGCTGCAAGTAGATCCGGCGCAGCTCGGTGCGTGCCCGCTGGTAGACCTGCTGGCGCTGTGGGTCGATGCTGGTGAGCGCGCGCGTATTGCTCTCCCCGAGGATGCGGAGCAACGCATCCGCCTGCGCGGGCCCTAAGCGCTCGTCGGGCGTAATGTACTCGAGCTGCCGGTCGCTCGCCGTACGGAAGAAGATCTCGCTCAAGCCCGGGAGTGTGACCTGCACTGCTGGGTGCGCGCCGCGCTCGAGCACGAGGCGGAAGACCGCCCGGATTAACGGCTCGGCCAGCGGTGTGCCCCCGATGACGACGAGCTGCCCGGGCTGCACCGCCAGCGAGTAGTCCACTAGCACGCGCGCCAGCTTCTCGATGTGTGGATCGGCCATCGTCCTCCCTCCTCTGTCTCTGTGGGATGGTACCGCACGAGCGCGCGTGACGACCTAGAACGTCCGGGCGGAGTTGCCTGGGAGAGCGGGAGTACCGGACAGAATAGAGTAGTACCTTTGGCCCTATCCGTTCTCCCCCAAAAGGCATATGCTGGAAGTCAGCAGCGGGCCTCGGGAGTGAGAACGGTTTGAGGTGGTAGGTAGGGCACGTCCACCAGCACCGGTATCACGCGGGCGGCGTCGGGGTCAGGCACTGGTCGAGTTCGCGCTGCTTGCCCTGATCCTGGTGCTGATGCTGGCCGGTGCCGTCGATTTTGGCCGCGCCTTCTCCGCCTGGATCGCGATGGGCAACATGGCCCGGACTGGTGCACAGTACGGCACCATTGTGCCCCTGGTGGATCCCTCGTCCAGCGACGGCATCAGTGTGAGCGAGATCGAGGCAGACATGGCTGCGGCGGCGTTGACCGAGCAGCCGAGCATCTTCGGCTCCGTTCCGACAGTCAGCGCCGAGTGGATGGCCGGCGCTGCTTGCCTGGCCCGGGTGACGGTGACCTACGACTTCGTGCCGCTGATGCAGATCCCACCGATCCCCGCCAGCATCACGCTCACCCGACGGGCTCAGATGCGGATCCAGTATCTTCCGCCTGGCTATTCGTGCTCGACGTGACGAGGAGACCGACGTGTCCCGGCGACGCCTGTTCGGCCAGTCCACCGTCGAGTTCGCGCTGATCGCGCTCCCCTTCTTTCTGCTGGTCTTCGGGATCATCGAGGGTGGTCGGCTGGTGTTCACCTACCACGAGATCCAGAACGCCGCCCGGGAAGGCGCTCGGTACATGGTGGCCCACGGCGCCTTCGCCGATGACCCGCTCGCGCCCGGCGACACCACCGAAGTCGAGGACTATGTGCTCAGCAAGACTGCCGGGCTCGACCCGGCGTCGCTGGAGATATTGGCTAACTGGCTCGACAGCAGTAACCAGCCAGGCAAGCGCATCGCGGTGACCGTTCGGTACCGGTTCGAGCCGATCGTCGGGATGGTGCTGGGCGCCGACCCGATCACGCTGACGGCCCGTAGCGAGATGCGTATCCATTACTGAGACTTGCCCGGCTGCGCGCGGTGTAGGGGAGGGCACGATGCGACACCGATTTCACCCTAGGATGTTGAAGCCCCGCGGGCTGGTAGCTGGCGTGGCCGGCGCCCGGCGCCGGCCGGCCCACGCTGGGCAGACGATGGTGCTCTTCGCCCTGATGGCCGTCGTCCTCATCGGCTTCCTCGGCCTGGCGATCGACGCGGGGTACCTCATCACCGAGCGACGGCGGGCCCAGAATGCAGCCGACGCGGTGGCGCTCGCCGCAGCCAAGCTACG
Organism: uncultured Thermomicrobiaceae bacterium; assembly: GCA_938082375.1. Classification (GTDB taxonomy): domain Bacteria; phylum Chloroflexota; class Chloroflexia; order Thermomicrobiales; family Thermomicrobiaceae; genus Thermalbibacter. Next base: position 88,514 of record CALKCJ010000018.1, read on the forward strand.
CGCTCAAGGAAAGTCGCGGCAGGAGGCGACTTCCGGAGCGCTCGCCGTTGTGGCACCGTCGATCCAGTACCCTGACGGCTTCCCCGCGTCCGAGATTAGGGTAACATACCCGGCCTCAAATCGGGTGGTCGCCACGGTAAAGCATAGCGTACAGCCGTTCTTCATTCGAGCGTTCTACACTGACGATTGGGTGGTCTCGGCTGAGGCCGTGGCGAGCCTGACGACCGACACCGGCCCGTTCGCACTGCTCGCGCTCGCCCAGGGGAACAACTGCAACACGCCGAATACTGGGATCCGGTTCCAGGGCAGTGGTACCGTTGTCATCAGTAATGGTAGCATCGGCTCCAACAACTGCATCCGGGTGAGCGGCGCAAGGAATCTCACGGTCGACGTCAATGGCGGCACTGCGCAAGCGGTAAACGAGATCGTCTACAACGGCAACGCGGGAATCCAAGTTGACGATGGTTACTCTGTCTTCGGCGGTATTCCGCCGATCCCTGACCCCCTGGACGGGCTAGAACCGCCGCAATGCACTGATTTAAACCCAACACCAAACCCAACACCACTCCCTGATCCGCATTACCCCGGGAGCGACGATCATGTGATCCTCTCGCCGGGGCGCTATACCTCGTTTCCCAACAGAGGCTACCGGGGAATCAGCTTGCTTCCTGGGGTGTACTGCTTCGAGGCGCGGGTCACGGTCAAGAGCAACGGCTTTATCCGGAGTGTGGACGCATCGTATGCCAGTCCTAACAGTCCGGTCGGCAGTTTCCCTGCCGGGGGTGTCGTCCTCTTCTTTAGTGGCAACCGAGGCCAGTTGAATCTCAATGGCGGCGCCGTCGCACAGCTTCAGGCCGCTGGCGCGGCATCGTCGGTAGCCTGCAACACGATGCTCGGGGTGAACAGCGGGCTCTGCGATGAGAAGATCCTGATCTGGATAGCCAATTCCCAACCCCTCACCCTGAACGGGAATGTCGAGAATGAGCTGATCGGCACCATCTACGCGCCCAACGCGAGCGTCACGCTCGCCGGTACTGAGGACACTCCCGTACTCACCGGTCGCGTTATCGCGCGTGACATCACTATTACCGGCGACGCGCGGCTCAACCTGGATGCCGACCCGGAGGGGACGGCCGATCCCACCCGCATCTACTTGATCAAATAGCTCGTAACCTGAGTCGCTGAGTGTCAGGAAGCCGCCCGAAGCGCGACGCTGAGGCCACACCGGTGCGCGCGTGCCGTGCGTCTCACCCGCTGGCTGTCGGGCGCCCGGTGCTGCTCGATGCTTGTCGGGGGTTTCTTCGCTTATGCTAGCCTGAACGACCTATTCCCGCATAGGACAGATTGGCTCTATCCCCGGACTCGGGAGCTATCCATCATCGGAGCGTGACAGCGAGACTGGCGCTCGAGCAGGGGGTTCGGCCACGCGATGTTGCACGCACGCTCCCGCAATGACCGCGCCCGACCCGGCCAATCTCTGGTCGAGTTCGCGCTGCTGGCCACGACGCTCGTGCTGATGCTCGGGATCGCGGTCGATGGCGCGCGCGCCTTCTCCGCCTGGATCGTCATGGGTAACATGGCGCGTGCCGCAGCCCAGTATGGCACGATCGGGCCGATCCTGGATCCGGCGGTCGACCAGGAAGACGAGATCGAGGCCGGCATGCGGGCGGCTGCCCTGGCCGAGCTGAACAGCCAGGCGCTGGCGTTCGTGTTCAACGGCACGACCGGCCCGAGCGTCGTCCCGGAGCTGGTTCGCGACGATCCCGCCACGGCCGTCGGTGACTGCGCGGCGCGGGCAACCGTCAGTTACGACTTCCAGCCACTCTTCGTCCCGGTCTTTCCGGGGTTCACGATCCGGCGCCAGGCGGCGATGCGTATCCAGTACGTGCCGGCTGGCTTCACCTGCCCGCTGTAAGCGTTGGAGGGGGCGTGTTTCGCCAGCAGGTTTCCGGCCAGGCGCTGCTCGAGTTCGCGCTCGTCGCGCTGCCGTTCCTCCTGCTCATCTTTGGGGTCATCGAGGGCGGGCGGCTGCTCTTCACCTACCACGAGGTCAATAGCGCCGCTCGCGAGGGTGTCCGGTACATGGTTGCCCACGGCGCGCTGCATCCAGACCCCGCCGGGCGGCTGGGCCCCGGCGACGCAGCCACCGTGGTCGACTACGTGCTCGACCGAACCGCCGGACTCGACCCGGCTGGCCTAACGGTCACGCCGGTCTGGAACGACGGTGGGAACGCCCCGGGGCAGGTGGTCTCGGTGCAGGTGACCTACCAGTTCCAGCCGATCGTCGGGATGATCTTCGGTACCGGCCCGATCGAGCTGCGGGCTACGAGCCAGATGCGCATCCATTACTGAGGAGCGTTTTGGCACCTACCGAGCCCGCGGGAGGGATGCCGATGTGGCCAGTAACTGTCGCTCTGCAAAGGCCCCCAGTCGCTCGTCAGCGCGCTGCCGAGGCCCAGCCAGGGCAAGTGATGGTGCTCTTCGCGCTGATGCTGACCGTGCTGGTCGGCTTCATGGCGCTAGCGATCGACGCCGGGTTCCTGCTGGCCGAGCGGCGGGCCGTGCAGAACGCGGCCGATGCCTCAGCGCTCTACGGGGGGCGGCTCTTGAGCCAGGGCAAGACGAAGGCCCAGGTCGAAGCTGGCACGCTCGCCTACGCCAAGCAGATCTATGGGTATGACTCCTCCGACCCGGGCGTTCAGATCGAGGCCGAGGCGACGGCCACGCAGGTGAGGGTGGAGATCACGCGTGCGCTGCCGCGCCTCTTCCTCGGCGTGCTGTATACCGGCGACTGGGCGGTCAGCGCGTTGGCCGTCACCCAGATCCTCCCCGAGACCAGCCCGTACGCGATGATCGCGCTCGGCAAGCTGCCCGACTACAACGGCATCGACTTCAACGGCAACAATACGCTGACGATCACGTGCGATCCGCCGGTAGAGGGATGTGGCAGCATCGGGTCGAACTCCAACGTCACCTTTTCAGGGAGCGGCAGATCGATTGAAGCCACCGTCTGGGGCAACCTCGGAGCGATGGGCAATATCGAAGCCCTGCCTACTGGCTTCGAGGTCAAGGGCGACGTCATGGCTGGTCAAGGGGAGATCCCGGATCCGTTCGCTGGCGTCACCGCGCCGAAGTGCGACAGCATGCCCTTAAAGAGCGAGCCGCCGGGCCCGCCGAATACGCCGGTCGTGCTGGAGCCGGGGCGGTACAGGGGAAAAATCAAGCGCCAGAACATCACGCTCCTGCCGGGCGTCTATTGTTTCGAGGGCAGTCTTGAAGTCATCGGAAACGGGTCGATTACCGGCAACGGCGTGCTGCTCTACTTCCGCGGTCCCGACGGCCTGTTCGTCCCGGGGAATGCCACGATCGACCTGACCCATACCAGTGACCCTGCCTGGAAGAACATCGTCATCTGGCTGGCAAGCTGCAACCAGGAGCTGCAGCTCGACGGCAACGGCGACATGGTGATCACCGGAGCCGTCTACGCGCCCTGCTCGCACATCGACCTCGGTGGTACGGCCGATTCGCAGGTGGTGAGCGGCATGGTCGTCGGGCGCACGATCAAGCTCCACGGCAACGTGACAATCAACGTGACGACCGACAACAGCTATACCGCCGCGCCCAAGCAGATCTATCTTGTCGAGTAGCACGGGCAATTACCCTCGCCTCCTCTCCCGCGCCACGCGGGGGCTGGAGTGAGGGCGATGCCTCTCACTCGTCTTCTTCGCCTTCCTCCTCTCCCTTCTCGGCAGCGGCCTCCAGGCTGGCGATGAACTCGTCGATCGGGATCGCCGGCAGCGTCATCAGCTTGACCGTGCCCCGGGCCCCCAGCGCGACCGACACCCGCGCGATCGTCTGGTTGTCCGGTGCTTCGACCAGGTTCACGAAGTCGTAAGGGCCGAGAACCGCCCACTGCTCGATCACCCGTGCCCCCATCTTCTCGACTTCTTGGTTCACCTCCTTGATCCGCCGCGGGTGCTTGTGGAGCGTCTCCATCCCGTCGTCGGTCAGGGTGCTGAGCATGATGTAGAGTGGCATTCTGGGCCTCCTCTCCGTTCGCTCCGCCGCTGTCACCGACATCTCCGTTGGAGAGCGTGGGCAGGGAGGGGATGGTCTGAGAGCGCTCGGCGCCTGGTTGCCGCTGTTCTGCTCTCGGAGTCCCGTTACCCGCCGTGCTCTGGTCAGCGATGATCATACCTCTCAGGCGTCGACACCGACGAGCTGCTCGACAGAGCGCAGTCCCTCCTGCTCCAGGTAGGCCAGCAGACCGCGGAGGATGCGCGCCGGTAGACCTGGCCCCTCGTAGATGAGTGCGGTGTAGAGCTGTACCAGGCTGGCGCCAGCCCGCAGCCGCTCGATCGCGTCCTCGGCCGAGCCGATCCCCCCTACCCCAACGATGACCAGGCGGCCGCCAGCGCGCCGGTATGCCTCGCGGGTAAGTGCCGTGGCACGGGCCCGCAGCGGGCGGCCGCTGATGCCACCGAGGAAATCCGGGGCCGGCCGGCGGAGAAGCCGGCGGTCGGTACTGGTGTTGGCGACCACCAGCCCGTCGGCACCACCCTCGAGCGCCGCCGCGATCGCCTGCTCTAGCCCGGCGATGTCCAGGTCGGGCGCGAGCTTGACGAGTAGCGGCCGCGGGCGCAGCCGGCGCAGGCGCGCCAGCCGCCGGTTCTCCTCGCCGAGTGCTCGCAAGAGTTCGACCAGCACTGAGCGGGCCTGCAGCTCGCGCAGGCCTGGCGTGTTCGGCGAGCTGACGTTGACGACGAGGTAGTCTGCCACGTCCCAGAGCGCGGCCAACACTGCCAGGTAGTCCTCGGCCGCGCGCTCCAGGGGCGTCTCGCGGTTCTTGCCCAGGTTGACCCCGATGGCGCCAGGGAACTGCCGCCCCGCCAGTCGCGCCCGCATAGCCGCCATGCCGGCGCTGGGGAAGCCGAGCGCGTTCACCAGCGCGCGCTCCTCTGGCAGGCGCCAGAGCCTCGGCCGCGGGTTGCCTGGCTGCGGACGCGGCGTCACCGTACCCACCTCGACGAAGCCGAAGCCGAGCGCAAGGAGCGCGCCGACGGCTTCCGCATCCTTGTCGAAGCCCGCCGCCAGCCCCAGCGGGTTTGGAAACCGGCGGCCCAGGCGGTCGACGGCCAGCCGGTCGTCCGCTGGCGGGTCGCAGAGCTGGCGCAGCAGCCGCCGGCCGCTGGGAAATCGCTCGAGCGCCGACAGCCCGCGCAGCGCTTGCCGGTGCGCTCGCTCCGGGTCGAGCTGGGCGAGCGCTGGGTAGATTGCTCGCTCGTACCAGCCGGTCATCGAATGCCCGTCCTTACCGCTTCCCTACCCGCACCAGCTCGGCCCCCGGCGGCGGCTCGAACCCGGGCAGTGAGGGGATTACCCCAGCTCCGTGTCTACCACAGCACCTTCACCCACCAGCGCGGGTCGCTCACCTCGACGAATGCGCCGCCGCGGTACTCGAACGTGAGCTCGCTCCGGTTTGGGAGCCGATCTTCGTCGATCAGGCGCTCGATGAGCTGAACCGCCTGATCCAGCAACCGCTCCTCGCTGAGGCCCGGCTCTTCCAGCGGCGCGAGCAGCGGGTACATGAAGGCCACGGCCGTCAGGCGGCCCTCCCAGCGCACCAGAAAGGACGCAACCTTGCCCAGCATGACCGGCGTGAACTCGAAGCCAGGATCGCGCAGGTAGAGCTCGTGCCCGCGATAGCTGCGGACAAAGCGGTGGGTCGGCAACACAGCACGCTCCCATCCGTCGAGGCCACCCTGGGCGATCGCCCGACCTCTAGTGTAATCGCTCTGCCGGACCTGGTAGCTCAGCGCGCTACGCTCTTCCCCGGCCGGGCGCTGGGGTTTATCCTGGCCATGGTTTGCTCGGGGGCTCAGGGAGAGGAGTGATGGGAGTGAGTGGAGACAGCCGGCTGGCAGAGCTCGACCGCTATATCGAAGACAACCTGCAGGCATTCGTGGACGACCTCGCCGCCCTGTGCGCGCTGCCGACCGTCTCGGCGCAGGCGAGAGCGATCGACGAGACGGCCAGCGCCGTCCGCGACCTGCTCGAACGGTACGGTATCCGGGCCGAGGTGCTGCCCACCAGCGGCTTCCCGGTCGTCTACGGCCGGGCCGAAGGAGCCAGCCCGCGCACCTTGCTCTGCTACAACCACTACGACGTGCAACCGGCGGAGCCGTTCGAGCTCTGGGATTCCCCACCGTTCGAGGCGACGCTGCGCGACGGCAAGCTGTACGCCCGCGGGGTGGCCGACGACAAGGGCCACATCGTCTGCCGGCTGGCCGCCATCGCCGCGCTCCGCGCCGTCTATGGCGAGCTGCCCTGTTCCCTCACGTTCCTGATCGAGGGCGAGGAGGAAATCGGCTCGGTCAGCTTGCCCGCCTTCATCGGGGCTAACGCCGACCGGCTCCGGGCCGATGCCTGCCTCTGGGAGTCGGGGCGAGTCGACTACGAGGGGCGCCCGCAGATGTACCTGGGTATGCGCGGTGATTTTTATGTCGAACTCCGAGCCCGCTGCATGAGCCGGGATGCGCACTCTGGCCAGGGCGGCTCGATCTTCCCCAACGCCGCCTGGCGGCTCGTCTGGGCACTCAGCACGCTGAAGGGACCGGACGAGCGCATCCGCATCCCCGGCTGGTACGACGACGTGCGTCCGCCCTCGCCGCGTGACCTAGAGCTGCTGGCGGCCGCGCCTGAACAGGACGAGGAACTGAAACAGACCTACGGGATCCGCGAGTTCCTGTTGGGCGCCAGTGGGCTGGAGCTGAAGCGCCGGCAGGTCTTCGAGCCGACCTGCACCATCTCCGGCCTCGCCTCCGGTTACCAGGGCCCGGGATCGAAGACAGTGCTCCCGGCCGAGGCGATGGCCAAAGTCGACTTCCGGCTGGTGCCGGAGCAGCGGCCCGACGACCTGCGGGTCAAGCTGCGTCGTCACCTCGAGGTGCAGGGATTCGACGATATCGAAGTCATCGAGCACGGCGCCTATCCGGCAGCGCGCGTGGATCCCGACCATCCCTTCGTCAAGATGGTGGCCGAAGCGGCCCGCGAGGTTTACGGCAAGGAGCCAGTGATCCATCCGATGAGTGGCGGCTCCGGGCCGCTGGACCCGTTCGTACGGGTGCTCCGGGTACCCATCGCCAACGCCGGGATCGGCTATCCCGACTCGCGGGCACACGCGCCTAATGAGCATATCCGGCTGAGCGACTTCGTCGCCGGAGTCAAGCACACCGCCCGGGTCATGCTCCGCCTGCCCGAGTTGTAGGCGGTACCGGCAGATTCGTCCTTTCCCTCTCTCGAACTTTCGAGAGAAGGGATTCCAGCCGATAGGAGCAGCAGGAGCAGTGGAGCAGCACATTCGGCCTCAAGCAGAAGGGTGCTACGGACGGGGAGAGGGTGATCGCCGGGGATGACAGGATCTGGCGCGAGACCCGCGGACGCGACGCCTCGCCACGCTTCGGTGCTAGGCTTAGAGCAGGAGCCGGCTCCGCCAGGAGCACGCTGTGTGTCTGACCTATTGGCCACGAGAAAACGCCTTGCGCTTCGCGCTTGGGTCTGAGCCGCGGCCGGTCGCGCGCACGGTCGAGGGGATCGGCGTCCTCGACCTCGGCGAGCAGGGGCGGCTACTGGGGCTCGAGATCAGCGCAGCGCCCGGCCTTGACCTCCAGCGGGCGCTCCACACCTGGTACGACCGGCACCGGACGGGTGGCTGGCTCAGTCTCAGCGCCGGGAGTGCCTACCTGCGGCTGGTTCCCGAGCATGTGGCGCGGGCGAGCCGGCATGCGCGGTCGGTGCAGGTGCGGCTGGCACTGGAACTCGATGAGCAGGGCAGGCTCCTGGCTCTCGTGCTGCCCCGGCGCGGGGAGGGCTATGAGCTCAGCGCCCCGAGCGGCAGTACCTGATGGTTGTCCCAGCGGCCCGGCGGGCCCGACGACTGGCTCTGTACTGGAGAGGGGTAGGGGCGCGGGGGATTTAGGAGGCTTGATGGACGACAGCTCTCCCGGCGAGGCCCAGCTCCCGTCGTCCGAGCACCGAGCAGCCATCGTCGCCAGCACTGCTCGCAGGCCCGGTGGGCTCTCCGTGCGGCGCGTGCTGCCGTACTTGGGGCCGGCCTTCGTCGCCAGCGTCGCGTACATCGATCCGGGGAACTACGCAACCAACATCGAGAGCGGGGCGCGCTTCGGCTATACGCTCGTCTGGGTCATCCTCGGCGCGAACCTCGCGGCCATGCTGATCCAGTCGCTCTCAGCTAAGCTTGGCATCGCGACCGGTCGCAACCTGGCCGAACTCTGTCGGGAGCAGTTCCCCCGCCCAGTGACCTGGGGCATGTGGGTGATCGCCGAACTGGTGGCCATGGCGACTGACCTGGCCGAGTTCCTTGGTGCAGCGCTCGGCTTTTACCTCTTGTTCAACCTGCCGTTGTTCCCTGCCGCGCTGCTCACCGGAGTTGTGACTTATGTCATTCTGGCGCTCGAACGGTACGGCCACCGGCCGATCGAGGCGGTGATCACCGGGATGGTCGGCATCATCGCCGGTAGCTACTTGCTGGAGACGGTGCTGGAACGGCCGGACTGGACGGCAGTGGGCGCTCACCTGTTGATCCCGCGCTTCGCTGGGCCGGAAAGCGTGCTGCTCGCGACCGGGATTCTGGGCGCGACGGTGATGCCACACGTCATCTACCTGCACTCGGCGCTGACTCAGCATCGCATCGTGCCCCACACGCCAGAGGACGCCAAACGGATCGTCCGCTTCGAGACGCTCGATGTGGTGCTGGCGATGGGGATCGCCGGGCTGGTCAATGCGGCGATGCTGATCATGGCCGCTTCCACCTTCCATGCCCGCGGGCTCGGTCACGTGGCGACGATCGAGGAGGCGTACCGGACGCTCGAGCCGTTGCTCGGCTCGCTCGCCAGCGGTGCCTTCGCGCTTTCGCTCCTGGCATCAGGGCTCTCGTCCTCGACAGTCGGGACGCTGGCCGGCCAGGTCGTGATGCAGGGCTTTCTCCGCCGGCGGATCCCGGTCTGGCTGCGCCGCGGCGTGACGATGCTGCCGGCGCTGGTGGTGATCGGGCTTGGCCTCGATCCGACCGCAACGCTCGTCCTCAGCCAGGTGGTGTTGAGCTTCGGTATCCCCTTCGCACTGGTGCCACTCATCCTCTTCACCGCCCGCCCCAGCCTGATGGGGTCACTGGTCAACCGGCGCCTGACCACCGCGACCGCCTGGGCGCTGGCCGGGCTCATCATCGCTCTTAACCTGTTCTTGCTCTGGACAACCTTCACCGGGAGATAGCGCATGAGCGCACCGCTTTTCCGGCGGATCCTGGTGCCACTCGACGGCTCGCGCCTAGCTGAGGCGATCGTGCCCGTCGTGGTCGCGCTGGCGCGAGCCTGTGACGGGGAGATCGTTCTGCTGCATGTGCTGGAGCGTGAGCCACCGGGAGAGGTGCACGGCGAACCGCACCTGCGCAGCCTGGCCGAGGCCGCGGAGTACCTCGAGGCGTTGGCCGCGCGGCTGGGCGAACTCGGCCTCGTGGTTCGACGCGAAATCGTCACTGCTGACCAGCAACCCGTCGCCGACTGCATCGCCCGGCAGGCGGCTGCCTTCGCGGCCGACCTGATCGCGATGACGACGCACGGTAGCGGTGGACTTCGAGGGATGCTCGTCGGCCGTATCGCTCAGCAGGTGCTGCAGCGAGCCGAGCGGCCGATCCTGGTGCTGCGCTCCCGGCGGATGCACCGGCGTGCGGGGGAACTAGGGACGCCGTGGGCAGCCCCAGGCTGTCGCAGGGTGTTAGTTCCGCTCTCAGGCGATCCATCGAGCCAGCAAGTGCTGCCGTTAGTGTGGACACTGGCCGGATGTACCGGTGCGGAGGTCGTGCTCGCACGGATCGTGCCTGCCCTGGGCACGATCAGCCTCCACGAGAGCCCGCCAGCGGTGTTCCTCCCCATGGCCTCGGCCGCGCTGCTGGAACTCGAGGAGGAGGAGGCTCGCTCCGCGCTCAGCCAGCTCGCGGCGAACGCTCCGCCCGGGATCACCGTCACCGTACTCGTGCGGCGCGGAGAGACGGTCGAGGAGCTGTTGGCGCTTGCCCAGCAGGTAGACCTCCTCGTCATAGTGACGCATGGGCGGGCTGGCCTGGAGGGCTGGCTGAGCGGGAGTACCGCTGGTCGCCTCCTGGCGCGGGTAGCGATCCCGCTCCTCCTGGTACCGGTCAGATGGCTCGAGCGGAAAGAGTGAGGCCGCCTACTCCTAGTAGGCGAAAGCGCGGACGCCGACCTCGTCCAGATGCCGCAGCAGGTCGGCTGGATCCTGGTAGACCCGGTAGGCACCCGCGACTTCCAGCTCCGCCTGGCCGTAGCCGCCGGACAGCAGGCCCACGCCCAGCGCCCTGGCCCGGCGCGCGGCCAGCATGTCCCAGATACTGTCGCCGACGACCACAGCCTCGCTGATGGGCACTCCAAGCCGGTCGGCCGCGGCCAGGAACAGGTCGGGGTCGGGCTTGGCGTGTCGCACCTGGTCACGCGTGACCACCGGTATGTCTGGCCCAACCTCGAGGAGTTTCAAGGTGAGCCGCGCGCTCTCCATCCGCCCGCTGGTGGCGATCGCCCAGGGCACGCCGATCTCGGTCAGGTAGGCGAGCAGTTCACGGGCGCCGGGCAGCGGGCGCACTTGCCCTACCTGGCGGGCATACGCCTCGGTGTGGAGGCGCTGGATACGCTCGACTTCTTCCGGCGTGACCGGCCGCCCGGTCTCGCGCAAGAGCGCACTCAGGAAGAGGCCGCCACTCATGCCGATCCGCCGGTGGATGCGCCACACCGCCAGCTCGATCCCCGCCGACTCCAGCGCCTCTCGCCAGGCGAGCACGTGCTGGTAGACCGAGTCGACCAGCGTGCCGTCGAGATCGAACAGGAAAGCCGGGCCCACCCAGCCGCCCTCGCCCTGGTCTCGCGCCTCTAGCGCCGGCATTTTGCGTCGTGCGGTCATCGCGTGGCCCCCTCTCGTCGAAGCCTGCCTTCCCTCCTAGCCTAGCCGGGCCGGCGCACCGAAGCCAAGCCCGCCTCGATGCGATCCCGTTGTGGCCTCTGCCGCGTAGCAGGCTGGCCCCAGAGCAGCCGCCTACCGCCTGAGAGGTGAGCGGACTCTGCTGCCCTCACCGCTGTTTCCCTCCTATAGCCACCGGCAACGGGGCCAGAGCCATCGTCGGGGTCATTCCGGTTTGCCGGTGTGGGCGGATGCGTCCCCACGCACAGGAACACGCCGCGAGCCAGCCGGCGTCGAGCGGAACGCACGGCCTCGGCGCGCTGTGCCAGCGCCCGCCACGAGCAGCGAGTGACCGGGCCTGCCGTGCCTCAGCCGGCGTGGCCAGCATGGCCGCTCGCCCCGATGCGGCTGGCGTTCCACAGGAGGCCGGCCAGGAGGGCAACGAAGCTCAGCGGCAGGAGGAACCCTTGCATGCCGATGAGCGTGAGCGTCAGGTTGCCGCCGAGGAGCAGGGCGACGCTCGGCACGCAGCACGCGAAGCCGGTCATGAGGCCGGGCAGGGTGCCCAGGAGACCGACAGCCGAACGAGAGCGGCACGAGCGGGTTGTCAGCGCGAGCGCGGCGCTGCTCACGTTGAGCGCGACCAGGCTACCGAGAGCCAGGCCGAGCGCCAGGTTCGCTGGGGCGATGAAGAGCGCTACCCCATCGATCAGGTAGAGTGCGGCGATCGGCTCGAACGTGTACCCGGCCACTCGGTCGGTGAGCCGATCGAGCCATTCGGCGTGGACGAGGACGGCTGGCGTCCCTTCGGGAGCGGCCAGGCGGCGATCGATCACGAGCTGGCCCAGGGAGTAGAGGTAGACGAGGGTGTACGCGATGCCGACCAGGACGCCGAGCCAGCGAAAGCGGCCGTCGCGGAGGATGTGCCTGAGTGCAGGGACGTAAGTCGTGAGCGCGCTCATGACCTCAGCCGACTACCGCTGTGTGCGGGAAGTAGGCATACCAGGCGAACCACATGACGTCGTAGAAGGGCACGACCGGAAGGCGCTCGCCGGCTGGCCCGACCAGCGCCAGACCGACGCGCCTCCAGGTGCGCCCGTCGTGGTCGACCAGCGCCCCGGTGTCGCCGGAAACGAGTTCGACCGGGCGGCCGTTCAATCGCCGGCTGAAGACCCAGACCGCATCGAGCCGGGTATCATGGACGGCCACGATCGGCTCCTCGCCAGCATTCAGGTTCCAGACACCGCGCTCCAGTGCGGTCGTCTTGCGGATGGCCAGCCGGCTCTCGCCGAGCTTGATCCCGATGACCACCTCTTTCGGATGGAAGCGGTCGTCCCAGTTGAGCACCGGAAACATCACGCTCGGGCTCTGGTAGTAGCCCGGGGCCTCGAGATCGGAGTACGACCCGTACGGATCGATGCCGTACCGGCGAATGTACCCGGTCTCTGTCGAGAGTACCGGTGCCTCGGTGTCCAGCGATCGCCAGGCTCCCCAGCTCGTCCAGATGAGCGGGATCTCCTCGAGCGACGTCCCCTTCATGGAACCGGCGATAGCTCGGCCGAGGATCTGCGGCCACCGGCTGTCGGTCTGGCGGTCGTACATGAGCAGGTTGGAATTGACGAGCATGCCGGTGGTGCCGAAAGTGAGCGGCTCGCTGGCGGGTGAGCGACCGCGGAAGCCCACGACCGAACCGGTCAGCGGGCAGTAGGTCACGGATATCCGCTCGCCGCCGATCTGGTCATTCACGATCTCGTGCCAGACGAGGATGATCTGCGGGTAGACCCGCAGTTCCCCCTGGTAGTCGAGGACGAAGACTCGATCTTCCGGCTCGAGCAGTTCGTCCATCTCGGTGGCGGAGACGAACCGAGGGGCGTCGATGGCCGGGATGCCATCCTTCGGCGGCCCCCCGGGGACGATGAAGTCGACCAGCCGGTCGAGCTCGCTCCGCGTGTCCGGAGTGGGAGGCGTGGCCGCTCCAGGGGCCAGCGTCGCTGGCGTCGGTCTTGGCGACGGTGTAGCGTGTGGAGCTGCCGTCGGCGCGGCCGCTCGCCCACACGCGGCCGGGAGCATCCCGAGGAGCGAGAGCGCGACGAACTGCCGCCTGGTGAACTGTCGCTGGCTCATGGCCCCACCTCGTTAGCCCGGCATTCCTTATCGTAGGAGGAGAGGCCGGCCACGGCTGTAATGCGGATTACCAAAGTGTGGAGTACATGCGAACTCACCCCATCCCGGGCAACCGGGAAAGGGAAACCCCCATTGTTGCGAGCGGACCGAGGGCGGTCACGCTAGCCCTTCAGGCAGATGATCGGTCGCAGCCGGGCTACGCGGGCGACGATCCCCGCATTGCACATCACGTCGACCACGTGGTCGACATCCTTGTAGGCTCCCGGCGCCTCCTCACTGATGGAGGCCTTGCCGTGAGCGCGGACGATGACCCCCTGCTCGCGCAGCCGGCGCACGATCTCGTCGGCCGGGTACGCCTTCTTGGCGGCCCGGCGCGACTTCGCCCGACCGGCGCCGTGCAGCGCAGTGCCGAACGTCTCCCGCATCCCCAGTTCGGTACCGCGCAGGATGTAGCTCGCGGTGCCCATGGTGCCGCCGACCAGCACCGGCTGGCCGACCGCCCGGTACCGTTCCGGTAGCTCGGGCCGGCCGGGGCCGAACGCGCGGGTCGAGCCCTTGCGGTGGACGAGCAACCGGCGGCGCTCCTCGTCCACCTCGTGCACTTCGAACTTCACAGTATTGTGTGCGACCTCGTACAGCGTCTCGATGGCGGTATCGGGCACCTGCAGCGCCTTCCAGAACGCTTCGCGCACCAGGTGGGCCAGCACTTGCCGGTTCGCGAAGGCGCAGTTGGCGCCGGCCATGACCGCACGGTAGTACTGGCGGCCCTCGGGGCTCTCGATCGGCGCGCAGACCAGCTCGCGATCGGGCACCTCGATGCCGTACTTCTTGGTCGCCTTGTCGAGGAAGGGCAGGTAGTCGGTACCGATCTGGTGACCGAGCGCCCGGCTACCGGTGTGGAGCATGATGACGATCTGCCCCAGCTCGAGCCCGTAGGCCTCGGCAGCCTCGGCATCGTACACCTGGTCGACCACCTGTACCTCGACATAGTGGTTCCCTGAGCCGAGCGTGCCGACCTGCGCGAGCTGCCGCTGCTTGGCCGTAGTGCTGACGACCGAGGGATCGGCGTCTGGGAGGCGACCGGTCTCCTCGATGTAGGTCAGGTCGTCCGCGCGGCCGTAGCCGAGGCCGACAACGTAGTGTGCTCCCTCGCGCAGCACCTGGTCGATCTCCTTGGTGCTGAGCTTCAGTTCCCCGGTGCTGCCTAGCCCGGCCGGGATGACCTGGTACATGGTGTCGGCGAGCCTCTCTTCCTTCCCCTCCAAGTCCTTGCGGAAGAGGGTAGTCCGTAGGCAGCGCACGCCGCAGTTGATATCGAAGCCTACCCCGGCGACACTGATGACCCCTTCCTTCGGGTCGAACGCTGCGACCCCACCGATCGGGAAGCCGTAGCCGGGGTGGATGTCGGCCATCGCCATCGCCGCTTTCTGGATGCCCGGGAGCGTGGCGACGTTCTTGAGCTGCTCGAGCGCGTTCCACTCCTGACTGCTCTGCTCGGTGAGTTCGCGCAGCGCTCGTTCATCGACGAAGAGGCGGGCCGGCACGCGCATGCGTCCCTGTGGCGGGATCTCGTAGAGGTAGTCGTGGATCTTGCGTACTTGTGCCTTGACGCTCATGGCAGCATCCCTCCCAGGTCACGACGGACGCCTTCACACCCGGCTGGTGCTCCGGTTCCGGACGGCTAAATGTCGAGGATGCAGCGGAAGCGCCAGCCCCGATCGGTCTGCTCGGCCAGGAATCCGCCGTACGTCGCGGCCTTGACCTCGATCTCGACGGCATGGCGGCTGAGGTCGATCGGCTCACCCGCGAGCACGCCTTCAGCAATCCAGCGCCCATTGACCTGCTCAGCACGGGTGATGCGAAACTCGCGGAAGAACATACCGCGCAGGTCGATCGTCGCGAGCACGGCGTTCAGCAAGGAGACGAAGAGGGCGCCGGCATCCTCGGCACTCGCCTGCACCGTCACTTCCTCCCGCGGCTCGACCGTCTCCACGTCGACCAGCAGGTTGAGCAGCCCGGTCACCCCGTCACGAAGCGCCTCTTCCACTGTGGCGCCGGTCGCCTCGAGCCCGATGTCTGCCTGGTGCTCGAGGTACTCGTACGGCATGGCTCCGAGCTCCCCTCAATCGCGGCGCGCTGCGCCCTCTTCGCCTCACGGGCCCTCCAGACCAGGTATCTAATTGTACCGCTGGCCTGAGAGGATCAGCGAGGTTCACGCCCAACACCACGACGGGGAGGTCGTCGCTCCCCGTGCGGGAGGCAGTACGGGCGGGCACAATTAGCTCGATCGATCCTGAGGAGGGTCACGCGGAGCACATGCCGTGATGCCTGCTCGACGCCAGCTCCTCGCCGAGCCGGCCGCCCACCCGGCGAGCCCAGTCGCCCACCCTGGCCTACTCGCAGCCGGGCTCTGTCTCTGGGCGACGCTTGCCGCTGCCTGGATCGCGACGGCCATCTTCGAGCGGTTGCCGCACGTCGAGGACGAGGTGGCCTTCCTCTTCCAGGCGCGCACCTATGCGACTGGCACGCTCGTGGTGCCGGCTCCGGCCGTGCCGGAGTTCTTCTCCATCCCGTTCGTGATCGTGCGCGACGGCGAGTGGTTCGGCAAGTACCCGCCGGGCTACCCGCTGGTCCTGGCGCTCGGCGTGCTGGCCGGCCAGCCCTGGCTCGTCAACCCGCTCGCCGCCGGGCTGGCGGTGGCGCTGGTCTACCGGCTCGGCCGCCGGGTCTACGACGCCGCGACCGGGCTGCTGGCGGCGCTGCTGCTGGCCACCTCGCCCTTCCTGCTGATCCAGGCCGGGAGCTTCCTCTCACACGTGGTCTGCCTCGTCTGGACGCTCCTCTTCCTCGCGGGGTTCGAGGCGGCGCGGCGGCGTGGCTCGACAGCCCGCGGACTCGCCGCCGGGGCGGCGCTGGGGATGCTACTGCTCAGTCGGCCGCTCACCGCGGTGGGAGTAGCTGTGCCGTTCGCGCTGTGGGCTGGCCTCGAAGCACTCAAGCGCCCCGCTCGCCTGCGGGTCTATGGCCCGATGGCGGCGGCGACGCTGGCCTTCGGCGGGCTGCTGCTCGGCTACAACTGGCTGACCACCGGGCACCCGCTGCTCTTCGCCTACCAGCTCTGGTGGCCGTTCGACCGGATCGGCTTCGGGGCTGGCATCGGCCCCGATGGCGATCACACCCTTTCGGAAGGCTGGCTCAACACCCGGCTTAACCTGAAGGAACTGGAGCTCTACCTTTTCGGCTGGCCGTTCCGACTGAGCCTCGTTCCAACGGTGCTGACTGTGCTGGTTGCACTCGCCCGCGGCGTTCAGGCCATCGGGCGGATCAGTGCGGGCGAGGCGCTCATGTGGGATCTGGCGCTGGCCGGGCTAGCGCTCGGCCTGATCGCCGTACATCTGGCCTATTGGGCTGGCGGCCAGATGTACGGCCCTCGCTATTACTTCGAGGCCACCGGCGCGCTGGCGCTGCTGACTGCCCGCGGCCTGCGCCAGGCCGGCGGCTGGTTTCACTGCGCAGCTCGGCGTGCCGTCGGGAACGGCCGGTTCGGGCGCTTGCTGGGCGTGGGAGTTCCGGTTGCCCTCCTCGCGCTCCTGATCGGCTACGGGCTCTTCTGGACCGCGCCGCGCTGGTTCGCCGGCTACCGGGGCTGGTATGGGGTCACCGCCGACGGCCTGCGCGCTGTCGAAGCCGCCCGGCTGGACAACGCGCTCGTCTTCGTCAGCGCCGAGCGCTGGACCGACTATGCCCCGTTCTTCGCCCAAAACTCGCCGCTGCTCGACGGCCGCGTTGTCTACGCGCTCGACTTGGGACCCTCCTGGAATCGACTGCTGGCCGAACAGTACCCCGGGCGCGCCTGCTACGAGTGGCGCGACGGCACGCTGGTGCCTTTGCGGACGCTGGCCGGCACTGGTTCGAGGCCAACTGCATGCGCGGGGAGCGGTTCAAGAGGAGCCGATTTGTGCGCAGGTACGCGTACCAGGCTTATTCCGCCTGGCGCACCGACTGTGCCAGCGCGCGCAGGTCGGTCGAGGGATCGGCCAGCACCGCTGGGTCAACCCGCGCCCGCGCCTCGACCAGCCGTCGCCCGGGGCGCAGCTCCCGCGGCCGGTTGACGGTCACCACAGCCTCCACCACTCCCTGCCGCAGGTAGAAGGCGGTGACCGACGGCGCTGCCGAATCGCCGCGCAGGACGACCTGGTCCCACGGCCCGGGGTAGCCAGCGTACTGGAGGTTGAGGTCGTACTGGTCCGACCAGAAGTAGGGCACCGGGGTGTAGGGCCGGGGATCGCCAGCGATGGCCCGCGCTGCCGCTGCGCCCTGCTGCGCGGCGTTGTCGAAGTGCTCCACCCGCAGCCGCCGGCCGATTCCCGGATGCCACCAGTTGGCGACGTCGCCAGCGGCGTAGACGCCGGGGATGTCGGTCGCGCAGTGCTCGTCGACCAGGATACCGTTCTCGAGCGGGAGCCCGCTGCTCTGGAACAGCGCCACAGCCGGCCGCACGCCCACTCCGACCACTACCAGGTCACAGGCGATCCGCTCGCCGCGCTCCAACACGGCCTCCTCGGCCCGTCGGTGCCCCCGCAGCTCCGCCACCTTCTGCCCCAGGCGCAGTTCTACCCCATGTCGTCGATGTACCTCGGCCAGGATCGCCCCCACCTCCTCCCCCAGCGGCCCGGCCAGCGGCACCGGCAGCGGGTCGACCACGGTCACTTGCTTGCCCAGCGTGCGGGCACTGGCGGCTACCTCGGCGCCAATGAACCCACAGCCGACCACCAGCACGCGCTCGGCCCGCGAGAGATCCTCTCGCAGCGCCTGCGCGTCGGCCAGCGAGCGCAGGTAGCGGACGCCGGGCAGGTTGAATCCCGGCAGGCGCAGCCGCACCGGTTCGGCACCGGTGGTGATCAGGAGCGTGTCGAACGGCAGCCGCTCGCCCGGCTCGAGCAGGAGCTCGCGGCGATCGAAGTCGACGGCGCTGGCCCGCTGCCCCAGCCGCAGCTCGATCCCTAACTCCTGGTAGTACGCGGCTGGCTTGAAGAGGATCTCCTCGACGGTCTTCTGCCCCTGGAGGTACGCCTTGGAGAGCGTCGTGCGGTCGTAGGGGACGACCGGCTCGGCGCTGACCAGCGTCACCGGGCCATCGAAGCCGGCGGCCCGCAGCGCCTCAGCGGCGCCGTAGGCCGCAACTCCGCCTCCGAGGATGACGCAGGAGCGCCGGCCGGCCATCGCTCAGCCCTGCCGCGGCTCGCGCGAGACGTAGACCACGCCGTCCACGATCTGGATGTCGTAGACCGGCAGCGGCTCGGTGGCCGGAAGCGAGGTGACTTTGCCCGTCTTTAGGTCGAAGCCGGAGCCGTGCAGTGGGCAATAGATGACGTGGTCTTCGAGCTCGCCCTCGGCCAGCTCCGCGTACTCGTGCGTGCAGATCCCGCTGAGAGCGTAAATTTCTCCCTCAAGCTTCACCAGGATACGCTCATCGTCGTCGACCCTGAAGGGGACTATTCCGCCCTCCGGGATCTCGTCATAGCGCTTAACGGCGACGTAGCCTTTTGGAGCCGTCATCCGATCCTCCCGGTACGCAAGGGAAGCAAGGCGTACCCTCCTCTGCTAACGCTCGACGGCTGAGATCGCTCGAGGTGCTGGGGTGGCCGGCTACGACGACTCGCCCGCGGCTTTGACCGGCACGGCGATGGCGCCCTGGAACCCGATCCGCTTGTGCGTGCCATCGCAGAACGGCTTGGTCTGCGACCCGCCGCAGCGGCAGAGCCAGATCTCGTCCCCCTCGTAGGGGATCTGGTTGCCGTGGTGGTCAACCAGCTTGACCGGACCCTTCACGTGGTATGGGCCATTCCGCGTCACTGTGATCTGGACTTCAGCCATCGGCCACCTCCCGTCGACGAAACGCCATACTATCGTATCGCTACTATAGCGCCTGGTCGCGCGGGGCGACCAGGCCATCGCTCCTCGATCTTAGACGCGCGAGTAGTCCACTTCTTCCGCTTGACCATATCGGCGCGCGCGGTCACACTTGGCGCACCAGGCGAGCGATGACGAGGCCGGAGAGGCAGAGCAATGAGAGACGAGACCTATAACGCGGAGCACAGCTTTTGGCGCGAGGCGCTGGATGCTCTGGCGATTTCGCTCCACGGGCTGGAGCGTGCCCGCGAACTGGACACAGAGATCGCGCGGATGGCGGAGGCGCTCGAGCGCCTGAGCGAGGAGCGGCTGGATCTGTGGGAAGCTACCCCAGATCTGCGCGGGGTGCCTGGAGAGGGGCGTGTGTGAGCGAGCAACCTCACTTCTCCGTTTGCGGGCTGGTGAGCCAGATCAAGGAGCGGCGACTGCGCACCTCGGAAATCGTCGCTACCTGTCTGGAGCGGATCGAGCGGCTGGAGCCGAGGCTGCAGGCCTGGGCGTTCCTCGACGCGGATGCGAGCCGGCGCGAGGCCGAGCGGCTCGACCGGTTGGCTGACGAGGGCACCCTACTCCCCCTACACGGTGTGCCGATGGGAGTGAAGGATATCGTCGACGTAGCTGGGATGCCGACGGTCGCCGGCTTCGCGCCGTTTCGGAGCCGTATCGCCCGGGAGGACGCGCCGATCGTCGCCCGACTGCGGGCACTCGGAGCGGTGATCCTCGGTAAGACCCATACCACCCAGTTCGCCTTCGCCGACCCGGCGCCGACTGCAAACCCGTGGAACCCTGAGCGGACGCCGGGTGGCTCTAGCTCTGGCTCAGGTGCGGCGGTCGCCGCGCGCATGGTACCTCTGGCGATCGGCACCCAGACTGCCGGTTCGGTGCTCCGGCCGGCGGCCTACTGCGGCGTGGTCGGCTTCAAGCCCAGCTACGGCTGGTTCACGACCGGTGGCGTCATCCCGCTCGCCTGGTCGCTCGATCACTTGGGGCTGATCGCCTGTACTGCTCGGGACGCGGCCCTAACCTACGTCGCGCTTCTCGAGCAGCGTGCCGATTTCTCCTTCAAGCCCCAGCCACCTCGCCTGCTGCTCCTCACTGATTTCCTCGACCGCTCCGAGCCGGCCGTGCTCACCCACCTGCAGGAAGTGGTACAGGCTCTCCGCGATGCCGGTGCCACGGTCGAGGAGCGGCGGCTCCCGGTCGACCTCGACCTGCTGCTCGCCGTGCACCACGTGCTGATGACGACCGAGGCGGCTGCCGTCCACCGCGAGAACCTGGCCCGCTACCGCGAGCACTACGGCCCGCGCCTGCGCGCGGCGGCTGAGACTGGCCTGCTCGTCCCGGCGGCGCTGGAGCTGCACGCTCGCCGGCTGCGCGCGCGGCTGGCCCGCGTGATCGACGAGCTACTCGGTCAGGCTGATGCTGCCCTTTTGCCCACGGTGCCCGCGCCAGCGCCGGGGCGCGAGACCACCGGCGACCGCTCCTTCCAGGCCGTCTGGACACTCTGTGGCACGCCGAGCATCAGTCTTCCCAGCGGGCTGAGCCCAGACGGCCTGCCGCTGGCGATTCAGCTCGTCGCGCGTCAGGGGCACGATCGGGGCCTGCTCCAGGTGGCAGCCTGGAGCGAGCGGGTACTGCCGCGGCTGCCGGAGCCGCCGGTCGCCGCCGCTTCGTAAGCGGGGACAGAGTGCCACGAGCTGGTCACCCGCCGATCAAAGGTGGCGCCGGCTGAAGGGAGCCAGGCATGGGCATCTTGACCCGTCCAGAGATCATGCGGCTGATCGAGGCTGGTGAGATCGGGGTCGAGCCCTTCGATCCACGTCAGGTGGGCCCAGCCTCGATCGACCTGCACCTGGGCCGAGAGTTCCGGGTCTTTCGGCCAGCACGCGAGATCTTCCACGTCACCGATGAGGCCGACCATCGGCTGGTCACCGAGCTGGTGGAGGTGGAGGACTACTTCCTCCTGCTCCCCGGCCAGGCGGTGCTCGGCATCACCGAGGAGCGAATCACGCTGCCCGACTACCTCTGTGGCTGGATCCAGGGACGTAGCCGTTTCGCGCGGGTCGGCCTGATGGTGCACGTGACCGCCAACTTTATGCAGCCAGGAATCGTCCGCACTCGCCAGGTGCTGGAGATGAACAACGCCGGGCCGATCCCGCTCGCGATCCACCCGGGGACGGCTATTTGCCAGATCATCCTGGAGGAGTGCACCGGCCGCGCACGCTACGAGGGCCGCTTTCAGGGCCAGGAGCATCCGTGAGGGCGTGCTCTGTCCGGTCAGTCCGAATCCTCGCGCCCACCAGCAATGCTATGTCCTGCTGCCCAGCGCTCAACGGACGATCGTGCGAGGAATGCCTGCCACGACGGCCTCCAGCTCGGCGGGTGTGACCAGCGCCAAGTCTCCTTGCAGCGTCAGCTTCAGTGCTGCGAGCGCCACGCCGTACCGCAGGCCGCGGGCGATATCCTCTCCGTCGAGATAGCCATGCAGGAATCCGGCGGCGAAAGCGTCCCCAGCGCCAACCCGATCCACCAGCGTCGCCGGTACGGAAGGGGCCTGGACTCGGTACCCGTCCGCCATCTGAGCCAGGGCGCCTCCGTCGCCGAGTGTCAGCACCGTCACCAGGGCGTGGAAGCGCTCAACGAGGCCAGCGAGCACGTCCTCCGCGGCGCCGTCGAGACCCCAGATCGTCGCCGCGTCGCTACGCCCGCAGATCAGCACGGTGGCGGCGCGGCAGAAGGGTGCCAGCGCCTCAGCGGCCTCCGCGGGTGTCCAGAGCAGGCTGCGGTAGTTCACGTCGAAGCAGACCGGCACGCCGAGCTGCCTGGCCCGCTCGACCAGCCGCCGCGCGATCTCCCGGCAGGTCGGGCTCAGCGCCGGTGTGATCCCGGTGAGGTGGAGCAGGCGAGCCGCTTCCACGATCGAAGGATCGATCGAGTCCGGATCAGCCGTGGCGATGGCCGATCCGGCCCGATCATAGAGCACCTGGGTCGGACGGGGCGGAGCGCCAGTATCGAGGAAATAGACGCCGACGCGCCCGCGCTCGACCCACCGTACCGGTGAGATATCGACCCCGTGCCAACGCAACTCGCCAGCGATCCGCCGGCCAAGTGGGTTCTGTGGCAACACTGAGCACCACGCAGCACGCCGACCCAGGCGTGCCAGCGCGACAGCAACGTTCGACTCGGCGCCGCCGATCCGAACCTCGAGACTGCCGGCCGTCTCCAGGCGCTCACCGAGCGGCACCGAGAGCCGGATCATCGTCTCGCCGAAGCTCAACACATCCCACTGCACACGTCTCTCCTCGCTCAGTCGCCACTTTCGACCAGCTCGTCGAGCGACGAGGCTTCGAGCGCGGGCTGCCGGCCAAGCGCGTCGAGCGGCTGCCCGGAGCGGTTGACCCAACAAGCGCGGAACCCGAAGCGGACTGCCCCAGCGATGTCGAACCCGTTCGCGGAGCAGAAAAGGATCCTCTCCGGTGGAACGACCAGCGCGGCCGGTGCCAGCGCGTAGACCGCGGGGTCGGGCTTGAAACGTCGGACAACGTCCGCGCTCAGCACCTCCTGGAAGTAGCCCACCAGGCCAGCGTGAGTGAGGCTGGTTTCGAGCATCGCCGGGCTCCCGTTCGAGAGCACCGCCAGGGGCCAGTGGCTCGCCAGGCGTTCCAGTACCCGCGGCACGTCTGGAAACGGCGCCAGCTCGAGCCAGCCCTGGAGCAGAGTGTCTCGCTCCCCGGCGGTCGGGCGCAAGGCGAGCTCGGCGCAGGCGGCATCGAGCGCTTCGGCCGTGACCTGCCAGAAGTCGACGTAGTCCGCGAGGATCGTGCGGATGAACGCATGCTCGAGTTGTTTGGCCCGCCAGCGGTCGAGCAGCGGAGCGTCACCGGCGACCTCACGGCAGCGCTCGGCCAGCGCGCCGAGGTCGACCAGCGTGCCGTAGAGATCGAAGACGACGGCATCGAAGTCGAGCACCTTCCGCATCGTGTTGTCCTCTCTGGGAACGGCTGCATCCACGGGTACTACCCCCGCCCGTTGGCCGCAGGCTTCATCCTTCAACGCCAGTATCTCGGATCGAGCGCCTGCGGCCAACCGCTTGGCGCTACTTTCGATGATGACCATTCCACTCTCGCTGCTTGGGGAGAGCTAGTTGTAGCGGCGTGAGGCCACGGTGGATACGATGATGCTGGCGGGGTTGATCATGTTGATCATTGCGAGAGGGGTGGTGGACGATGCTCCCCTCTTCGAGGAGCAGAAGGTGTTCGAGTGGTGGTCTGGGCTGTGCCCGAGAAACGGCAGAGCGTCACCGCTATCGGGAACCTGTGCATCGACACCTCCTCTGGTGACCAGTTTCGCCTGGGAGATACTGCGAGAGACCGTCTCGCGTCCACCCGAACGTGATCAAGCACGAGAACGTGCGCCGGTATCATCGATGTGACCGCCAACGTGCACGGGCGTGATCTCGGCTCGGTCGTGCGCGATGTGCGGGAGGAGCTCTGGTGAGTCTCTGTTGATGTTTCAGCACTCAGCAGAAGCGCTGTGGGCTACGTCGGTCTGTGAGCAACCCTGCGCGGCAACCGCCGTTGTAGATATCGGAAGACGGTGCATGGGGGATGGCTGCCCGCTTGTCGTTGCGCGGTAACCACCAGCGAACCATGGGCCTTGGCTGCCACAACGAGAGCTGGTGAGCGACGTGTGGAGATGGTCCCTCCTCTTGCTGGTCGGTAGCCTCATCGCTGTGAGCTTTCTCCCCGTCCAGCAGGTCGCGAGCGCTCCCTTTGCCAACCCCGCGTTCGAGCAACTCTGGTCTGCTCAGCAGGGAGGGTCGCTCGACCTGTGGGGGAGTAGCCCGCTTACCTGGCGGATCGAGCCCTACGCAGAGGCGCCCGCTGGGCGACGGCTGGTTCAGTACTTCGATCGCGGGCGCATGGAGCTCCAGACGCGAGCTGATACCGGCTACCAAAGTGTGACCCAAGGACTCCTGGCCTGGGAGATGACCACGGGTCAGATCGCCCTCGGAGACACTCTGACGGAGCCGCTCGCGCCGCCGGTCATGGCGATCGACGGTGGCGGGCCGAATCCCGGCGTGCCGACCTACGCCGGCCTTTCCCGCGTGGTTCAACAGCCGGAGCAAGATCGAACCAGCACGTCCGAGCCAATCAGCGACTGGATCGATGCCAACGGGCACGTTTCCACCGCTGTGCCACCGGTTCCGATCCGGATCGCCCAGTACGTGGGCGCGACCGGACACAACCTACCTCAGGTCACGGTCGAGCTCTTCAAGAGGCGGCCGTTCAGCGAGGTCTCCTGGGTGGAAATCTTCGGGTATCCGATCAGCGAGCCGTACTGGGCGCTCTACCGTTACGACGGCATTGCATCGCCCTCACTCATCCAGGTGTTCCAACGCCGCATCCTGGTGTACACGCCGGAGCGGCCGATGGATCAGCAGTTCACGGTGCCGAATTCCGGCCGGCACTACTACCGTTGGCGCTACAGAGCCGAGGCGACCCAGATGTGGCCCTCGATCCGTCCAGGGCTTCCGGCCCCGCATATCGTTACCATGCCCGGGCTGCAGGCCGGCATCTACGCGGAAGGGATAGACAGCCCGGTCGGCCTGGCGGTGTCCCCCGATGGCCACCTTCTGATCCTCACCGGCACTGGCACGATCCTAAAAGTCAACGGGGAAGATACCAGCGGCGCTGCGAGTGCGTACACGACCTTCGCGAGCGGCCTCGTGAACCCCCGTGGCCTTGCCGTCCACGCCGGCTGGGTTTACGTGAGCGACGATCAAGGGCTCGTCCGCTTCATGGATGTCGACGGAGAGGGGGTCGCTGAGCGCTCGGAGCGGGTCTCGATCGAGATCTCTCCTTCTCCAGGGCCAGCAGGCGCACCAGTGATCGATGATCGAGGGAGGATCTTCGTCGCTGGGGTGTTGCGTGGTGCGCTCTTGCTGGATGCCGCCGCCCAGCAGCCCCGTGTGTACCAGGTCGTGCCGCCGACTGCCAGCCCCGTCGGGGGTGACTTTCGGCAGCCGGGGCCGCTGCTCGTCTGGGGGCGCGTGCTCTTGGTGATGGAGCAGGAAGGCCGGTCACCTCCTCGCCTCGTACGGGCAAACACGGGCGAGGGCGCCGCCGCGCTCGCTGCGGCGAGGGTATTGACCCTGCCTCCGGGATTCACCGCAAACGGAGCAGTGGTCTACTCGAGCCAGCTCTGGACTGACGTGATCCCAGGAACCATCTTCATCGCCGCCACAAGCAGCAGCCGGGGCGTCGTGTTCCAGGCACTCCCGGGCACCGGGGACGCCCCGCCAGAGGTGACCGAGTTCGCAGCCGGGTTCACCGACCCATCGGCGCTCACCGTCGGGCTCGACGGGACGATCTACGTGGCCGACGCTGCGGCACGCCAGGTGATCAAGATCACGCCCCAGAAGCGAGGATCACCCTAGCCCTCGCCTGGCCCACCGTTGCGGCGACCTTGCCCCAACTCCTGCGCGCGCCGGTAAGCGGCCCAGACCGCCCGCGCGATAACCGTGCGCAGGCCGCCGCGCTCCATCTCGTACAGCGCTGCCGCCGAGGTGCCGCCCGGTGTGGTCACCATGTTGCGCAGCTCAGCCGGGTGCCGCCCTGATTCTTGGGCGAAGAGTACCGACCCGAGCAAGGTCTGCTGCACGAGCTGCTCGGCGATGGCGCGTGGAAAACCGAGGTGGACGCCAGCGTCGATCAGCGCCTCCATGATCAGGAAGACGTAGGCCGGGCCGGTGCCGCTGAGGGCCGTCGCCATGTCGATGGCCTCCTCGCTGTCGACTCGGATCGCCAGGCCCATGGTCTCCAGCACGGCCTCGACCAGGAGTTGCCCGGACTCATTTACTGCCGGGGCCGGATACCAGACGGTCGCACCGTAGCCGATCTGCGCCGGAGTGTTGGGCATCGAGCGTACGATGGCAGCATGCTGCAATCCCCGGCTCAACCGCTCGATGGTCGCCCCCGCGATGATGGAGAGCACGACTTGCCCTGGCGTAAGCTGCCCGGCCAGGTCACGGATGATGAGGTCGAGCGATTGGGGTTTGACCGCGAGCACGACCAGATCGGCGCCCTGAATCGCCTCGCGGTTGTCAGCAGTCAGCGTGAGGCCGAGCTTCGCTTGGAGTTCGCTCCGGCGCTTCGGGTTCGGCTCGCCGCCGGTAAGCTGGTGGACACCGACGAGCTCGGTTCGGAGCAGGGCTGAGGCGATGGCTTCGCCCATGACGCCACAGCCAATGAAGGCGATTCGCTTGTCACACAACACGGCATGCCGATCACTTGGCACGGCTCTACCTCTCCTCACCATCTCTCGTTGAGAAGTGGACGGAGCGTCTGGCGTGGCGGCCTCCGGGGCTGCCTGCGATCGTCCGGGCTGTCGAGCTTCAGGCGGTCAGGCCGGGTGAGCAGGCAGGCACCGAAGGCCGCCCATTAGGGTCGGGGGGCGTGCTTGAATGGCGGCGCGAGCAGGGTACGTGACAGAGGCCGGTGTAGCTCGTACCGGTCAGGTGGAGGCTCTTGAGTCGCGATCTGTGTAGTGGCACACGCATACGCAGGCAAAACGCCGATCACCAGCGCTGAACGGCTCACCACCTTCCCATTCTAGCTCAGGCAACGGGTTCGTCCCAAGCCGGGTATGCTAGATGCGCTCATCCTCCTCCAGTTCGAAGTCCTCGTAGTCCTCGCTTTCCTCGACGAAGGCCTCGATGAACTCGACCAGCCGATCCAGCGCCGTCTCGATGATCCGCTCGCCGAACTCAACCGATGCCGCCCGCGCGTCTCCGAGCGCACCGTTGGCAGTGATCTCGTCAAAGGTATAGGGGACGTGAACCGGCCCTGACCAAGCGGCGTGCGGGTATTCCTGCTCGAGTAGCTCTCCCGGGCTCAGCGCTTCAGTGCGCACCGCCCACGGCGCGAGATAGAGGAGCTGGCTCGTCTCGCTCTCGCAGGCATGACCGATCACCTCAGCCGTCTTGCCAGCCTGCACCACATCGCTTGCTAGCTCGCTGATGGAGGCCCAGGCTGCAAGGACGTCCAGCTCACGCCGTAGCCGCGCTACCAGCAAGTCGAGCGCCGGCCGGTTGCCACCGTGTCCATTGATGAACAGGAAGCGGTCGAACCCGTGCTCAGACAGGCTCTCGACCACCTCGTAGAGCACCTGGATGAAGGTCTCGGGCGCGAGGGTGATTGTCCCTGGGAAGCTCATGTGATGCGGTGAGACACCATACGGCATGACCGGCACCAGCAGCACCTCGGGATAGAGCCGCTCGGCCAGGCGCAGCGAGAACTCGTACGCGCGGATACTATCGGTGCCGAACGTGGTGTTCGGCCCGTGCTGCTCGGTCGACCCAACGGGGATGACGACGAGGTTAATTTCCGAGCTGGCTGCCTCCAGCTCTGGCCACGTCATCTCCCACAGGACGTAGCGGTTACGTTCCTCCTCCATCACGGCTCCACCTTCCAACAGCGATCGCATCAGTGCGCCGGTCACCAACCGGTAGCCCCGCATAGTACCATGCACCCCGGGTCATGGAAACCCGTCGTGAGGAGTTTCGCCGCAGACGATTCGACCCATGCGAGAGATGACCACGGGCAGTACCGTGCTCGAGGCGTATGACGTGCCGATCGGCGACTACGGCATGATCGGCGATGGCCGCAGCATTGCGTTGGTCTCCCGGCGCGGCTCGGTCGACTGGTGGTGCTTGCCCCGCTTCGACAGCGATCCCGTCTTCGCCCGACTACTCGATGCCGACCTGGGCGGCTACTTCGCCATCGAGCCGCTGGAGCCGGCCGAGACCTCTCGTCGTTACCGCCCCGAGACGAACATTCTGGAGACCGAATTCGAGACCGCCTCCGGCCGCGTGCTGGTCGTCGACTTCATGCCAGCGCTCACCGAGCGCCAGAAGAAGGTCATCCCTGTGCCGTACCGGATGCTGCTTCGCCGGCTGCGCTGTCTGGCCGGCCGGGTCACGCTGCGCGTCACCGTCCGCCTGCGCCCAGGCTTCGGTCGATATACGCCGGCGGTGCAGCGACTGCGACCTGCCTGGTATTCGATCGGCTGGGCCGACCAGCTCTGCATCCTCTTTACTCAGGTGCCGCTCGAGATCCGCGGCGGCACCGTGACCGGGTCGATCACGATCGAGCACGGCCAGCGGCTCGATCTGGCCCTGGCCTACTCGCCGGAAGCCCCGGCTGAACTGCCGATCCCCCAGCATTTCGATCTCCTCGAGCGGCTGACCGAAGAGTTCTGGCACTCCTGGGTCGAGCACTGCTGGTACCGCGGCCCCTACCGCGACGCGGTGATCCGCAGTGCCCTGGCGCTCAAGCTGATGACCTACGCTCCCTCGGGGGCGATCATCGCCGCGCCGACGACCTCGTTGCCTGAGCATATCGGGGGCGTGCGCAACTGGGACTATCGCTACTGCTGGCTGCGCGACGCCGCGTTCACTGTGCGCGTGCTGCTGAACCTGGGCTACCACCGCGAGGCCGACGCCTTCGTCGACTGGCTGCTCCACGCCACCCGGCTCACCCACCCGGAGCTACAAGTGGTCTACTCTATCTACGGCGAGACGCACCTGCCCGAACGACTGCTGACCGATCTCGAGGGCTACCGCGGCTCGCGCCCGGTGCGCGTCGGCAACGACGCGTCCCGGCAGTTCCAGCTCGACGTCTATGGCGAGGTGCTCGACGCGCTCGCGATCTACCGCCGTACTGGCCGGCCGCTCGAGCGCGATGACCACGTCCTGATCCGTGGCCTGGCGCAGGTGATCATGCGGCGCTGGCAAGAGCCCGACGACGGGATCTGGGAGGTGCGTTCCGGCCGGGCGCAGCACGTCCACTCCAAAGCGATGTGCGTCGTCGGCCTGCGCCGGGTACGCGAGCTGGCCCGCCTGGACGGCTTCTCGATCCCTGAGGCAGAGATCGCTCGCACTGAGGCAGCCATCGAGGACTGGGTGCTGCGGTACGGCTACGACCTGGAGCTGGGCGCGTTCGTCAGCGTGCCCGGCCATGGACTCGACGCGTCGTTGCTCGTACTGGCACTCACCGACTGCTTTCTCTCGCCACGCGACCCGCGTATCGTCGGTACGGTGGAGGCGATCGCCCGCTACCTGGCGCGCGGGGAGCTGGTCTATCGTTATCTGCGCGACGACGGTTTGCCGGGCCCAGAGGGTGCCTTCGTGATCTGCTCCTTCTGGCTCGCCGAGGCACTAGCCCGCATCGGCCAGCTTGATCGGGCTGTCGAGCACTTCGAAAGGCTGCTGGGGCGCGCGAACGACCTGGGGCTCTTGGCCGAGGAGATCGACCCGGCAAGCGGCGAGCAGCTCGGGAACTTTCCTCAGGCGTTCAGCCATATTGGCCTGATCGACGCGGCGCTCGCGCTCGAAGAGCTGAGCGGGCGGGAGCGGCCGCTGGTATCGGTCGCCGCCTCCTGAGCGGCACCAGCGGCCTAGTGAGCCCTTATCGACCGAGCGTCAGGCCAAGCAGAAAGCCGTAGACCACGTGGGCGAGCAGCGTCACGATCGCGGTCTGCCGCCCGTAGTTGAGCCCCAGGAAGCCGGGAGGCTGGAGGTTGCGCGTCGGCTCGGGGCCAGTCGCGTCGCTGGCCATGCGCGGGTGGATGCCCGGCAAGAGCGGTAGCACGATCATGAGCACCACCAGCCCGTGGATCGCTCCCAGTAGCGCGCCCCACTCCCAGTTCGGCCGGCCCAGGAGCCGGAAGTAGGCAGCGTACAGAAACGCGATGAGCCAGCCGTTGAGCAGGTGAAGCAACACTCCGAGCGCTTTGGCGCGTTCGCGGTGAGGGGTGAGCGCCAGACCCAGGATGAGCGGAAGATCCATCCGCGTGAGCCCGGCCGCCTGGCTGCCGCGGAGGATCATCGTCAGGATGAGGGTGGCGGCGAAGCCCCAGAGTACCACCTGGCTGAACCCGAGCCAGACCTGCATGGCCGCGACCTCCTGCGAGCCTCTGGCTATCGCTCAAGCGTAGCGGTCTGCCGGGAGGCTGGCAACGGTCGGGATTGCTGACTGTTATGGTCTACCTTACGATGTGCATTGAGTAAGGAGATAATCCTCATGATCAGAACAACGCTTACGAGTAAGGGTCAGCTTACGATTCCGAAGGCCGTGCGGCGGCAGCTCGGGCTGCGCGAGGGTGATCGGTTCAAGGTCAGTGTCGTCGACGACGAGATCCGGCTGCGCCCGCTCCGTCGCTACCGCGCGGCCCAGCTCCGGGATCTGCTCCGGGGGCCGGATTTCCTTCGCCGGGTTCGAGCGAAAGCTGGCAGCACTCGCGCAGGCTCTGGCCGAGCGAGAGCGGCGCGGCTAACCGGTGCGCTCCTGGCTCGACACCAACGTACTGCTCCGGCTCGCCACGAAGAGTCCGCCTGACCTGTTCGAGCGCGCGCTGGCGCTGGTCGAGCAAGCTGAGAGTGGAGCCTTCTCGTTGGCTATCCGCCCGCTGCGCGTCGCAGAGGTAACCTACGTCCTGCGTAGCTTGTACGCGTCTACGCGCGAGGAGATCAGGCGGGAGCTGGGTATCGTCCTCAGGTTGGCGACGCTCGCTGTCCACGACGAGGAAAACGTGCTCGCTGCGCTCGATCTGATGGTAGAGCGCAACGTTGACTTCGACGATACTTACCTTGCCCTCTGGGCCGCTGCCTGTGGCGATGGGGTAGCGTCGTTCGACGAGACTACAACAAGCTACCGCTTACCCTCCTCAGTCCGTAGAGTGCCGAGCAGCTCGAGAAGACCTGGGTATCGTTCCAAGCCAGCCTGTCGTTACGCACGCTGTGCAATTGGCTCGTCGCACGCTGCCGCTTGCGGCGTGAACCTGAGGGGACACAAGCGACAGGAGTTCGTGCTGAATCTCCTGCGAGGGAGCGCAAGCCAGAGGCGCTCCTTTCGGTTACAGTTAGCAGATCATACAAGCGGGCGCAGCCGGTCTCTGGTTCTCGGTCGCTTCCCTGCTTATCGGCTCCGTCCAGTCGATCGAGCTCGCCCGGGGAGGGGCCTAACCACCACGCGGGTCGTCACGTAACCTATCGCAAGGAGCACAGTGATGCCCTTCGTCATGACCCTTCGCGACGACGCGTTCGTCCCCGACGTGCAGTGCGACAACTGTGGCCAGGCGGCGCCGGCTGAGACGTGCCTGGTGCTCTGGCCGCTGCGCACAGGCAAGCGTGCGAAGCCAGCCCGGCCAGTGCTCGTCGCCTGCGGCGAGAGTTGCGCCGACGCGCTGGCCAGCCGCCATGCGC
This sequence comes from uncultured Thermomicrobiaceae bacterium, assembly GCA_938082375.1. Taxonomy (GTDB): domain Bacteria; phylum Chloroflexota; class Chloroflexia; order Thermomicrobiales; family Thermomicrobiaceae; genus Thermalbibacter. The sequence continues at coordinate 119,799 of CALKCJ010000018.1, forward strand.
GCGAGGAGTTGGCTGGCGTCGCGCTGGACGCCTACCTAGCCAGCCTGATTCACTACCTTGGGATCGACCCCGAAGCAGTGCTGGAGCGCGAGGAGACCGCGCGGGCGCTGGAGCAGACGCGCGACCAGGCGCCCGAGTAGCCGCCGCAACCTTTGCCACGGGCACGGCTTGAGCTATCGCTCGAAGAGGCACAGCGTGGTTCGTCGTGGTGGTTCAGTGTGTCCTATCTGTCCAGGGCCGAGCGGCAACGTGTCGACGAGGAGGACTCCGCTATGCCTTGCCTGATAAGTGGTATCCATCACATGACCGCTATCGCCGGAGATCCCCAGCGGAACCTGGACTTCTACGCGGGCGTGCTCGGCCTGCGCCTGGTCAAGCTGACGGTAAACTTCGATGTGCCGAACACGTTCCACCTCTACTATGGGGACGAGGGTGGTCAGCCCGGTACGATCATCACCTTCTTCCCCTGGCCGCACATGCGGCGTGGCCGGGTCGGTGCTGGCCAGTTCACCACAACCGCGCTCTCGATCCCGCCCGGCGCGCTGGACTACTGGCGACGGCGCCTGGAGACACACGGGGTGCAGTGTACCGGCCCGACGGAGCGCTTGGAGGAGACCGTGCTCGCCTTCGAAGACCCAGATGGGCTGCCGCTCGAGCTGGTCGTCCACCAGGGAGCCGAGGAGCGACCAGGCTGGCCGCAGGGGCCGGTGCCGGCCGAGCTGGCGATCCGCGGCATCTATGGGATCAGCGCCATCTCGCTGGCGCCCGAGCGCACGGCTCGGGTGCTGACGGAGCTGCTGGGCCTGCACGAGCTGGCGCGCGAGGAGCGGCGCACGCGCTACGTCGCTGGCCAAAGCAGCAGCGGGGCGATCCTCGACCTGATCGAGTCCCGGGAGGCGACACCGGGGATCGAGGGTACCGGCACGGTACACCACCTGGCGCTCCGCGTGCCCGACGACGACGCCCAGCGCCTGGTACACCACGAGGTCGCCGAGCACGGCTTCCGCGTCACGCCGGTGCTCGACCGCCAGTACTTCCGGTCGATCTACTTTCGCGAGCTGGGCGGACTATTGTTCGAGATTGCGACTGACCTGCCCGGGTTCACGGTCGACGAGCCGGCCGAGTGCTTGGGCAGCGAGCTGAGGCTCCCGCCTTGGCTGGAGCCCCGCCGCGAGGCGCTGACCCGCCAGCTCCCGCCGCTCCGCCTGCCGGCCACCCGGTAGCCCGGCCAAGCCCGCGGGGTCAAGTAGGGGCGTCCCGGCAAGTTCAAGGGATCGGCCACCGGCCGCCGCCCTGTCGTTCGATAGACCGCAGGCGAGTGCGCGTTAGAATTGCGGTGAGCGCCACGAGCGGGAGCGTGCCCCGGCGCGGTGGGCTTCGGCGCGTGCCGGCCCGGGCAATCGAGGAGGAGGCGATGGCGGCCGAGGAGCTCTTCCGGCGATCGAGCAGGTGCGTGATCGCGCCGCGCGGTACCGGCAGGAGCAGGAGACCAGCGAGGCACTGACGCGCTACGCGCTGATCGATCCGATCCTGCGGGCGCTCGGCTGGCCGCTCGACGACCCGGCCGTGGCTCGACCGGAGTACGCCGCCGGGCAGGGCAAGGCCGACTACTGCCTCTTCGGCGCTGACGGCAAGCCCGCTGTGCTCATCGAGGCGAAGACGCTCGGCCCGAAGCTGCCGCCGATCGCCAGCGCAGCCGTGGTGAGCTACGCGTGGGAACTGTCGCGGCGCGGCACGCACGTGGAGTACGTCGGCATCACCAACGGCCTACTCTGGCAAGTCTACCGGTTCCCTGACATGGTGCGACCGGCCCATGCGGTCGACCTCGGCAGGGGGATGGCGGCGGAAGCGGCCGTCGAGATCCTCAGAGCGCTCTGGCGCCCGCTCCTGGTCGGCGACGTCGTTCCACCACCGCCACCGCCTCCCCCGTCACCTCCGCCTGCGGGCGAGATCCCGCTGAGCGAGCTCCAGCCGGCGCCTGGTTCCCGGCCGCCAGCGGCGCTTCTCCTGCCGGACGGCACGGAGGTGCCGCTCCATAGCTGGAAAGACCTGCTCGTCGAGGTGGCGCGGACGCTGGCGCGGGCTGGCACGCTGGGCCCGCAGCGATGCCCGGTGCGCCTGCCGGGCGCGCAGAGGCGGTACCTGGTGCATATCGAGCCGATGCACCCGAGTGGACAACGATTCCGTGCCTCCGAGCGTGTGGATGAGAGGCTGTGGATCGAGACGCACGCGAGCGCTGAGCTGCTCCTGAAGCAAACGCGGTGGCTGCTCAAGCAGTTCGGCGAAGACCCGGCCCGGTACCGGGTGCAGCTCGCCACCAGGCCCGGGCAGCAGCCCTGAAGGGCCAGCCCTCGCCTCTTGCTCTCAGTCTCAGGCCGCTTATGACCGTCATAGTGGACGGCCACCTGCCATTGCGAGGCTCCGCTTCGGTGCGCCGGCGAGCGCCGGTGCGGACAGCATGGCGCTGTCCGCTTTCATCCCGCCTGTCCTCTCCGATCCAGTGCGCAGCCTCTGCTCGCTGAGCGGGGTGGCCCAGACTCGTCGCCGTTCCCACGAGCTCGATGCCCCCTATCCCCCGAGCCACCAGCCCTGCGCTCGACGAGCGAGCACGGTGCTGCCCGGGGCCGAGCCCTGGCAGGCGATGACCGGCGTGGAGCGAATCGAGGTGCCGGATGAGACAGGACAGCGAGGCGAGGTCGATGGCAGGCCGGGCAGGCCACGAGGGCACTCGCCGGGAGAAACATGAGGGCATGCACCCGGGCTCGCCGCTCCGCACCGCCCTCCGCCACGCCCTCCAGAGCCCGGCCGCCTTCTCCCGCGTCTTCCTCCCAGGCCGCGCCCTCCGCCCTTACCAGGCCACTCCCGCCAACGCCATCGCCTCAGCCGTCCTCGCACGCCGCCGCGGGAACACTGGGGTTCCCGCCCAGTTCGCCGTTGTCTTCGCCAGACAGTCCGGCAAGGACGAGATGCTCGCCCAGCTCCTCGCCTACCTCCTCCTCACCTTCCACAAGGCCGGCGGTACCGCCGTCGTCGCCCTCCCCACCCTCCGCCCTCAGGCCCAGATCGCCCGCGACCGCCTCCTCGATGTCCTCGCCTCAGACCGCATCCGCGCCTTAGGCCTCCCTCTCCACGTCTCCGAGTCCCAAGTCCGTATCGGCCGCGCCGCCGTCCGCTTCACCTCCGCCGCCCCAACCGCCAGCCCACGCGGCCAGACCGCCTCCCTCCTCCTCGTCGCCAACGAGGCCCAGGACATCGAGCCCGACCGCTGGGACAGCGTCTTCGCCCCCATGACCGCCTCCACCGCCGCACCCACCCTCTTCATGGGCACCACCTGGTCATCCGATACCCTCCTCGCCCGCCAGATGCGCTACCTCCGAGAGCTCGAAGCCGCCGACGGTCTCCCACGCCTCTTCCTCGTCCCCTGGCAAACCGTCGCCCACCACCTCCCTCCCTACGCCGAGCACGTCCAGCGCCAGATCGACCAGCTCGGCCCTCACCACCCCTTCATCCGCACCGAGTACGAGCTCCAAGAGCTCGCCGGCGCCGGCCGCCTCTTCCCAGCTGCACGCCAGCTCCTCATGCGCGGCCACCACCCACCACTCCTCGCCCCACTCCCAGACGAAACCTACGCCCTCACCCTCGATGTCGCCGGCGAGGAAGAAGCCGATGCCCAGCTCAACCCCCTCGGCCGCCGCGATTCCACCGCCCTCACCGTCTTCCGCGTACGTTCGCAGGGTGAACGCCCAACCTACCAGGTCGTCCGCCGCTACCTCTGGACCGGTACCAAGCACTCCCTCCTCCACCAGCAGGTCGCCACCATCGCCAGGATGTGGCGAGCCCAGGCCCTCGTCGTCGATGCCACCGGCGTCGGCGCCGGCCTCGCCTCCTTCCTCCAGGCCACGCTAGGGGAGCACGTCGTCCTCCCCTTCACCTTCTCCGTCGCCTCCAAGGCCCAGCTCGGCTGGGACTTCCTCGGCCTCATCGATTCCGGCCGCTACCAGGATCACCGCACCGATGGCCACGACGTCGACGCCGAAGCCGCCCACCTCGCACACCTCTTCTGGCAGCAGGTGGAGGCCTGCACCTACGAAGTCCGTCCCGGCCCCGGTAAACTCATGTCCTGGGCCGTCCCCGATCCCCGCACCCACGACGATCTCCTCATCTCTGCCGCCCTCGCCGCCGTACTCGACCAGTTCGATTGGCGCCCACGTACCGCGAAAGGACGGATCGATCATGACCGCCTCTGAAGCCGCACGCCCGTGCGATGGCACCATCGTCATCTGGGAGCAGTGGATCACCCACTTCAGCCCCACCACCTGCCCAGAGTGCGCCGCCCTCCACGGCCAGTGGTTCATCAAAGGCCAGGGCCCTCAGCCCCCACGCCACGTCAACTGTCGTTGCAAGAGAGAAGAAGTCTACTGGGAGTGCACCAACCGCCCGCCCAGCCAAGCCCCAGCAGCCTCCGGCCGCAGCGGCACCCAGTCCCGCCCCTGGTAAGAGCGCCTCGCCGGCCGCCCCACGACGCGCCGCGTGGCATCACAGGAGGATGACCAGGCGACGGCCCGCATCGACGGTGACGGCATGCGGGACGATGCAGGCGCTCGGGGTGCCAGCCTCGTCTGCGAAGGACGCCGCCTCTCCCGACGGCGCTCACGCTGGTCGGGTGTCAGCTTCGGTGACCCGGGGTCTGGCCCCGACCGGCGTCGCCGGCTGGTATGGACACAGGGGGTCGCTCTCCAGTGGGTCGCCAGTGACCGCGTAGGCACGCGCCCGCGAGCCGCCGCAGGCGAAGCGGAACTCGCAGCGGCCGCACTTCCCCTTGAAGCGGTTAGGATCGCGCAGGGTGAAGAGGAGCGGGTGCCAGCGATAGACCTCCACCGGGTCTGCCGTGGCGACGTTGCCAAGAGGGAGCGGCAAAAAGCCGGCGGGATAGATATCGCCCACGTGCGAGATAAACAGGATGCCGTTGCCGTCGCGCACGCCGTGCCCCTGGCGAACCGAGGCCAAGTCTGGCGGGGTCGCTCCACCGCGTCGCTCAGCGGCCCGGCGCTGGGCGACGACCCGCCGGTAGAACGGTGCCTCGGTCGTCTTGATCGCGAACGGGACGGTGGGGGCAACCTGGTAGAGCCAGGCCATGATCCGTTCCGCCTCGTCCGGCTCGACCTCGCGGAGGAGCCGCCCGCGGCCGATCGGCACGAGGAAGAAGAGGCTCCAGCGCTGGGCGCCCAGCTCGCTGACCAGATCGAGCAGAGCAGGCAGGTCGTCGCGCGTCTCGGCGCAGACCAGGCTGTTGATCTGGAGTGGCAAGCCGAGCGCGCGGGCCCAGCGCGCGGCTTGGACTGTCCACTCGAAGCTTCCCGCGACGCCGCGCAGCGTGTTGTGCCGATCGGGAGTCGAACCGTCCAGGCTCAGCGCGAGGATCGAGACTCCCGCATCCTTGAGCTCGGCAATGACTTGCCGAGTGAGCGCGTAGGTGCCGCTGGGCGTGATCGCAACAGTGAAGCCGAGGGAACGGGCATGCGCGATCAGGTCGAACAGATCGGGACGCTTGAGCGGGTCACCGCCGGTCAGGACAAGGTGGGGCAGCGGCGGCCCAAACCCGGCGAGCTGTTCCAGGAGAGCGTAGCCGGCTGCCGTGGAGAGCTCGCCGGGGTGGCGCCAGGAGACGGCCTCTGCCCGGCAGTGCCGGCAAGCCAGCTCGCAGGCGCGTGTGAGTTCCCAGTAGACGAGCAGTGGGCGATCCGGGTACCGCATGGTGCGTCCTCTACTATTTGCATCTTGGTGGCCGCGTGGTCAGAACACGGCTGCATCCACGACCATGGCCAGGAAGAGCAGTCCCAGGTACTGCATGGAGTAGAAGAACAGGCGGCGGGCGAGCTGATCCGATCGCTCGCGCAGCAGCCGGCCGGCTAGCCAGAGGAAACGCACCCCCAGCAGCAGCGCCGCGATGAGGTAGAACAGCCCAGCGGTACCCAGCGGGTACAAGGCGAGACTGGCCAGGACCATGAGCACGGTATAGACGAAGATCTGTCGGCGCGTCGCTTCCTCACCGGCCACCGCCGGCAGCATCGGCACCCCGGCCACCGAGTAGTCGGTCTTCTTGAAGAGGGCCAGTGCCCAGAAGTGCGGCGGTGTCCAGGCGAAGACGAGCAGGAACATCAGCAGCGCCGGCAGCGCGACCTGGCCAGTTACCGCTGCCCAGCCGACGAGCGGCGGCACCGCTCCGGCCGCTCCGCCGATGACGATGTTTTGCGGGGTCGTGCGCTTCAGCCAGATGGTGTAGACGAACACGTAGAACAGGTTGCCGCCCAGCGCCAGCAGTGCCGCCAGCGGGTTGACGAACGCGGTCAGGACGTAGACCGAGAGCACGCTGAGCGTCACCCCGAAGACTGCTGCGCACTCAGGCGGTACCCGGCCCTGTGGCAGTGGCCGGCTTCGGGTGCGGCTCATCACCGCGTCGATGTCGCGATCCCACCAGTGATTGATGGCCGAGGCCCCACCGGCCGCCAAGGCACCGCCGATCACCGTCCAGACGAACGTCCCCAGCGGCGGCATTCCCGCGGCGGAGACCATCATGGCACAGATGGTAGTCAGGAGGAGAAGGGTCATGACCCCGGGCTTGGTCAGTACCAGGTAGTCACGGATCACCTGAGTGAGAGGACGCGGTTCGACGAGCTGATGCTCAGTGCCAGTGACAACCTGGGCGGGCTGCAGCCGGTCGAGCGCGATCACCAGGACGAGCATGGCCCAGATGATCGTAGCGACCGCGAGGTGAGCCACGCTCACTACTGGGGCAAGCCGGAACCAGATGTTGGCCGCGCCGACGAAGATCTGGGCACCCATCAACACGGCCGCGGCCACGGCCAGCCCACCGATCAGCGGCGCGTCCGGCCAGCGCTGGCGAGCCTGCCGGGCTGCCGCCACGACGATGCCAGTTGCCAGCACCGCGATCAGCCGGTGGGTGAGGTGGACATCGACAGCGTTCCAGCCGGTCGGGATCCAGGCACCGCCGCAGAGTGGCCACTCCTGGCAGGCGAAAGCGGCGCCACTCTTCGCAGTGTACGCACCAGTGAGCATCAGCACGAAGACGCTGAGCGCTGCGGCGATGCCCCAGCTCGTGAGGCGCGGCTTGCCATTCGTTCGCGTGGCCACCGGGAAACCCAGAAGCGTCAGCAGGGCCAGGATCAGCGTGGTAGCCAGGTACGTGAGCGCGACACCGAGGTGGACGGTCACGACGAGCGCTTCCAGGTGGGTGAAGACGGTGATCGCTCCCAGCCCTGCCTGCACGAGCACGAGCCCGGCTGCCAGCAGTGGTAAGCGGCCGTACCAGGGGTTCAGCCGTCGCAGCCGCCATCCGCGGATCGCCAGGAGGCCAGTCAGCAGAATGACCGAGAGGGCCAGCAGTCGGTGGATGAACTCGATCCAGGCCAAGAGGTCGAGGTCCGGAATAATCTGCCCATTGCAGAGTGGCCAGTCTGGCCCGCAGCCCATGCCGGCTCCGAGTACCCGAACGGTGCCGCCGAAGACGATCAACAAGTAGCCAGCGATCGCGGTCGCGATTGCCAGCCGGCGGAATCGTCGCAGCAGAGATCCGGAGTCCACCTCGGACGATCCTCCTTGTTCAGAGCCTGCACTCGCCTAACCGGTAGCCCAATCATCGGCGGCGATGGCGACTCTTCACCATCGCCCAATCATACGTTCTCTCCTGCTGCCCGTCGTCAGGTTTTCCTTGACCGCAAGCGCATCGATCAGTGAATTCCCCAGGGTACCGAACTCAGCTCGTACCAAGAGATGGCATACAGCAGCGCGAACAGCGCCAGGAAGGCGAGTGCCAACACCAGCGCTCCCGGTACTTCGAACCCTTCGTG
>CALKCJ010000019.1 GCA_938082375.1 uncultured Thermomicrobiaceae bacterium
CGCGCTGCCGCACACGGCAGCGCGCCTTCTCTTTCGTCTTTGGCATGACCGACTCGCCTTCGGCGCGTACACTGGGCGCCAGCGCGAGCGCGTCCGCCTGGTGGCGCAGTCGTTCTTCTTCAGTGAGAAAGGCGAGGCACGGTGGAGCCCGGGAGCCGACACCGCCGTGGTTCAGGCCGTCCGCGCGTGCTTGCGCTCGGCACGTTTCAGTCGGACTACCCGCGCAACGCGCTGACCCAGGCAGGGCTGCGAGCGCTCGGCTGCACAGTAGAGGTTCTCAACCTGCCGGTGTGGGATCGACTCCGCGATCGCCTGGCGCCGGTACGTGGCTGGCGCGCGCTCGTGGCGCTCGGCCTGCGGCTGCTGTGGGCCTACCTGGCCCTTCTGCTTCAGCTGCCGGGTAGGCTCCTACGGGCCGACCTGGTGCTGGTCGGCTATCCAGGCCACCTCGATATGCTGCTCTTCGGCCCCGTGATTCGCCTGTGCCGGCGCTGGCTCGTCTTCGATCCGCTGGTCACCTTGACCGACACGCTGGTCGAAGACCGTCGACTGGTCGCTCGCCGGAGTCTGCGCGCCCGTGCGCTGCGGTTGCTCGATCGAACGGCCCTGCGGCTGGCCCATGTGGTGCTGGCTGATACTGAGGAAAATGCGCAGTACATGCAGGCGCTGGTGCGCGCCCCACGCACGCGTATCATCGTGGTGCCGGTCGGTGCGGACGAGGGCGTGTTCTCTCCTCGCTCTGCGGGAAACTCGCCTGTTACCTGGCCGACAGATACGCCAGGGACGCTTCGGGTACTCTTCTACGGCACCTTCATCCCGCTCCATGGCCCCGAGACGATCATCCGCGCGGCGGCGATGCTGGACGCGGAGCGGGCGAGCTTCGTCCTGATCGGCCGGGGGCAGCTCGCGGATGAGACGCGCGCGCTCGCCGAGCGCTTGGGGCTCTGTAACGTCATGTTTCTGCCTTGGGTACCGTATCCCGAGCTTCCGGCCTGGATCGCCGAAGCCGATGTCGTGCTCGGGATCTTCGGCGATACCGCCAAGGCGGCGCGGGTAGTGCCGAACAAGGTCTATCAGGCGATGGCGATGGGCGCCGCGATCGTCACGCGCGACTCTCCGGCCGTGCGTCGGCTGCTCGTGCACGGGCGCTCGGCGTTGCTCGTGCCGCCGGCTGACCCAGCTGCGCTGGCGGACGCCATCACGTCGCTGCGTGTCGCGGACGTGCGATTCCGGCTCGGGTGTGCCGCCCGCGAGGTTTTCCTTCAAGTCGCCACGCGCGAGGCTATTGCCAGGCGGCTGGTTGCGGCACTGCCGCCAGTGTACGGGGCGAGACGCGAGCTTGAATGTGGCAAGGGGGACGGGCGATGAGGTTGCCGGCGCCGGGACGTCAGTTTGCGGTCGCTTGGCGCGCGGCCTGGCTCCTTGGAGGGCTGGGGCTCATCGCTGTGGTCGTGCTCCAGGCCACGCGGTCTGGGTTGACGCTGGCTGCCCTTCAGGTGGCAAACCCGGTGCTCCTCTTGCTTGCGCTGCTACCAGCGTTGGTCGCCCCGGTCGCCCATGCCTGGCGATGGAAACGGATGCTTTTGGTGCTTGGACAGACGCTGCCGCTGCGCTCGGCGCTCGGCGCGACGGTGGCTGCGACCGTGGCGAGCTACGCGGTACCGGGGTACGCGTGGGCTCCGGTGAAGGGGCTGGTTGCACGGCAGGCCTACGGCGTTGGACTGATGCGGTCAGCCCCCACGCTCGTAATCGAGCAGGCGCTGGACGCCGCGATGTTCGTGGTCGGTGCAGGATTCGGCTTCGTGCTGGCACCGGGTCTCGTCGGCGGGTGGAGTTTGCGCCCACCGTTGGCAGCGCTCGGCATCGCTGTCCTGGGGGTGATCGCACTCGCCGCGCTGGTGGTAACAAGGAGGCGTAGACCGCCAAGGTTTTCCGTACTGCGCTCGAGTGGATACCAGTTGCTCCGCTCGCAGGCGCTCTATCCGTGGCTGGCCGGCCTGTCGCTGCTCCGCTGGATCGCTGATCTCGCCGCTTTTTGGCTGGTTGCCGCGGCGCTCGGGCTTAGGCTCGAACTCGGCCGGCTCCTCGTGCTGGCGAATCTGCCAGCGCTGCTCGGCATGGTGTCGCCGGTTCCCGGTGGGCTCGGCATCCGCGAGGGGAGCGTTTTGGCCGCCGGGTCGATGCTCGGTCTGTCTCCTGGCACACTGGCGCTGGTGGCACTGTTGCACCGGACAGTCTTGCTCGCCGGCTTACCGCTGGCGCTCGTGGTGTCCTCGCTGGTCTCCCGGAGCCGGCCATGACGGCGAGCGCCGCTACGCAGCCCGCGCGCGAGTCTGGCCAGTGTCCGGCAGAAATTCCCCGGGCGGGTTTGACGCTGGTCACGGCTGTCTGGCTCGCTGGCCTACTCGTCCGGCTGGCGCTGATGCCGGCGACTTTCCATAGCGACCTCTACCAGATCTACTCCCGCGCCAATGATGCCGTCACCCACGGCGCCTGGTTGAGCTGGAGCGGGCAGGTGGTGATCCAGCAGATCCACAACCTGTGGTTCCTGGCCATCCGGCCCCTGCTGCCGGGTAGCGCCGGGATCTGGTCGGCCTACTCGGGCATCGCCGGGGTGGGAGCACAGCCGGAGGAGCTGCAGCGCTTTCTGGAGTACGCCTACCTCGGTCGTGCGCTGGTCTTGATGAAGCTGCCCTACCTGCTCGCCGATGCATTGACCGGCTGGCTGCTCACCTGGCTGGTAGCTCCGGCGTGGCGAGCGCGCGCCCTGGCGCTCTGGTGGCTGAACCCGTTGGTCATCTATACGAGCATGGTCTTCGGCCGCCACGATTCACTCTCCGTCCTCGCTCTGGTCGCCGCGGTGACGCTGGCGCGGCAGGGTCATCGCCTGCCTGGGCTGCTGCTACTCGGTCTGGGGGGACTTGCCCGCTTCTTTCCCCTCTTCGTGCTGCCGCTCTATGCGGTCGCCTACCGCCGCTCGTGGCGGCAGGCCGTCGCGCTGGGAGGGCTGGCGGTCGGGATCTGGGCAGGTGTCGACCTGGCTGTGCTCGGCCTGGCCGGGGAGAGCCCAACGCTGGCCTTGCTTGGGCGCTACCCGCACATCCGGTACCTGGTCAGCCTGAGCCTGCCGGTCGGCGACGAGTTACTACCGGTTTTGCCGCTGGCCTACGCGCTGCTGCTCCTCTGGTGGCTCCACGAGCCGAACCAAGGCACCGACGCCTTCCTGGCCGGCGGTGCGGCGACGATGCTCCTCTTGATCGCCTTGATGCCGTTCAACCCGCAGTACGTGCTTTGGGCCGTGCCGCTTCTGGTGCCCTGGCTCGTCGTCGAGAGGCGTCTGATCCTGGCGCATGCGGCGCAGGTGATACTCTATGCGATTTGGCTGGCGCGCTGGGGCAGCAGTGTCACCTGGGCACTCTTCCAGCCACTGGGCAAAGACCTGGTCGAGCGCCTGCCCGACCCGCAACTTGTGGCCGCTGCGTTGCTGCCGGCTGAGGTCTGGCAGCCGGTTGTGCGTGGGCTCTTCGCCGCGGTGACGCTGTGGCTAGCCTGGCGTGTGCTGGTCCTCTGGCGGGGCGGGGTACCGCTTACGGGCGCGGCGGGTGGCGCCCCGACCACTGACGCGCCGGGGAACGAGGAGAGGGCATGCTGAGGTCGCTGCCCCCAACCCCTGGTATCCCCGGGGGACACCGTTTCAGAGGCGAGAGCCGCTGGCACCTGGGGCTGGCCGCACTGCTCGGGCTGGCGCTGTTCCTGGCCGGCTGCCGAGCTCCACTCGCCCTCGTCTCCGCGCTCCCGCCGAGCGCCAGTACGATCACCGTGTACACCAGCGCTAGCCAACCGTTCTATTCGGCGCACGATGGCCTGCGCGGCGTCCAGCTTCGCGTAAACGTGCCCGACGAGTTCTTGCCCGGCCAGACGCCAGCGCTGACCGGGGGTGCCGTGCTGCGCGTCACCTACGAGCCGCACCTCGACCCGCGCTATCCGGACCGCGACTTCTACGCCTGGCCGGAGAGCGAGGAGTGGCTCGGTGAGCTGCTCGACGACCGGGTGGTCGGGCAGACCTTCCTCTCACTCTACCCCGGCCTGAACGGCATCACGCTAAGGGTTTCGACGTACGGGGCCGACTTCTCGCCCGGCACCGGGCGGCTGCGCGAGGGGGAGCCCGCCATCGTGCGTGAGGCCCCCATCGCTGGCCGCGAGGTGACGGCCCTGCCGGGCGGCACGGAGCTGCAGGTCGGCTCGGCCCGCGAAGGCTGGGCCGAAGTCATCCTGCCGGATGGGCGGCGGGGCTACGTCGATCAGGATCAATTCGCCAGCCTGCCGCCACCCTCACGCCGCAACACCGGAGAGGTGGTGCTGCGGCTCTACCGGCTCTCCGACGGCGCGCTGCTCCGCGAGTCGCGGCTGCTGGCGTCCTCGCTCCACGACCAGAGCCACGTGACCTTCTCCTTCGAGCCGCTGCCGGACTCCTACCGACAGGAGTACCGCTTCACCCTGACGGCGGCCGGCGCACGGCCAGGGAGCGCGGTCACTTTCCGCTTCAGCCCCAGCGATGTCTATCCAGACGGCCATCGGCTCGAGAGCGATGCCGAGGCCGACGGCGACCTGATCTTCCGGCCAACCTATGCGGAGCGCGTGCTGGTCGAGACGCCGCTCGACCAGGCCCAGTGGTCGGGGCTCACCGGGGTGCTCGAGGCGACCTTCGCACCCACTGGCCCGACGCGCGACTGCTACCTGCGGGTGACGATCGAGGCTGGTGACCGGCCGGTGATCGTGCACTGGTCGTGGGTGCGGCCGCCGGGCGGGCTACCGCTCGCGAGCGCGGACGACCCCGGCGCGCCGGCCGGCGGGCTGGTGCTCAACGCGCTGTACGCCGACGAGGTGCCGCTGCTCTCCGTGCTCGCTGGCCTGGCCCGCGGCTACGCGCGCCTGTTCTGGCGCGACCCCTGGCTATCCGTGGCCTATTTTGCCGTCGTGACCGGGTCGCTGGCCTGGGTGGCGCGCCGCCTGCGCGAGGGCTGGAGCCATGGTGGTTGAGCGCTCGCGCCGCTGCTGCCTGCTCTGCGGAGCCGCCTTCGTTGGGCGGGCGTTTCTCTGTCGTGGCTGCGCAGCGCGCTACCGCCGCGAGCTCCCCTCGCCCGCGGTGCGCCGCCAGTTCTACGAAGCGGTCGACCGGACCTACCCGGGCTGGGCCAACACCTATGGTGACCACAACCTGCCGCGCGGCCTCTTACGCGTGCTGGAGTCGCTGCCGCGCCATCTCTCGATCCTCGAGCTCGGCGCCGGCGGCGGGTTCCTGCTGCAGGCGCTTCAGAGACTGGGTTTCCACACGCTGATCGGGCTCGACCTAGCCCGCACGGCGCTCGAGCCGCTGCGGCAGCGGGTACGCGGGGCGCTCGCGGTCTGCGGCGACGCCGAGCGCCTGCCGTTCGCCGACGAGAGCCTGGACATCGTGATCTCGAGCGACCTGGTCGAGCATCTGCCTGATCCAGATCGGCATTTCCAGGAGGTAGCCAGAGTGCTGCAGCCCGGCGGCCTCTACCTGTTCAAGACGCCGAACCGCCTCCTCGCCGTGCCGTACTACCGGCTGGCTGGGCTGTACGACTACCACTTCTGGCACCCCTCGATGTTCTCGCCAGGCGACCTGCGTGCCCGCCTGAGCGCCAGCGGCTTTGCTTGCCGCTTCGTGGCACAGCCCGGACTGACGCCAGCACAGCTCCGCAAGGTCCCGATCCGAGCGCTGCGGCCGCTGGCCGGGCGCCTTCCCATAGGCCGGCTGCCACCCTGGCTACGGCCGCATCTCGAAGTGGTGGCCCGGCGCTGCTGAGCGTCGCTCAAGCGCCGGGACGGTAGGCCCTTCGGAGCGGCTCGATCACCTCATCGGCTGATGGGTGATGCCCGCGGGGAAGGGCGGCCGCAGGATGAGCACAAGGGGGATTGTGTTGCCGTTAGTCACATACCGGTTGACGGCCCCAGAAACGAGGCTCCCCCCAGGATGCCTCCAGAGGCGAAGAAGCTGTCCGCCAGTTTGCGGACAAGATCACCCATTTCGGCTATGCTGAGCGCGGACGTGGCTTGATAGAGGGGGACGCAGGATGACGAGTTGGCGGGCAAGCGAGACGCGGCGAGCGGCGGTGCTGGCACGGAGCGGCATGGTGGCCACCGCCCACCCACTGGCGACGGCAGCTGGGCTGGAAGTGCTCCAGCGCGGCGGTAACGCGATGGATGCAGCGGTTGCGGCCGCGCTGGTGACCGGCGTGGTCCTGCCCGCCATGTGCGGCCTGGGCGGCGACGCTTTCGTCCTTTACTACGAAGCAGCGAGCCGAAAGGTCACGGCCATCTACGGCTCCGGGCCCGCGCCGGCCACCGCGACGCGCGACTTCTTCGTCGAGCGGGGCTACCAGAAGATGCCCTTCTACGGCCCGCTCTCGGTCTCGGTACCTGGCGCGGTCTCGGTCTACTTCACCGCCATCGAGCGCTTCGGGACCTGGAAGCCAGGCGCGCTGTTCGAGCGGGCTATCCAGTACGCCGCAGAAGGGTTCCCACTGACCGAGCAGGGGAGCCGAACCATCGCCGCCAATGCCGCCGAGCTAGCGAAGTATCCTACCTCGGCCGCCATCTTCCTGGCCGGCGGCGATGTTCCCCGGCCCGGCACGATCTTCCGCCAGCCCGACCTGGCACGCTCGCTCCGGCTCGTCGCCGAAGGCGGCCCCGGCGTCTTCTACCAGGGCGAGATCGCTGAGGAGATCAGTCGCTTCATGGCCGAGAGCGGCGGGCTGTTGACGATAAACGATCTGGCCGGCTATCGCTGCGAGGCCGGCGAGCCGATCCAGACGACCTATCGCGGCTACACGGTCTATGAGACCGGCCTGCCGACGCAGGGACACATCGTCCTCGAGGAGCTGAACATCGTGGAGCAGGCCGACGTGGCCAGGCTCGGGCCCGCGAGCCCCGACCTGATCCACCTGCTCGTCGAAGCCAAGAAGCTGGCCTTCGCCGACCGGTTGGCCTACTCAGGCGACCCGCGCTTCGTCGACGTGCCGCTCAGCACGCTCTTGAGCAAGGACTTCGCCCGGCATCGCTTCGGCCAGATCGACTGGGGGCGGGCGCGGGACGAGGTCTTGCCAGGCAGCATCGAGCGCGGCGGCGAGACAACGTACCTCTGCGTCATCGACCGCTGGGGCAATGCCGCCTCCTTCATCCACAGCTTGTCCGCGGCCTTCGGTAGCCAGGTGGTGGCCGGACGCACTGGCATCCTGCTGAACAACCGGGCCGGCCGGGGCTTCACACTGGAGGAGGGGCACCCGAACGTGATCGCCCCCGGCAAGCGGACAATGCACACGCTCAACTGCTGGCTGATCACTCAGGGCGACCGGCTGCGCTGGGTCGGCGGCACGCCGGGCGGTGACCAGCAGCCGCAGTGGAACCTGCAGGTCATTGTCAACTTGATCGACTTTGGCATGGATCCCCAGCAGGCGGTCGAGCACCCGCGCTGGTACAGTTTTCCCGGCACCGACCCGATCAACCTGCCGAACGACTTCGTGCTGCGGATCGAAGACCGCTACGGTGACACGGTTTTCGCCGAGCTGGAGCGCCGTGGCCACCGCGTGCAGCGGCTTGGCGACTGGGGTTCCGGTGGGGCGGCCCAGGTCATCGCGGTGGATCCCGAGATCGGCGTGTTCACCGGCGGCTCGGATCCGCGCGTCGAGGGGTTGGCGCTCGGTTTCTAGCGCAGTCCGGTGTAAACGAAAATCCC
Organism: uncultured Thermomicrobiaceae bacterium; assembly: GCA_938082375.1. Taxonomy (GTDB): domain Bacteria; phylum Chloroflexota; class Chloroflexia; order Thermomicrobiales; family Thermomicrobiaceae; genus Thermalbibacter. Next base: position 7,760 of record CALKCJ010000019.1, read on the forward strand.
CGCCAGGCCGGCAGGGGATTGAGGGGTGGCGCATACGGGATTCGAACCCGTGATCTCCGCCTTGAGAGGGCGGTGTCCTAGGCCGCTAGACGAATGCGCCCCAAAAGGCCACAAACTACTATACCACACTGGCAATTTCGCCGTCCACTCGATGGCTGCTCGCCTGGAGAACAGATTCGGTGGCCGCCAGACCCAGCCTGGTCTGTCTTGCCTTAGACAGGCGCTGCGGCTCGTCCACAGCCCCACGCAGAGTATCGACCAGCACGGTCTGGCAGCGTGCGCAACCAGGAGGGCGCCCGTCTCCAAGACGACCAGCCGGTGAGGCGTCCGCGCCGTTTGACGCGCCTTCTGGACATAGCGTATACTGCGTTGACCTGGCTGACGGGATCTTGTGCATGCAGCTCGACTTTTCCGAAGCCATCCATGCGCAGCGTATCCGTAGGCTCCCGGGGCGGGTCGGTGTCGAATCCACGGCGGCGCGGCTGAACGCGGTGATCCCTGAGCCGGGTGCTTCCGGCGAGCGGCGAGGTCAAATCGTCGGTTCGCTCGCGGGCGGTGGCACTCGAGGGTCGCGTGCTCTGTCTGGTTGCGCGGCTGTGACGTGTGAGAAGGAAGAGCGGTGAGCGCACTAGCCCAACGTCTGCTGGACGATCTGCAGCAGGCAGTCCGAGCGGGGGATGTGACCCGGCGTGAGACGCTGCGCTTCCTGCGGGCCGATATCAAGAATGCCGAGATCGAGCGGGGCAGGCCGCTCACTGACGAGGAGATTATCGAGGTGATCCGGCGCCAGATCAAACTGCGCCGCGATGCTATCGAGCAGTTCGCACAGGGCGGACGCCAGGATCTCGTCGAGCGAGAGCAGGCCCAGATCGCTGTGCTCCAAGAGTACCTGCCGTCCCAGCTCTCGGACGCGGAGCTCGTGCAACTCGCAAGAGAGGTGGCACGCGAACTGGGAGCCAGCGGCCCACGGGACATGGGCCGGCTGATGCCGATCTTGCGCGAGCGCGTCGGTGCGCGGGCAGAAGGCCGGGCCATCGCCGAAGCGGCCCGGCGGGCGCTGGCCGAGCTGGCGAGCGGGTAGAGTTGTATCTGGATGCCTCCGGAGGCGTGTGGAGCCTTCGCTTTCGGCTCCCGGGACGCGAGCTGGCCGGAGGGAACCCGAGAGATGCCAAGCCGTCGTCACACAATCCGACTCCCTGGGCTGGCCCAGCTTGTGGCGATGCAGCGCCAGCATCCCTGGGCGGGATCGGTGCTGGCGATGGCAGCGTTCTTCTTCTTGGTCGCCCTTGTCCTCACGGTCGTCCTCTACACGACCTGGGAGACAGGTGAGCTGAACCTACGCGCCGGTCAGATCGCCGACCGGACGGTCAAGGCGCCTCGTACCGCCACATTCGAGAGCAAGCTCCTGACGGATCAGGCGCGTAAAGAAGCCTACGACGACGCGCGCAACATCGTCCTCGTCCACGACCCGCTGATCGCGACGGCACAGCTCGAGGCGCTGAACCGACTACTGGCGCAGGTCGAGACGATCCGCGCCGAGCGGGGAGGGGATCTCACGGCGGCGACGCAGAAGGCGCAGGCAGCACTGGAAGGGCTGAGCGCAGACGATGCGCAGCTCTTGGTCAGCGTTAGCGACGCCTCGTGGTTACGGATCGAAGCCGAGGCCCGCCGGCTGCTTATGGCGGTGATGGGCGGGGAGGTGCGCCCGGAGAATGTCGCTGCGGCGAAAGAGTCGCTCTTCGGCCTGGCTGATCCATCGTTGAACTCCACCGAGCGCCGCTTGGCGGTCACGCTGGCACGGCCGTTTATCCGCGCTAACGTGCAGGTGGACGAGGAGCGTACCAAGGCCGCGCGCGAGGCAGCCGCGAAGCAGGTGGAACCCGTACTCATCACGGTGCAGGCTGGACAGGTCATTGTGCGCGACGGGGATGTCGTGACTCCGGAGGTGATCGAGAAGCTCGAGTATTTTGGGCTGCTCACCCCAAGGCAGTCCTGGCAGCAGTTCATCGGCCTGCTCGGCGTACTGGCGCTGATCACCGCCGGGCTGACGTTTTCCTTGCATCGGTTCCTGCGTTATACGCGCCAGATGCGGCAGCTTCTGCTGATCGCGGCAATGGTGGTCGCGTCGGTTTCCCTCGGCCGGCTCGTGCTGCCCCACCCAGAACTCCGCTACATGTTCCCGATCGCCAGCGCAATCATGCTCCTGGCGATCCTGCTCGATTTCCGGATCGCTGCCATTACCGCCGCCTTCACCAGCTTGTACCTCGGTGCTGTCGCCGGGCTCTCATATCAGATCACGCTCTTCGCGTTCCTGAGCAGTTTGGCCGGCGCTGCAGTGATCTGGCGGGCCGAGCGAACCGTGACCTTCCTGTGGAGCGGGTTGGCGGTCGCCGCAGCGACGGGCACGACCGCCCTCCTGTTCGCGCTGGTCGACAGCCGTGTGGCTGCTGCGCAAGCGGTGACGTTCCTGGTGTATGCGGCGGTGAACGGCGCGTTGTCGGCGAGCCTGTGCTTCCTTTCGTTCAGCCTGCTGGGCAGGCTGCTGGGCATTACCACACACCTCCAGCTTCTCGAGTTGGCGCACCCCAATCAGCCGTTGCTAGCCCGCCTCGCCCGCGAGGCGCCGGGTACCTACCACCATAGTCTGGTTGTCAGCAACCTCGCCGAGGCGGCAGCGGAGGTGGTTGGTGGTGATCCGCTCTTGACCCGGGTCGCGGTGCTCTACCATGACATCGGTAAGGTGGTTCGGCCTACCTTCTTCGTCGAGAACCAGGCCAACCGGACGAACGTCCACGATACGCTCCACCCGCGCACCAGCGTGCAGCTCATCAAGGAGCACGTATCCGAGGGCGTCCGGCTAGCGCGCAAGGCCCGCCTGCCGAAGCCGATCGTTGACGTGATCCAGCAGCACCACGGTACCTCGTTGATCCGGTACTTCTACTCAAAGGCACTGGCGAGTGGCGAACCGGTGGACGAGGCCGAGTTCCGCTACCCTGGCCCCAAGCCGCAGACCAAGGAGGCGGGGGTCATCCTCCTGGCCGACAGCGTGGAGGCGACGGTGAGGGCGGCCGCGCAGTCAGGCAAGCTCTACGAGGACGCGGCTGAGGGCGAGGCGGGCCGCCCGGGGAGCAAGCTCGAAGAGCTCGTTGACCGGATCATCCGCGAGCGGCTCGAGGACGGCCAGCTCGATGAGTGCGACCTGACCCTGCGCCAGGTCGGCGAGGTCCGCCGGGTATTCCTGAGCATCCTCGAGGGGATCTACCATCCGCGCATTGAATACCCGGAACTTGTGCGCCAGCCAGGACGGTATGCCGCTGTCGAGGAGACGACAGCACCGGCAATGACTGAGGCCGACTAGTGAGCGACGCCGATGGGCAGATTGACCGTTGAGCTCCAGGTCAGCCCCGGTATCTTTCTTCCCTCGATTGAACGCCTGAAGGAACTCCTGCAGTTCGCCGCCGAGCAGGAAGGTGCTTGGGGTGAGCTTGGCCTCTGGATCTGTCGAGACGAGGAAATCGCCGAACTCCACGCGCGTTACCAGGGGATACCCGGCCCCACCGATGTGCTGAGCTTTCCGGGAGACCCTCCCTATCTGGGGGACATTGCGGTGTCGGCCGATACGGCCGCGGCGCAGGCTCGGGAGGTCGGACACAGCGCCCGTCGCGAGATCGCCTACCTTGCGCTGCATGGCTTGCTCCATTTGCTCGGTTACGATGACCTTGACGACGCGAGCCGCGCGTTCATGCTGGCTCGGCAAGACGAGCTGCTCCAGGCATTCGAGCAGGAGTGCCCAGGTGCGTGGGAAGACCCGTCCGGCCATTAGCCTGATCCTGACCGTCAAAGACGAGGCGGAGTCGCTGCCCGGACTCCTGGCATCGATCGCCGCGCAGACCTGGTTGCCCGACGAGGTCATCGTCGTGGACGGCGGCTCACGCGACCAGACGGTGGCGATCCTGCAGGAGTGGATCGCCCGGCTGCCGCTCACTGTCGTCGAGCTGCCGGGCGCCTCGATTGCCCAGGGGCGGAACGCGGCGCTAGAGCGAGCGCGCGGCGAGCTGGTGGCGGTGACTGACGGCGGGGTGATCCTGGAACCGGACTGGCTGCAGCGGCTTGTCGAGCCATTCCTGGTGGACGAGCGCGAGCAGCCGGATGTCGTATCTGGTTTCTTTCGGGCGGCACCGCACACGCTCTTTGAGCTGGCCCTGGGGGTGACGACGCTGCCTGACGTTGAGGAGATCCGGCCGGCGCGATTCCTCCCTTCAAGTCGCTCGGTGGCGTTCCGGCGGAGCTGGTTCCAGGCCGGAATTCGCTATCCGGAATGGCTCGACTACTGCGAGGACGTGGTGTTCGACCTGCGCCTGCGCCGCGCAGGTGCCCGCTTCTGCTTTCGCCCCCAGGCAGTGGTCTGGTTCCGCCCACGGCACTCCCTCAGGGAGTTCTGGCGCCAGTACTACCGGTACGCGCGCGGCGACGGCAAAGCCGGGCTGTTCACCGGCCGGCACCTGATCCGCTACGCGACGTACCTGGGTCTGATCCCAGCAGTACTGCTCACGCGCGACCGCTGGCTGGCGCTGGTGGCTGGGCTGGGCGCGCTAGCCTACCTGCGTCGCCCGCTGTGGCGACTCTGGCAGCGCCGCGAGGTCGACCCCAAGCGTCTCGTGGTTGCCGCGCTGCTGGTTCCCCTGATCCGGCTGGTGGGCGATCTCGCCAAGATGGCCGGCTATCCAGCCGGCGTCGCCTGGCGGGTGCGACGCTACGGCCCCCGGCGTACCTGGCGGAGCATCCCCGAGCCGGTCAACCCGGCAGACGCTGGCGTGCCTGCTGGAGTAACGCCAGCCGAAGAAACTCGGCTGCCCATAGGCTGACACGCCGTCGGATCTCGGAGGCAGGTGACGTGACCTGATGTCGTCGCTCCAGAGTAGCGGCAGGGGTTTGCAGCCGGAGGATCGCCTCGCCTCGTGTCCGGTCGGGTGTCGCACCCGGCGTCATCCTGATCACCACGGCGTAGAGGCAGTCAGCCCTCTCGAGGTTGACGTGGCCCAGCGCGATCGCCTCCTGAGCTAGCGTCTCCAGAGTGAGCGTGTCGCTCGCGGGCCAACAGGGATAGACCAGGCAACCAGCGAGGGTATCCCTCGCGAGTGGCTCCTCGACCAGGACGTTCGAGATCCGGCCGCCGCTGTCGACCTCGACGACGCCGAGCCGCCACCGCAGCCAGAGCAGCGGTTCCAGCACCGCGGTGCCGAGCGAGGTCGTCTCGTCACCGTAGACGTGGTCGCCCAGCCGCGAGCGGATCTCCTGCGCGACGCGTGCGATGGTCGTCTCAGCCTGCGCCGCGTTCGCCGCCTGGGCCGTGATCCTCACGTGGACGCCGTCGTCCTTCGCATAGGTAGCGACGACTGGATAGCTGGCTGCGACCAAGTCGGCGATGGCCTGCTCGACGACCGACTCGCCCAACCCGATCGTCTTGAGCGTGACCGAGCGGATGGCGCCGCCACCGAGATACGGTATCAGGCGGGGTACGGCGTGCTCGCGCCACATCCGCATCATCTCCCGCGGCACGCCGGGCATGGTGACGATGAAGTGGCCATCGCGGCGTACGAGCCATCCTGGTGCGGTACCGATCGGATTCGGCAGCGGTTCCGCCGAAGGGATAAGCCAGGCCTGCTTGGCATTCTGCTCGGGCATGACCAGGCCGCGTGCGGCGAAGAAGGCCCGGATCTGCTCGAGCAACTCGGGGTTGACCGTGACCGGCTCGCCGAGCAGGGAGGCGATGGCCTCGCGGGTGAGGTCGTCGGCCGTCGGGCCGATGCCGCCGGTGGTGATGATGAGCTCGGCGTCCTCCCAGGCACGCTGTAGCGCGCGGAGGATGTGGTCGAGCGTGTCACCGACCTGGCAGACGCCGAGTAGCTCGACACCAAGCCCAGTCAACTCCTGTGCGAGAAACGTGGCGTTCGTATCGGTGAGGTGGCCGTCGAGGAGCTCGGAGCCGATCGAGAGCACAACTGCGCGCATCGGTGACCTCCAGGCAGGCACGGTTCGGTTGCGCGGCCGATCATAGCACGCGGTGGTGGCTGCAGGTTAAGGAAAAACCGAGCGGGCGCCGCCGAGCGCCCGCTCTGGAGTACCCTCGGAGGGATTCGAACCCCCAACCCCTTGGTCCGAAGCCAAGTGCTCTGTCCGTTGAGCTACGAGGGCTCGTTCACTCCTCAGGCCATAGTGTAGCACACGAAGCCGCAATTCGGCCAGACGGTCTGTTGGAGCTGCTCCTTACCGTTCCCGTCGCCAGGGGTCGAGCGCATCGCGCAGCCCATCGCCGACGAGATTGAACGCGAGTACAGTGACAAAGATGGCCATACCCGGGAAAACCGCGACCCACCAGCCCATCCGCATGTCGACTCGGCCATCGGCAAGCATGTTGCCCCAGGAGGGCGTGGGCGGCTGCACGCCGAGGCCCAGGAACGAGAGGCTCGACTCGAGCAGGATGGCGTAGGAGAGCCAGAGTGTGGCCTGGACAATAATAGCCGGTAACGCGTTCGGCAACAGGTGCCGTACCATGATCCGCGCCGTCGAGGCCCCAAGCGCCCGGGCGGCAAGCACGTAGTCTAGGGCCTTTAAGCGGAGGAACTCGCCGCGCACGAGCCTGGCCGTCGTCATCCACGAGGTGAAGCCGATTACGATGACCGTCGTCTTGATACCCGGGGTGAAGAGGGCCGCTGCAGCGATGAGCAAGAAGAGCAAGGGTATCGCCAGCATAATGTCGGTCAAGCGCATGATGACGTTGTCCACGATTCCGCCAAGGTAGCCGGCCACGGCGCCGAGTGTGATCCCGATCAGCATGATGAGCGAGACCGCAGCGAAACCGACTGAAAGAGAGACCCGAGAGCCGACCAGTACCCGGCTGAAGACGTCGCGCGTCTGCCGATCGGTTCCCATCCAGTGCTGGGCGCTCGGGGGCTTCAATGGCTGACCAGGGTTAAAGGCGCGGTAGTCGTAGGGGGCGAGGAAAGGTGCGAGGATGGCGGTCAGGTAGAGGAGCAGGAGCACCACGCCGCCCGCGACCGCCAGCCGGTTACGCCTGAAGCTTCGCCAGGCCAGGCGCAACTGCGATTCTGGTGGGCGGCTCAACCGGTCGACTCTCAGGGAAGGCGTCGCAACGGTCTCGGCCATAACTTTTTTACGCCTCCAGTCCGTGACCCGGGTGCGCGCAGCTAGTCGAATGCAATGCGCGGGTCGACCAGTGCGTAGACGATATCGACGAGCACGTTCACAATCAGGATGAAGCTGCCGGCCAGCAGCGTGAGCGCGAGGATGACGGGGTAGTCGCGGCGAAGGATCGATTCGTAGGCGAGCGAGCCCAGCCCCGGCCATCCGAAGATGTACTCCACGATCACAGAACCGCTGAGCAGCCCGGCGAGCTGGTTGCCGACCACCGTGACCATGGGGATCAGCGCGTTCCGAAGCGCGTGGCTATAGATCACCACGCGCTCGGGTAAGCCCTTGGCGCGTGCCGTCCTAACGTAGTCCTGCGCGATCACGTCGAGCATGCTCGAGCGCATAAAGCGGACAAAGATCGGCAACACGGCTGTAACCAGAACCGTGATGGGCATGACGTAGTACGCGAGGCGTGAAAACCCCTGCGCACTTGCTCCGGAGCCGAATGGCGGCAGCCAGCCCAGTTTGACCGCGAAAAGGAGTTGGAGGAGCAGTGCGATCCAGAAGTTGGGCATCGCGAGGCCGAGCAGCACGCCGACCGTCGTCGTATGGTCGAAGAGGGAGTAGCGCCGCTGGGCGGAGATCACGCCGATCGGGATCGCGAGTGCCAGCGCGATCAGGAGGGCGAGGCTCTGGAGCTGTACCGTCACCCACAGCCGCGCTTGGATGAGATCGATCACCGGAGTACGGTTGAACGTATACGCTGTGCCGAAGTCGAGCCGAGCCACGCGCGAGGCCCAGATCGCATACTGCACGGGGAGTGGCTTATCGAGTCCGAGGTTCCGGCGCACTTGTGCAACCAGTTCTGGGTCGATGGCTTGCTCGGAGATGAAGGCGAGTGCTGGGTCGCCGGGGGCGAGGTGAATGAGGGTGAAGACAACGATGCTCAAGCCGACCAGGAGGAACGGCAGGAGCAGGAGGCGACGGACGATGTAGGCACGGCTTCCTGGCGTCACGAGGTGACGGCCTCCCCAGCGAGCAACGATTGGCCTCGGCGGAGCGAGTGCACGCCCGGCCCCGGGATTGGCTCACCCCGCCGAGGTTTCCTTACGCGGCTGCGCTAGCTCTTGACCCGGTACCACTCCTCGAGGCGCTCGAAGAACGAGAGCACCGTGTTGACATACCCAGCGAAGTCTTTCGTGACGACGTTAATGAACGGCCGATCCCACGCGTAGAAGACTGGCACGTCCTTTTGGATCAACTCTTGGACGCGCCCGTAGATCTCCTTCCGCTTCTGGATATCGAGTGTTCGGCGTCCCTCTTCGAGCAGGCGGTCCATCTCGGGATTGGAATACCCCGAGACATTGCGTGGCGAGCTGGAGTGGAACCACAGGTACAGCTCATCGGGGTCGACCGTCATGCCAGAGAAGGTGGGGCAAATGAGCTCGAAAGTACCTTTGGTGCCCTCCTGAACGACCTGTGTCCACTCCTTGAGGTCAGGCACTCCTTCCACGCCAATCTCGGCGAGGGCCTGCTGAGTGAAGGTGACCCAGTCTTCCCGGAACTTGTTTCCGGCGTTCGCCGTGAGCCGCACGCGCAGGCCAGTGGCGCCAGCCTCCTGGATCAATTGCTTGGCCGCTTGCGGGTCATAGGGGATGCGCTGCAGCCCTTGCTTGAAGGCCCAATGCCCGGGCGGAACCGGCCCGATGGCCGGCTTACCAAGTCCCAATAGGAAGTCTGAAGCGAACCGATCGACATCGATCGCCATCGCGATGGCCCGGCGCACCCGGGGATCGGCGAGTGCCTCGACGTTCTTCTCCCCGAAGTTCCAGCCGTTGATGTCGACCCCCGGCGGCCGCACCAGCACGACAAGGTTCTCACGCGCTCGCAACTGATCGGCCAGCGTCGGCTGGGCGTACATCGAGGCTTCGATATCGCCGGTCTCGAGCGCGATCACGAGCGACTGGGAGTCGGCGATGGTGCGATGGGTGAAGCCGTCGAGGTACGGCAAACCCTGCTGCCAGTAGTGTGGGTTGCGCTCGGCGACGAAATCGCCGCCGATATTCCAGCTCTTGAAGATGAACGGCCCGGCACCGACGGGTTGCTGGAAGAAGGGATCGTCAGTAAGGCTCTTCCCCTCCAGCAGGTGCTTCGGCAAGGGCCGCAGCCAGCGCAGGTTGGCGAGGAAGGCCGCGTTCGGCTCCTTGAGCGTGATCTTGATCGTCTTCTCGTCGACGACTTCGATCCCTTTAATCGTGTCGGCCTGGCCCTGGTTGTACTCTTCGGCCCCCTGGATACCGATAAAGCGCGGTACAAAGGGGCTCGCGGTCTCCTTCTTCAGGATCGCGTGCAGCGTAAAGGCAATGTCGTCTGCGGTCAGCGGCGTCCCATCGCTAAACGTGACGCCGTCCTGTAACGTGAAGGCATAGGTCGTGTCTCCCTCGACCTTCCACTCCTTGGCGATGTTCGGCACCGGCTCAAGGGTCTCGAGGTCGAGCTTGAGGAACTCGTCGAAGAGCATGCGGGCACGCCACTGGCCTTCGCTCTCGTTGGTCAAAAGCGGGTTGATAGTCTGCGCCTCGCCGAGTGTGCCGATGACGATCGTGCCACCCCGCTGCGGCCCGCCGGCTGCGGCTGTCGGTGTCGCGCCTGTCGCTGGGGTGGGCGCCGCGCCGGTAACCGGGGTCTGAGCGGCCGCCGGTGTGGTCGGCGTTGGGGTCGCCGCTTGAGTTGCCTCGCGCTCGCTCACCTGGCCGCACGCCACCAGCACGGGAATGACGGTCGCCGCGGCGCTGCCGGCCGCGATCATGCGCAAAAACTGCCGGCGGTCGATGCCGAGCTCGGCGAAGTACGCTTCGTAGCGACGAAACTGGCGTACGATCGTTTCAGCTCGCTCGCGGGAGATTCTTTCAGCCATCGTCCTCCTCCGTTTCTACCCGTATGAGCGAATCGAGCTCTACGCGCTATTTCCTCAGCCCATCTTGCTGGTCAGATCGGGATGGTCAGACTCGCCAGGTCGCGCGGGTAGTAGGTAATCATCTCGACGCCGTCCGGCGTCACTGCGACCGTATCGGAGTGGCGAAATCCGCCGAGGTCGGGTACGTAGATCCCCGGCTCGACTGTAAAGACCATGCCGATCTCGATCGTGCGGTGGTCGCCAATGTCGAGGAAGGGGGCCTCGTGCACAAGCGTCGACTTGGCATGCCCCGTGTGATGCCGCCAGTACTGCTCCAGCCCGTTCTCCTTGAAAAAGTCGCGCACCACCTTGTCGACCGCCGAACAGGGGATCCCCGGCCTGATCGTTTGGATCGCGAGGGTCTGCACTTGGAGCATCAGGTTGAAGAAGCGTTCCTGCTCGGGCGTCGGCTCGCCCATGACCATGGTGCGCTCCAGTTCGCAGCTATATCCCCAGATGTAGGCGGTTGCCCCGGTGACCAGGATGTCGCCGGGTTTGAGCCGAGCGTTGCTCGTCATCGCGTGTGGCAACGCGGAATCCTTGCCGATCTGGCCCCGGAAGCCAGCAGAGGCGAGACCCCGGCCGAGCGGGCGATACTCCGGGCCGAGCGTCCGGATCATCGCTTGCGACGCCTCATAGGAGGCGCGCATCGAGATCTCGGTCTCGGTGGCACCGACGCGGCAGTATTCCTGCAGGTAGGCGTGGGCCAGGTTGGCCCAGCGGGCGCTCTCGCGCAGGAGTTCGAGTTCCTCTTCGGAATTGATCATCTGCAGGTACTCGACATCGTCGGCGACATTGACGACCTCGGCCTCGGGGAGCAGCTCGCTGACTTTCGGGCCTCGATATCCATAGAGCTGGCCGTAGCCGTCGGAGTCAACACCGATCTTGGCCCGGCTGAGTCGCAGGTCGGTCAGGATGTCCTTGAGGAACTGCATCGGGTGGCGTTCATCAGGGTATTCGGGATAGGCCACGATCCGGTCGACCAGGGCGAACTCCTGCGCGTGCTCCAGCTCCAGGCGCGGCACTAGGAGAGCCGAGGTGTCACGCGTCAGCACGAAGGCGATGGGGCGCTCGGTGGGAATGAACCCGAAACGACTAAAGTAGGAGACGTTGTTGGGACCGAACACCACGAGCGCGGTGAGATCGCGGGCGCCGAGACGCTCGAGGATTCTGCCACGTCGGCGAGCGTACTCACCGTCGCTCAGGCGCAAGCGAGGCATCGCGCCGTTCTCCTTTCCCTCATATGCGCGCCGTCTGGTTCAGGCGGCACCGAGGAGGACGGCTCCAGGGTGCCAGCATGGTTATAGCAGGTAGGGCGGGAGGAGAACAAGATTCCGTTATGCCCAGCAAAACGCGGTCAGTCCAGAAGCCGGGCGATGATGCGGATCCGGCCAGACCGCCTGGCGACGGCTGCCGCCAGCGCAACGGGGGTCGCACTTGCCGCGAGCGGCATGTGCAGCAGGGTGAGCAGTCGATCCAACAGGTCGTGGTGGTGTCCACGCTGGCGGAGGGCTAGCCTGAGCCCCCACGACCATTCAATGCCCACCCACTCGTGGCGCACAGCAACCACGCTGAATCCCTGCCGCTTCAGGAGGGCGGTCAGAGTGCGGAGGTCGAAGGTGTAGAGGTGCCGTGGCGCATCGTAGCCCATCCAGGCACCCTTCCACACGCGCGCCGCCCACGAGTCCGCATTGGGCAACCAGAGGACGAGGACGCCTCCGGGATGCAGCACGCGCCTCAGCTCGGCAAGCGTGGCTGACGGCGAGGGCACGTGTTCCAACACGTGCTGTGCCAGCGCCACCTCGAAGCTGAATGAGGGCAACCATGCAGTCTCAAGCGTGCCGGTCACCACGTCCAGCCCCCAGCGGCTGCGGGCGTAGTCTGCCGCGGCTGCGCTCGGCTCGATGCCGACGACGTTCGGGTTGCCGAGTTCACGCACGAGCTGGAGCAGGTCACCAGAGCCGCAGCCGAGTTCGAGCACCCGGCGCGGGGGAGCGAGCAGTGGCCATATGCTGCGCAACTCCCGGCGAAGGAGCCGGCGACGCACGCTGGCCGAGAGGCCATTTCGCCGGTGGGGGGTGTAGGCCGCTGGATAGAAGCGGTCGAGCTGGCTTGGGATGGGACGGGGATTCAGGTAGCGTAGGCCGCAGCAACGGCACCGTGAAAGCGTGAACTGCTCCCCAGTGGTCTGATGTATCAGGTCGCGCAGGGTACGGATTGGCTCGGCGTCGTCGGCACCGCAGAGATCACAGGCGACCCATTCGACCTCGGGAGGGGGGCTCGACGCCCTTGGCAGGTTGGCCGCGCTCTCACCTGGTCGATCTGCGCTGTGACCGCTTCCGAGCCTAGGCGTCATGTGGGTGGGTTCCGTCACTGGTGGCTGGAGGAACAGCTCCGGTAGCTGGCGCGTGGTGGCGAAGGTGGCGTCGGATACTGTAGTCCGGCCGTGGTGCCGCGTGAGCGATGAGTTCGGCCAGGAGGCCGGTGAGGAAGAACTGCGCACCGATCGTCATCAGTAGCACGCCGAGCGTCAAGAGCGGCCGGTGCCCGATCGGGTGACCGAGAAACCACTGCGCGCTGAGATAGGCGTTGATCAATGTGCCGAGCCCGAGTGACAGCAGGCCGAACCAGCCGAACAGGTGGAGTGGCCGGCGGATAAACTGTGTCAAGAAGAGGACGGTCAAGAGGTCGAAGAAGCCGTTGGCGAAGCGCCTGGCTCCGAACTTGGAACGTCCGAAGCGCCTCGGCCGGTGCGCGACCGGGAGTTCGGTTACTCGAAAGCCGCGCGCGTACGCCAAGACTGGAATGTAGCGGTGCAACTCACCGTAGAGCGGCAGCTCGCGCAAGACTTCGGCTCGATAGGCCTTGAGTCCGCTGTTGAAGTCGTGGAGCGGCACACCGGTCAGCACGCGGACGACGAGGTTGAACCACAACGAGGGCAGACGTTTGGACAGCGGGTCGCGGCGTGGCCGCTTCCAGCCGCTCACCAGGTCGGCATGCTCGAGACCCTCGAGCAGTCGAGGGATCTCGGCTGGCACGTCCTGCAGGTCGGCATCCAGTGTCACGACCCACTGGCCGCGAGCGGCCGCGAAGCCGGCTTGCAGCGCTGCGGCTTTCCCGAAATTGCGCCGCAGCTCGATCACCTGCACGCGTCCGTCGCGCTCGAAGAGCTGATGTAGCACGGCGGTCGAACCGTCGCGGCTACCGTCGTCGACGAAGATGACCTCGGCAGGCCAGGGGAGCGTGTCCAGCGTTTCCCGGAGCTCGTCGTAGAGCAGCGACAAGCTCTCGGCCTCATCATAGACCGGGATGACGACCGAGAGCGGCGGCTCTGGGAACGCACCGCGGATGCACTCGTCCGGGTGTGCGGCCGGCAGGGTGGGCGACGGCGAGCTTGCCAGAAGCACTCCCCCTTCCCTTCCCACGACAGTCTCCTCGTCTCAGACATCTTACAGGATCAGCGCGCGTGAGACTGGCTTCCGGGTGCGTGCTATGAGCCGTCGCCGGTGCGGGATCCGGTATGTCTCGTCTGGAGGAACATTCAGAGGCGCTGGGCCGTCTGCTCGATGAGGACACAGAGTCAAGCCGAAAGGAGAAGGCCAGTGCTCTCGACCCGAAGGCAACTCCTTGCTCGTGCGAGCGGGGTGCTGATCTTGCCCCTCCTGGCCGCCTGTGCGCAGGCGGACACCGGCGGTGGTGCGGGAACCCAACGACCGCCCTCTCCCACCCCCACCGCAGCGCCGAGCCCAACGGCCGAAGCGGGCAGAATCGCTCATCCGACGGGAGCGGATGAACTGGTGCTCCGCATCGACCGCACCGGCGGTCTGCTCCCGCCCTTCCACATTGCGACCGAGCTGCCGCTCTTCGTGCTGTACGGTGACGGCAGCGTGATCACGCAGGGGCCGCAGATCATGATCTACCCGCCGCCAGCGCTCCCGAACCTGCTGGTGACCGGGCTCACCGAGGAGGGTATGCAGGCGATCTTACGGGAGGCGGAGATCGCCGGCCTGCTCGAGGGTGACCGGCGCTACGAGTTCCCCGTTATCGCCGATGCGCCAGTAACGATCTTCACGGTCAATGCCGGCGGTCGCACCTCGGTCGTGTCCGCCTACGCGCTCATAGAGGCCGAGGTGGACGATCCGAAGATTCCCATGGAGGAGCGGGAAGCCCGGCGCCGACTGCGGGAGTTTCTGGACAAGGCGCTCAGCCTCAGCTCCTGGTTGCCCCGGGCGGCGATCGCGCTGCCGGAGCGAGCGTACACGATCGAGCGCCTGCAACTGATCGTGCTTCAGGCCGACGAGGCGATCGAGGAGCCGACTGATGTCGAGCCATCGGAGCTGGACTGGCCGCTCTCGGCAGCGCTGGCCGAGTTCGGCTCGCCCTACCAGGTGCTGGGCAGGCAGGCCCGCTGTGGGGTGGTCGAGCGCGAGGAGCTGGCCGCCGTGGTGGACGCGATGAGCAAGGCGAACACGCTGACCCGCTGGCGCAGCGACGGCACGCTCTTTGTGATCTTCCCGCGCCCACTCCTACCGGATGAGACGGGCTGCGTCCAGCGCTAAAAGTCATGCGCTCCCAGGCGGTGGGTTGGGGGTACTGGCGGTAGCCGTACACGCTCTTTCCCCCTTCGGACTGTGCTGGCCACTGGTTGGCACTCTCGTATAATCTGGCCCTGACGATGACAGCTTTCCTGTGAGTACGAGTGTCTCGACTGTCAGGCAAGCGCCTGGTGTCGACGAGGGGAGAGTACATGGCAGAAGGGGAGCCGGGCCTGCCGACAGGCGAGACTAGCGGGGCGAGGGCCGAGGTCACCGGAGCGCCTTCACACATGCCAGGCACCGAGATTCCGCAGGTCGACGTGCACAGCCACCTGATTCCTGGTGTGGACGACGGCGCGAGAGACGAGGCCATGGCCCTCGCGATGCTTCAGGTGGCTTCGGCTGACGGCACGAGGATCATCGCGGCGACGCCCCATGCCGGTGAGGTGCATCCTGAGGCGATCCCGGGCGCGGTACGGCGTCTCAACGAGCTGGCGCGAGCGGCGGAGATCCCCATCGAGGTGATACCGGGGTGTGAGTACAAGCTCAGCCGCGCTCTGGGCGACGAGCACAAGCTGGGCCGGCTGATGACCTTAAATGGGACGCCCTACGTGTTGGTGGAGTTGCCGGACTGGAACCAGTGGCCGAACTCGGTTGGAGAGTCGATCACGTCTCTCAGGGACGATGGACTCTGGCCGATTCTCGCCCATCCAGAGCGCCATCCGCCCGTCCAGCGCTGTCCGGAGCTCGTCCTCGAGGCCGTACAGGTCGGCGCGCTCGTGCAGCTCAACGCGGGCTCGTTTCTCGGCTACAACGGCCGGGAAGCCCAGCGTGCCGCTGTGCTGCTCCTCAGCGCGCGAGCTGCTCACCTGATCGCGAGTGACGCGCATCATCCCGAGGCTCGGCCGCCGCGCGTCGCCGATGCCCTCGCGCGTGCCGCTGCGCTAGCCGGAGAGGAGTATGTTCGCTGGATGCGCTGGGCCGCGATGCGGGTCGTTACTGGAGAGCCGGTCGAGCTACCGGAGCCAGACCTGCAAGCGCTGCGCCTGCGCGAGTCCTGGCTCGAGCGGATCCGGGACTGGTTAGCGAACCCCTAGGCGAGCTCGGCTGGCCGCCTCGATCAGGGGAGCGCGGACGCCTGCATCTGAAGGCTCGCCAGAGTCACTCGGGCGGCCCGCTCGGCGCTCGCGATACAGTCAGGCACGCCGACGCCGCGGTATGCCGCCCCGATCAGGGAGAGTCCCGGCCACCGCGCGAGCCGTTCATCGATGCTGGCCAGGCGCTCGAGATGACCGACCAGGTACTGCGGCATCGAGCGTGGTAATCGATGGACAACGGCATAGAGAGGTTCGGCTCGGAGCCTCAGCAGCCCTTGCAGTTCCTCGAGCGCGAGCTCGACCAGGCGGTCGTCTGGTCGTTCGAGGATCCCTTCCTGCCCATAACGCCCGAGAAAGACTCGAACCGGAGCCAGGTCGGGCGGAGCGCGACCCTCGAACTTGTTCGCGACCCAGGTAACGGCAGTCACCTGCCGCCCTTCGACTGCCGGCACGACGATGCCTCGGCCGCGGGCTACCGGCGCGACGTCATGCGCACGGTAGACGAGGGTTACGGTGGCGCTGGAGGCGTAGGGGATGCCACGCAGGAGCGTTGCTAGCTCAGGATCCAGTGGCTCCAGCAACTGCGCGGCGGCGTAGGCTGGCGTCGCCACGAGGACGGCGTCGGCCTCGAGCTCGCCGCCACGCGAGAGCTTGATCCGGTAATTCCCCTGGCGGCCCGTGAGTGCCGTGGCCGCCTCGCCCAAACGTAGCTCGACAAGATCGAGCTGGTTCACCAACCCTTCGATCAACGTGCCCATCCCTCGCCGCAGCGTGAGGAAGGCCGAGCCGACTCGCTGGCCAGTATGGCGCCGGGCGAGTGTCCCGCGAATCAGGCTTCCGTAACGCACTTCCAGCTCGCGGAGCTGGGGGAAGGTCGCGAGCAGGCTGAGTTGCTCGGCGTCACTGGCATAGATCCCCGCAAGTAGCGGTTGGGCGATCCGCTCGTACACCTCACGCCCCAGGCGCCGGCGCACGAACGCCGCAACCGACTCGTCCCCGTCATCTCGGCGTGGGGCTAAGACCAGGTCGAGTGCGAGCCGCAGTTTCCCTTGGATCGAGAGCAGGCCGGTGGTAAGGAGCGGTCGCAGCCGGGTGGGGATCATCAGCGAGAAGCCTTCCGGCAGCGGTTCCAGCCGGCCCCTACACGCGATGGACGCACCTTCGTAGCCCTGCCGGAGTCCGATGAGTTCGTCGCCGAGCCCGAGTTCGAGCACCAGGGATTTCGCGGCTGGCTTGGCGGACAGGAAGGAGTCGGGCCCGGCTTCGATGAGTATGTCGCCCCAGCGGACGGTGCGCACCCAGCCGCCCACTCGCTCCGTCGCTTCGACCAGCGTAATGCGCACCGGCGCGGACGCAACGGCTGCCTGCAGCCGGTAGGCGGCGGCCAGGCCGGCGATCCCACCGCCGATGATCACGATGTGGCGAGCGATTGCTCCAGCCATCCTCAGCTCGCTGCCGCCGTGCGCTCCTCGGCTACCCGACGGCGAACCACGTCGGCGAGCGCCTGGCAGAGCAACGGGTGATCGTTGAGCGACGCGGTGCGCTCCAGGCGCAGGCCGATCCCGGCGGCGTACTGGCGGTGCTCGATGTCGATGTCGTACAGTACCTCGACGTGGTCACAGACGAACCCGATCGGCACCAGCAGCACGTTCTCGATGCCCTCCGCTGCCAGCCGATCAAGCGTCTCCTCGACCGTCGGGCCGAGCCAGGGTTCCTCGCTGGCACCCTGGCTCTGGAAGGCAAAGACCCAGCGATGGGCTGGGAACCGCTGGGTGACCTGCTCGACCGAGGTGAGGATCTCCTCGCGGTAGGGGTCGCCCCAGCTCAGGATGCGCTCCGGCAGGCTGTGCGCGGTGAAGAGGAGGACGACGTCGTCGCGTTGCTGCTCCGGGAAGCGAGCCAGACCCTCCGCGATCCGGTCGGAAACCGCGTCGATGAAGGCCGGCTCGTCCTTCCAGCTCTCTACGGTCAGCACTGGGAGATCAGCGCGGTGGACCTCCAGCGCCTCGGACAACCGCTGCAGGTAGGCGCCGACGCTCATCCTCGAGTAGTGCGGCGCCATCACCACTGCCACTAACCGGTCGGCACCGTCGCGCAGGATCTCCGGCACCACCTCGTGGATGTAGGGGTGCCAGTGCCGCATGCCGACGTAGGTGCGGTAGCGAATGCCCTCTGGGGCAGCCTCGGGGCTGTTGAGCAGCCGCTCGACCCCGGCAGCCTGGGCACGGGTCAGCTCCACGATCGGCGAGCGGCCGCCGATACGCCGGTAGCGCTCGGTGATCTCCTCGAGGAGCTCCTGGGAGAAGGGCCGCCCGTGGCGGACATCGGCCAGGTAGGCCGGGATATCCTCGAGCTTGTCCGGGCCGCCGTAGGCCAGCAGCAGCACCGCCACCGTCTCACTCGGCCTCACTGGCATCACGACTCCTACCTTTCTCCAGTGATTCCGTCGACCGCAGCCTGTTCCTCGTTGCCAGCCGCGGTGGAGGCAGCTCCGAGCTCGTGCACGAGATCGACCAGGTAGCACACGTTCTCGGCTGGCGTCTCCGGGAGGACGCCATGTCCCAGGTTGAAGATATGTCCTGGACGACCGCCAGCTTGCTCCAGGATCGTCCGCACTTGCCGCGCGATCTCGCGGCGTGGTGCGAAGAGCACCGCAGGGTCGAGGTTTCCCTGGATGGCTCGCTCGGGCCCGATCGCCGCCCAAGCGTCCGCTAGCCGGACGCGCCAGTCCACACTGATCACGTCGGCCCCGCTGGCGGCTAGTACCTGAAGGAAGCCAGCGGTGCCGGTGCCGAACAGGATCACCGGCACGCCGAGCGGGCGCAGCCTTGTGACGATCCGCTTGACCCAGGGTAGGACGCGCTCCTGGTAGTCCAGCGGGCTCAGCGCACCGGCCCAGCTATCGAAGAGCTGCACGGTCTGGGCGCCGGCCGCGACCTGAGCGCGGAGGTAGCGCGTGGTGACGTCAGCCAGCGTGTCCATGAGCGCGTCCCAGGCCCGCGGCTCGCTGAACATGAAGCGCTTTGTCTCCAAGTAGTGTCGCGAGCTGCCGCCTTCGATCAGGTAGCTGGCGACGGTGAACGGCGCACCAGCGAAGCCGATCACCGGCACCTTGCCGCCCAGCTCCCGCCGCACCAGGCGGATCGCGTTGTAGATTGCCGGCGCGATCTCCTCAGTCTCCGGTCTGCGCAGGCGCGCGACTGCTTCCGAGGTACGCACCGGATCGCGGATGACCGGCCCCTCGCCGGCCGCGAACTCGAGCCGGATCCCCATCGATACCACTGGCAAGAGGATGTCGGCGAAGATGATCGCGGCGTCGACGCCGAGCCGACGCACCGGCTGGAGCGTTACCTCGGCCGCTAGCTCCGCTCGGTTGCAGATGTCGAGCAGCGAGGCGCGCGCACGGATGGCCCGGTACTCGGGCAGATAGCGGCCGGCCTGGCGCATCAGCCAGACCGGAGTGGTATCGGTTCGCTCCCGCCGGCAGGCCCGGAGGAAGCGTGAATCTGCCATTGTGCTCCACCGTTCCAAGGCGGCTATGCAGAAACCGGCGTCGCGATACGGACTCGCACCACCGGTGCACGCGCAATTCTACCAGTACGACCGCGCTGTGGCGGGCTGGAAAAATCGGAGTTGCTGCCCGATCATTCGAGTGACAAGCATGGTGTGGTAGGCCGAGGCGGCATAGTGCGCCACCGCAACCGCGCGGGGGGGCACGAGGCGGTTCGGAGGTGAGCGACACGATGGCAACGCTGCCCAACGCCCGTGAGGTGCTCGAGCAGATCCGAAAGGTGCGGCAGATCCGGCGGTACCGGCCTGATCCAGTCCCCGAGGACGTGGTCACCGAACTTCTGGAGGTGGCTCGTTGGACGGGCAGCTCGCGGAATACCCAGCCCTGGCACTTCATCGTGGTCGACGACCGGGAGATCTTGCGCCAGATCAGCCTGCTCCGCGCGCCGATCAACTGGGTATCCGATGCCCCGCTGGGGATCGCCATCGTGCTCGATGGCGCGAGTGAGATCAGTGAAGCCTATGACGAGGGACGGGTCACCGAACGCCTGCTGATCGCAGCCAAGCTGCTCGGACTCGGCGGTGGCGTCGCCTGGTACGGCGACGCCGGCCAGCAAGCCGAGGCTAAGCGCATTCTCGGGATTCCAGCGGAGCGCACGGCGCGCTCGCTCGTGACCATCGGCTACCCCCGCTCGACGCGTGATCCGCGGCCCGTTCTCGCACGCGGTGGCCGCAAGCCGCTGGCCGAGCTGGTCAGCTTCAACCGTTACGGCGAGCGCTGGCACTGACTGCTGTCCCGTTCGCTCGGCAACGTGCGGGGCTGCGTGGTCGCCAGTCGACTTGCTCTGGCAGAGAGGCTCCAGGCGGTCGGCAACGCTCTCGAATGGTCGAGCTGCGGCTGAGGCGGTGCTCGCCGAGCGGCGCTGAGCAGCGGCCGCCGAGCCTCGCTGTGCCAGTACTGGCCTTTCGGGGAGCATGGGCCTCGACATGATGTACACTCAGGTTGGCCCGAGTGAGCTGGTTAGGTCGCGAGCCGGGAACACGGCCTCCACTGATCTACGCTCGGGAGCGCATCATCGGTCGCCGCTAATGGCCGAGGGGGCGATCCTGGAGCGCGCCGACCGCAGAGGGATGCGCATGGAACTGAGCGCAGCGTGGAGACACCACCGCCAACGTCGCGAGAGCTGGTTGCGCGACCAACCGGTCGTCGTGTTGGCTGCCCTGCTGCTCCTGACGGCGTGTACCGGCATCGGCGTGCCGGGGGCGACGCCGACGCCGACTCCGATCGCCCACCCGAGTGGGCCTGACGAGCTGGTACTCCGCATCGACGTTGGTGGGGGCTGGCTCCCACCACTGTATTCGGTCACCTGGCCTCCGAAGCTCTCGGTCTACGGTGACGGCGCGGTGATCCAGCTCGGCCCTCAGATGACGATCTACCCTCCGCCCGCGCTGCCCAATGTCCTCCAGAGCCGAATCAGTGAGGCGGGCCTCCAGCGCGTGCTACGTGAAGCTGAGGCCGCTGGCCTGCTGGCTGGCGACGCCGATTATCCCCTGCCTGGGGTCTACGACGCTCCGACGACCTTCTTCACTGTGAATGCGGCCGGCCGAACCAGCCGGGTATCGGTCTACGCCTTAGGCCTCGACGAGGGAGCCGATACGTCCGCGCTCTCGCCGGAACAACGTGCCGCTCGCCAGCGCCTGGCTGCCTTTTACGAGACGGCGATGAATCTCCTCAGCTGGTTACCAGCCGAGGAGGTGATCGAGCGGGATGCCCCCTACCTCATCACGAAGCTACAGGTGGTCGTGATCCCAGCGGAACTGCTCCAGCAACCGCCGGAATGGAGTCCAGCGCGGGCCAAGCCGTGGCCACTGGCGACCCCACTGGCGACCTTCGGCGAGCCCGCGCCCTGGTTCTCACCGCAAGCGCGTTGTGGTGTCGTCTCGAGCCGCAAGGAGCTGCCGCGACTGCTCCAGGAGCTCCAGCAAGCCAATACCCTCACCCGCTGGGAGAGCGAAGGGAAGGAATACGGCCTGGTAGTGCGTCCGCTTCTGCCCGACGAGACGGGGTGTAGCCCACCGTTCACGTAAAGCGGACGGTCAGCGGCGGCTGGCCGAACATCTCGACCACGAAGAGATCGCCGGCCTGCGCCCGGATAGCGCGGGCAAGCGAGCCAGAGATGACGATGTCGCCCGGCTCCAGCCGAATCCCGAACTCGCCCAGCTTGTTGGCCAGCCAGGCGACCGCGCGGGCCGGATGACCGAGCGCCGCGGCACCGATCCCCTCGGCGGCTGGCCGTCCATTGTGGTGAACCAGCATGCCGATCGTCCGCAGGTCGGCCTCGCGGAGGCTGCGGCTCCAGGTGCCGACCACGAAGCCGCCGTAGGAGGCGTTGTCGGCGATAGTGTCCGCCAGTTTAATGCGCCAGCCCTCGATCCGGCTGTCGACGATCTCGACCGCGAGTGCCACGGCCTCGGTGGCGGCCAGCACGGCCTGGAGCGTCACCCCGGGGCCGGCCAGCGGCTTGCCGATCAGGAAGGCCAGCTCACCCTCGAGCCGGGGCTGGATGAAGAGCCGCGCTGGCACGTCGGCCCGCCCGCGCTTAGCTGGGAAGAAGCGGGAGGCCCAGAGGTTGCCGTAGTCCGGCTCGAAGACACCCATCTGCTCCTGCATCGCCCGGCTCGTCAGCCCGATCTTGCGGCCGACGGTGCGCTCGCCCCGGCGTGCGCGCAGCTCGCTCCACCGCGTCTGGATCGCATAGGCCTCCTCGGCGCTAAGCGGACCGACGCGCTCGGTCAGCGGCGGGATCGTCGTCGCCGTCTCCCAGGCGTGGTCGAGCCGCTCGGCCAGCGCCTCAATGTCCGAACCTGCAACCACGCGCTGCTCTGCCATCACCCGCTCCTTCCTCACGGCTCGAGCTGGGCGAGCAAGACGCTCCCCTCCGGCCCGTACGCCTCGAGCACGCCCGGCCGGGCGGGAACGGCCGCTGCCGGCGCGCGGTCTCGATCAGCTCGATCTCCGAGGTGCCGGAGAAGCCGTACTGGATCGAGCTCCCCGCGACCCCATCGCCGTGGGTCACCTCGATCACCGGGACGCCAGCGGCATCCAGCGCCTGGACGATCCTTTGCACCTGCTCGCGGGTGAACTGGTGTTTCATCGCGTGCGAGCCATCGCGCAGGGTCGTGTCGGTCACCCGTGGGGCGTTCATGCCGCCACCTCCTCGCGCACGCCGAGCAGGTGCCGGGCGAACAGCTCGCCCACCTGCCGGGCGGCTGCGGTCATGATGTCCAGATTACCAGCGTAAGGCGGCAGGAAGTCGCCGGCACCTGGATCCCCATATTCGTTGTGTTGTTCCCGAGGACACGTGCTGCCCATCGCACCCTCAGCGTCTGTCATGGGTGATCCTTAGGCGATTGCACAGGACGATCGTCAACACCGAGCCACCGCCCGTTGACTGCGACGGCCTCACTAGTTTCGTGTCCGCTCTTGTGAGGCTCGCCATCTCGCACGCGAACCGAGGAGGAACGAAATGAACAACCTCGTGAAGCCGGTCTTGAGGCTCCTGCCCGGCGAGGAGTACCTGGAAAGCCTGCGCGAGGGGCGACGTGTGCTCTTCCAGGGTGAATGGGTCAAACACGTCACCACTCATCCCGCATTCCGGAACGCGGCCCGCTCGGTGGTCCGCTTCTGCGATGCCCTGCACGCGCCCGAGACGACGAACACGCTCCCGGCCACTGACCGCTGCCAAGAGCCCCTTCGATAGCCCTCGAGCTACCGCACCCTTGCTCAACCCAGAGGTGCAGCCGATCCTCGAGCGCTACCGACGCAGGACCGGTATGCCGGCCAAGGAGCAGAGCAAACTCTACAAACTAGTGTGGGACGCGATGTACTCCGAGTTCGCGGGCCGGCACAGGAGGACTGGTACCTCTACACGCTGAAGCTGACCGAAGCGCTGGACGCATGGCTGGCGCACGTGGCTTTACAGGTCTCGACGCCCGAGCTGTTGCAGATCGGGGCGGAGAAGATCGAGCGGCGCGGGCTAGGCCTGGGCTGGAGCGAGGGCGACCTCGGCCCGGGGACGAGCTTCCGGTTCCGCGTGCCCGACGGCTACCAGATGGAGGTGGTGTGGGAGCTCGGGTACTGCCAGGCGCTGGAGGAGCAGCACAGTCCGCTCCGCAACCGCTCCAGCGCCGACCGCCACGCGGTGTCCCCCTCCTGCGGCTCGACCACGTTAACTGCTTCGTGCGCCAGGTGGAGTCGCATGAGGCGTTCCTCTGCGAGGCGCTTCAAGCTGCGCGAGACCAAGATCGGCGGGGATCGGCTCAAGGTCGGATCCTGGCTCAGCGTCAGCCCGTTGGTGCATGAGATCGCGGTCATGCGCGACGGCACGGGGCAGGGGGAGCGGCTCCACCACGTCGCTTACTGGCACGGCTACCCGCAGCACCTGTACGACGTCGCCGAGCTGTGCATGGATTGGGGCGTGCGCATCGAGGCTGGCCCGGGCAAGCATGGGACTACCCTGGCGTTCTTCCTCTACCTCTTCGAGCCGGGGGCAACCGCGTCGAGCTGTTTGGCGACACGGGATACCTGATCTTCGATCCAGACTGGAAAACGGTGGTCTGGGACGTGGCTAACGAGTCCGATCTCTACCACAGCACCATCTGGATCGGGGCGCCCACGATGCCGGAGTCGTTCTACACCTACGGCACGCCCGAGAGGGCCATCGTCACCTCGCCGTAACCTGACGATTCGGGGGATGCCCTGGAGGAGGACGCGGGAGTACTCAGGGAGCAGGAAGATATGATCGATGTCCACGCGCACTTCATCCCGCCGGCCGTGCTGGACTGGGTGCGCGGGCACGCCGACGCCTCGGACGCACGCTGGGAGCAGCGCGACCCGGCGAAGGCGCCGTTTCTCACGGTCGGCGGGAAGTGGGCCTTCGAGCTGAAGCCGGCCTTTTACGATGCCGATCTCTTCCTGGCCGAGCAGGCACGAGCCGGCGTGCGGCACAGTCTCGTCTCACCTGTCCCGCAGCTCTTCCTCTACGACGCCGAGCCGGCGCTGACGTGCGAACTCGCGCGCCTCTACAACGACGAGCTTATCGCCTGGCATCGGGAGCGACCCGACCGGCTCTCCGGCCTGGCGACGCTCCCACTCAATGCGCCGGAGCTGGCAGCGCGCGAACTGGAGCGCGTCTGCGACGCTGGCCTCCGCGGTGCCATCATCGGCCCGGGCTGCGGCGACCGGTTGCTGAGCGACCCGGCCTTCGCTCCCGTGTGGGAAACCGCCGACCAGTTAGAGGCCGTGCTCTTCCTCCACCCGCTCCTGAGCTAGGATCTCCGGCTCCGTCGCCCGCAGATGCCCAACCTGATCGGCGTGCTCTGGGAGACGACAGTGTCGCTGACGGACCTGGTCTTGAGCGGGCTGCTGATCGTTATCCACGGATCACGCTGCTGGTCACGCACGGCGGTGGCTTCCTGCCGTAGCAGATCGGGCGAATCAACCAGGGATACCGAGTGTGGCCGTCCGGAGCGGGCCACCGGTTCAGTCCAGCGACTATCCTCGTCGCCTGTGGTTCGACACAGTACTGTGGGGTACTGTGGGCTCCGAAGGCGATCCGGCTCCTGATCAGCTTCGTGGGGCGAGAGCGCGTCGCTCTCGGGTCGGACTATCCCTTCGGCTTCTCGATGTGGCCGCCACTCGGTGAGGAGGTTTTGGGTGTTAAGATGCTGCTGCATGTGCCCGGTATCCCCACTCTCCGTGGCACATGGCGCAATCCGATAAAAGGGCTTGCATCCCGCACCGTCGGCGGCACCGCTGGCACGCCGGTGATGGTTGAGCCGAGCTGACCGGAAGGAGGGGAGAGGGATGCCGCTTCTCGAGGTGATCTATGCGCGGGCAGAGCCGCTGCCGGTCGAGCGGCGGCGCGCCTTCGTCCGCGAGGCGGAGGAGATCTTCCGCGCGGTGCTCGGCACGCCGCCGGGGCGCCTGCGGCTGGCTTTCTACTCCCTCGAACCAGAAGAGAGCCTCTCTCTTCTGGACGAAGGGCCGTCGGAGACCTACGCCGGCCAGCAATCCTCCTAAACGAGAACCCACATGCTTGAGCGTTGGATTCCGACCCTCCAGCCGATGGCGTAGAATGGCGCGAGCTGCTCGTCGTTTGGTCGGGGAAAGGAGCGTGGTTCTGATGGCGAAGGACGTGCTGGTGCTGTCCTGGAAATACGGCGGAGTGCGCGAGGAGATCGCACGGTTCCTCGAGTCTCGCGGCTGCCGACTCGCTGAGCGCGAGATCGTCTACCCGGTCACCGAGGACCACCTCTGCGAGTTGATCCGCGACGTCGACGGACTGATTACCGGGCTCGAGCCGGTGACGAAGAAGGTGCTCGCGCACGCCAACCGCCTGAAGGTAATCAGCACCAGCGGGGTCGGGTACGACCATATCGATGTGGAGGAGGCGAGCCGCCGCGGCATCGCGGTCTGTATTTGCGCCGGGTGCAACAACCACTCGGTCGCGGAGCTGGCGGTTGGCATGATGATCGGCCTCTCGCGGCGGATGCTCGAGGCCGATCGCGCCATGCGGCGTGGTGAGTGGGGACGGTTTTTCGGGCAGGAACTGTGGGGCAAGACGCTCGGCATCATCGGCCTCGGACGTGCCGGTAAGAGCGTGGCTCTACTGGGTCGAGCGTTCGGGATGCGGGTGCTGGCCTACGATATCCGCTGGGACATTACCTTCGCCAACGAGCACGGGATCAGCTACGTGCCGCTGGAGCGGCTGCTGCGTGAAGCTGACTACGTGTCGCTCCACGTGCCGCTGACACCCCAGACGCGCTACCTGATCGACGAGGGCGCGCTTAGCCTGATGAAATCCACCGCTTACCTGATCAACGTGGCCCGTGGCCCGGTCGTAAAGCAGTCCGCTTTGGTCGAGGCGTTGCGCAACGGCAAGATCGCAGGAGCGGGCCTCGATGTCTTCGAGGTCGAGCCGATCGACGACAACCCGTTCATCCAGTTCGAGAATGTGATCATGACGCCGCACCTCGGCGGGTCGACGCAGGAAGCGCTGGAGCGAACGCTCTATCTCTCGTTGACCAACGTGACGAACGTACTCAATGGTTTGCCCGCGCATTGCCAGGTCAACTAGGTACCGGCTCGATACACGCGCATCGAGGCGCGCACCGCGCGTACTGCTGGTCGATGGTTACCGCCTTGTCGCGGCGCGAGGGAGAGAACGCGCGATGCAGCACAGCAGGAGGTATAGGTCGTGGAGCGAGAGCGCAAAGACTTCTTGATCCGGCTGCTCGAAGCGCCGAGCCCGTCCGGCTTTGAGGAGCTGGCGGCTCGTGTCTGGCGTCAGGAGGCAGAGAGGTTCGCTGACGAGGTCACCGTCGACCAGAACGGGAACAGTTTCGCCCGGCTCCGCGGCGAGGGCTCGGTCGTCGTGGTCGAGGGACACATCGATGAGATCGGCTTGATGGTCACCCATATCGACGATGAGGGCTATCTCTGGTTTCGCAGCATCGGTGGCTGGGACGACCAGGTCTTGACAGGCCAGCGGGTGCGAGTGCTCGGGCGTGGAGGGCCGGTGTTGGGCGTGATCGGGCGGAAGCCAGCCCATCTCCTGACCGAGGAGGAGAAAGGCAAGGCGGCTCGGATCAAAGACTTGTGGATCGATATCGGTGCGAGGAGCGGTGACGAGGCCCGCGAGCTCGTCTCGGTCGGCGACCCGGCAGTGCTGGAGCACGCTCCCGTGGAGCTGCGCAACCACCGGCTGGTGGCGCGGGGAATCGATAACCGGATGGGTGCGTTCGTGGCGTTGGAGGTGCTACGCACGTTGTCGGGCGACCGGCCGCGAGCCGATGTCTACGCGATCGCGGCGACACAGGAAGAGATCAGCTTCCTCGGCGCGCGCACCAGCGCCTTCACCCTGAACCCGAGTGTGGCCATTATCCTGGACGTGACTCACGCGACCGACCACCCGGAGGCTGACAAGCGCGGAGGTGGCAACATCAAGATCGGCGGCGGGCCGGTACTCGATCGAGGCTCGATGGTGCATCCGTTGGTCTTCGAGCGCTTGCTGGCGGCGGCTAGGGCCGAGGACATCCCGGTACAGCTCTCGGCAGCGCCTGTCCGTACCGGCACGGACGCCGACGCCATCGCGCCAGCGCGGGCCGGTATCCCCTGTGGGCTGGTGTCCGTCCCGAACCGGTACATGCACTCGCCGAACGAGCTGATTAGCCTCGACGACCTCGACGCCGCCATCCGGCTCATTGCACGCTTCGTACGCGATCTGGGCCCATCGCCCGACTTCACGCGGAGATGAGGAGCGTCTCACGATGCGGCGGGCGCGGTTGTGGGCCTGGCGCGGGTTGCTGACCTTCATGCTCGGCCACTTCACGGTGGACCTGTACAGTGGCCTGCTGCCGATCCTGTACGCGCTTGCGGCTCAGCGGCTGCAACTGGACAACCGCGATATCGGGCTACTGGCGCTGTGCTATACAGCGGCGTCCTCGCTCTCGCAGCCGCTTTTCGGCTACATCGCCGACCGCTGGGGTGGACAGCTCTTGGCGCCGCTCAGCCTGGCCTGGTCGGCGGTCTTCGTCAGCTCACTTGGCCTGGTTGAGACCCCGGAGCTGTTGTACGCGGGCGCGCTGCTCGCTGGCCTCGGCTCAGGGGCCTACCACCCGGTCGGTGCGTCCAACGCCTCGATGCTGGTGGACGACCGGCACCGGAACACGGCGATGTCGGTGTACACCGTCAGCGGCACGTCAGGTTACGCGCTCGGGCCGCTTATCGCCGCCCTCTTGTTCGGCGCGCTCGGGACGCGTGGGTCGCTGGCGATGCTGCCGCTGGGACTGAGCGTAGCGGTCTCGCTGCGGCTGGCACTGCGGCAGTTCCAGCTCGGCTTGCCGAGCCTGCGCACGCGCGAGCACGCCCGCCGCGAGCCCATCCGTTGGGGCGCGCTAGCGCCGGTGATGGCGGTCGTGATGCTGCGGAGTTGGGTCTTCATGGCGGTCGTCACCTTCGCGCCTGTCTGGTACCGGGATCTCGGCTACGATGTGCGTTTCTACGGCCTGCTCGCCAGCGTCGTCATCGCCAGCGGGTCGCTGGGGACGCTGCTCGGCGGCATGCTGGCCGATCGGGTCGGCCAGCACCGGATCCTCGTCAGTTCGCTGGCGCTGGCGATCCCCGCGCTCCTGCTCTTCGCTGGTTTCCCCGGCCCGCTGGCGCTGCTCACCGGCGCGCTCTTCGGGGCACTGGCCGACGCCTCGATCTCGGTGACGCTGGTGGCGGCCCAGCGGCTGCTCCCTGGACGCATCGGTGTCGCTTCAGGATTTATCCTGGGGATGGGATTCGTCACCGGGGGCATTGGCGCGCCGGTCACCGGCGCAGTCGCCGACTTGATCGGCATCCAGCGCGCGCTGTTGCTCACCTCCGTGCTGCTGCTCGTGGCGCTGGCTGCCTGCTTCCTTATCCCCCGCCGCGTGTTGAGCCCGCAGGTGAGTCACCCGGCGGCGTCGGAGACGGCTCCCGCGAGAGCGGTTTCCACCGTACGACCGAGGAGCAGCGAGTGAGGCCGCTCCTGTCCACTCGAGCAAAGGGTGAACCTGTTTGCTGTTGGCGGGGATCGCGCCAGGGATCCGATCGCCGCTAATGGGGATGAGACCGACCACATCTACCGTTTGGTTAGGGGAAGGGGATGGAACGTGAGCGTACCGCTGGACAGGATGCGTGTTCTCGACCTCTCGCAGGACTGGGATATCCATACCCCGGGCTTCGCCCTCTACGAGGGACCGACGGTAACCTGGGTCAAGCGGCTCGCCTTCGAGAGAGCAGGCGGCCAGCGGATTACCTCCACGCTCCACGTTGGGACGCACCTCGACGCGCCGCTGCACTTCCAGACCAATGGGCTGGATATCGCGTCGATCCCGCTCTCGAAGCTGGTCGGCTGGGGCTGCGTCGTCGACCTGACTCATTACGGCGTCGGTGACTACGACATCTACGGCCCCGAACACTTCGAGCAGTGGGAGCGCGACACCGGGATCCGGATTCAGCCCGGCGATATCCTCGTGATCCATACTGGTTACCACCGCCACTACCCGAGCGACTGGGCTGCGGCCTGCGCCGAGTCCGACCCCGACGATACTCGGTACTTCATCAAGCACCCCGGCCCGACGCGCGCCTTTGCCGAGTGGGTGCTCGATCGCGGCATCTCCTGGCTGGCTGTCGATGCCGGCTCAGCCGACCACCCGATGAATACCGTCATTCGCCGGGTGCGGCCGGACTTGGCGGCCGAGGCCGAACAGAAACTGGGGCGCCCGCTGAACCAGCTCTTTCCCGACGAGGACTACCAGGTCATGCATGTCCACCTGTTTCCGCGTGGCGTGATCCACGTCGAAAACGCGGGCGGGCAGATCGACCAGGTCTTGGATCGGCGCGTGATGGTGGGGTGCTTCCCCTGGCGTTTCAAAGGCGGTGAGGCGGCGTTCTGCCGGCTCGTCGCCTTCATCCCAGAGGACTAAACTTCCAATGAGTGAGTGTCCACATCGGTGGGAGGCGTAGCGGTGCGGGCGATGGTGCTGACGGCACCCCGTCGGCCACTCGAGCTCCGGGAGCTACCTAGGCCCGCGCCTGGGCCCGGGCAGGTTCAGCTCCGCGTGCGTGCCTGCGGTGTCTGCCGGACTGATCTCCACGTCGCCGATGGCGAGCTCCCAGAGCCGAAGTTGCCGCTGGTGCTCGGCCACCAGATCGTCGCAGTCGTCACCGAATTGGGCGAGGGAGTCGGCCAGTTCGCTGTGGGAGATCGGGTCGGTGTGCCCTGGCTGGGCTGGACGTGCGGACACTGCCGCTACTGTCTGAGCGGGCGCGAGAACCTCTGCGACGAGGCGCGCTTCACCGGCTACCAACTCGACGGCGGCTATGCCGAGTACGCAGTTGCCGATGCCCGTTACTGCTTCCCGATCCCCGAGGGCTACCCGGACTTGCAGGCCGCCCCGCTGCTGTGCGCGGGACTGATCGGGTACCGGGCCCTTCGGCTGGCAGGGGAGGCCGAGCGGCTCGGCCTCTACGGCTTCGGCGCGGCGGCGCACATCGTGGCGCAGGTCGCCCGCCTCCGCGGCCAGCGTGTGTACGCCTTCACCCGGCCGGGCGATACCGAGGGCCAGCAGTTCGCTCGCGAGTTGGGCGCCGTCTGGGCTGGCGGCTCCGACCAGCCGCCGCCGGAGCCGCTCGACGCTGCCCTCATCTTCGCCCCAGTCGGCGGGCTGGTACCCCAGGCGCTGCGCGCGGTGGCCAAAGGTGGGGTCGTCGTCTGCGCGGGAATCCACATGAGCGACATCCCGTCGTTTCCCTACGAGATCCTCTGGGGCGAGCGGGTACTGCGCTCGGTTGCCAACCTCACCCGCCGAGACGGCGAGGAGTTCCTGGCACTCGCACCGCAGGTGCCAGTGCGGACGACGGTTCAGGCCTATCCCCTGGAAGAGGCGAATCGGGCACTGGAGGATCTCCGTGCTGGCCGGATTCACGGTGCCGCGGTGCTGGTCGTGGAATGATCGGCGTGAGTGGCTCATCACCACTGGGTGGAGGCCTTCTGGTCGGGCTGTGCGATTGTCACAGTGTCCAGAGACCGAGCCCAAGCGTGACCAGGCCGGCCAGCGCGAGCGCGCTCACCCAGATGAGATCCAGGTTGATCCAGGCTCGGCGCAGCACCTCCACACCGATAGCTTGGTAGACTGTCACCGCGATGAGGCCCATCACCAGGAACATGGCCAACGTGTGAACGGCGACCGCGGTCACCCCCAGTCCAAGCGAACCACCGATGACACCCGTATGGCTCGTATGCCCGGTACCCGAAGTCCTCAGTGTGGCGTCGTCTCCGAAGAGGTGAACGAGCAGCGGCACGAGCATCAGGCCTGCGCCGTGGGCGGTCGCCATCAGGAACGACCAGAGAGCAAGCTGGCGCGGCCCGACGCGCATCCCGACCCACCGCCGGTGGCGAAAGCGTGTCACGACCTTGTAGGCGGCGAAGGCCAGCAGCGCGGCCCCGCCCGCGAGAAGCAACGTGGCCCGGGAAACCACGAGCTGCAGCACGCCGACAGCGACCGCGACCAGGCCGATCGACGCGGCATGGCCGATCGCGATCGGCAGGAGCGCCGCGACGACCGCGCGTAACCGGCGCTCCTGTAAGCCGAGCGCGACGGCAAAGAGCCAGCCCATCGCGGGGTTCAGCCCGTGAAACGCCCCCAGGAGGGCCAGCGAGAGCCAGGGCCAGATACTCCCCGGATCGACCATCGCCGCGCAGTAGCGTACACCTACCCCTCCCGGCTGCCGGGAGGAGTAGGCGCAGGCCGTGAGCATCTCGCCCTACGGGAAGCAGTACGAGTCGGTCGAGGCATCGCCGCCCTGCAACCGAACCTGGTGTGCCCGCTGGTCGCCGAAATCGATGAAGAAGTTCGGGTCAAAGCTGATCCCGCCCTCCGGGTCGACGTCGAGCTTGACCATCCAGCCCCGGATGCCGTCCGGGTAGAACTGCGCGTCCCACGGCAAATAGAGCGAGTTGGTGAAGTAGACGCGCCGACCGTCGCGGCTGACCTCGACCATCTGCGGGCCGCCGTTGAGCGGCGCGGGGTGAGCCGGATGGCCTGCACGCCGGACGATACCACCGATCTGCACCGAACCGGTGAGCCTGGGGTTGAACGGGTCGGAGACGTCGTACTGTCGCAGCTCGCCGGTGCCCCAGCAGGAGACGTAGAGGAACCGGTCATCGACGCTCAGATCAATATCAGTCACTAGTGGCGGAACCGCTTTGAACGGCTTCAGGATGTCCGGGAGCTGCTCCTCCTCCGCCGGTTCGGCGGGGATCTCGATCACTTTCTGGATGGCCCAGGATCCGTTCTGCCGGTGCCACAGCCAGATGGAGGAGGAGAGATTCTTCAGGCTCACGACGCTGTTGACGAAGCCGTATGCCTTGGTGGGGTCGTGGGCCGGGCGCAGTTCCAGCACCATCTGGTGCTCGCTGCCGAGATCGAGTGCCTGGAGCCGTCGGCGCCGGTGGAGATCCCAGAGATGGATCCGGTGGCCGTACTGGCCAGCCAGCAGTAGCTCCCCTAGTACGCCATTCTCGATCATCTTCGGCGTGCCCCACTCGCTGGTGACCATGGTGTCATAGCCGAGGTGCCACCAGAAGTCGTAATGGAGGTATTGGTCGCCGCGGTCGATCTCCCAGCGGCCCAGCACCTCGAAGCTGTCGTGGTCGAGGATGAAGATACCGCCAGGGCCATCGCCCTCGGGGGTGCCGAGCGCGGAGATGTAGATGCCGTCGGGGCCACAGTGCACCGTGTGTGGGCGAGCGTAGTAGGCGCGCTCGAAGAGCTCCTCCGGCTCGATCACCTTCACGATTTTGGGCTGGGCGGGATCCGGCTTGGTGTCGATGATGGTGATGTGCGAGCTCCGGATGTCGGGCACCACGAGATAACGCCGCTCGACATGCGGGTGCGGCGCGTTGGGGCAGAGCATCGAGCTGCAAGCATTCCACCCGAAGTGGTGCAGCTCGCCGCCGGTATACGGCATCTCGACTTGGCTGACGACCTTGCCGTAGGAGCTCGACCGAGGGTTGACGTCGACCACGCCGATCGCGTCGGGTCGGCCGTCTCCGTTGGGGTTGATGCGCACGACATACGCGAGCTCTTCCGGCGGAGCTTTCATTGCCGAGCGTGGAGACGGGTAGAAGGTCGGGTCGGGTCGCCAGGTTGCCATGGCATACCTCCCTACTGACCTACTGATCAGCGATTCCTGCACTCTTCACCATTCACGTTCGAGCTCGGCCTGGCGCTGAGCACGCGCCAGCTTCTGCACGGCTGCCTTGAGCACGCTCAGTGCCAACGACGCACAGCGCGGGCGGGCGTGCGCAGCCTCGGGGCCGACCAGCTCCTGGACGAGCCGAAAGTCGGCTTGGACGACGTCGTCCACCGTCCAGTGGTGCTGGTTGACATGGTCCATCAGGAGCGAGGCTGCTGCCTGGCTCACTCCGCAGCCCTCGCCGGAGAACTGAGCAGTGGCGATCGTGTGGCCGTCCTCCGCCAGCTTAAGGTAGACCGTCACGACGTCGCCGCACTCGGGGTTGCCTCCCTCGAGGACGACGTCGGCGTCCTCGAGGGGGCCGTAGTGATGCGGCTCTCGCGCGTGCTCGCGTAGCCGGTCGAACGCGCTCGTCGCCATCTCCGATTCTCCTACCGCTCGATCGGCACGCCGACGACGTTGCCCCACTCTGTCCAGGAGCCGTCGTAGTTGCGCACCTTCGGGTAGCCGAGGAGCTCGTGCAGGACAAACCAGGTGTGTGACGACCGCTCGCCGATTCGGCAGTAGACGACGATCTCCTCGTCTGGCGTGATCCCCTTGCCCTGGTAGAGCTGGCGCAGCTCCTCGGGCGACTTAAACGTCCCCTCCTCCGTGACCGCTTGCGCCCAGGGGATGTTTACTGCGCCGGGGATGTGTCCGCCTCGCAGGGCCCCCTCCTGTGGATAATCGGGCATGTGCAAGAGCTCGCCGCTGTACTCACCCGGGCTACGCACATCGACGAGTGGCTTCCCCTCGGCGACTTTCTGCCGGTCTCGATAGCCGATGTGCGTCAGTACCTGCTCGCGGAAAGCCCGCAGCTCCGGGTTCGGCGTCGGCACCGGGTACTCTGTCGGCGGGTACTGCGGCACCTCCCGGGTCAGCGGCCGGCCTTCTGCCTCCCACTTCTTGCGGCCCCCGTCCATGATCGCGAGCGGCCCGTGGCCCATGTAGCGGAAGAACCAGTAGGCATAGGCCGCCCACCAGTTGTTCTTGTCACCGTAGAAGATGACTCGCGTCTGGGGGCTGATACCCAGCCGGGAGCAGAGCCGAGCGAACTGCTCCGGGCCGATGAAGTCGCGCACCAGTGGATCTTGGAGATCGGTATGCCAGTCGACCTTTACCGCGCCAGGAATGTGCCCGAGCTCGTAGAGCAGCACGTCCTCGTCGGACTCGACGATGCGGATGGACGGATCGTCCAGGTGTTCAGCGACCCACTCGGTCGTTACCAGCGCCTCCGGATGCGCGTACCCACGTCCGGCAACTCGAGGATCGATCGACACGCTCACGGTGATCCTCCCTCCGTGAATCTGTTTCTTTGACGGTCGATATGAGCCTATACTAGCCCTCAAGGATTTGGCTGTCAAGCAAGGGTCGGCATAGTTTTACGACCGGCTGGCGCTCATGCTGTGTTTGGGCGGGCGCTCGATCGCGAGCGAGGTCGTGATCGGTACCGGGTTGGTCAGCATGTCCTGAACCGGGCAGAACCGTTCGACCAGATCCGTCAACTCGCGGAGTCGCTCCTCGGGCGCATCGCTGACCAGCCGTACCCGCGTCTCGATGCGCGTAAAGCCGGGGCGAATCGATGGCTCAATGCCGAGAAAGCCACGCAGGTCGATGGTTCCGGTGAGCTCGATCTCGATCGCGTCGAGCTGGATGCCGAACTGCTCCGCATAGGCAGCATAGACGATCTCCTGGCAGGAGCCGAGGGCGATCAGGAGGAGTTCAACCGGCGTCGGCCCCTGATCGCCGCCGCCGAGACCGGGTGGCTCGTCGACCGTGATCGGCGCGAAGTCTCGGGCGTTGCCAATGACCTTGGTGCCGCCGGCCCAGCGGGTACGCACCCGGACAAAACCCACCGCCATTCCTGGGTTGGCCTGGATGGCCGAGCTCAACGTGCTCATCGCTTCGGTGACACGGCCGTTTTCAGTCATACTCTCCCTCTTCTTTGGCTCTGGTTTCTGGCACAGCATCCACTCGGTCACGCAGTGCTGCCCACCGTTGGTGCGTTCCGGTGAAGAGCTCGAAAGGGCGAACCATGCCCTGACTGCATCAGGACAGTGCCCGCTCAGGCGAGCGTCACGAACCGAACGTTCGCGCGCTCGGTTGGGCTCGGAACTACCCTCGGAGATACCGGGGAACTGATCGGCAAGCTCGCGCCTGCAAGCGGCCGATCAGCGGCAGGTACAGCCACAGATACGGGGCCAGAAGGAGAACACGCCGATCATTGGCGGGCATGGGGGAACCGGCCAGTCGCAGGCGCACCGGTGATCGCACACTAGTGGCGTAAGCCGTATCCCTCGCATGCCTCCCTCGATCCAGCGCCATGCCTCGCCGAGTTGGCCTCGGATCGACGCGCTGCCACAGTATAGTGGCACGGCGACAGGCTGTCAAACCACTCACGGCATAAACCTAAACCAGTGCATCTTAGGCCTTTCAGACGACTCAGCGAGGGGTTCCATTGAGTGAAATGCCCTTGCGTAATGTAGAAGACTGCTTGACCAGTGCGAGAAAGGCTTGCTACAATGGGCCTGCAGACAGCACGGACAAGCGGCGTGCCGTTGCTGCACGCCCTCAATCCGGTGCGGCGCAGGAGTTCTACAGTCTTACGCGTGTGGGCCGTCAGGCCTGGTGAGGAGGGGACGATGCGACGACGTGACGAGGCTGTGGAAGCCCGGTTGATTGCGGACGCGCTGAGCGGGCGCCTGACACGTCGCGATGTGCTCAAGCGTGCCAGCGCGCTAGGCTTGAGCGCGTCCTTGGTTTCGACGCTTCTCGCCGCCTGCCGGCGCGCGCCAGAGGCGACACCCACCGCGCCAGCGGCTCAGACGCCTGCACCAGGTGTGACGCCGACGCCAGCGGCTCTGGCCACGCCGGCTCCGGGTCAGGTGCGCCAGGTGCCGCGCGAGCGCACGCTGATCGTGATGCAGGGTGGTGACGCTGGTCAGAACCCCGACTATGCGAACTTCAACCTCTACGTCACCGGCTCGCAGGCCGGCTGGCACGCTGGCCCGCTGCAGACCATGAACGAGCCGCTGATCATGTTCAACGTCTTGACTGGTGAGTACGAGAACTGGCTGGCCGAGTCCTGGGAGTACAACGCCGACTTCACCGAGCTCTTGATGAAACTTCGCAAAGGGATCGAGTGGAGTGACGGAACCCCGTTCACGGCCGAGGACGTCGCCTTCACCTTCAACTTGCTGCGTGACCACCAGGACGAGCTGATTAACACGGCGGAGATTTCCTTCCTCAAAGAGGCGATCGCCGAGGACGAGGTGACCGTCCGCTTCGTGCTCAACAAGGCGAACCCACGCTGGTGGGCCACGACGCTGACCAGCAACCACGGCGTAGCCGAACAGATCTTGCCCAAGCACATCTGGGAAGGCCAGGATATCACCACCTTCAGCTTCTACGATCCAGCGAAGGGCTGGCCGGTCGCGACCGGCCCCTTCAAGTTGGTCTCGACCTCGCCAGAGCAGAAAATCTTCGACCGCCGCGACGACTGGTGGGCGGCCAAGACTGGCTTCAAGCAGTTGCCGAAGGTGGAGCGAGTGATCTATATCCCTCTCCGTGACGAGTCGCAGGCCGCTCAGATGCTCATCACCGGCGAGATTGACATGTCGAAGATCCTCTCGGTGCCGACGATCCAAAGTGCGATCGCCCAGAACCCGAAGATCATCACCTTCAGCGGGCAGAAGCCGCCCTACGGGTATCTCGACTGGTGCCCGATTGACCTCAACTTCAACTGCGACGTCGAACCGTGGAACAATCCCAAGCTGCGCTGGGCCGTCAACTACGCGTTCGACCGTGAAAAGCTGGTAGCACTGGCTGAAGCCGGTGCGGGGGTGCCGGCGTTGCACCAGTTTACCCCCTACGACTGGTTCAAGCCGTTCGAGGAGGCGCTGCAGCCGCTCTACCAGAAGTACGGCCTCGATACCAAGGCGCACCCAGACAAGGTCGAGCAGCTCATGACCGAGCTGGGTTACCAGAAGAACAAGGACGGTTTCTGGGCCAAAGATGGCCAAGTGCTGGATATGACGATCTATGTTCCGGACTGGCTCAAGGCCTATGGCCCGCCCTTGACCCAGCAGCTCAACAATGCCGGCTTCAAGGCTCAGTTCGATCCTTCGCCCGGTCTCGGTACTCAGGTGCAGACTGGCGAGCAGGCGCTCGGTTTTGGCTGCAAGGGTCCATCAGGCGTAAAGGGCATGGACCCGTACTTCATGCTCTCGATCTATACCTCGCAGTACTACCGGCCGACTGGTCAGCCGGCGCCGATCTGGTGGGCCACGTCCCGCTGGCGCAACGAGGAGTACGACAAGATCGTGGCCCAGATGGACACGCTCAAGCCGGAAGACCCGAAGACGCTTGAGCTCTTCGTGCAGGCCATGGATATCTGGTTCCGCGAGATGCCGGACGTGTTCGTCGCGCAGCTTATCATCCGGTACCCGATGAGCACGGAGTACTGGACTGGCTGGCCGACTGAGGAGGATCCGTACGGGTTCCCGCACTCCTGGCAGCAGGAGTTTCTGAAGACGATCCTTCGGCTCCAGCCCACCAAGTAGGGCGTGGCTGCCAGGAAACACGAGAGGTGCCAGCGAGGGGTCTCGCGGCGGGCCCCTCGCTGGGATAACGTGCGAGAAGGGCGACGCAGTCGATGCCCCTGGGATACGTGTTAAGACGGCTCGCTGTCTTTGTGCTCATCATCTGGGTCGCGGCGACGGTCAACTTCTTCATCCCTCGCCTCTCCGGCGCCGATCCAGTGCGCGAGCGCCTTTTGCAGATGGCCGCTATCGGCGGCACCGGCACCGGCACGGTCGAGGAGGTGATCAAGACCTATCAAGCGAAGTTTGGCCTGGACAAGCCGCTCTGGCAGCAGTATCTCTTCTATCTCGCCGATATGGTTCGCTTCGATTTCGGCGTGTCGATCACGCGCTTCCCCAACAGCGTAGCTGGAATGATCCTCGATGCCTTGCCCTGGACGCTGGTGCTGGTCACGGTAGCGACGCTGATGGCATTCGCGATCGGCAGCTTGTTCGGGGCATTGCTCGCCTGGCCACGATCGCCCCGGTTCATCCACGTCCTTGCGCCGCCGCTGCTGACGCTCTCGGCCATCCCGTACTACCTGCTCGGGCTGATCCTCGTCTACTTCCTGGCCTTCACCTGGCGCATATTCCCGCTCGGCGGCGGCTACAAAGTAGGAACCCAGCCTTCCTGGAGCTGGGCGTTCATCCAGGATGCGGCCTATCACTCGATCTTGCCGGCGCTGTCGATTGTCCTCTCGGGAATCGGTTTCTGGGCCCTCAGCATGCGGGGAATGATGGTCACGACTCAAGGCGAGGACTACGTGACCTTCGCCGAGGCGAAGGGCTTACGGCCGCGCCGCATTTTCCTGCGCTACGCGCTGCGGAACGCCATCCTGCCCCAGACCACGGCACTCGCGTTGGCGCTTGGCCACGTGGTTTCCGGTGCGGTGCTGGTCGAAATCGTGTTCGGGTATCCCGGTGTCGGTAATCTTCTCTACCAGGCTATCCGGACGTTCGACTACCCGATTATCTACGGGGTTACCTTCATGGTGATCGTCGCGATCGGCCTGGCGACCTTGATCCTCGACCTGCTGCTGCCAGTCCTGGATCCGCGGATCACGTACCACCGGACGTAGGGAGGCCGTGGTGACCGCTGTACCTATCAGCCTGGAACGGGCGCAGAATCGGATTTGCCGGGTATCGAGAGGCCTGCGTAGCTATCCGATGCTCAGTGCTGGGCTGATGCTGATCCTGTTCGTGCTCCTGGTCAGCCTGATCGGGCCGTTCTTCGTGCCTCGCGAGGGCATCCAGGTCGGTTCTGCGCCTCCAGACCAGCGCCCATCGCGCGAATACTTGCTCGGCACGGATACCGTCGGCCGCCAGATCCTCGCGATCATCATCTACGGCACGCCGCTGACGCTCCAGATCGGCCTGATCGCTGGGGCGATCGGGCTCAGCGTCGGCATGGTTTTCGGCTTTGTGGCCGGCTACTACGGTGGAGCGCTGGATCACCTCTTCCGGGGGGCGGCCGATGTCTTCCTGACCGTCCCTGGACTGCTGATCCTGGTGGTGATCGCGACCACCTTCAAAGGAGCCGTCAGCGTGATGACCCAGGCGCTGGTGGTCTCGGCGCTGGCCTGGATGTACCCGACGCGCACCATCCGCTCTCAAGTGCTGAGCATGCGCGAGCGCGGCTACGTCCAGCTTGCCAAACTCTCTGGCATGAGCGGCCCGGAGATCATCGTGAAGGAGCTGATGCCTAATTTGTTGCCTTACTTAGCGGCCAGCTTCGTCAGCGCCGTCTCGGCTGCTATCCTGGCCTCGATCGGACTGGAGGCGTTAGGGCTCGGGCCACAGAACGAGCCGACGCTGGGGATGACCATCTATTGGAGCCTGTACTATACCTCGGTGCTCCGCAACCTCTGGTGGTGGTGGTCGCCACCGATTGTCATGATCGTGATCATCTTCGTGGGCCTGTTCTTGATTTCGGCTGGCCTCGACCAGGTTGCCAATCCACGGCTGAGGAGAGCAGCGTGAGCGACACGAGGGTCCGCCTTGGTCAGACGGAGGTGGGGGCGGTCGGAGGGCGTGGCGACGGCACCGAGGTTGTGCTCGATGTCCGCGACCTGCGTGTCTCGTACGTCACGCCACGGGGCCCGGTACGAGCCGTGAACGGAGTCTCCTTCGCACTCAGACGCGGTGAGGCGTTCGGCCTGGTCGGCGAGTCCGGGTCGGGCAAGTCGACCATCGCGCTCTCGTTGATGCAGCTCATCAAGCCGCCCGGGCGGATCGAAGGTGGGCAGGCGCTGCTGGACGGCACGGATGTCCTGGCGCTCTCCGAGGAGGAGATGCGGCGGGTACGGCTGGCTGAGATTGCGCTGATCACCCAGGGAGCGATGAACTCGCTCAACCCGGTGATGCGTATCCGCGAGCAGATCATCGACGCGTGGAAAGACCACGGCGAGCCAATCAATGGCCGTGAGGCCGAGGAGCGGATCCGCGATCTGCTGCGCTGGGTCGGGCTCCAGCCGGAGGTCGCCCGGATGTACCCCCACGAGCTCAGCGGCGGGATGAAGCAACGCGCGGTGATCGCGATCGCGATCAGCCTGCGACCGAAGGTGATCATCGCCGACGAGCCGACCAGCGCGCTCGACGTGGTCGTACAGCGCCAGATCATGCAGACCCTGCGGCGTATCCAGCGCGACCTGGGCGCAGCCGTCATCCTGATCGGCCACGACATGGGGCTCATGGCCCAGTTCGTCGACCGGCTCGGCGTGATGTACGCCGGCAAGCTCGTCGAGGTCTCGCCGATCCGTGAGATGTTTCGCGACCCGATGCACCCGTATAGCCAGCTCCTGATCCAGAGCCTGCCATCGCTGGCCAGGAAGGGCCAGTTCCTGGGTATCCCCGGGTTGCCTCCGTCGCTCTTGGATCCCCCGCCGGGCTGTCCGTTCCACCCCCGTTGCCCGTATGCCATGGAGCGGTGCCGGGTGGAGGTGCCGGCACTCGAACTCAAGCGTCCGAACCGGTTGGTCGCTTGCCATCTCTACGAGCGGGAAGAGGGGCAGGCATGACGACGCTACTTGAAGCCCGCGGCGTGACCAAGATCTACGGCGGAGGGTTGTTCCGGCGCGATCGCACCGTGGCGCTCGAGGACTTCTCGCTCCGGATCGAGCCTGAGCCGCCCTCGATCACCGCGATCGTCGGCGAGAGCGGGAGCGGCAAGACAACGCTCGCCCGGCTGCTCCTCGGCATGACGATGCCGACCTCCGGGGCGATCCTCTACCAGGGCAAAGACCTCCGCAAGCTCTCGCGCCGTGAGTGGCGCGCGTTCCGACGCGACGTGCAGGCCATCTTCCAGGATCCGTACGAGGTCTATAACCCCTTCTACCGGGTCGACCACGTGTTGCACACGCCACTGAAGAAGTTCGGTCTGGTGAAGTCGGATCGAGAGGCGCGCGAGCGTATCGTCGAGGCGCTCGAGGCCGTCGGCCTGCGCCCGGACGAAACGCTGGGCCGCTACCCGCACCAGCTCAGCGGCGGCCAGCGCCAGCGGGTCATGGTGGCACGGGCGCTCCTGGTCCGGCCACGACTGATCATCGCCGACGAGCCGGTCTCCATGGTCGACGCGTCGTTGCGGGCGACGATCCTCGAGAGCTTGCGCACGCTCACCCGCGATTTCAGCGTCTCACTCATCTATATCACGCACGACCTGATCACGGCGTACCAGATCAGTGACAACATCATCGTGCTCTACCGCGGCTCGGTGGCTGAGGCCGGCCACGCTGAGCCGGTGGTGCAGGAGCCGCAGCACCCGTACACCCGTCTGCTGATTGGCTCAATCCCGTTGCCTGACCCCGACCGCGCCTGGAGCGAGGAGCAGGAGCCCTCTGCGATCGGCCGCCTGGCCGACCCAAGGAGTGGTTGCACGTTTGCCAGCCGCTGCCCCTACGCGATGGAGATGTGCCTGGAGCGACACCCGCCGCTGTACCAGACCGAGCGATATCGCGTGACCGCCTGCTACCTCTATCGGGAGGCCCCGGTACTGGCGAGCGAGCACCTCGACGAGGCGTTCGCCCGGCCAGGTATCCCGGGCCCAGCCGTTGCCGCCAGTGGCGCGGCGGACGAGCCGACGTCAAGCCCCTAAGCGGTGCCGGTTCCGCTCCCCTCACCTTTGCCCCTCTCCCGAACCTTCGGGAGAGGGACGCGCCACGCCAGTGGTCGGATCTGGGTCATCTCGTGCGGCCTCTGGCCGCTCGTCTGCTCGGTGAGGGGTGCCCGAAGCTACCCATACCCCCTTCTCCTCTCCCGCGCCGCGCGGGAGAGGGGTGGCAAAGCCGGGGGTGAGGGTGGAGCAGGAGGTGGAGTGAGGGGATCCACGGCAGCCAGCGATGCCGGCTCAACGCGGCGTCGGGCCGGGCCGGCGCGCGTGCTGGGAACACGTGCAGGCTGTCCGGCTCTGAGGTCGGTCGTCACTTGACACGGCGCGTCGGTGTCTGCTAGCATGCCTGCAAAGGCGCAGATGGGGAGTAGTAGCGCGCCTGGCCGGCCAGCGAGCCGGGGTTGTGGTGGAAGCCCGGCCCGAGTCTAGCACGCGAACTCGCCCCGGAGCCGCGCCGGCAAACCGTTCGCGTAGCCGGTGCCGGGTCGCGCCCGTTAGCGCGCGGAGAGTGGGCGTCGCACCGCATCTGGTTCGACGTCAAGTAGGGTGGTACCACGGCGCAGCCCGTCCCTTCGCGGACGGGCTGTTTCAGTGTCAAGGCTGCGTGCTCGACCCGAGCGCTAGTGAGCCCGATCGAGAGCGAGCTGGACGATGGCAGGGCGCCGAGACATGCCGAGGGAGCAACTCGCCGGGGTGCTTCGACTCTCCCTTAGTCGGCCCCGCGGAGGGGCCACGCGGAGAGCTGGGAGGTCGTGTTCGTCGTAGCGGACAGGTATGCAGGTTCGCGCACCGGCCTCCCCAGTGGGGAGGCCGGTGCCGTGAGAGACGCAGGAGGGAGCAGGATGAGCGAGCGGTTGATCATCTTCGATACGACGCTGCGCGACGGGGAGCAGTCTCCCGGCGCGACCATGACCGAGGACGAGAAGGTCGAGGTCGCCCGCCAGCTCGCCAAGCTGGGGGTAGATATCATCGAGGCCGGCTTCCCGGCGGCCTCGCCGGGTGACCTGGCCGCGGTGAAGCGGATCAGCCAGGAGGTCAGGGGCGTGACGGTCTGCGGGCTGGCGCGCGCCAACTTTGCCGATATCGACGCTGCCTGGGAGGGCGTGCGCGATGCTGAGCAGCCACGCATCCACACCTTCATCGCCACCTCGCCCATCCACATGGAGTACAAGCTGCGCAAGACGCCGGACGAGGTGGTCGAGGCTGCCCGGGCGGCCGTCCGCCGCGCTCGGAGCTACGTCAGCGACATCGAGTTCTCGGCCGAGGACGCGACGCGGAGCGACCGGGACTTCCTCTGCCGTATCTTCGCCGCGGCCATCGAGGAGGGGGCAACCACCATCAATATCCCCGACACGGTCGGCTACGCCACACCGCAGGAGTTCGCGGAGCTGGTGCGCTACATCCAGGAGCATACGCCTGGCATCGAGAAGGTGACGGTCAGCGTCCACTGCCACAACGACCTCGGCCTGGCCACGGCGAATACGCTGGCCGCTATCCAGGTAGGCGCACGGCAGGCCGAGGTGACGATCAACGGGCTGGGCGAGCGGGCCGGCAACACCGCGCTCGAAGAGGTGGTGATGGCCCTCCATACCCGCAAGGACATCTACGGCGGCGTGCTACCGCGCATCGTCACCGAGCAGATCGTGCCGACGAGTAAGCTGGTGCAGCGGATCACCGGGATTCACGTGCAGCCGAACAAGGCAATCGTCGGCGCCAACGCCTTCGCCCACGAGGCCGGCATCCACCAGGACGGTATGCTCAAGCATCGGGCCACCTACGAGATCATGACGCCGCAGTCGGTCGGCTGGGAGGCCAGCCGGTTGGTGCTGGGCAAGCACTCTGGCCGGGCCGGCTTCAGCGCCCGGCTGAAGGAGCTGGGCTACGGCGACCTCTCTCGCGAGCGGCTCGAAGAGCTGTACCAGCGCTTCATCGCGCTGTGCGACCGCAAGAAGACGGTCACCGACGCCGATATCGTCGCTATCGTCGAGGAGCAGCTCGCGCAGGTGCCGGAGCAGTACGTGCTCAAGGGCTGGCGGGCACACTCCGGCTCCGACGGCCGTGCCGAGGCCTGGGTGAAGCTGCTGGTCAACGGCGTGGAGCGCGAGGCATCGGCTGCCGGGAACGGGCAGATCGACGCGCTCTTCAAGGCGATCGACCGGCTGGTGGGCCGCCACTGCGAGCTGGAGTCGTTCCACGTCGACGCAGTGACGCCCGGCGAGGACGCCCAGGGCGAGGTCAGCGTCCATCTGCGCTGCGGCGATCACGTCTATAATGGTCGGGGTGTGGCGACGGACGTCATCGAGGCTAGCGTGCGCGCCTATCTCATGGCCCTGAATCGTGCAGCCCTGACGTCATCAGCGGAGGTGATGAGCTAATTATGGGTATGACGATGACCGAAAAGATCCTGGCGCGGGCGGCCGCTCGCCGGTCGGTCGAGCCAGGGGAGATCCTCGAGGTCGCGGTCGACCTGGTGATGACCAACGACATCACCGCGCCCCTCTCGATCGCCGAGTTCAAGAAGCTCGGCTTGGAGCGGGTCTTCGACCCGCAAAAGGTGGTCTTCGTCCCTGACCACTTCGTACCAGCCAAGGACATCAAGGCGGCCGAGCAGTCGAAGATCATGCGGGAGTTCGCGCTGGCTCAGGGGGCGATCTACTTCGAGATCGGCCGGGCCGGGATCGAGCACGTAGTGCTGCCGGAGAACGGGCTCACGCTGCCCGGACAGGTGATCATCGGCGCCGATTCACACACCTGCACCTACGGCGCCTTCAACTGCTTCGCTACTGGCATGGGCTCGACCGACATCGCAGCGGCCATGGCGCTCGGCACCACCTGGGTGCGGGTGCCGCCGACGATCAAGTTCGTGTACACCGGCACGCTACCGCCAGACGTGGGTGGCAAGGATCTGATCCTCTACACCATCGGCCAGATCGGCGTGGACGGTGCGCTCTACGCGGTGATGGAGTTCACCGGCGAGGTAATTGACAAGCTGCCGATGGATGACCGTATTGCTATGGCC
This sequence comes from uncultured Thermomicrobiaceae bacterium, assembly GCA_938082375.1. GTDB lineage: Bacteria > Chloroflexota > Chloroflexia > Thermomicrobiales > Thermomicrobiaceae > Thermalbibacter. The sequence continues at coordinate 52,545 of CALKCJ010000019.1, forward strand.
AACATGGCGATCGAGGCCGGTGCCAAGACCGGTATCTTCGGCTTCGACGAGAAGACGCGCGAATGGCTGGCCCGGGTGACCGACAAGCCCTACGAGCCGGTGGACAGCGACCCGGACGCCCGCTACCAGCAGGTGATTGAGTTCGACGTCTCGAACCTGCGGCCGCTGGTGGCACTGCCGCACCTGCCGTCCAACGTTTACCCGGCCGATGAGCTCGAGGACATGCCGATCGACCAGGTGGTGATCGGCTCCTGCACCAACGGCCGGCTGAGCGACCTGCGCATCGCTGCTGAGATCCTCAAGGGTCGGCAGGTGCACCCACGGGTGCGCTGTATCATCGTCCCTGGTAGCCAGGAGGTGGCCCGGCAGGCGACCCGCGAGGGGCTGGTCGACATCTTCCTGGAGGCGGGCGCGGTCTTCTCGACCTCGACCTGCGGCCCCTGTCTGGGTGGCTACATGGGGGTACTGGCCAAGGGCGAGCGGTGCGTCTCGACGACGAACCGCAACTTCCGCGGCCGGATGGGGCACCGGGAGTCAGAGGTCATCCTGGCCGGGCCGGCGGTGGCAGCGGCCAGCGCGGTGCTGGGCCGGGTCGCCTCACCGGCGCAGCTCAACTAGAGGAGCGTCTGATGGTGATCCGTGGCAGGGTCTGGAAGTTCGGCGACAACATCGATACTGACGTCATTATCCCCGCCCGCTACCTGGTCACGATCGACCCCGCGGAGCTGGCGCAGCACGTGATGGAGGACATCGACCCGGAGTTCGCCAGCAAGGTGCAGCCGGGCGACATCATCGTCGCTGGACGGAACTTTGGGTGCGGCTCCTCGCGGGAGCATGCGCCGATCGCGATCAAGGCGGCGGGCGTGCAGGCGGTGGTGGCCGAGTCGTTCGCGCGCATCTTCTTCCGCAACGCGATCAACATCGGCCTGCCGGTGGTGGAGGCGCCGCAGGCAATTGCCGAGACAGAGACAGGTGATGTCATCGAGATCGACACCGAGGCGGGCACTGTGCTCAATACCCGCACCGGGAAGGTCTACCAATCGACCCAGTACGACGAGTTCATCCAGCAGATCATCCGAGCTGGCGGGTTGATGCAGGCGGTGGCCGAGCGGGTGAAGGCGAGGCAGCAGGCCGGATGAGCGAGGCGTGTATCCTGCTGCTGCCGGGCGACGGCATCGGCCCGGAGGTGCTGGCCGAGGCGCGGGCGCTGCTGGAGGCGCTCGGGCCAGCGACCGGCCTGCGCTTCGGCTTCAACGAAGACCTGATCGGCGGTGCGGCCATCGATGCCTACGGCACGCCGCTGCGCGAGGAGACGATCGAGGCGGCACGGCAGTCCGACGCGGTGCTTTTGGGTGCCGTGGGCGGGCCGAAGTGGGATCACCTGTCAAAAGCGGCCCGGCCGGAGGCTGGGCTGCTCCGGCTGCGCAAGGAGCTGGGGCTCTTTGCCAACCTGCGGCCGGTCAAGGTCTTCGATGCCCTGGCCGGCGCCTCGCCACTCAAGCCCGAGATCGTGCGGGGGGTCGACCTGCTGGTGGTGCGCGAGCTGACGGGCGGGCTGTACTTCGGCCAACCCTCGGAGCTGATGCGGGGCCCGGAGGGCCGGCGTGCGGTCGATACCCTTCCATACACTGAGGAGGAGATCGCCCGCATCGTGGATCTGGCGTTTCGCTTGGCCCGCGAGCGACGTCGCAAGGTAACCAGTGTCGATAAGGCCAACGTGCTCAATACCTCGCAGCTCTGGCGTGAGGTGGCCACCGAGATAGCTTCCCGCTACCCGGATGTCGTGCTGGAGCACGCGCTGGTCGACTCCTGCGCCATGCGGCTGGTGAGCCGGCCGCGCGACTTCGACGTGCTGGTGATGGAGAACCTGTTCGGGGACATCCTGAGCGACGAGGCGGCGGTGCTGGCCGGCTCGCTAGGCATGCTGCCCTCGGCCAGCCTGCACGGCGGAGCCCCAGAGCGGTCAGGTTCACCGGCCCGGCTTTTCGGCCTCTACGAGCCGGTGCACGGCTCGGCGCCGGACATCGCCGGACGAGGCATCGCCAACCCGATCGGCGCGCTCCTCAGTGCCGCCATGCTCTTGCGCTGGACGCTGGGGCTGGAGTCCGCTGCAACCGCGGTCGAAAGCGCAGTGGCCGACGTGCTCGACGCTGGGGCCCGTACGGCCGATCTCGCTGGCCCAGAGACGCGGACGGTCGGCACGGCCGAGTTTGGACGGCTGGTACGCGAGCGGGCGTTGGTACGCCTGGCTACGACAACCGAGTTTTGCTGACGACGACCGGGCAGGCAGCTCTCCTGCCTGTACTCACGTGAAAGTGTTGCTGGTGTTCCGGCTCACCGATATCGTGAGGGGTTGCTGCCGGGTCGAGCTGCGGGGCTCGGTTGAGCCGGTCACTCCCACTACCCGCGTACGAAATGGATTAGCTCTGGCCAGGGTGTTGCCACCCTGGCCAGCGCTGATCCATCGACGGGAGCTGTGGCTGTGGACTGCGCGCTAGTGCCCGGAGCTGAGATTCACGCCAGGCACTACCACCTCGAAGACTTCCGGATTCTCCGGGCCCTCGACGTGGATGACGCCCGAGGCACCCTTGAGCAATCGTCCCAGCGCGTGGTCGACCATCACATAGTCTCCTGGCACCTCGAACGTGAACTCAACGATAGTGGCGCCGCCCGGCGGAACGGTCGTCGTCTGCACGTTCTCAGCCCAGACCGAGCCGGCCTCAAGTGCCACCCGGTCGAAAATCTCTCCGATCACGTGGAAGCTCGATGTCAGGTTCACACCGCCGACGCCGAAGAAGATCCGCACTCGCTCCCCGACCTTCGCCTGTAGCGCCCGCTCGCCAGTGAGCGATCCGACCGAGCCGTTGAACACCACATAGTCCGGCTGCTCAGCAAGACACTTCTCCAGCGAGAAACCGTGGCGGCCCGGCTGTCCCCGCTGGCCCTCCAGGTAAAAGTCGCCTTGCATCACATAGAACTCGCGGTCGACCGGCGGCAGGCCACCAGGCGGCTCGACGACGATCAACCCGTACATGCCGCTGGAGATGTGCATCGGGATCGGTGGCACAGCGCAGTGGTAGACGTAGACGCCCGGGTTGAGCGCCTTGAAGCGGATCGTCGCGGACCCACCAGGGTTGACGACGGTGTATTTGGCGCCGCCGCCTGGGCCGGTTACCGCATGCAGGTCAATGTTGTGTGGTGTCTTGTTGTTCGGGTTGTTCTTAAGTGTCAGCTCGACAGTGTCGCCCTGGCGCACGCGGATCATCGGGCCGGGTACAGTGCCGCCATAGGTCCAAAACGTGTACACGACTCCGTCGTCGATCAACGCCTCCACCTCGAGCGTCTCAAGCTCGACCTCGACGAGCTGCGCGTCACGTCCCCCGACAGGTGGTGCCACCTCGGGCAGAGGCAGCCGCGTGAGGCCAGCGACGCTCTCGGCTGCCGGCGTTGGCTCCGTAATCGGCATGGAGCCGGTCGATGCGGGCGCGGTCTCCTGCTTCCCGCAGCTGGCCAGAACGGCGGCTCCCAACGGAACAGCAACGCCCGCGAGCCCCAGCCGCCGCAAGACCTGGCGACGCGTCAGCGGGGCGTTCAGTTCTCGCAGACGGGCCGGTGCGCGGGTCATGTTCTCGATCATCTGCTCACCTTTCCTTGCCTGCGGACGCTCCTCCTTGCGTCCATCGCCACAAATTCCGAGCAAAAGGATCGGGCTTCTAGCGGCTCGTCACCACACGCCAGCGGATAGTTCTGACCCACCCGACGGGATAGTCGGCTCCTACCCGCGTGGGTGGCTCCAGAGGGGGCTGCCGCTAACGCGAGGTCGGCGGAGGCCGGCAGTTGCCGCCTTACCGACGACAGAGCGTGTCAACGTGTCAATGAGCGCGTGTTTCCCGACACGGATGTGGAAGGCCCCGGTCACGACCGGGGCCTGCGAAGGGGAGAGGTGATGAGTTGTCTACGCGTGGGCGGGCGCGTGCCAGCGGAACAGGCGACCCGGGCTCCAGGGCGCGCCCAGCGCCGGGAGCAGGTAGCGATCGATACCCCAGTACCCGGCAACCTTCCAGGTCAGGACCAGCAGGATGCCCAGCGAGAAGAGCACCGGGTTGGTGCTGGCCGGCACGGCCAGCATGAAGTTCAGGTTCATGATCGCTCCGAAGAAGGCGGCGATCCCGACAAGCCCGCCGACGATCAGGCCGATGCCGACCAGCAGCTCACCAGCGATCACCAGCCAGGCGAACCAGCCGTACCAGCCCTGATCCAGCATGAACTGGATGAAGTCTCGGTACCAGCCGTAGACGATGGGCGGGCGGCCGTTCTCCGGGATGGCGACCGTGCGCTCCCAGAACCCCTTGAGCGCGCTGCCGCCCTGCGTCCAACCCGGGTCCTCCAGCTTGTGCCAGCCGGCCTCCAGCCACTGGTAGCCGAGGTACAGCCGGACCCCGAGCCAGAGCGGGGCCGAACGCGTGTGGTTGAACAGCCAGTGGACAGCCTGCGGGTCGCGGATGCCGAGCTGAGCGACATCGGTCGACTCGCCACGGAGAGCCTGGCGGAACGGGTAGCCTGCGATCAGCGGGATCACCCTCGACTCCAGCTCTCGCTTGTCTCTGCTTCTACCCTCGGCAAGGAGAGCTGAGAGGGGAATCTCTGGGGAGGCCGGTTCCCTTCGACGCCTAGGGTAGCGAGCGTCTCGATCGATTGGGCGGGATTGTCGTAGGGGCATGCGTAATATGCTTCTCCGGCGCAGGCGCTACAGAGTATCACACCATCACGCACTACCTCGCGTTCGTTGAGGATCTCTTCGCCACAGAGCTGACATTCCACGCGATGTCCGCTCGTACTGATGAATCTCTCCAGAGAGAACAAGAGCTGGACATCCTGTATCGTCAGGAGTTCGTCGTCGGGCATCCGTTGGTAACCGAGAAGCTGGGCCTGCCATCGGTCGTCGGCTTCGGGAGCATAGGCGCGGGCACGCTGCCGCACGTTGCTGCCGGGAGCCACTCGCACCGCCCGTCCTGTCCAGGTATCGACGAAGGTGGCCGCGACTTTGCCGTAATCGATAACTCGCAGTGTTCGACGGCCAACCTGGCAACCCGTGGCGGCAGAAATGCCATCGGCGAAGCACCCATCGGTCTCGACGAAGACCAGGAGGCGCTTGTCCCGACGAGGGACGTCCAACTCCAAGGCTCTACCTGCAGCGAGACCCATGCGCACGCCCAGGACTTGCCTGGGGCAAAGCCGCTCATGGTTGGCTGCTGAGATGGCGAGGAGGTCATCGAGTCGCATGACGTGTCCCTCCCTCTGAACTGCCGGCCATCACCCGGCAGGAAGTGCAGTACCGGGAGAGTGTGCTCTGCAGGCCAGGCGGTTCGTCCGCCAGCAGGGCCATGATCCGATCGAGCATGCGACCGGATGCGATCGGCGCACCGCATCGGGCACAGCGCGCGACGAGGTCTCGGGTTACGACCTGTCCCCCTGAGCGCAGGCGCTCCCAGGCGATGGCCCGCTGAACTCGGATCGCGCCTCGGGCCCGCTCTGGGCAGATCGAGAGGCACTGCCCGCATGCGATGCAGGAGGAGGCCTCGAAGCGGAGCAGCGACTGCTCCGCCGTCGTTTCGAACTGGAGAGCACCGGTGGGGCAGGCATCAGCGCACAGGCCACAGACGGTACAGGTCGTCTCGTCGATCTCGACGAGACCCAGCGGGGCGGCAGGGTGACGAAAGACGGAGGCGTCGCCCGCAAGGGGCGTCCACTCGTCTCGGCTGTAGCGCCGCGCCAGGTCGAGCAGCACAGCGGCAACGGCTCTGGGCTGGACGCTGAACGCTGGTTGTGGTAACCTGTCTTCCAGCTCCGTAAGACCGATGCTGCTCCCTCGATCTGCTGGCGGGCGATCGATCGCTGGGCGGTACTGAATCAAGTCAGCTGGCGCGCCGATCGCTTCCAGGAAATCCTGGCAAAACTGGACATGCTCTCGGACTACCTCGGTCAGAGTTCCGTGGCAGTCATCGGAGCACGGGAGTACCCCAACAGCGCTGGCCCCGAGTCCGAGCGGAACGAGGTACCAGGTCGGCGGCGCCATTGCCAGACAGGGTAACCTGAGCGGCATCCAGCCGGGATGCAGTGACTCTGGCGCGACCGAACTGTGAGCACGCATGTGAGCACACATGAACAGGATGCCGCGCGGCTGCAGAGTGCCAATGCGCGGATCCAGGAGTGCGCGCACCTGAGCGTCGATTTGCGAGGCTGTGTACCCTGGGAACAAGACCGCCTCGCGTGGGCAGACGGTCACGCAGCGGCTGCATGACCGACACCGTGCCTTGTCGAGCCTGATGACCCCGTTCTTCGACTCCAGCGCCCCATAGGGACAGGCGTGGACACAGAGCGTGCACCCTCGCTCGGCGACACACCGATCTCGCGAGATCGAGGGAACGACCTCGTACGTGAGGAGCGGCAACCGGAGCAGACTGCGGCGGCTGAACCGCGTAGGCAGGCGAGGCTTCACGTTCTCGACACTGCTCCCGAAGTACGCTCGTGCCTTCGCCACCGCCGCGGCCAGAAGGATCTGCGCCTTGCCGGTCGCCAGCTCGGGCGAGCTCAGTCGTGCGCACGACCATCCGAGGTCGACGGTTTCCAGGCCCACCGGATCCAAGCCTGCCTGGCGGAGCTGCGTATCGATCGCGCCAACCTCGTACTGCGATCGGCACAGTCCCAGCACCACACGGCAAGCGCCTGTTTCCGCGAGGATGTCGGGCAGGTCCTGAGGCCTCGTACAGAGCCGCGGCAGGATGTGAACCACGACATCAGGATCGTGCTCCGCGAACCAACGAAGGAGTTCGGGGAGGTCCAGTTGGCTTCCGGCACTCGCCAGGTGGTCGCAGAGCAGGACGGCGACCCGTACCGACCCGTTCACCGATGTGCCGTGGTCGAGCCATTGAGTGCTCATCGGTGCACCTCGTCGATGGTGTCAAGCAGCAGGGCGAGCAGGTCGAGGTCATGCCGAACGAGTGTGTCACAGGCGACGGCCGCAGCCGTATAGACGCCGGTGGTGTCGTAGAGCACGAGCTGGTTGGCGAACAGCGGTAGCCACGAGCCGAGGAACCGCTCGATGAAGCGTCGCTCCCGTCGAAGCACCCGCCGCAGCGCAGTGACAGGGGCGAACTCCCATGCTTCTGCTTCCCGCTCGCACAGCACCGCCGTGTATTCGAGTTCGACTGCGAGATGGTCAGGGGGTTCGTGGAGCGACGGTGAGAGCTCGACGCCCCCTGCGCGGTACTCGCGCTCGAGCAGGAGTGGGATCCAGCCGGTAGCGCTGCGCTCGGGGTCGAGGTAGCAGGATGCGTAGAGTGGGCAACTCGGCCGGCCACTAGGCCCGACGATGAAGAGCGCGACATAGGCGGTCGCCAGTTCCCCTGCGCTCGGCGGATCCTCTGTGGTCAGCCGGTCGAGTAACCGCCGCCAGGGCAGGTACCAGTGGAATCCTGCCAGCGTCTCCTGCTCGGCGCGCAGGGCCTGAGCAGCCTCCAGGAGCTGCGCGTGCCGATCCTCCTGCGGGGGCAGGAAAACGGCTCCCAGGAAGCGATACAACGCTCGACGAAGCCGGGCCAGGTTGGCGAGTTCGGGCGCGTGCTGAGGAGGCGGCCCTGCGGGCGCCTCCTGGCCTGAGTTGCGCAGCTCACGGATGTGACCAGTCGCCATCATTGAGCTTGCCTGTCCGGTAGGAGCTCGTAGACGACGGCGGCGAGGAAGACCAGCATGACCCCCAGGATGAACAGAGCCGGAGCAAAGGGTACTCGGGGGTTGCTGTAGACTGGACTTGATGGGATGCCCCAGGGAGCGGCCAAGAAGAAGTAGCTCACAGCCTGTAGGGCGAAGCCGACGATGACCATCAGGATCGCGAGCGTCGCGCGCATCACTGAGCTCCTTCCTCCGCGGCATGGACTTCCATAATTGGGAAGACCTTGAAGAACAAGGTGTACAGCAGGGTGCCCAGAGCGAAGAGGCCGATGACGATACTGACCTCGACCCAGGTCGGGGTATACGTTCCGTCCCCGTAGGGTAGCAGCGTGCCGTGTGTCTGGGACGGCACGACGATGAGCAGCCGCTTGCCGATGGCTGCCACGTTGACCAGGATCCCTGCGGTGGCCGCGGCGGCTACGACGTTTCGGCTCAGGTGCGGCAGGAGCAGCAGGAAGCAGAGGAGCGCCAGGGCGACGGCCAGCCAGGCAAGCAGAGACCGTGCCCCCGCCGAGAGCACGGTCAGCAGGTTCAAGCCCTGAAGCGCTACCAGGCTGGCTGGCACCAGCGCCGCGGCGCCGAAGACCAGAGCCCAGCGCGGCCGGGTTGCCGGCACGCGTGCGCGCAGTCCAGGGGGCAGGTACGGGAGGAGAAGCACGATCACCGCGAGGACGAGCGCGGCCACCGCACCCCAAAAGAGCCAGGCGAACTGGCCGGTTAAGAGGCTGAGCGAGATCCGAACCTCGTGGTGGTGTCCGGCATAGGTGGTTGTCAGCACCTCGACGACCATGAAGTACAGGTAGGCGAGGATCAGCAACAAGAGTAGGGTGCCGAGCCAGCGGAAGATCCCCTCGTGCAACTGCTCTCGCTCAGCGAGCACGACCCGCATGACGGCGGCGATCACGAGCAAGAGCCCGATCCCCGAGACCCCGGCCATCACTACGAAGCCGGGGGCTTGCAGCGTGCTGAACCAGCCCGGGCGGCCTGACTGGATGCCGAAGACGAACCCCAGCGTCGAATGTGCGGTCACGAGCAAGGGGACGATGGCGATGGCGAGCCAGAAGCTGACTCGCTCGTGGCGGGTTCGCTCAGCCGGGGTGTCGCGGTAGCCGGCTGCCCAGAGGCGATAGAAGCCGCGCAGCGGGCCCGGTTGCCGGGCGAGGAGCGCGGCGTCCCGCCGGCCGTCGAGGTAGAGGTAGATCAGGCTGGCGAAGAGATAGCCGGAGATCACTAGAGTGAAGGTTCCAAAGAACGGCGACTGGGGACGGGCATAACGGAACAAGTTGATGACTCCCCGGAGGGGTTGACCGAGATCGAGCAAGATGGTAAACGCCGCGAGGACCAAGGCGATAACGGTCAGTGCCTCGGCCATTCGTGACAGGGGCCGGAGGTGATCCAAGCGAAAGAGCCGGATCAGTGCTGCCATCGTGATCCCGGCGAAGCTCACGCCGACGAAGTAGATCACAAAGCTGACGTAGAGTCCCCAAGTTGCTCCGCCCATCGTGCCGATATTGCGGAGCCCAGTCATGGCGAGGCCTTCCACGAACTCGCGTGAATAGGCGAAGATGCCCCACCCGACGAGGACGAGGAGCACGGCGAGCAGAAGGTACAACCGGGTCGAGAAGCGGCCGATACCGTACGGGAGCTGTTCCACGCGCGTAGCCATGGCTACACCCTCGCTTTCACCTCTTCGATCTGGCGCGACTCGGTGCTCGGCGGGTGCCCACCGATGTAGTACACCCGTGGCTCGGTGCCCAGCTCCTCGAGGAGCCTGAACGAGGGCTTGCGGCGCAGGAGCTGCGCGACCGTGCTGTTCGGATCGTCGAGGTCGCCGAAATGGAGGGCGAAGAGCGGGCAGTTCTCGACGCAGGCTGGCTTGAGTCCTCGCTCGACCCGGTGGACGCAGAAGGTGCACTTCTCGATCACGCCCTTGAGGCGTCCGCCGCCGGCCGTTCGCCGGTGTTCCTCACCGTAGGGCGCGTCGAGGTCGGGGTTTCGATAGGGTGGCACGGCCCCGCCGGTCACCTGGACAACGTCCTCATCTTGCCAGTCCAGGTAGTAATTCTTAGACGGCTTTTTCCAGTTGAAGTAGTTGACGCCGTAGGGACAGGCGACCTCGCAGTACCGGCAGCCGATGCACCGATCCCAGTCGGTGGCGACCAGTCCGTCCACTCGCTTGTAGCGGGCACCGACCGGGCACACCTTGGCGCAGGGGGCGTTGTCGCAGTGCATACATGGCCGGGGCATGAACCAGACATGGGTATTGGGATACTCCCCCTCTTCGAACCGGAAGACGTACATCCAGAAGTTGGCCATCGGCGTGTTGTTCTCCACCTTGCACGCCTGCATGCAGGCGCGGCAGCCGGTGCAGCGATCGAGGTCGATGACCATCGCGTAGCGAGCCATACCGCGCTCCCTCCGCTACTTGTAGACCCGTACCTTCACATGGAAGGACTGGTCGGCGGTATTGGCGACGTAGCCTTCGCCGGTAAAGAAGACGCTGTTGGGTGTGGGGCCCTGCCCAACCGTCCAGGGATGCCGGATAGCCTCGCCGTAGTGGTGGGGCATCCCGACGGTGTCAGGCCGGATGCCCTCCCGGTACCGGGCGATCGTCCGCACTCGGCGCGTCTCACCGGTGACCGCATTGTGCGACTCGACCCAGACCTCGTCGCCGTCCTGAATCCCGCGCTCCTCCGCAGTGCGCGGGTTGATATCGATCCCCGCTTTGGGAGCCAACTCGGCCAGGAGGGGAATCTGCGAGGAGCGCGATTGCTTGAACTCGATCAGCTTGTAGCTGATCAGGTAGAGGTCGTACTCGGGCGGCGACTCCTCCATGGTGGGCTTGCGCCAGGTCGGGAAAGGCGTGTAGTCGCGCCAGTAGGTCTCGGCGACACCCCGCTGGCGCATCTCCTCACGGTAGCGTCGCAGCGACTCGCCATACAGGCGGTGGCGGACGCCACCGAACGGCGGGTCGGTGACGTAGCCGTAGAGCTTGGTCGCGGGGATCGGCTGGGCGACCGTGACCCCGTTCTTCTCGAAATACGCGACGCCGTCCGCGATGCCTGCTGAGCGGGCCCAGCGGTCGAAGATCTCCCGTACCGTCGGCTTGCGATCCAGCGGGAGCTTGTGCTCATCCTTCAGCTTCAACGCCTCATTCAGGTGGTGGAGGTAGCCGCCCTCGCCGTACAGGATCCCGGCTTTCTCGCACAGGTCGAGGTAGATCTCGATGTCTCCCCGGCTCTGGAAGAGCGGCGGCATCACCGGCACGCGCAGTGCGGTCGCCTCGAGATACTGGTCGGTGGCGGACACCGGCCCTTCGTACTTCTCGAGAGTGGCTGCTGGGAGCACGACGTCGGCGAACAGGTCAGCTGTCTTCGAAAGCCAGGGGTCGATGACGACGACGAACTTGAACTTCTTATAGCCCTCGATCAGGTCAGGCTCAGAGCCGAACGCCACGAGCGGGTTGCACATGTGGACGATGATGACCTCGGGGACGTAGTCGACCCCGTACTTCTCAGGGTTCTCCATCACCTTGGCGACGATTGCAGAGCTATTGCTGTTGATCGGGAAGAAGACAGAATCCTTGAGATAGACATTGTATGGCGGATCCTTGATCTGGACTTTATCCAGCTTCTCGAAGTTTTCGTGGATCTTCCAGGGGCCGAGGTCGATTCGCTGGCCGCCGGCGGCACCGATCGCACCAAGGAGCATCGTAATCAGCAGCATGGCGCGGACGGCCTGGAACCCGAGCTCTTGCTGGGCCATGTGGTACGCCATGATGGCGACCGGACGATACGGCACCGCGACACCGTCGACAGCGATCGTGCTGCCGATACGGGCGTTCTCACCCAATTCTCTGGCGATGCGCTCGATGGTGTCGGCAGGGACGCCACAGACCTCAGCGGCCCACTCGGGAGTGTACTGGGCGACGTGTTCCTTGAACGCCTGGAAGGCTGGCTTCGCGGGGCTCCCGTCGACGACGAATTCGCCTTCCAGGGCCGGCTCGATGCCCGGCGAGTCATGCGGACGCGGTGCCTTGCTGGCGAGATCCCACACCAGCTCTTTGCCGTCGTGCCTCAGGAAGAAACCGTCCTCTCCAATGAGGAACGGGGCATTCGTGTACTGGGTGAGGTACTCGCGGTCGATCGTGCCTTGGGCGATCAGCAGGTGGCAGAGGGCGAGCGCCAGGGCCAGGTCGGTGGCTGGCCGGATCGGCAGCCATTCGTCGGCAAAGTGCGCGGTGCCACGGAGACGGGGGTCGATAGCCACAAGTTTCATGCCCCGTTCTTTGGCCTGGATGAGCTGTTGCGGCCAGGTGATCCAGCAAAGCTGGTTACCGCCCGCGTTGGTGAGGTTCCAGCCCCAGGCCAAGACGTACTGGGTATACCGGAAGTCGGGGTGCAGCCCGCCGGACATGCCGATGGTGTACTCGCTGGCACGATAGGCGGCGTCGGAGCAGAAGGCGCCGTGGTGGAGCTTAGTCGCCCCTGATGCCTTCACGAAGGCTTCGTCGTAGAAAGCCTTCGCCTTGCTCCTTCCCTTTTGCCAGAGGAGGAGCCGGGGGTCTCGTTCGCGGACTTCCCGGATCTTCTCTCCGACCAGCGTCAACGCCTCATCCCAGGTGGCCTGTCGCCACTGACCCGGCACGCCCTTCTCGTTCGTCCGGATCAGCGGAGCCTTAACTCGGTGAGGGTCGTAGAGTGCCATGATCTGGGCGACCCCTTTGGGACACAGCGTGCCCCGGTTGCGGGGGTGCGCTGGGTGGCCGACGAGCTGCACGATGCGGCCATCGATGCGCCTGGCCAGCATGCCGCAGCCTTGCTTACCGATCCAACAGGTCGTAGGGATCCATTCCTCGCCCTGCTGCGATATCGGCTGCTGCTGTGCCACCAGGGTATCTAGTTCCCCGAAGAGGAACCGGCTAGCGAGCAACCCTCCACTGGCGGCGGCTGAGCCCTTTAGGAAGGTTCTCCTGCTGATCCTCATAGCTTCACCTCGTTCTCGCCGGAGCGGTGTCACGAGTGTCGCTTCCTCCCTAAAGTCCTTCCTGCCAATAGAGGGTATCGCATCTCGGGCGACACGCGTACCTCCAAAGGGTAGTTGTCGGCTGGTCAAGCGGGTGGTTTCGACCTACCTGTGCGGGTAGGGGGTCATACTGCAGTGCGCCGGTTTCGCAGCGAGCACCAGCGCACCCACTGGATGGTGCAGAACTGGACTCGTGGAAGGCCGTACAAGCCTAGCTCGGTGGGCTGGGAGGCTTGACCAAGCCCGTACGTAGCGCATAGGCGATGACCTGAGCGCGGTTCTCGAGGTGGAGCTTGGCCATGATGTTCTTGAGGTGGTACTTGACCGTGTTCTCGCTGATAAAGAGGCGCTCGGCCAGTTCGCGGTTCGAGGTTACCCCCTGAACGAGCAGCTCCAGGATCTCCCGTTCGCGGTCGGTGAGCGCAGCGGCCTGCTCCTGTGCGGCAGGCCCCTGGGCCAGCTCCTGCAGGAGCCGCCGGGCCAACCTCGGGGTCAACACCGGCTCGCCGGCCATCACCGCTTCGAGTGCCTGGAAAAACTCGTCCGCCTCCAGGTTCTTCAGCAGGTAGCCTTGCGCGCCCGACTTGATCGCCTCGAAGAGGTCGGCCTCGTCGTCGGACGCGGTCAGGATGACCACGCGCACATCCGGCAACTCGGTCGACACCAACCGGGTGGCGGTGAGCCCATCGACCTCCGGCATGGTCAAGTCCATTAGGACGATGTCGGGCCGATAGCGCCGGGCCAGCTCGATGGCCTCGCGGCCGTTGCGGGCTTCACCGACCACCTCGACACCGCGCGCCTCGAGCAGGCTGCGTAGCCCATCGCGAAAAAGGGCGTGGTCATCCGCGATCAAGACGCGCACCGCGACCTCCAATGGCGAGCGCCTGCTGCCTGAGCGGGATCTCGACCTCGACGGTCGTACCCAGCCCCGGGCGCGAGCGGATCGCCAGCGTGCCGCCGACCGCCTCTGCCCGCTCGCGCATCGTCGCTAGCCCGAAGCGCGGGTAGCCGGTACGGTCGTGTGCTTCCGGATCGAAACCGGCGCCGTTGTCGCTGACCGAGATCCTCACGGACTCGCCGGTCTTGCCGATCTGGACGGTGACATGCGTGGCCCCGGCGTGCTTGCGCACGTTAGACAACGCCTCTTGGACGATCCGGAGGAGCTGGAGTTCGGCGATCGTCGAGAGGCCGGTGAGCTGATCGCCCGGCGGCTCCACTGCGAGGTCGACGGCGATACCGCTCTGCTCGCGCCAGCGCTCCAGGTAGCGTTGCAGGGCCTGGAGCAGCGTCTGCGAGGGATCGAGGCCGGTGCGCAGCCCGAGGATCCCCTCGCGTACGTCGGCGTAGGCGTCGCGGGCGGCCTGCTCGAGCTGGCGCAGGTGCTGCTCGGCGTCGGACACGCGCCCCACCTGGCCGAGCAGTTCGCGGGCGGCCGAGGCTTTGGTGATAACGTAGCCGAGCACTTGAGCCAGGCTGTCATGCATCTCCCGAGCGATCCGCTCGCGTTCCTCGGCGATGGCTAGGCTGGTGATGCGGCGGTGCAGCCGGGCGTTGGTAATTGCTAGCGCGGCCTGAGTGGCGAAGCGTTCGAGGCGAAGCTGATCCTGCGGCGAATAGGGTGTGCCATCCTCCCGATCGGCCAGGTATAGGGCCCCCAGGACGCTCTCTCCGCTTCGGATCGGAACACCCAAGAGCATGCGCAAGGTCACGTGGCCTTCAGGGAAGCGCCGTTCGCCAGGATAGAGGAAGAGGTCATCGATCCGGAGCGTGTGCCCCTCCTGCAGTACCTGGTCGAGCAGTCCGTGCGAGGTAATCTCCGAAAGCTGACACTTACGGTCGGCGGGAAGACCGGAGGCGAAGACGATCGGCGGTACCCCAGCCTGGTCGCGCATCACCAGCAGGCCATAGCGCGCGCCGATGAGCCGGCGCGCCTGGTCGACCACCTGTGCGAGCACCTTGTCGAGGTCGAGGTCGGCGGCGATGGCGAGTCCGGCCTCGTGTAGCGCTCGGAGTTCGGCGTTGCGCTGCTCCAGCTCAACCTGCTGCCGACGGACGATGCGAAAGATCCACTCGGCGAAGGCGACGATGCCGAACAATGCCAGCACGACCGCGGTCAGTCGGACAGCCCAGGGGCTGCCCCCGCGCTGTTCCAGGAGCGGGCCGCCGAGTAGGAGCAGGAGCATGTATGCGGCTGGCGCGAGGATCGCAATCCGCTTCAAGCGGCGAAGCCGCTGCTCCGTGGGTAGTGGTCCAGAGATGCCACGCTGCATAGCCACGCCTGCCCTTTCGAGTCTCAAGGATAGCACGTCCTTGACATCGCGCTGCGATGCGCTATCATTGCGGCAGTTGGGTTTTGCAAGGCCTGAGTTGCGAATCCCCGCAAGGCAACGGGGCGTTGGAGGAGAGCCGCGATGTTGACGATGACGCCGGAAGCGGTCGAGCAGCTCAAGGAGTTCATGGAAGAGCAGGGCATGCCTAACGCACTGCTCCGCGTGTTCGTCGCGCCTGGTGGCTGCTCCGGCTTGCAGTACGGCATGGCGCTGGAGGAGACAGCTGAGGAGGACGACCACGTCATCGAGGTCGACGGCGTGCGGGTTGTCGTCGACCAGTTCAGTGCGATCTACCTCGAGGGTGCCGAGATCGACTACATCAACAGCCTGATGGGCGGTGGCTTCACGGTGCGTAACCCGAACGCTGTGGCGACCTGCGCCTGCGGTCACTCGTTCGATGCTGGCGGCAACGCGGCGACGGCGCAGGGCTGTGGCTGCGGCAGCGGCTGGTAGCTGGTAACCGCCAGAAATCAGAGCAGCGCGGCGCACGGGCTACCCGTGCGTTGCTGCTTCTCTGGGGCGCGATCCAGGGCCCGCGCTTCGATAAGGCGAGTCGACGTGAGCCTGGGAGGTCGCGCCGGGAGCAGTCGAGAGCAGCACGGCTCGCTATACTTTTGAGTGGCCGTGCGCGAGCGACTGAGGCGCGCATCGCACTTGCCTGGGGGAATGTCGGAATCGGCAGACGAGCGTGACTTAGGATCACGTGCCGCGAGGCGTGTGGGTTCGAGTCCCACTTCCCCCACCCAGATCCTGCCGCAGAAAATGCCGTCTTCGCCAGGGCACCGGTTCGTCGCCCTGGCCTGCGGAAAGGGAAACGCAGCCCGGCCCCTTGCCCGGGGAGTAATGGGCTGATGTCGACCGACCAAATTGATCCTCACCAGTCACGCACGCCTAACCGGGCTAGGTATCACTGCTCTGGATCTCGGCCATCAGCCGGGCGAGGCTGTTGCGCCAGTTGGCCTTGACGGCGCGCGCGGCGGCAGCGAAGTCCTGGGCAGCAAGCGCGGCGATGATCTCCTCGTGCTCGATCACCGAGCGCTCGGCCACCAGGCAGCGCCCGAAATAGGCCGCCTCCAGACGTCGCAGTTTCAGCTTGAGCCCCTGTAGGATCTTGATCAGCTCCTGGTTACCTGATCGCCGGACGAACACGAAGTGAAAGTCGCGATCGATCGCCGATGCCTCCACTGGCTCGTTGTCTTGTAGGGCTTGGGCCAGGCGCTGGTTGAGTTGCCTCATCTCGTTGAGATCAGCCTCGGTCAGCACTGGACCAGCCATCCGAATGGCCAGGCCCTCGAGCGTCCAGATGATCGGGTACAGCTCATGGGCATCCTCGAGGCCCAGCGGGGCGACCCGTGTCCAGCGGTTGGCCTCGGTCTGTACCAGCCCCTCGTCTTCCAGGCGGCGGAGCGCCTCCCGCACCGGCGTGCGGCTCACGCCGAGCCGCTCGGCCAGCTCGACGTCCCGCACCTTCTCGTTGGGCTGCAATACCCCATGGATGATCCAGCCCCGCAAGGTCACGTAGACCTGCTCACGGAGAAGCTGGCGCTCGATACGATCGACGGCCTTCGGTAGCGGCATCAGCATCCCCCTTGCGCTTCAATGAGGATATGATATACTACATCCAGCATTCAGAACAAGCGGGGCGGGATAGTTGCCCGCAGTTGGGCGGGATGCTGTGGCGGGACACTCGCGCGACCCTCCAGCCGACACGTCGCCAGTGACTCGTTCGGCCTGACATGGTGAGAGCCACAGCAGGCTTCGGTCGGTGTGTCCGGCTTGTGCACAGCAAGTTAGCTCGGTTTGTCGGGCGAGAGGAGGGATTCTCATGGCAACCGCTCCCGAATCCGCCGCAGTCGGTGTCTCCGTCTGGGAGGTCGAGCCTGGAGAGCGCCGAAAGCCGGGGATCGTCCACGTCGTGATGATGGCGCTCTTTATCGGTATCGGCATCGTGGTCGGCACGCTTGGCAGCCTGGCGATCCCGATCGGCTTCGTCTCGCTCTTCTGGCCGGGCCAGGCGGTCCAGGCCCTCGGCGGGATCTGGTTCGGTGCCTGGGGCGTCATCGCGGGGATGTTCTTCCCCTTCATCTCCAACGCGTTGAGCGGCTCGGCACCGATTCCCGTCTCCGCCGCCTACTTGCCGGCGAACTTCCTTCAGGGCTTCCTGGCCGCCGCCGGTTTCCGCTGGCTCAAGGCCGATCCTCGCCTGCGCACCTGGCGCGACTGGGCGGTCTGGGTCGTCATCGGCGTTCTGCTGGCCAACTTCCTCGGCGCCTTCTGGGGGACCTACGTCTTGACCTGGTTTGGGCTGATCACGGAGGCCGCGCGGCCGACCGCCCTGTTCGGCTGGTTCATCGGTAACTCGGTTCCGTCGCTGATCTTCGGGTCGATCCTGCTCAAGTACGTCTCGCCGATGATCCTCCGCAGCAAGACGTTCGTGAAGGGCTGGTTGGCCTAGCGCAGTCTGCTGACCTGGCTCAGCTTGCCCAAGTACGGAGGTGGGATGCCCAAGGCGGAGATCGCGAAGAAGACGCTGCTCGGGGTGGTTCCGGTCGACTCGCCGTTCTACCGCTTCCATCCGGCCACTCGCCTGATGCTGCTCGTCTTTCTCTCGGTGACCCCGCTGTTCGTCGACCTGCCGGAGATCAACCTGGCGCTCATCGCTGTTGCCCTCTTCCTCCTACGCTGGGGCAAGGTACAGCTCGGACAGATCAAGCGCTACCTACCGCTGCTCTTCACTGTCGCGTTGTTCATGTTCACCGTGGCCTATCTCGCTCCCGGCGACCGCGCGATGCTCACCCCGTTCAAGCTCCTCGGGCTGACCTTCTACCTCGAGCCGATCTGGTGGGCGTTCGTCAGCTATTGCCGGCTTATCGCCATGCTCTTCGGGGCGATCCTCTACTTCTCCACCAATCGTGAGCGCGATCTCCTCGTCGCGCTGCGCACGATCCGCCTGCCCTTCGCGGCCAGCTACGTGCTGGCCCTCTCGCTGCGTAGCGCCGGCATGTTCATGGAGGATTTCGCCACCATCCGCGAGGCCCAGCAAGCCCGCGGGCTCGACCTCGAGTCGATGTCGATCGCCGACAAGGTCAAGCTCTACACGATGTACGCCGTGCCGCTGTTCGCGGTCGCCCTGCGCCGGGCCGACGAGATCTCGAACGCGCTCTTCGCCCGCGGCTATACCCTCTCGGCTCGCCCGGCGACTGGAGGCAAGCGCAGCGACTACCTCCGAAAGCAGTACCGCCTGCTGGCGCGGGACTGGGTCGCCATCGCCGCTATGGGCCTCGTCTTCGGTGCGGTGGTCGCGCTGCGGATCGGCTGGGGCGCCTTCACGGACGACGCGTCGCTCCTGAAGGCGCTGTTCCGCTGGGGAGTAGGGGTATGACTGTGCGGTGGGCTGTCGAGGTGGAGGATTTCTCCTGGCGCTACCAGCAAGCGCGCGAGTTTGCGCTGCGCGACGTGCACCTCAAGATCCCGGAGGGTTCATTCACGCTGGTCGTCGGGCCGAACGAGTCGGGCAAGACAACGCTGATGCTGGCGATCAAGGGGCTGATCCCGCACTCGTTGCCCGGTACGCTACGGGGGACCGTGCGCGTCTTCGGCCAGCCGGTCGAGCACACGAGCGCGCCGGTGCTGGCGAAGCGGGTCGGCTACGTGTTCGGAGATCCGGAAGCCCAGTTCACCGCGCTGACGGTCGAGGAGGAGATCCTGTTCGGGCTGGAGAACATCGGGGTTCCGGAGGAGGAGATCGGCGAGCGCATCCGCTGGGCCAGCGAGCTGACGATGGTGGCCGACCTGCTCGATAAGCCGCCCTACGATATCTCCGGCGGGCAGAAGCAGCGCGTCGCCATCGCTTCAGTCCTCGCGATGCGACCGGACATCCTCATCCTCGACGAGCCGACCTCGATGATCGATCCCCTCGGCAAAGACCAGGTCGTGCAGATCTGCGCCGAGCTCAAGGCGACCGGCAGCATGACCATCATCGTGGTCGAGCACAACGTCGAGGCCTTCGCCCATCTCGCCGATCAGGTCGTGCTGGTCTACCGCGGACAAGTGGTGCGTGTTGCCCCTCCACAGGAGTTCTTCGAAGATCTCGCGTTCGTGGCCCAGCACGAGGTGTCTCCACCGCAGGTAACGACGCTCTTCGCGCTGCTCCGGGAGCGTGGGCTCTACAACGGGGCTTTGCCACTGACGGATGAGGAGGGGATCGCCGCGGGGTGGCAGTTGCTCGCCGGTGAGGGTCGCTGATGGCGCTGATCGAAGTCGAGGATCTGAGGTTTCAATACCCTGACGGGACGCTGGCGCTCGACGGCGTCAGCCTCACCATCGAGCGAGGCGAGTTCGTGGCGCTGATCGGCCAGAACGGCTCCGGGAAGACGACGCTGTCGAAGTGCATCTGCGGCCTCCTCCGGCCGACCGGTGGGCGGGTGCTCGTCGACGGGATCGACGTGGCGAAGCGGGGCGTCAAGCGAGAGCTGGTGCGGCGGATCGGCTACGTGTTCCAAAACCCCGATCACCAGCTCTTCAACTCGGAAGTCTACGATGAGATCGGCTATGGCCCGAAGAACCTCGGTTTGCCCGAGCGGGAACGCGACGCGCTCATCCGCGAGGCCGCAGCGGTGGCTGGAGTGCACGAGTCCCTGTTCCATGAGCACCCGTTCTTCCTGCCGAAGGGTCTCCGGCAGCGGGTCGCCATCGCGGCGACGCTGGCGATGCGCCCGCAGGCGATCGTGGTCGATGAGCCGACCACCGGTCAGGATCTGCGGCAATCGCTCGAGGTGATGGACTTCCTGTCGGAACTCTGGCGTCGCCAGGGACACACCATCGTCATCGTGACCCATGAGATGCCGATCGTCGCCGCGTACGCTCAGCGAACCATCGCGCTCTGCCAGGGACGCGTCCTGATCGATGGACCGACTCGTGAGGTGTTCACCCACGCCGATCTCCTGGCCCAGACCTACGTCAAGCCGCCGCAAGCGACCCGACTGGCTCAGACATGGACCGCGCTCGGTGTGCGGCCAGACGTGCTGACGGTCGAGGAGCTGGTCGCCGAGCTCGAGCGCGTCTTAGCCGAGCGTCGCGGAGTGGGGACACGCCGAGCCGGGTCATGAGGCCGTCGACTCGAACCGGCGAGGGAGGGAGCACCATGAGCGCTCTTCTGGTTCGCGGTGGAAGGCTCGTGACGTCGACAGGAGTGCAGCGGGCCGATATCCGCTGTCGCGACGGACGCATCATTGAGATCGGCGCCGACCTGGAGGCTTCCGGGGAACGGCTCCTCGATGCCGATGGCGCACTGGTCTTCCCGGGGATCATCGATCCACATCTCCACTTCGCCCTGGTTGCCGGGCCGCACCGGACGGCTGACGACTTCGCGTCCGGGAGCGCCGCGGCGCTGGCCGGCGGGGTAACGACCTTCATCGACTTCGCCCACCAGCGGGCCGGCCAGCGCCTGGAGCAGGCCATCGACGAGCGGCTCGAGGAGGCCAGGCTCAGCCGGGCCGACTACTCGCTCCACGTGATCGTGACCGACCTCTCGCGTGGCCAGCTCGCCGAGCTACCCGCGCTCACCCGGCGCGGCTTCACCAGCGCGAAGGTCTACACCACCTATCGCGACGCCGGCTTTTTCTGCGACGACTACACTATTCTGCAACTGATGGCGGCCGGCGCGGAGGCCGGGTGGATCGTGATGGTCCACTGTGAGAACGACGCCATCGTCGAGGGGACGCGCGCGCGCTTCGTTCAGGAGGGCAAGACGGACTTCCGCTACCACGCTCGCTCCCGGCCGGCGGTCGCCGAGGTGGAGGCGGTGCAGCGCATGATCCTGTTCGCGCGCGAGACCGGCTGCCCTACCTACCTCGTGCACCTCTCGGTCGGGGAGTCGGCTCGCCTGGTCGCGGCTGCCAGGGAGCAAGGCGTACCGGTTGTGGGCGAAACCTGCCCTCACTTCCTCGTCGCCGACGAGTCGGTCTACGCGACCGACCGGGCGGCGCGCTTCATCCACACGCCACCGCTGCGTACCGCTGAGGATCAGCGCGTGCTCTGGGAGGCGCTGAGCCGGAGCTGGCTCCAGGTGGTTGCCAGCGACCATTGCGGTTACACGCTGCGCCAGCGTACCGACTACGCAGATCTCACGCGCGTTGCTCCAGGCATCCCTGGTACCGAGATGGTGCTGCCGCTCATGTTCACCAATGGGGTGGCGGCGGGACGGCTCGAATTGCCCCAGCTTGCCCAGCTCTGCTGCGAGTGGCCGGCGCGCGCATTCGGGCTCTACCCCAGGAAGGGAGCGGTAGCGGTGGGCTCAGATGCCGACCTCGTGATCTACGATCCAGCACCGCGGAGGGAGATCCGCGACGAAGACGTGCGCAGCGCGGCCGGCTATACCCCCTATGCCGGGATGGACGTGCAGGGGCGCGTCGTAGCCACCGTGCTCCGCGGCGAGGTGGTGTACGACGGCAGGGACGTGCTGGCCCCACCCGGGCATGGGCAGTTGATCCCTCGCTCCGCGGTACGGCCGGCTGAGCTCCCCTAGGCGAGTTCCGGTACACGGTGGCGGAAAGCTGATACAGCGTTGAGACGGACGGGGCTGTATGCCGTATGACCTGCTGATCAAGGGCGCGCTCGTCTACCCCGGTGAGGAACCACCCCGGGTCATCGACGTGGCGATCGAGGGTGACCGTATCGCCGCGCTCGGCCCGGATCTCGGGGTCGAGGCTGCGGAAGTGGTTCATGCCGATGGCCTCATGCTCTGCCCGGGGTTCATCGACCTGCACGCGCACTCGGCGCTGGAGCCGTTTCGCGATCCGCTGCTGATCCCGAAGATCGCCCAGGGCTTCACGACCGAGCTGATCAACCCGGACGGGCTGGCGCCAGCGCCGGTGGATCGGGCCCGCTGGCAGGCGCGCCGCGCCTACCTTCAGCCGCTGGAGGGGCCAGGCCCGGAGACCTGGCCATGGTCCTCGATCGACGAATACCTGCAGGCGCTGGCAGCGACGCGCCCGGCCACCACGCTGGTGCCGTCGGTCGGGCACGGCTCGGTGCGGGAGTACGTCATGGGGAGCGAGCAGCGGGCTCCGACCGCACAGGAGCTGGAGGCGATGCGCCGGGAGATCCGAGCTGGCTTCGATGCCGGAGCCCGCTCGCTCTCGTTCGGGCTCATCTACGTGCCCGGCGCCTTCGCCGACACCGCCGAGCTGATCGAAGTGGCGAAGGAGGCAGTCCGCTTCGGGGCACCGCTGGCCGTCCACGTCCGCAACGAGAGCGACCTGGTACTCCAGGCGGTCGGCGAGATGATCGAGGTGGCACGGCGCTCGGGTGCCCCGTTGCACCTGTCACACCTAAAGGTGATCGGCCACGCGCACCTGGTGGAACCGCTGCTGGAGCTAATCGACCGGGCCAGCCGGGAGATCGATATCACCTTCGATCAGTACCCCTATGGCGCAGGCTCGACGATGCTGTCCGCCCTCCTGCCGCCGTGGAGCCTCGCTGGCGGGCCGTCGACGACGCTCGCTCGGCTGGCCGACACAGCGACGCGGGCGCAGATCGCGCGCGACGTGCGGCGTGGACTGCCGGGGTGGGAAAACATCTTCGCCGCAGTCGGGCCCGCCGCGATCGTCATCAGCCATGCCGCGCCGCCGCGCAGTGACGTTATCGGCAAGTCCCTGGCGCAGATCGCTGAGGAGCGGGAGATCGACCCATTGGAGGCAGCGCTCGAGCTGCTCTGCGACACCTCACTCGACGTGACTATGATCGATCACTACGCGTCCGAGGAAGTTGTCCGTCAAATCTTCTGCCACCCGCTCCACCTCATCGGGTCAGACGGCATCTTCGGCGAGCACCCGCACCCCCGCCTCTATGGGACGGCCGCTCGCGTGCTCGGGCGCTACGCGCTGCGCGAGGGGCTCATTCCGGTCGAGGAGGCTATCGCGCGATTGGCCACCCGGGCAGCGCGGCGCCTAGGGCTGACCGACCGTGGTCGGATCGAAACGGGGCTGCGGGCTGATCTGGTGCTGCTCGATCCGGCACGCTTCATCGATACCGCGACCTACGAGGAGCCTCGCCGAACACCCGATGGAGTGGTCGGGGTGTTGGTGGCCGGACGAGCCGTCTGGCGCGACGGTGCCCCGACTGGTGAGCGACCCGGTGGGGTGTGGAGCGGCTGGTGACTCTAGTGACTACGGAGGGACCATGACGGGGTTCGACATCGCGGTCTCAGCCGAGGCGATCGCTGACTTCACGCTGCGCTTGATCCAGACGCCGAGCCTGTCCGGCCAGGAGGACGGTGTGGCGCGGCTGGTCTTCGAGGAGATGACGAAGCTCGGCTTTAGAGTGCAGGTCGACGCCTTCGGCAACGTCGTCGGTACCATCTCAGCCCGGCCAGGGCCGACGGTGCTGCTCGACGCGCACATGGATACCGTCGGCGTCTCCAGCTCTGAGCTGTGGACACGCAATCCGTGGGGTGAGCGGGTGGGCGAGCGGATCTATGGCCGAGGCGCGATGGACATGAAGGGGCCACTCGCAGCGGCCATCTACGGCATCGCCGCGCTCCGTAGCCGCCTGGAACGCGGAACGGTGGCCGTCTCAGCCACGGTGGCCGAGGAGCTGGTCGAGGGGCCGGCATTGGAGAAAGTGGCCGAGCGCCTGCGCCCGGACTTCGTCGTGATCTGTGAGGCGACCTCGCTCAAGCTGGCGCGCGGGCAGCGCGGGCGCGCCGAGGTCAGGGTGGAGGTGTTCGGCAAGCCCACGCACTCCTCCCGGCCCGAGCTGGGCGTCAATGCCGCTCAGGCGATGGTCGACGTCGCCCATGCCCTGCGCGACATCCAGCCGCCGAGCCACCCGGTGCTCGGGCCAGGTATCCTGGTACTCACCGATGTGAAGTCCGAGCCCTACCCGGGGCTCTCGGTGGTGCCGGACTACTGCCTTGCAACCTACGACCGCCGCACGCTGCCGGGCGAGCGGGAGGAGGACGTGCTCGGGCCGATTCGTACGCTCGCCGAGCGCGCCATCGAAGGTTCAGGGGCGCGCGTCCAGGTCACGCTCGCCGTGGACGACTTCCAGACGTACACCGGCCAGCGGATCGTGGCTCCGAACTTCGCCCCCGCCTGGTTCTTCGACAAGGATGCCCCGATCGTGGCCGGGGCGGTCGAGGGGCTGCGCCAGGCCGGGATCGTGCCGGAACTCTCGCACTACGCCTTCTGCACCAACGGCAGCGGCACCGCCGGGCGGCTGGGTATCCCGACGATCGGGTTCGGGCCGGGGCACGAGGAGCTAGCCCACCGGATCGACGAGTACATCGATGTGGACGAGCTGGTACAGGCAGCACGCGGCTACGCGGCCATCGCCAGCCAGCTCGTGCGACTGGGAGGCTGAGCATGGGTGTCCCGGTCGCTGCGAGAGTGACGCGCGCTGACGGATCGAGCCAGCGCTTCGAGGACGTGGCCGCGGCGCTGGCCCAGGTCGACGGCGGCCTGGTGGAGCTGCTCTACGACTATAGTCCGGCGCTCGTGCCCGGCTGCCCGCCCGACCAGGTCGGGATGTGGCGCTACCGCGACCTCTTGCCACTGGAGCCCGGGCCGATTGCCTATCCCCTGCCAGTCGGCGGCACGCCGCTGGTCGCGTCCCCAGGGCTGCGCCGGGCCAGCGGCTGTGCCCACCTCTGGGTCAAAGACGAGACCCGAGGGCCTACCGGCTCGAACAAGGACCGTGCGACCGCGCTCGTGCTCGAGCACGCGCTCCGCGGCGGGCACACGACAGTCAGTTGCGCCTCGACCGGCAATGTCGCTGCCTCACTGGCAGTAGGCGCGGCCGCGGTCGGCAAGCGGGCTGTCATTTTTGTGCCGGCTGAGGTGGACGACTCGAAGCTGGCGCTGATGCTCTTCGCCGGGGCGACGGTGATCAAAGTGCGCGAGGGATACGGGGCGGCTTTCCGACTCTCCCGCGAGGCGGCCCGTGCCTTCGGCTGGTGCGACCGTAACACGGGCGTCAACCCGCTGACGGTGGAGGCGAAGAAGACGGTCGCCTTCGAGGTCTGGGAGCAACTCGACCGTCAGGTGCCCGATGTCGTCGTGGCACCGGTCGGCGACGGGCCGACACTGTGTGGACTAGCTAAGGGGTTCCGTGAGCTGGTCGCCTGCGGCGTGGCTGAGCGGATGCCGCGGCTGGTCGGCGTTCAGGCGGAGGGGTGCCAGCCGGTCAAGCGGGCCTGGGAGACGGGTGCCTCGCGCATCGAGCCTGTTCAGCCGGCGACCCTCGCCGACGGTATCGCGGTCGGTGACCCAGTCAGCGGAGTGCTGGCGCTGCGTGACGTGCGTGAGTCGGGCGGCGGCTTCGTCGCCGTCTCGGACGCCGAGTTGCTCGAAGTGGTTCGGACGCTCGCGACGGCAGGCGGGTTGCTCGCTGAGCCCGCCGGGGCCGCCGCGTACGCCGGGCTGCTCAGGGCGCTGGAGTGCGGGCTGGTGGATCGGACGGAGCGCATCGTCATCCTGATGACCGGGACACTACTCAAGACACCACGTTTCCTGCGGCCCGAGGTACGGCCTCTCGAGGTCGAGGCCGATCTGAGCGCGCTCGCGCACGTGCTGGCTGAAAGCGAGGGGTGCTGAGGCTCTTCACGAGTTCCTCCGAGCCAGATGGGCATGCGTACGCCTTGCGCACCGGGCGGTGAGGGCGACATACTGGAAGGCTCGCGGTGGCCGATGAGGGAGGGGCTGTGATGGGCGAATCGGCGCTTGCCAGCTTGCCCAATTGGGAGCAAGTGGAGCTTCGCCTCCAGGGGGCGCGGCGGCAGGCCGAGCAGGTAGTGGCCGCACTTGTGGCGGGAGATCTTACCGGGCTGGAGTCGGCGCTCTGTGCGGCGATCGACCAGGCACTGAAGGCGGTGACCGCGGCGCTGTACGGGTTCAACGCGCTGCTGCCGAGCCCGCTGCCGGCGAGCCGGCTTAGCCGCCGCAACTTGCGTGACCGCTTCGCTGCAGTGCAGGCCACGAGCGTGGTACTGGAACTGCTCGACCGAGCGACTCGCCCTCACGAGGGCTGGCTCTGGTGGCTCGACCGCAAGGAGGCGGCCAGCGCCTTCGTCTCGTTGCTTCGACCACCAGAAGAGGCGGCTGACGCTCCAGCACTCTGGCGCGACCCTCTGGAACCAGCTCACGGAGTAGAGGTATTGTCACCTGACCGCTACGTCGCACAGGCGGTGGCGCAGGTCGAGCAACTCGTCGAGGAAGTGAGCCGGCTAGCGGCTGCGGATGTCGCGGCCTACCGGGAAGCGGCCCGCCGGCAGCCTGGTCGGCTGATCTGAGGATCGGCCCGAGTGCCCGCCGGATTCGGTGCCGTGTGCTGCCGCAGTGGAGAGGGGTTCGCGCCCTTCCGGTGGCTGCCGCGTCTCCACTGTTTACCGAACCTGCCGGAGCGGTGTGCTGCCCCGCCGCGGATGAACTGCAGCGGCCTTGCTTTGATCACATGGATCAGCGAGGATGCGCACGAGCGGGCCATGAGGCAGGAGAGGGCGAGGGGCACCGATATGGAACGCTACGATGTCGTCGTGATCGGTTCTGGTCACAACGGGCTGATCGCTGCTGGCTATCTGGCGAAGGCCGGTAAACGCGTGCTCGTCTTAGAGCGGCGCCCGCTCATCGGCGGGGCGACGGTCACTGAGGAGCACTTTCCTGGCTACCGGCTGTCCACCTGCTCCTATGTCTGTAGCCTGCTACTGCCGGAGGTCGTGCGGGATCTGGAGATGACGAAATACGGCTACGACGTTCGTCCGTTCGACCCGCAGTACTTTGTGCCCTTCCCCGATGGCCGGTATTTGATGACCTTCCTCGACGAGCGCAAGACGAAGGAGCAGCTCGCCAAGTTTTCCAAGCGCGACGCCGAGCGCTGGGATGACTATTGGGCGATGTGGAACCGGCTCATCGCTCGCGTCCGCCCATTGTTGCTCCAGCCGGCACCCTCGATGGAGGAGCTGGCACGTCGCTTCGAAGGGGCCGAGGGGCTGGAGGATCTGCGGACGCTGCTGATGAAGAGCATCGCCGAGGTGCTCGACCTGTTCTTCGAGAGTGAAGAGATCAAGGCACCGCTCTGCACTGGCGGCGTGATCGGCGTCAACCTGGGGCCGAGGTCTCCCGGCTCAGCGTACGTCAAGTTCCACCACCTGCTTGGAAACCTGAACGGCCACCAGGGAGCATGGGGGTACGTCCGCGGCGGGATGGGCAGCATCGCGGAGGCGCTCGGTGGCTTCTGCCGCGACTACGGGGTCGAGATCCTCACGGATGCGGAAGTCGCTGAGGTCGAAGTGCAAAACGGGATCGCGCGCGGGGTGCGGCTCGTCGATGGCCGGCGTTATGCCGCCGACGCGATCCTCTCGAACGCTGACCCCCAGCGCACGTATCTGCACCTGGTCGATCGTCGCCACCTGCCGGGAGAATTCGTCCAGGCCGTGGAACGGATCCGGAGCAAGGGCTCGGTGGTCAAGGTGTTGCTAGCGCTCGGCGAGCTGCCGAACTTTACCTGCCTCCCGGGAACTGAGGTTGGCCCCCAGCACACTGGTGGCATCGTCATCAACCCCTCGGTCGACTACCTCGAACGTGCCTGGGAGGACTGTAAGCGCGGTCGGCCTAGCGCTCGTCCATTCATGGACTGCTATATCCAGACAGCGACGGAGGACGGCCTCGCGCCGCCAGGCAAGCATACGCTCTCACTCTATGTCCAATACGCGCCGTACGACCTGGCCGAGGGCACCTGGGAGGAGCGCAAGGACGAGATCGGGCGAAACATCATCGACACCTTCGCCGAGTACGCGCCCAACATCTGGAACGCGATCGAGCATATGGCCGTGCTCGGCCCCCGCGATATCGAGGAGGTGATCGGTATCACCGGCGGGAATATCTTTCACGGCGAGATCACACCGGATCAGATGTTCGCCTTCCGTCCGGTACCGGGCTGGTCGGGCTACGAGTCACCGGTCGAGCGCCTCTACCTATGCGGTTCGGGGGCCTGGCCTGGTGGCGCCGTCTTTGGCGCACCAGGACGCAACTGTGCCCTCCAAGTGCTGGCTGACCTGGAGCGCCGGACAGTCTAAGCTGCTGGTCACTCTGGCGACCTGGCGCCTGTCGGGCGGCACGACGCGCTGCCAGTGACGGTGGATGCGGTCACCTCAGTCCGCGAAAGCAGGTAACACCTGCGTCGCGATCAAGCCGAGCGTTTCCACGTCTTCCAGATCGAAGGTCTGGAGCATCAGCCGGTCAACGCCCAGCGCAGCACGCGTCCGTACCTGCTCGATGACTTCGCCCGGTGTGCCCACCAGCCAGCCGCGCTCCCGCAACCGGGCAATCACCTCATCGGGCGACAGTCCGTGGAGCGAAACCAGGATCCGCCGGAGCCTTGCCGCGCGTTCGCGCAGCTCGCGCTCGTCGCGGCCGATCAAGTGCCCCACCATCCAGGAGCGCTCGATCTGCCGGGGGTCGCGGCTGAGCTCCAGGCAGTGACGCTCCAGCGCGGCGCGCTTGGCCGCGTACCCATCGGGGTGAAGGCTGACAGCGTTCCAGTCGCTCGCGTGCTTCGCGGCGATACGGAGCAGCCGCTTTTCGCCCCCGCCGCCGATAACCAGCGGCACGCCTTCTGGTCGGAGCGGCGTTGGCCGCATCTGGGCCTCTTCCAGCCGGTAGAACCGGCCACTGAAGCTGACCGGCTCGCCCGTCCAAAGCAGCTTAATGACCGTGATCGCCTCTTCTAACCGATCCATGCGCTCGCTGACCACTGGCAGGGGAAAGCCAAAGGCGCGGTGCTCTCGCTCGTTCCAGCCCGCGCCTAAGCCGAGCCGGTAGCGTCCACTTGAGAGCCGGTCGAGCGCGACGGCGTTCTGTGCCAGCTCGACTGGGTGTCTGAAGGTCACTGGCGAAACGAGCTGACCGAAGACGAGACGGGTACTACGCAGCGCCACCGAGGTGAGAGAGGGCCAGAGGGCCAGCGTTTCCCGCTCCGCGACCCCCATGACTGACGTAAGGTGATCTGAGCGCCACAGCGATTCGAACCCGAGCGTCTCGCACAGGTCGATCAACTGAAGCCAGCGTTCCCAAGTAACGTTCTCCTGGGCTTCGATCATGATCCCGAACTTCATGATGGATCCCCCATTCGATGCGAAGAATGCCCCAGATTATCGACGATAGCGTTGCCGTGTGGAAGCCCGGTCGCCTGCTCTCAGGCACCAGCGCCTAGCTGGCGCGCGGGGCGGCGTCCGGCCCGGCGTCGCTGGCGATATCGGCGACGATAGCGCCGGTGAGCCGCACGATCTCCTCAGGGCTGATGCGTAGCAGCATGTCGCTCTCCCCGCCCCCACCGTAAACGACCGGTGCCTGAAGAACCGCGCGATCCACGACGACCGTGAGCGGAGTCAGGTGACCGACCGGCGGGGTCGCGCCCGGAGGGTACCCGGTGAGGTCGATGACGACCTCGGGTGGAGCGAGCTGCGGCTGCCGCAGCCCGGTGGCCTGAGAGAGCTTGCGTCGATCGACCCGGGAGACGCCACAGGTGACCACCAGGACGGCGCGGCCGTCCTTACCTTGGAAGAGGAGCGACTTCACGATCTGAGCCGGAGGCACGCCGAGCGCGGCTGCGGCCTCGGCCACGGTGGCGGTCGACTTCCCAGGACGGAGGATCTGGGCATCGACGCCGTGCCGCTGCAGATAGTCCTGTAGACGCTCTCGGCCCCTCGACATCACCCTCGCACCCGATCCCTCTCCGATAAGACGATTGGGGGCATGTCCAGCAATGCCCCCGTATGCAGGCTGCGCGATGGCCCGGCGACCGGTTACTCGATGCGCAAGATGCGCGCCGTCATCTTCGCTGCGGGCGTCTCGATGGTCACCTCGTCGCCCACACGATGACCAAGGAGCGCACGGCCGACTGGTGACTCGTTGGAGATACGCCCGGCTGCTGGCTTCGCTTCGACCGCGCCCACGATAGTGTACGTCTCCTCCTCACCGTCCAGCTCGATCGTTACCGTCGAGCCGATGCGCACGACTGAGCGATCGGCATCAGGGCCGGCATCCTGGATCAGTTCGACGCGCTTCAAGATCTCTTCGATCTCCCGGATCCGGCCCTCGATGAAGCCCTGGTCGTGCTTGGCGGCGTCATAGGCGGCATTCTCGCGGATGTCCCCATGCTCGCGCGCCTCCTGGATGATGCGAGCGATCTCCGGCCGCCGCCGGTTGACCAGGTCGTCATACTCACGGCGCAGGGCCTCGAGACCTTCCGCGGTAATCGGGATCCGTTCTCGTGCCATAGGCCTGTCGCTATCCCTCCTCGGTGTAGCCGTGGTGGAAAACCACGCAAGCGATACCCATACTTGAAAGCGACCATAGATGGTACAGAGGAGCGCGCCCGGTTGCCAAGTTCGGCGTAGCCAGGCAACTCGGTGCGTCGGTGTGCCGGCCACCAGCGTGCCGCACCTGCCGCTCTCGCAGCGACCGCCGTCGGGCTGGCGGCAGACGAGAACGGTGCCTCCAGGTAGTCTGCGAAGGCGCCGGCGAGCCTGGTCTGATTCTAATCGGTTTTCTCTTGCCGCCTGTGGGCACGGTGCGTAGAATCACCGCGACACGTGTTGGTGATCAAGTTTAGACAAGTTTGGAAGTATTTGAGAACGAATCGGTGGCGCGCAGGTGTGAGCGCCACCGGCCTTTCCGGCGGAGCGGATCACTCTAAGCTGATGCGGAGGGGGATCGCCTGAAAGTGGGTGCCAGGATGAGAAGCCGGCTTCCACCATTCCGTGTCGGCACGCGCGGCAGCCGGCTCGCCCGGGCGCAGACTGAGCTGGCGCTCGCTGCTCTGAAACGAGTGTCTCCCGATACGGCTCTCGAGACCGTCGTCATCACCCCGGCCGGCGACCGGGATAAGACGACTCCGCTCTCGATCCTCGGCGGCCAGGGCGTCTTCTCGCAGGAGCTGCACGAGGCCCTCCTCGAGGGCCGCGTGGATCTCGCCGTCCATAGCGTCAAGGACCTGCCGTCGGAGCTGCCGGAGGGCATTGTGCTCGCCGCCATTGTGGCCCGCTCCGATCCCCGCGACGCGCTGGTCAGCCGTGCCGGCTTTCGGCTCGCTGAGCTGCCCTCAGGCGCTCGGGTCGGCACCAGCTCGCGCCGGCGCCAGGCCCTGCTGCGGCGTGCCCGTCCTGACCTGGTGGTCGCCGATGTCCGGGGCAACGTCGATACTCGGCTCCGCAAGCTGGACAGCGGTGAGGTCGATGCGGTCGTCCTCGCAGCCACTGGACTCCATCGGCTGGGCTGGGAGAGCCGTGTGGCCGAGTACCTATCGCCCGATATCTTCGTCCCGGCACCGGGCCAGGGGGCGCTCGGCATCACCTGCCGGGCTGACGACGAGGAGCTGCGCACCCTTCTGGAGCAGGCACACGACCCTGTCGCGGGACGTGCGGTCGAGGTCGAGCGGGCGTTCTTGCGTGCAATCGGTGGCGGGTGCCAGGCGCCGATCGGCGCCTACGCGACGGTCGACCGTGGGCACGTCACGCTGCGGGCGCTGCTTGGGGATTCTGCTCTGAAACGACTGGAATGGCGACAGCTAACGGTTCCGGATGAGCAGGCGCTGGCGGCGGCTCGGGCACTGGCCGCCGAGCTCAAGGCAGCGCTGGGCATCGGTGAGGCGGTGCGGTCGTGACGCGTCGTTGTGACCCGATCGAGTGCGCTGGCAGCGCCCGGCCGCTGGCCGGCAGGCGAGTGCTGGTGACTCGCGCCCGGGCCCAGGCTGAGGAACTGGTGACGCGACTGCGCGCTCTGGGCGCCGAACCAGTGCTCTGCCCGGTCATCGAGATCGCTCCGCCGGAGGATACCGGCCCGCTCGACCGCGCCATCCGAGCCCTCGAGCAGTACCACTGGCTCGTCTTTACCAGCGTTAACGGCGTCGAGGCGTTCTTTCGCCGGCTCCGCGATCTGGGCCGTGAGCCGGCGGCGCTCGGCGGACTCTGCATCGCCGCCATTGGCCCGGCCACGGCCGCGCGGCTCAGCGAGTACGGCGTTTCGCGGAGCCTGGTTCCCACCGAGTTCGTTGCCGAGGCAGTGGCTGCCGCACTAGTCGAGGCCGGCATCGCCGGCCGGCGCGTGCTGCTGCCGCGTGCCAGCGAGGCACGAGCGGTTTTACCAGACACCTTGCGTGCGGCTGGGGCCATGGTGGACGTGGTACCAGCGTACCGGACGGTGCTCGTGGAGCCGCCGCGGGAAGCGCTCGAGCGGCTGCGGGCCGGTGAGATCGATGTCGTGTTGCTGACGAGCGGCTCGACAGCCCGTGCCCTGGCCGCAGCGCTCCGCCGTGATCTCAGCCTTCTAGAGCGCCCGCTCGTGGCCTGTATCGGGCCGGTCACCGCGGCTGCCGCTCGCGAGGTGGGAATCCGGGTCGACCTGGTCGCGGACGAGTACTCGATTCCCGGATTACTACGGACGGTCGTCGAGGCCCTGGAGGAGAGGATGCGATGAACCCAGCAGAGCTGAGCTTCCGACGCTTCCGCCGCCTGCGCCGAACCGAAGGACTGCGCCGGCTGGTTCGGGAGACCCGGCTCTCGGCCGATGTGCTGATCTATCCCCTGTTCATCACCCACGGCACCGCAGTGCGCCGGGAAGTGCCGTCGATGCCCGGCGTCTCTCAGCTCAGTATCGACCAGCTTCCGGCCGAGATCGAGGAGCTGAGTATCCTCGGGATCGGCGCGGTGCTCGTGTTCGGTATTCCGGAGTACAAGGACGAGCTGGCTTCTGGAGCCTACGACGAGCGGGGGGTCGTACAGGAGGCCGTCCGGGCGATCAAGCGCGTCGACCCGTCAATGGTCGTCGTCACCGATGTCTGCAACTGCGAGTACACCTCGCACGGCCACTGCGGGGTGCTCGTTGAGGACCAGATCGCCAACGACCCGACGCTGGAGCTGCTGGCCCGCACGGCGGTCTCGCACGCGGCGGCCGGCGCTGACGTGGTGGCGCCCTCCGACATGATGGACGGCAGGGTAGTGGCGATCCGTCGGGCACTTGATGAGGCGGGCTTCACCGAGACGCCGATCCTCTCCTACGCGGCCAAGTTCGCCTCGGCCTTCTACGGGCCCTTTCGCGATGCCGCCGAGTCGGCCCCGGCCTTCGGCGACCGTCGCTCGCACCAGATGGACCCCGCTAACCGTCGTGAGGCGCTACGCGAAATCGAGGCCGACCTGGAAGAGGGGGCGGATGCCATCATCGTCAAGCCGGCGCTGGCCTACCTGGACGTCGTGGCCTGGGCACGCCAGCGCTTCGATGTACCGATCGCGGCCTACAACGTGAGCGGCGAGTATGCCATGGTCAAGGCGGCGGCTCGCAACGGCTGGATCGATGAGCGCCGCGTGGTGCTCGAGGTCTTGACCGGCATCCTGCGAGCTGGCGCCAACATGGTCATCACCTACCACGCCAAGGACGTGGCGCGCTGGCTTCGCGAGGGGGCCGGTGCCGAAGCGACAGCAGTACTTGCCGCGGAGCGTTGAGGGACAGGAACCATCGAGAGGAGGCGACGGGTGACGCTGGCACGCTCGGAGCAGGCCTGGCGAGTGGCCCAGCAGTACCTTGCCGGTGGCGTCAACAGCCCGGTGCGAGCTTTCCGCGCTGTCGGAGGTACGCCGCCCTTCATCGCGCGTGGGGCAGGCGCCCGGCTCTTCGACCTCGACGGCAACGAGTACATCGATTACGTCTGCTCCTGGGGCGCCCTGATCGCCGGGCATGCCCACCCCGACGTGGTCGAGCGGCTCAGGCGGGCTGTCGAGCGCGGCACCAGCTACGGCGCTCCTACCGAACTGGAGACCGCTCTGGCCCGGCGAGTCGTCCAACTCTTCCCCTCGATCGAGCTGGTACGCTTCGTGAACTCGGGTACTGAGGCCACCATGAGCGCGATCCGGCTGGCGCG
Source organism: uncultured Thermomicrobiaceae bacterium (assembly GCA_938082375.1). Lineage (GTDB taxonomy): Bacteria > Chloroflexota > Chloroflexia > Thermomicrobiales > Thermomicrobiaceae > Thermalbibacter. Next base: position 86,540 of record CALKCJ010000019.1, read on the forward strand.
CGCGGCGACCGGGCGAGCGAAGATCGTCAAGTTCACCGGCTGCTACCACGGGCACGCGGACGCGCTGCTGGCTACTGCCGGATCAGGCCTCTTGACGCTCGGTATACCGAGTAGCCCCGGCGTGCCGCCGGGTACCGCGGCCGATACGGTCTCACTGCCGTACAACCGGCTCGATGTGGTAGAGGGAGTGTTCTCCCAGGCTGGCGAAGAGATCGCGGCGGTGATCGTGGAGCCGGTGGCCGGCAACATGGGTGTGGTGCCGCCAGCAGAGGGCTTCCTCCAGGGGCTGCGCGAGGTTACCCACCGGTACGGAGCGCTCCTCATCTTGGACGAAGTAATCACCGGCTTCCGGCTGGCTCCCGGAGGAGCGCAGGAGCTCTACGGCGTGCAGCCCGATCTCACTTGCCTGGGTAAGATCCTGGGCGGCGGTCTTCCGGTCGGTGCCTATGGCGGGCGCCGCGAGCTGATGGAGCTGCTGGCCCCGGTCGGCCCGGTCTACCAGGCCGGCACGCTCTCCGGGAACCCGCTGGCGATGGAGGCGGGCCTTGCCACGCTGGAGCTGTTGCGCCGGCCAGGTGCGTACGAGCGCCTGGAGGCGCTGAGCGCGCGCCTGGCCGATGGCCTGCGCTGGGCGGGTGAGCAGGCCGGCGTTCCGGTGACGCTCAACCGGGTCGGCTCGATGCTCACCCCCTTCTTCACGGACGGGCCGGTCACGAGTTACGAGTCCGCCACCCGCGCTGACACCGCGCGCTATGCCCGCTTCCACCAGGCGATGCTGCGACGCGGTGTCTACCTCGCACCGTCGCAGTTCGAAGCGCTGTTCCTCTCGCTGGCCCATGGGGAGGACGAGATCGACCGGACGCTCGAGGCTGCCGAGGAGGCGCTGCGGGAGATCGTGTCGTCTTGACGAAATTCCGGGTGAATGAGGATGCCGGTCGAGCTGCTCAGTGTTACCCATCGCACTGCCTCAGTTGGAATTCGAGAACGGCTGGCGCTGGACGTAGCCACGCGGGCTACGCTGATGACCCGGTTGGCCGGTCTCGCGGGTGAGGCAGTTGCGCTGTGCACCTGCAACCGCACCGAGCTCTACTGGCCTGCGCGGCCCGCTGCGCCCGCTGGTGATGTCCTGGCGCTGCTGGCTGCGGCAGCCGGGCTTGATCCTGGCTCGCTGGAGCCCTATGTGGTCCATCTCCGGGGAGTGGAGGCGGTGCGCCACCTCTTCCGGGTCGCGGCCGGGCTGGAGTCACAAGTCCTCGGGGAGCCGCAGATCCTTGGCCAGGTGCGAGAAGCAGCCGAGGAGGCGCGGGGGTTGAGGACGGTCGGCCCAGTGCTCGATCGGCTCCTTGCCCTGGCTGTCGTGACAGGCAAGCGAGCACGAGCTGAAAGCGAGATCAGCCGGGGAGCTGGCTCGATCGGGCAAGCGGCCGTGCAGCTTGCCCGCACACTCCTGGGCGAACTAGCGGGAAAGCGGGCACTGGTGATCGGCGCTGGTGAGATGGGCCGGCTGGTCGCGGCCAGCCTGGCCTCCTACCGGCCCGGCTGGCTTGGGATCGCCAACCGTTCCGGCGAGCGAGCGCTCGCGGTCGCGCGCAAGCTGGAGGCGCAGCCGGTTGCCTGGGAAGCGCTGGAGGAAACGCTTGCCAGCGTCGACCTCGCCATCGTCACGACCGGCGCTCCGGAACCGGTGCTGACCAAGCGCCGGCTCGAGCCGCTGGTCACCGCTCGGTGCGGTCGGCACCTTCTGCTCATCGACGTGGCCGTCCCGCGGAACGTCGAGCCGGAGGTCGCCGAGTTGCCCGATGTCGACCTCCGCGACATCGATGCTCTGCAGGAGCTATGCGCAGCGGGACGGCGCAGCCGGGAGGACGCGATCCCTCAGGTCGAGGCCATCATCGAAGAGCAGGTACGAGAGTTCCTGGAGTGGGAGCGTGCGCGCTTGGTGGCTCCGCTCATCCGCCAGTTGCGGGAGCAGGTCGAAGCGATCCGCGAGGCGGAGACGGCCAGGGCGCTGCGCCGGCTCACCCACCTGAGCGAGCGAGACCGGCAAGTGGTGCTGGCGCTCAGCCATGGGATCGCGAACAAGCTCCTCCACCGGCCGATCACGCGCCTGCGAGAGCGAGGCACGGAGGGCCAGTATCTGGCAACGCTGGCTGACCTCTTCGGCCTGACCGAAGAGTGACCATCGCTCACGGTTCCGCCCAGCGTCTCCGGCAAATCGTGACCTCGGTACCATTCACAGCCGCATGCTTCACGACGAAAAGAGAGCATGGCGGTTACCACGCCGCTCGACAGCCTTTCGAGCGGTCGCGGGAGCGCTCGTGATCGGGTGTACGGCCCAGCCATTGGCGAGTGGAGCAGCGCCAGCCGCCGATAGATGCCCGGTCGCCTTCTGGCGACGGCGACCTCTCACTCGCGTAGCCGACGGGCGCCAACGACTGATGACCAATCTGGCGAAAACCAGTAGCGCTGCGGTCTCACCCCGACAGGCAAGCGAGACGAGAGCACGCCTGGGCGAGGCTCTTGTCCAGCGCGGGCTGCTCCATCCGGACGAGCTCGAGCGCGCGCTGGAGCTCCAGCGGCGAACGGGCGACCGGCTTGGGCGTATCCTCATCGCGCTCGGGCTCGTCCGACGCTGGCAGCTCTACCAGGTTCTGGCTGAACTGTGGGGATATCCGTTTGTCGATCTGCTACACCAGCCGGTCGACAAACGTCTGGCGCGGCGCTTCGACCCTGAACTGCTGGTCGCCGAACGCTTCGTCCCGGTGCGCTGGGAAGACGGCGACGTGCTCGTGGCGACCTCCGAGCCACCGTCGCCAGCGCTGGCTGAGTATATTCGCGGTGTCCTCGGCCCCGTCGAGATCAAGCCAGCGGTGACGACCGATTGGGACATCGACTACGCCATCCGGCAAAGCTTCCGGGAGGCGCTGCTCGATCGCGCTACGATGGGCTTGTACTACCGCAATCCGAGCGAGAGCGCCCGCACGGTCTTCACGCGCTGGCAGCTCGGCGCTTTGGTCACCCTAGGCCTGGGGATCGCTGCTGGCCTGTACCTGGCGACGACAGCGACGCTCATTGCACTCGTCGCGCTGGTCAACGTCGGCTTCCTGGCGAACGTGCTGTTCCGGTTCGTCGTCTCGATGGCAGGAGCACAGTTCGAGCACGTACAGGCCATCAGTGGTGAAGAGGTCGCGGCACTCCGTGATGACGAGCTGCCGACCTATACCATTCTGGTTCCAGTCTACCGCGAGGCCAATGTGATCGGGGATCTCATCGAGAACCTCCGTCGTCTGGACTATCCCTCCAGTAAGCTCGAGATCCTACTTCTGCTCGAAGAAGATGACGAGGAGACCGCCGCGGCTGCGCGCGCTGCCCGGCCGCCGGAGACGGTCACGTTCGTGACCGTGCCGAATGGCGAGCCGAAGACCAAGCCGAAGGCCTGCAACGTCGGCTTATTCTTCGCCAAAGGGGAGTATCTTACCATCTACGATGCCGAAGACCGTCCGGAGCCTGACCAGCTCAAGAAAGCGGTCATCGCCTTTCGGAAGGGGCCGCCGGAGCTGGTCTGCGTGCAGGCCGCTCTGAACTACTACAACGCGACCGAGAACGTCCTCACCCGGATGTTCACCCTCGAGTATTCGTACTGGTTCGACTACATCTTGCCAGGGTTGGATCACCTGCGGCTTCCCATCCCGCTTGGCGGCACGAGCAACCATTTCCGTACCGAGCTGCTGCGGCAGCTTGGCGGTTGGGATCCATTCAACGTAACTGAGGACGCTGACCTAGGCCTGCGTGCGGCTGCAGAGGGGTATAAGGTCGGCGTGATCAACTCGACCACGTACGAGGAGGCGAACAGCCGGTACGGCAACTGGATCCGCCAGCGGTCGCGGTGGATCAAGGGGTACATGCAGACCTTTCTGGTTCATACCCGCAACCCAGTGAAACTCGTGCGCAGCAGCGGCTGGCGTAACCTGTTCGGGTTTGTCATGCTGGTCGGCGGTACACCGCTGACCTTCCTCTGTGTGCCGATTCTCTGGGCACTGTATGTGGCGTGGCTGCTGGCTCGGTCGTCGATCGGGCAGGCGCTGTTTCCACCGGCCGTCCTATATATCAGTCTGTTCAACTTGCTGATCGGTAATGGGCTGATGATCTACCTCAGCATGCTCGCCGTCTTCAAACGGCGGCTCTACTCGCTGATCCCCTTCGCTCTCCTTCACCCGCTGTACTGGATGCTCCACTCGATCGCTGCCTACCGAGCGCTTTGGCAGCTGCTCACGCGGCCGTTCTACTGGGAGAAGACGCTCCATGGCCTCAGCCGTTACGCGACCTCGACAACCCATCCCGGTCAGCCCGGAGAGCCTGCCGCCTGATGCGTTGCGGCTGGCCGATGTGAGCTGGCGCGGCCACCTGATTCGGGTGATGCTGTTTAGTTTTCCCTTCGTCGCCCTCGCGCTCTACACCAACCGGGTTGGGTTCCTCAGCGATTCACACGCGCTTGTTCTGGCCAAGGCGCTCCTGGCAGCCGACCGGGGACGGCTGGAGGTGATCGGTTTTGTGTACCCTCCCTTACCCTTCCTGCTGGCCACGGTCTGGCCGAGCGCCTGGACAGTGTCGCTCCTGTCCGGCATAACCGCCGGTGCGACAGCCTGGCTGCTCTGGTACGACCTGCGACGCACGGAGCTCCCGCTGGTCGTCCAGACGCTGTTGCTTGCCAGCGTGGTTTTAGTGCCGAACGTGCTCTTCCTCGCAACACAATCGTTGCCAGAGATGCTCGCTCTCCATCTCGTGCTGGTCGCCTGGCACTATTTCCTGAACTTCGTGCGCCTCGGGCATACGTGGAGCGGGTTCACCGCAGGCCTTGTGCTCGGACTCGCGTTCTTCGCGAGCTTCTATGCGATCGTCTTTGCGCTGGCGTTCGCGGTCTCTTCACCGATCTACTCGCACCTGCGAGCGGATGGCGAGGATCGGTCTCCTCAGGCGGATGTGGCAAGGATGATGGTTATCGTCTTCCCAGCGCTCTGGTCACTCGCGAGTTGGAGTTACCTCAACTGGGTCTTTACTGGTGACCCGCTCCGCTTTCTAACCGACCCGGTGACCCCTGTCCTCATCCCTGCGGCCGGAACCGGTTCTGTTGTGGGCGCGGTGGTGTGGAGCGCGAGGCAGACGCTGAGAGAGCTGTTGCTCCAGCCGCTCTTCTTCGCGGTTGCCGGGCTGAACGTCCAGCGGAGGCGACGGCTGATCATCGCCTTTGTCTCGATGCCACTGATCCTCGTCACGATCCGCGCCGCTGGCTTCGCGTACGGTGAGCTGCTTGCGCTGGGGACGTACAGCCTGGTCGCCCTGGCCGGCATCCCGCGCCGGGTTTCGCGCCTGGGGAGCATCGTGCTGGTTGTGGTGGCGCTCCTGCAGGTGGTGACGAGCTCGACGCTTACCACCCGGCATCCCTGGCTTGCGGACTGGCGAAACGCGGTCACCCTCGGCCAAATCACTGTTGAGGCCAGGTCGGAGCGTGCACTGGCAGCCAGGCTAGCTCAGGCTCCACCACACTCGATCCTGGCCGACGACCGCGTAGCCTACCGGGTCATCGCCCGCGCAGGAACCGCTAGGCCCTTCCTGCTGCCGACTGATGCGGCGTTCACCTCGGCACTCGATCGGCCGCGGGAGCAGGTGGCCTACCTGCTTGTCGCCAGTAGAGCGGTCCATCCCGCAGACGAGGTGAGCCGGCGTTTCGCCGAACGTCCGCCGGACGGTTTTCTCCTCGACGGTGCTTTGGCTGGCTACGCTCTCTTCCGGCGCGTCGACGCTCCCGCGTTGCTCGGCCAGCCCTGACGCGACGAGCGGCCTCCTCGCGGTTACTTCAGTCGCAGGCTGTCAGCATCAGCCCTTGTAGGTCAGTACCCGGCCCCACAAGCTGGCGGTACCCCCAGATGCCGGAGCGCAGACACTCCAGCTGCACGATCTGGCTATGGTCGACGAACAGGTTGACCTCGGGGCCATAATGCTTGATGTACCACTCGAAGACCGGTGGGTCGGCGGCCTCGAACATCACCCGTTCCAGTCCCAGCGCGGTGATGATCCTCGCCGCCGCGTCCGTACGCCAGGTGCGCACGTTTTCGGTGACCCCCTCTGATTCGACCATGATCATCCAGGCGCCAGCATCCAGGTAGCGCCTGGCCTGGGCGATGGCCCACTCCACGTCGCGAGTGCCTTCGGCCTCCAAGGCCTCAACCGCGCTGGCCCCACCGGCGCCGAACTGGATGCCGACTTCCGGTTTCGGCCTGAGGCCCGCCTTCTGCACCCGCTCGATCAGCCGCAGCACGTCGTCCGTCGGCAGTGTGATGAAACCGGCCGAGATCTCGATGATATCGAAGCCAACCGCCCGGCACTCCGCGACGTAGCGGTCGACCGCGTCCGGCCCCTGCAGGAGGACGCGCTCGATGAAGCCGCCGGTCGAGACCTGGACGTCGTAGCGGTGGCAGAGCTCGACGATCTCGACCAGTCGGTCGCGCGGCATCAGCGCGAACGACCCGCCGGCGAACTTGAGGCTATCGACCCAGGCGCCCATCGTCTCCAGGATGTCTTCGAGGTATCGCTTGCCCATCGGCGTGTAGTAGGGGCCGCGGATCTCAGTGATGCCGCGCGTTCGCGGCTTGGCCCCGCGCTCGTTGAGGCGAAGAAACGAGAACGCTCGTTCGCTGCGCTCGCTGGCGACCATTGCAGTCTCTCCAATCGTGTCTCCGGGGGAGCTCACGGCGTTTCTGCCCGACGGGGCCGGCCATGGCAGATCGGGTCGAGCCGAGCCCACCTACCCGGCAGTTCTCGCCTGCATCCCCGGCTCTCGTGTCCGCTCGCACGCCTGTCGTCAGTATGCCGCTCTCTATCCTCGACGATGCGATCGTCGCATGCGAGCCGCAGGCCGGCCCGCTGCGGCGCCGGCACGCTACTTCCCGTCTCCGCCGAACTGCCGGGCCACCGGAACAAGCTCGAGGGTGGCGACCGTCGCTTGGGCGACAGCCTCTTCTGACCAGACAAGGCGGAATCCCTCGCCGTGCAGCCAGAGGCGGAGCTGGTCAGCGTAGTGCGGCGAAAGCGGGTTGCCGGATTGTCCGCCCGGTAGCGCCACCCTGGTCTCGTCCCAGTTGCCGACGTCGACGACGAGACGTAACGACGCCATGAAGGTGACCCGCCCGGTGGGATCGAGTGGGGTCGTGCCCGCGGCCGACACGGTATTCGCATCGCCACCCCAGGGGAATGGCCCGAGGTTGAACAGCTTCTGCAGAGCCCGCGGGGCGCGCAGGGGGTCGGCCAGCGGGTGAACCAGCGTCAGCGGGCGCACCCGGCCCCAGGCCCAGCCGTCGGGGTCAGGGCCATAGCGCCCTTCGAGGTAGCGCACGGCCGATGCGAGTGCCGCGGCGATCACCTCGTCCCAGGGGCAGTCGAACCAGCCGTCAGGCTGAGCCCGGAGTAGGCGCACCAGGTGGCCAGTGCGTCGGATGCTCCAGCTCGACCCATCGCTGAAGCCGCCGAATCCCTGACCGAGCACCCACTCGGCGCTGCGCGGTGCCTTGGCTGCTACGACGCGGCGAGCCAGCTCCGCAAGGAAGCACTCGAAGACGCTGGCGGCAGGCGAGTCGGCGGCCACCAGCCCGTCCCACTCGCGCAGCAGTCTCAGCGCCAGTTGTGCGGCCGGATCATCGGCGGCGACGGAGAGGACGACGTCACGTACTTCCCGCCATGGAAGCGAGAGGACGTCGAGCTGGAGTGCCTGGGTGCTTCGGATATCCCAGTCGGATCGCGAGCCGAGCGCCTCGATGATGCGGGCAACCCGATAGCCATCCAGGTAATCAGCCCCAAGGAAGGGGCCATCTCCGTCACGCCGTGGGCAATTGTTCGCCGTGGCGATGAACCCGGCTGGCGGGTTCTCGGCCCACGGCAGCGCATCGGCAGGCAGGAGGTCGGGCTCCCAGCCAGCGCCAGGCAGCCAGCCTGGCTGGGGAATCAGTCCGGAGCCGCAACGGCGGCGTGGCACCTGGCCGGCGAGCTGCCAGCCAATTGTCCCAGTGACATCGGCGTAGACAACGTTGAGCGGGAGATGCGGCCATTCGGCCAGTGCCTGACGGAACTCGGCGAACGAGCGCACCCGGTGCAAGCGGAGTAAGCCACCGATCGGTAAGGGGTCGAGCCAGACCGCGCGAAGCGACAGCGCCCGCGAGACGCCAGTCAGGACAGGGGTGACGATCGGCCCGCGGGAGGTCTCGAGCACGACGTCCTCGACGGGTTGTGAGCCGCGAACCTCGATGCGCTCGCGCCGGAGCCGGCAGGCCACGAAACGCTCGCCTTCGCGAACGGAGCGACCATCGGGCCCGATCTCTTCCAGGAAGAAGTCGGTATTGTCCGAGAGGCCGGCGGTGACGCCCCACGCCGCGAACCCGTTGTGGCCGGCAGCGATGGCCGGCGTGCCGACGAGCGCGGCGCCAGCGACGGCCCATTCGGGCGTGCGCAGATGTGCGAGGTACCAGTAGGGTGGCAGGGTCGGGTCGAGATGCGGGTCGTTGGCCAGGATTGGCCTGCCGGTGGCGGTGCGCCAGGCGGCGACGACCCAGTTGTTCGATCCGCTGCCCCCAAGCAACGGTTCCAGCCGAGCAAGCTCTTCAGCCAGGCGGTCGAGCAACGGGCCGGCGTCGATACCGGGCGGATCCGTCACCGGGTGCCAGTCAGGATAGCTCGGATCGAGGGCGCGGAGGGCGTCGGGCCCGTCCATGGTCAGCACCTTGAGCCGCACCAGCTCCGAGGTCCAGTTGGAGGCCAGAGAGAACGACATGACCTTGACGATGCCGAGGACGTCGGCGAGGTCCCACTCACCTGGGCGGCCGCGCAACAGCACGAGCTCGTGCGGGCGGCGCTTCAGCCCATACCGCATGCCGGCATTGATCCCCTGCGCGAAGGCACCGGCCAGAGCGCGGAGCTCAGGTTCGATCGCGTCGAGCTGACGCTCGGAGGCGTAGCGGAAGCCGACTCGCCGGGAAAGGCGGTCGATCGGCAGCGCCGGGGGGCCGAGTAATTCAGCGACCGTTCCGCGCACCACTCGGCGCAACAGCTCGAGCTGGAACGCCCGATCTTGCCCCTGGCAGAAGCCGAGCGCGTACCAAGCGTCGGGGTCAGTCTGAGCACTGATGTGTGGGACACCCCAGCGATCGCGGCGGATGACGACCGGCTGCCGGAGTCCCGGAACTGTGAGCCGGCCTTCGGTGATCGGGAGCCGGCGGCCGAGCAGCAGGCGGACGAGCAGGCGCACCCAGAACCTCGACATCGGCAACCTCCCTCCCGGGCGAGTGTGATTCAGCACCACGAATGCTAGCGCGGCGCGGCACGCCCGGCGACCGCAAGAGAGAGCGAGTGGCGATGGTCGACTAATCTCCCATGCAGCCTCAAAGTTTCGCTACAGAGGACTGGCGAGGAGCAAAGACGCTTTCACTCTCGACGTCCAGGGGTGGGGCCCATCCTCCTCGGACGCCCCGACAGACGTCTTGGGCAGCGCGATACTGCCCGTCCGCGTCTATCGAAGCTGAGTCAGGAATGAGAGGAGCACCAAAGACAGGAAGACGACCAGGCAGAGCACCAGCCCGAAGAAGACGCCGAACAGCGCGGCGCGTTGCAACTCGCCGCTTTCGCCTCGCCTCATCCGGTGGAGCCAGCCGGCCAGCCCCCTACGGACCATGCTCTTCCTCCCGTGTTAGAGCAATGTAGCTTGCTACTGCGCCGCGCTTCACGCCACCGGACGGTGACCGGCCAGGTGATGGTTACCCAGCGATCGCCGCAAGGATACTGAGAACCAGCAGTCCCAGCGAGAGCGCGCGCTCGCGGTGCCGAGACCGATCTCAGCCGCAGCCATCTGCGCCAGGATCGCGTCCAAGGCCGTTCTGCCCCTGAACGCCTCGGTGATAGCGTTGCCGACGGCGAATAGGCCGGGGAGGTCAGCCAGGGGGTACGAAGCCGACGAGGGCAACGACGCCGGCAATCACCTCGGCTACAGCAACTACCAGCGCGGAGCGACCAGCACCGTCCCCGCTGTGCCCGCCACGGCAGTGAGAAGTACAATTGTGCGCATCGAGGCACAGCACGCGAGGAGGAGCGCGCTGTCGTGATCGGTACCGTCGCCGCCCTGGGCCAGCGGGTCATCGAGAACGTCGGCCGGGTGATCATTGGCAAAGACGCGGTAACCGAGCTGATCTTAGTCGCACTACTCTGCGAGGGGCACGTGCTCATCGAGGACGTGCCCGGTGTGGGCAAGACCACGCTGGCCCGCGCTATCGCCCGCTCGATCGGAGGGCGGTTCCGTCGCATCCAGTTCACGCCCGACTTGCTGCCCTCCGACATCAGCGGCCTCACCTTCTTCAACCAGCGGAGCGGCGAGTTCCAGTTCCGGCCAGGCCCGGTCTTCACCAACATCCTGCTCGCCGACGAGATCAACCGGGCCACACCGCGCACGCAGTCGGCGCTGCTCGAGGCGATGCAGGAGCGCACAGTGACGGTCGAGGGTGAGACGATGTCGCTGCCCCGCCCCTTCCTCGTCTTAGCCACTGAGAACCCGGTCGAGATCGAAGGAACCTTCCCGTTACCGGAGGCGCAGCTCGACCGCTTCTTGCTCCGGATCGTGATCGGCTATCCGCAGGCTGACGAGGAAGTCGCGATGCTGGCTCGCTTCCAGACGCGGAACCCGTTGGACGAGCTGGAACCGGTGACCACGCCGGAGGAGTTGCTCCGCGCGGCGGTGGCCTGCCGGGCGGTCTACGTCGAGGACGATTTGCGCCGGTACATCACTGAGATCACGCGGGCGACCCGGCGACACGAGGCGATCGAGCTCGGCGTGAGCCCCCGCGGCACGCTCGCACTCTTCCACTGTGCCCAGGCCCTCGCAGCGCTCCGCGGCCGCGACTTCGTGCTCCCTGACGACGTCAAGGAGCTGGTGACCCCGGTGCTCGCCCACCGGATCATCCTCAGCCCCGAGGCACGGCTGCGCGGGCGCGACGTCCGGCAGCTCCTCCACGAGATCGTCGAGACCGTCCACGTCCCGGTTGAGCAATTATGAGCAAGGTTTGGCTCATCCAAACGCTGCACACCTTCCGGGCGAAGCTGAGCACGTGGATCTGGGCGCCGGTGGAGAGCCGCTTCTTCTCCGCGCTGTGGTTCTACGGGGCTGGCATCTTGCTCGTCGCGGGCGTGCTTGCCGGCCAGCCGGCGCTCTCGCTGCTGGCCACTGCGGTGCTGGCCGCGGCCACCGTGAGCTGGCTGTGGGCGCGCTCGAGCCTCGACCAGGTCGAGCTGGCGATCTCCCTCTCCGAGAGCCGTGTCTTCCCCGATGAGTCGGTCGTGCTGGCGGTCTCGCTGATCAACCGGAGCTGGCGGCCGGTACCCTGGCTTGACCTGACGCTCCAGATCTCCGACCGCCTCAAGGTGCGTGACTTCGAGGTCGTCCCCAGCTCCTGGTACGGGATGAATGCGCTGCACCTGACTACCGCACTCCGCTGGTACGAGCGGGTACGGCTTACCTTCACGCTCGATTGTCCCGAGCGCGGCGCATTCGCCGTCGGCCCGGCCGAGCTGCGTGCGGGCGATCTCTTCGGTTTCTTCGCCCGCAGTGAGCGACGGGCTGTGACACAGCCGCTGCTCGTCTACCCGCGGCGCGTGCCACTGAGCGACCTGGGATTGCCGGCGCGCTATCCTTTCGGCGAGACCCGGCTGCAACGCTACCTGTTGACCGACCCGACGCGGCCGATCGGCGTGCGTGACTACCACCCGGAAGACAGCTTCCGCACGATCCACTGGAAGGCAACGGCCCGCGCGCAGCGGATCCAGGTGAAGGTTTTCGAGCCGACCGCTGCTGTCCAGGTCGGGATCTTCCTCAACCTGGAGACGTTCGAGCGCTACTGGGAAGGGATGGACTACGTCCGGGCCGAGAGCGCGATCGTGGCGGCGGCCTCGCTGGCTACCCACGGGCTAGGGCAGCGGTGGTTGGTTGGCATCTACGCGAATGGGGTGCTGTCGGGTTCGGATCAGCCGCTTCGCATTCATCCGGGCCGTGGCCCACGTCAGGCAGAAGCCATCCTCGAAGGGCTGGCGAAGCTCACCCCGCTGGCGGCGAGCAGCTTTCCCCGCCTGCTGCGCGATGAAACCCGGCAGTTCCCATGGGGGAGCACCATCGTCGTGATCTCGGCCCTGATGACCGAGCCGCTGGTCGCTGTGCTGACCCGGTTGCTCGATGAGGGGCGACAAGTCATGCTGCTCCAGATCGGGGACTATGCCGCGCCAGTGCTGCCTGGCTTGCACATCCACCACTTGCCCGAGAACCTGTTGGGGCCACAGTGGGCTGGCCGGCATCGCTACGTGTTCGCGGTGGATGGCGGGAGGGCACTGTGACGGCGAGACGGCTCCTGGCCAGGCTCCCACCGCTGACCCCGCTCCAGGCAGCGATCGACTGGCGGATCGAGTCGCTCGCCGCGACGATGATCTTGGCTGAGGCGGCAATCGTCTACGTCTACGTGGGCGCGCTGCTCCCGGGCAGGGCGGCGCCGTTCTCGCCCTTCCCGGCGCTGCTGCTGGTCGCCCTGCTCCTGGCTGGCTATGGGCTACCACGGCTGCTGGAGGCGCTCTACGTGCGCAGCGGCGCCTACGAGATCGTGCTCGGCGTTGCGTTGTGCCTCTCGCTGCTGCTCGCTGCCAGGCTGGCGATGTTCCCGTCCGCTCCCTGGCTGGACTCCGATTGGGTGTCTGGCTTTGCCCGGTCGCTGATCTTCCGGCCGAGTGAGGCCGAGCGCCCGGGATGGGGGGTGGTGGCCGTCATCGGCTACGCCTGGTGGCGGGGGCGGACGCGTGGCGAGCCGTCGCTCGAGTCGACCTACGACCTGCTCCGCTGGGGGAGCCTGCTGCTTGCCGGCGGCCTGGTACTGGCCTTGATCGCCTCGCCGCCGGAGGGGGCGATCCGCTCGAGATTGCCGGCGGCAGTGCTCTGGTTTGTGACGACCGCGCTGGCGGGGATCGGGCTCGCGCGCTTGCGGCTGGAGGCGCTCCGGAGCAGCGGGCCCCTCGGCGGGAGCTGGTTACTGGCCGTGCTCGGCGCGCTGGCCGGGGTCGTGCTGCTGGCAGTGGTCATCGCCGGGATCGTCAACCGGCAGGTCCTCGAACTGCTCTGGCTGATCCTCTGGCCGGTGCTCTGGGTGATCGGCCTGTTGCTGCGGGTCATTGTCCTGCTGCTCGCCCTGCTCACGTTCATCCTCATCCTACCGATCCTCTGGTTCCTTGAACGGCAGGGGCTCGGGCGCTCGCTCGCCGGCGGCCGGGCTGGCTGGTTGCTCGAGCCATTGAGCCGGCTCCATGATGTGGCGCGACTCCAGATCGAGGTGGCTGACCCGGTGCGCTACCTGCTGGCCGGTCTGGTCCTGGCGACGATCGTCTCCTGGCTCGTGCGCTGGGTCTACCGGCGGCGCCGGCGCTGGCGCGTGCCGACGCCGGAGGAGCGCGAGCTGGCGCTGGAAGGCCCGCCCTCGCTCAACGGGCTGCGCCGGCGCCTGCGCCGGATCCTGCGCCGGCGGCCCGGCCGGCCAGACCCGCTCGATGCGCTGCGAGGAGATCATCGCTGGCGTTACACGCTGCGTATTCGCCTGGCTTACCGGCAACTGCTTCTCCAGGCCGGCCGCGTGGGGCTGGGACGTCGCCCGGCGCAGACACCGCAGGAGTACGAGCGTGTGCTGGTCGAATGCCTGCCCGAGGTGGCCGGGCCGCTGGACGAGCTGACGCGACTCTACCAGGCGGCGCGTTATCGGCCGGCTCCAGCCGAACCGGAGGCGGCAGAGCGGGCGCAGCGCGCGCTGCCTACCGCCCTCACTGCGCTCCAGGCCTCTCGCTCCTCAGATCCACCCCGGTCGCGATTCTGAACCGATCCCCTGAACACCCTCTGTCTTGACCGAGCTGGTAGCTGCTGCTACAGTGCGCGCAGGGTAGTAAACGCGCAGCGTGCTTACGTCGGTCTTCTGAGCGGGTTGTGATGCCCGTGACGTTGTGAGGGGGTAGAGCAATGCCACGATTCGACGAGTTGCTCCGCTGTACACCTGCAGCTGGCCTGACTCGGCGAGTCCTCCTGAAGCGAGCGACGGCTGGGGTGGCTGGGCTCGCTGCTTTCGGACTGTTCGCAGCCTGCCGGGGCGCGCAAGAGGAAGCGCCCTCGCCAACCCCGGCAGCCCCCGCAGCGGCTGCGTCGCCGACGCCGACCAGGCCACCGGCCATTGTCACCACACCGGCGGTGGTGACCCCGACACCCGCGCCGGAGGGGAAATACGGCGGGGAAATGATCGTGACCGGTCACCACGAGATCGCCAGCCTGCACCCGGACGACGCGGGCCCGACGGTCCACTGGGTCATCGTGACCCAGATCCACAACGGCATGATCGAGCTCGACGAGAACTACCAACTCGAGCTTGTGCTGGCAGAGTCGTACGACGTGGCCGAAGATGGGCTGACGTATACCTTCAAGTTGCGGGACGGGGTCAAGTTCCACGATGGGGAGATCTTCGATTCCAACGACGTCAAGTATACGTTCGAGTGGTACATGAACCCCGACAACGCCGCTGTCAATGCGGCGCTCTTCCGAAATATCGACCGAGTGGAGGCGCCAGACGAGCGTACGGTCATCATTCATATGAAGCAGCCGGACGCGCCGTTCCTGGTACGGGCCGCGACGACGTTCATCTTGCCTGAACATCACCACGGCAAGGTGGGCAAGGAGGGCTATGCCTCGAACCCGATTGGCACCGGCGCCTTCAAGCTTAAGGAGTGGCGCGCCGCCGAGTTCACCACGGTGGAGGCATTCGACGAGCATTTCCGCGGTCGACCGTACCTCGACCGCTTCACCGAGAAGATCGTGCCTGAGGCGTCCGTTCGCGCGATCATGCTCGAGACCGGTGAGGCTGACTCCGCCGTCTGGCCGCTGGTGGCTGAGGACAACCTGCGCTTTGCCAAGGACCCGAACTACACCGTCTTTCGCACCTCGTCGGTCGCGGTCAACCACTTCCCGCTGAACAATGAGCACCCGATCCTCAGCGACAAAGCGGTACGACAGGCGATGATGCACGCGATCGATCGCCAGAAGGTGATCGACGACATCTTCCGCGGCACCGCAGTGCTCGCGACGGCGAACCTCTCGCCAGCGCTCGAACAGTGGTATGAGCCGAACGTGAAGCAGTATCCCTACGACCCTGAGCGGGCCAAGCAGATGCTGGAGGAGGCCGGCTGGGTCGATACCGACGGCGACGGTATCCGAGAGAAGGACGGCGTCAAGCTCTCGTTCACCTGCACGACGATTACTGGCGACCAGGCTCGACGCCCCGAAGCCGAAGTCGTCCAGCAGTATTTCAAGGCTGTCGGCATCGACATGCAGCTCGCTGAGGCCCCGGTCGCGACCATTACGGAGAAGCTGCGCGCTGGTCAAATGGATGCCTCGCTCTTCAACTGGACGTATGGAGGTGGGGGCGGTGATCCCGATGCCTCCGCCACCCTACGTTCGAACGCGGTCAACAACTTCTCGCACTACAAGAATCCACGGATGGACGAACTCCTCGATAACGGCATCAAGGAGGTCGATCCGCAGAAGCGCAAGGAGATCTATAGCGAAGTACAGAAGCTTGTGGCCGAGGACGTGCCGTTCCTCTACATGATGTTCTGGGACTGGTTTAACATCTTCACCAAGCGAATCAAGGGGTTGCCCGAGTCCGCGTTGGCCGGGTCGCAGCTCTACCGCAAGGCATACCAGTGGTGGATCGAGGAATAAATGCGTGAGCGGCGTCTGCCTACGCGCTGAGCTGCAGGTGGACTAATGTTCCAGTACATCGTGCGCCGGCTCCTCCAGGGGCTGATCGTCATCTTCCTGGTGACCTTGGCGACGTTCGGCCTCATGCACCTGGCACCGGGGAGTCCGGTCGATATCATGATCGGCGAGGCCGAGGTCTCTCAGCAGGTGATCGATGCGATCACCAAAAAGTGGGGGCTTGACCGGCCCTGGTATGAGCAGTACCTCGTCTGGCTGGGCAACATGCTCCGCGGCGACTTCGGCCAGTCGATGGTGCGCACCGGAGTGCCGGTGAGCCAGATGCTCCTGGAGGCGGCGCCGGTCACGCTCAAGCTGAACCTCTATGCCTTCGCGGTCGCTCTCGTGGTTGCCATACCGGCTGGCGTGCTGGCTGCCGTCCGGCGCTACTCCTTGTTCGATTACTCCAGTATGGTTGGCGCGACGCTCGGCGTGGCCCTCCCGAATTTCTGGATCGGCCTTATGCTGATTATCATCTTCGCCCAGAAGCTCCGCTGGCTCCCTTCCGGCGGCTCCGGCTCGTGGCAGCACTATATTCTGCCGGTCGCCGTGCTGGCGACGGAGCAGATGGCTGTCCTGGCTCGTCTGACCCGGGGCGCAACGATCGAGGTACTCCACCAGGACTTCGTGACCACCGCCCGTGCTAAGGGGCTTAGCGAAGTGACAGTGATCTTCCGGCACGTGGTGCGCAATGCGCTCTTGCCCGTGATCACCATTATCGGCTATCGGTTGGCGTTCATCCTGAGCGGCACCATCGTCGTCGAGACGGTTTTCGCCTGGCCTGGTTTGGGCCGCCTCTTCATCCTCTCGATCGACCGGCTCGACTACCAGGTCGTCCAGGCGATCGTCTTTCTCTTGACTATTCTCGTGGTCATCGGCAACCTGCTGACCGACCTGGTCTATGCGTATATCGACCCGCGTATCCGGATCCAGTGAGGAGCCGGGCAGGATGGCCGAGGTGCCTCGCTCTGCCGTTGCTACAGAACGGATCTCGGGCCTGAGCGGGCTCGAACGTGAACGACGATCGGAGTTCTCGCGCGCCTGGCGGCGCTTCAAGCGCTATCGCCCTGGGCTCGTCGGCCTCGCGTTCATCGGCATACTAGTCGTCTTCGCGCTCGTCCCCGGGCTCTTCGCCCCCTATGACCCGATCGCCCAGGACACCGCCATGCGCGGCGCCCCGCCGTCCTGGGCACACCCCTTGGGTTTCGATCACGTCGGTCGGGATATCTTGAGCCGGATTATCTGGGGCTCGCGGATCGCGATGTTGGTTGGGCTGGGAGCGACCGCTATCGCGGTTACGATTGGCGTGATGATCGGGGCGACGGCTGGCTTCTTCGGGGGCTGGGTGGACTCGATACTCTCGCGTTTTGTCGATACCCTTATGGCGTTCCCTACGCTGGTGCTCCTGATCGTCCTCGCGGCGATCATCGGGCCCAGCTTGGTGACGGTGATCGTCGTAATCGGAACGACGACCTGGGCGTCGTACGCGCGGGTCGTCCGCGCCGACGTGCTGAGCCTGCGTGAGCGCGAGTTCGTCCTGGCTGCCCGGGCTTCTGGCGCCGGTCAGGCTCGCGTCATCTTGCGGCACATTCTTCCCAACGCCATGGGGCCAGTGATCGTCCTCGCCACGCTCGGGATCGGCGGCATCATCATCCTGGAGTCCGCACTCTCCTTCCTGGGGCTCGGCGTGCAGCCGCCGACGCCGTCCTGGGGCGCTATGATCAGCGATGGCCGGGCTTTCATCCGTCACTACCCGCAGATCGCGATCGCACCGGGAGTGGCGATTACGCTCACGGTGCTCGCCTTCAACCTGTTCGGCGACGGGCTGCGGGATGCGCTCGACCCGCGGCAGCGGGAGTAGGGCCGGCAGCTCCGGTCTTGGGCGGAGAACACACTGAGGGAGGGCGGCGATGCGGATCGCGATCGGCGGTATCAGCCACGAGAGCAGCACGTTCTCGGTGGTGCCGACCACACTCGAGGACTTCGCGCAGCGGTCGCTGGCCGAAGGGCCGGAATTGCTCGACCGTTACACTGGTACCCGAACCTGCCCCGGCGGCTTCATCGACGCCGCGCGGGACTTCGCCTTTACGCTGGTCCCCACACTGATAGCCTCAGCGGTGCCGGGTGGGCCAGTGACGGCTGAGGCCACGACGGAGCTGACACGCCGGCTGTGCGAGGGCCTGCACTGGGCATTGGAAGAGGGGCCGCTCGACGGTGTGCTCCTAGCGCTCCACGGCGCCATGGTCTCGGAGCTGGACGACGACGGCGAGCGCTACATCCTGCGCCGGGTGCGGGAGGTAGTTGGGCCGAAGGTGCCGCTCGTGGTTACGCTCGACCTACACGGCAACATCTCGCAGGAGATGGTCGACCTGGTGAGCGTTGCCGTCGCCTATGACGAGTACCCGCACACCGATACCTGGCAGCGCGGCTACGAGGCTGGCCTGTTGATGGCCCGCATCGTCCGCGGCGGCGTACTCCCGGCCTCGGCGCTGGTCAAGATCCCGCTCCTGGCTGGCCTCCAGCGGCAGTACACCCACGCCGAGCCGATGCTGGGTCTCAAGCACCTGGCCCGCGACCTCGAGAACGAGAACGGGATCCTCAACGTGAGCTACTTGCCGGGCTTCCCCTGGGCTGACATCCCGATCACCGGCTTCAGCGTGATTGTGACCGCCGAGGGAGATCGCTGGCGCGCCCACCGCCTGGCTTGCCGGCTGGCACAGGAGGTCTGGAACCGGCGTGAACAGTTCACCGTCCGCCCGGTACCGGTGGACGAGGCCGTGCGGCGCGCGATGGCTGCGCCGGAGGGGCCGGTCGTGCTGGCCGATATCGGTGACAACCCCGGCGGAGGCGCCCCGGCTGACGGCACGGTGCTGCTGGAAGCGCTGCTGCGGCTCGGCGCGAAGCGTGCCGCACTGGCAGTGTTACGCGACCCCGAGGCCGTCGAGCAGGCGCAGGCGGCCGGCGAGGGGGAAGCGATCAACGTCGGACTCGGCGGCAAGACGGACGAGCGGCACGGCCGGCCGCTCGAGGTCACGGCTCGGGTCGTGCGGCTGACTGAGGGCCGTTTCACCCACAACGGCCCGATGAGCACCGGCATGGCTGTTGACCTAGGGCCGACGGCGGTGCTCGAGCTGCGTGGCCAGCGCGACGGCTGTGTGCTGGTCGTGGTCACGACACACCGCTACCAGCCGACTGACCTCGGGGTCTTCCGCAGCCAGGGGATCGAGCCGACCGCCCAGCAGATCCTGGCCGTCAAGTCCTCCGTCCACTTCCGGGCCGCCTTTGGGCCGATCGCCCACGACATCATCGAGGTGGACACGCCGGGCATCACTAACCCCCGGCTTGACCCTGCGGCCTACCGCAAGCTCCCCCGACCGATCTACCCGTTCGACCGGGATCTGGAGTGGCGGATCGACCTGTAGCCTCCGGGCTGGGCGGCTAGCGGACTTCACCAGAAACCAGATCGCTCGGCTCCGGCCGCTCGACAGGCCAGACCGAAGCCGAGAGGAGAAGGGAGGGAAAGGGGCATGGCGAAGCCGATCGTGGTGACGGCAACCGGCGACGCGCTGATCACCCGGCGGATGCCCGACTATCGGGACGAGCCGTTCCAGCGGTTGGTCGGCCTGATCCGCTCGGCCGATGTTGCCTTCACCAACATGGAGATGACGCTGAGCAACTACGAAGGCTCACCGGTGGTCGAGAGCGGCGGGATGAACCTCTCGGCCGAGCCGGGGGTGGCGCGCGACCTGCGGCGCATGGGGTTCAACCTGACCGCCTTCGCGAACAACCACACGTTGAACTACGGCGAGCACGGCTGCCTTGAGACCCTGCGCGTGCTGCGCGAGGTCGATTTCGTCTGTGCCGGCGCCGGTCGTCACTTGGACGAAGCGCGCAGCCCGGCCTACCTGGAGACAGCGGCCGGTCGCGTCGGGCTGGTGGCCTGCGCCTCGACCTTCGCCAAGGGGCAGGAGGCTGGTGCCCAGCGATCCGACACCCCGGGGCGCCCAGGGCTGAACCCGCAGCGATTTGACACGCTCTATGTGGTGGATCAGGAGCGCTATGATGCTGTGAAGCGCATCGCCGAGCTGACCGGGGCCGAGAAATGGCGCCAGTGGCGGATCTGGATGGGCTTCGGCAAGCCGCCCAAGCGGGAAGGCGAGTTCATCTTCGCCGAGCGCTCCTTCATCGTCGGCGACCGCTTCGAGATCCGCACCGAGCCCAATGAGGACGATCTTGCCGGCAACACGCGCTCGGTACGGATCGCGCGTGAGATGTCCGACCTCACCCTGGTGAGCATCCATGCCCACGAGCCGAAAGATGAGATGTGGCAGCCGGCCGACTTCATCGTCGAGTTCGCGCACGCCTGCATCGACGCTGGCGCCGATATGGTGATCGGGCACGGGCCACACATGCTGCGCGGCCTAAAGCTCTACAAGGGTAAGCCGATCTTCTACTCGCTGGGCAACTTCATCTTCCAGTACGAGTATCTCCAGCGCATCCCGGCGGACGACTACGCGACGATGAACGCCGACCCCTCGATGACGCCGCCGGAGGTGTTCCGGCTGGTCTCCCAGAACGACACCCGCAGCTTCCCGGCCGAGCCACGCTACTGGGAGACGGTGCTGCCAATCTGCACGTTCGCGGGCCGCGAGCTCGTTGGCATCGAGCTGCACCCGGTGACGCTGGGGCCGTCGACTGGCTGGCCCCAGCGCGGCACGCCGCGCCTGGCCGATCCGCGCCACGGCCAGGAAATCCTCGACTGGATGGCGGAGCTCTCCGCCGCCTACGGCACCGCTATCGACATCGTGGACGGTGTGGGGCGGGTTCGGCTCTAAGGGTCTGTTCGGCCCCCCTTATCCCGGCTTCGCCACCCCTCGCCCGCGATGCGGGAGAGGGGGACAGGGGGGTGAGGGCTACCCCCGGCGCAATAGGCTGGAGGAATTGCCGAGAATGAACAGGTCAGGGAGCGACTGCGCCGCTGCGGCCAGCGCTGGCGGCAGCAGGCCGAGCGCGGCCAGGGTCAGCCCGGCCAGGTTGTAGGCCGCGGTGAACCCCAGGTTCAGCCAGACCGTGCGCATCCCCCGCCGAGCTAGCCCGAAGAGCTGCGGCACCAGCGCCCAGTCTTCCCGCAGCAGCACCACATGCGCCGCCTCGACCGCGACCGCGGTGCCGATCCCACCCATGGCGATCCCGACGTTGGCCTGGGCCAGTGCCGGCGCGTCGTTGATCCCGTCGCCGACCATCACCACGACGTGACCCTGCTCCTGGTAGCGCCGGACGACCGTGATCTTGTCCTCCGGCAACAGGTTCGCACGCCAGGCGATCCCGAGCCGGCCAGCGAGCGCAGCGGCGGCATGCTGGTTGTCGCCGGTCAGCAGCTCGATCTGCCGCACCCCCAGCTGGCGGAGCGCTGCCAGCGACTCGGCCAGGCCGGCACGCGGCGTGTCGGCGACCGCCAACAGGCCCACTGGCTTGCCGTCGCGGGCAACGACGATCACGGTCTTCCCCTCCGCCTCCAGGCGAGACGCCAACTTCTCGAGCCCGTCCGCAGCGATCAGTGAGGGCCGGCCCACCGTCACCTGATACCCGTTCACCTGGGCGCGGACGCCGAGCCCCGGCAGTGCCTCGAACCGCTCGGGGGCCGCGAGGAGGAGACCGCGGGCCTCGGCCGCCCGGCGAATCGCCTCAGCTAGCGGATGCTCGGAGTACCGCTCGGCCGAGGCCGCCAGTGCCAGGACTTCGCTTTCGCTCGCACCGTCAAGCGAGACGACGCTGGTCACCTCGGGCCGGCCCAGGGTGAGCGTGCCAGTCTTGTCGATCAGCAGCACGTCGGCGTGGGCCAGCGTCTCCAGGTAACGGCCGCCCTTGACCAGTAGCCCCCGGCGTGCGGCCGAGCCGATCGAGGCCAGCATCGCGATCGGCGTGGCCAGGGCGAAGGAGCAGGAGCAGGCCACCACCAGCACGGCGGCGGTCGCCAGCGGGTCGCGCCGCAGCAGCAGCGTGAGCGCGGCGAGGGTCACCACCACTGGCAGGTAGTAGGCAGAGAACCGGTCGGCTGCCCGCTGTACCGGCCCGCGGTGAGCTTCGGCCTCCTCGATCAGCCGGATTACGCGTCCGAAGGTCGAGTCCGGCCCTACCGCCGTAGCCTGGGCCCGCAGGTAGCCGAGGCGGACGAGCGAGGCGGCGAACACCCGTGAGCCGGGCCCGACCTCGACCGGCATCGACTCGCCGGTTACCGCGGACTGGTCGACGGTGGCTGCACCCTCGATCACCTCGCCGTCCACCGGGATGGCCTCGCCGGGCCGGACGACGACGACCTCGCCAGGCCGGACTTCGCTTGCTGGCACGGCCGTCTCCCCGCCCTCGCGCTCGACCCGCGCGGTCTGCGGCGCCAAGCGGGCCAGCTCGCCGACCGCTCGGCGGGCCCGCTCGGTGGTGAAGCGCTCCACGAAGTCGCCGATCCGCATGAAGAAGACGATGACAGCCGCGGCCGCCCACTCGCCGACGGCGATGGCGGCCAAAAGGCCGAGAGTCATGAGCGTGTGGGCGACGACCCGGCGGCGCAGCGCGGCGCGCGCGACGTTGCGGAAGACCGGCCAGCCGCCGGCCAAGATGGCCGCCAGCCAGAGCGGCCAGGGGACGCGATCGGTGATTGCCTCCAGCAGTCCCAGCCACTCGCCGAGCACGACCACGAGCAGAACCGCGCCGAAGACGAGCCCGAGGAGCGCCAGGATCGAGCGGGCGTAGGATCGCGACGTGTCCGTGACATCTCCGCCGATGTCGTAGCCGGAGCGGCGCACCGCCTCGCGGATGGCGTCCAGGTCGGCCCGCGCCGGGTCGTACTCGACCAGCGCGCGCTCGGCGGCCAGGAGTACCCGGGCATTCTGCACCCCCGGCACGCTGGCGATGGCGCGCTCCACGTGCAGGGCGCACTCGGCACAGTCCATCCCGAGGACAGCGAGCTCGAGCGTCTTGGTAGCCTGCTTCGGTTCATTCATCTGCACACCTCCAACGTGACGGCTGGTGACCACCCCCTTCGCTGCCACCGGCGAGCCGTCACGTGCCGGCGGCCTCGCTCGGCGATTCAGCGCTCGATTGTGGGCCCGCCGACAATTCGTAGCGGGTGCAGGCGTAGACGCCGCTGGCCACGTCGGCCAGCAGTTGATCGGCCAGCGCCAGCAGCGTGTCGATGCGCCGGTCGCTGAGCCGGTAGCGGACGAAACGGCCCTCCTGCTCGCGGTCGACCAGCCCGCAGTCCCACAGACAGCGTAGATGGTTGGACGCGTTCGACTGGCTGAGACCGGTGGCTTCGGCGATCTCGCTCACGGTCATCGGGCTGCGCCGCAGCGCCTCGACGATGGCCAGCCGTGACGGGTCGGCGAAGCCGCGGAAGAGCTTCGCCTTGAGGCTGATGGCTCGCGGGTTGGCTTGCAGGAGCATGAAGCACCGTCTCCTCGATCGAACATATCAGCATATGCTGATATAATAGCCTGACCCCGCTCGATCGCCAAGTGCCTGGCAGCGTGCGGAGCCGGTGAGCGTAGCCGGCCCTCGCCCCGCCAACGCGATCGGCGATCGACCAGTGATCGCTGTCGGAGTGTCGAAGCCATCCCCATGGCCGTTCGCTGCGTCCCCTGCGAGGGGGAACAGGAGGCGAAGCCGAGGCCACCTGGAAGCGAGGGGCTGCCCTGCTACCGCTTGCGGGCCAGCTCAAAGGTGGCGTGTGGGTCGTCGGCCGAGCGGTGGCCGGCGAAGACGATCACGCAGCGGAGTAAGAAGCCACCGGTCAGCACCAGCAGCCCGGCCAGGAGCCGCAGCGCCTGGGCAATCGCGCCGTGGCGCCTGCGAGCGAGCGCCTGGAGCAGGAGCGGCGCCACCACGCCGGCCCCCAGCACGCCGCGGAACGCCTGGCCCAGACGACCAGCGTCGAGCGGCCGGCCGATCACCGGGCCGCTGTTGGCTCGGAGGCCGAGCAGCAGTGCCAGCTCAGCCAGGAGCGCCAGGCGGTCGAGCCGCTCCAGCCGCTCGAGGGCATGGCTGCCGGCCTGCCGGGTCGCGGCCAGCAGGAGGTAGAGCGCCGTGACAGCGTTCGAGAGTGCGGAACTGAGGAAGAGCGGCCCAAGGAGCAGGAAGTTCTTCGTCCAGAGCGGGACAGCGGTCGCGGCCAAGAGCACGCCGGTGTAGCCGCTGAGGAAGAAGGCCGGCCCGCTGCCGAGCAGGCCAACGAGCCGATCCGGCGTCGCCCGGAGCAGCCGCGCCGGCCCGCGCCGGCCGATGAGCCCGTCGTGGGCCGCCTGGGTCAACGCGCTGAGGCCGGAGAACAGGCTGAAGGCAAGCAACCCCCAGGCGCCGAGCGACATCGGCGAGCGCAGCTTGAGGATTCGCAACATGTGGTGGAAGCGCTCTGGCCGCCCCAGGTCGTAGATCAGCAATAATGGGGCAGGAATTACGGTCAAAAAGGAAAGGTAACGCCCGGCACGCGCGACCGGCCGCAGCTCCGGCCCGCCGAAGAGCCGGGCGAGCGTGGCCACCACGTAGCTCGCGCCCGAGATCCCGCCCAGGAAGAAGTACAGGACGATCGACCACTTCCAGTGCGGCTTGTGGATAGCCGGGAGACCGTAGTAGCTGTCGCGCGCCTCGTCCGCGGCCGAGCCTCCGGCCTGGCGCCGCGTCTCCCATCGCCGCTGGTAGCCCATGCTCACCTGGCTTGCTCCTTATGCCCTGATCCGCACGTCACCGCCGCAGCGAGAGCAGCGCGGCCAGCCCCAGCCCGAGCGCGGCCGCCGCTGTGCTCAGGAAGGCCGGCAGCACCTTGCGCTGCGGTAGCTCCGGCTGGGCCGGCAGATTGTAGACCTCTGGCGGCGCGGTCAGGATGAAGAAGGCGTTCAGTCCCTCAATGCCGCCGGTGCCGCCGACCTCCCGGTCGCCGTAGATATAGGCCTCGGTCACGCCCTGCGCGTGGAGATCGGCCACGCGCCGCTTGGCGCGCTCCATGAGCTGCTCCACCGGGCCAAACTGGATGGAGTCGGTGGGGCAGGCCTTGGCGCAGGCCGGCTCCAGTCCGTCCTTGAGGCGATCGTAGCAGAGCGTGCACTTGTGCGCCTTGCCGTCGGTGAGACTGAGCGCCGGCACCCCGAAGGGGCAGGCCGGGACGCAGTAGCCGCAGCCGTTGCAGATGTCCTGCTGGATGACGACGGTGTCGAACTCCGTCCGGATGATGGCCCCGGTGGGGCAGGCCTCCAGGCAGCCGGCGTAGACGCAGTGCTTGCAGACGTCGCTCAGCATCAGCCAGTTGCTCTGGAAGGCCTTGAGCCGGGTGGGCCGGCGCCCCTCGCGGTCGCTCACCCGCTCGATGAAGGCCACATGCCGCCAGGTGGTGGCCCCCAGGTCGCCGGTGTTGTCGTAGCTGTAGCCGGTGAACCCGAAGTCGTCCATCGGGAGCTGGTTCCACTGTTTGCAGGCCACCTCGCAGGCCTTGCAACCGATGCACAGCGTGGTGTCGGTCAGGAAGCCGAGCGCCCCTGGCCGGGCTCCCGTGGTGCCAGCGCGGCCGTCCCCCTGGGATGCCCTCACGCTCATAGCGGATGCTCTCCTTCCCGACCGATGCGGCCCTTGCGCAGGTTGCAGGTGAACGCCTTGGCCTCGTGGATGCGCGAGTTCGGGTCTTCGATCAGCGCCGAGAGGTTGTTCGCGATCCCGCCCTGCGCGTACCCCTTGTAGCCGAAGTGCCAGGGCATGCCGATTTGGTGCACCGTGCGGCCGTGGATGACCAGCGGCTGGATCCGGTCGGTGACCAGCGCGCGGGCTTCCGCCTCGCCGCGCAGCGTCGAGACCACGACCCAGTCGCCGTTGGCGATGCCTAGCTCGGCAGCCAGCTCCGGGCTGATCTCGACGAACCCCTCGGGCTGCAGCTCGGCCAGCCAGGGAACCGTACGGCTCATGCCGCCCGCGGTATGGTGCTCGGTCAGCCGGTACGTGGTGATGACATACGGGAAGCGGGGGTCGCCGATCTCGTGGTAGGGGTTGTCCGGGCGCTCGAAGAGCGGGGCGACTGGGCTGCGCGGCGTCTTCGGATAGAGGAGGTTGCCGACCGGCGACTCCCAGGGTTCGTAGTGGGTCGGCAACGGGCCGTCGAGCAGCCCGGAGGGCACGAAGAGGCGGCCGCGCCCGTCGGGCAGCATGACGAACGGCTTATCGCCGGCATGGGCGTCGAGCCCGCGGGCGCCCTCCGGCGGCCGGTAGTCGGGTGGCTTGTCGACGGGGAAGTCCGGCACGTCGTAGCCCGTCCAGCGGCCCTGCTCCGGGTCCCACCAGACCCACCGCTTCCGCTCGCTCCAGGGCCGGCCCTGAGGGTCGGCCGAGGCGCGGTTATACAGGATGCGCACGTTGTTCGGCCAGGAGAAGCCCCACTCGAGCGAGGCCTTATCGTCGCCTCTGCGGTTGCGGGCGCGGTTATAGCCCTCCTCGGGCATGATGCCCGAGTAGATCCAGCAGCCGCAGGCGGTGGAGCCGTCGTCCTTGAGCTCGCGGAAGCTGCTGACGGGCTTGCCGTCGGCGACAGTGAAGCCGTTGATCTCCTTGAGCACCGCCTGGAGATCCGGCTCGTCCCACAGAACCTTCGTGGGGTAGTCCCAAGTTAGTGCCGTGATCTGGCGGCCTTTGGGTGTATCGTCGTCCTGGTACAGCTCCTTGAGCCGTTTGCCGAGGTGGTAGAGGAACCAGGGCTCGGAGCGGCAGTCGCCGGGTGGGTCGACCGCCTTGTCGTGCCACTGGACGAGCCGCTGGGTGTTGGTGAAGGAGCCTTCCTTCTCGCCGGGCAGCGCGGCCGGGAGGAAGAAGACCTCGGTCTTGATCTGCTCCGGCCGCAGCTCGCCGCGCCGCACCTCCGGCGAGTCGTACCAGAAGGCCGCGGTCTCGATCTCGTAGGCGTCGCGCACCACCAGCCAGTCGAGGTTGGCCAGCGCCTTGCGTACCAGCACGGCGTTCTGCCCGCCGACGGCAGGGTTCTGGCCCAGGCAGAAGAGCCCCTTCATCACTCCGTCGGCCATCATCGGGATCATCGCCTCGAAGGAGTAGTCGCCCGAGATCTTAGGCAGGAGGTCGTAGGCGAAGTCGTTTTCCGGGGTGGCGGCGTCGCCGTACCAGGCCGTGAGCAGGCTGACCATGAACCGGGGCAGGTTGAACCACATCCCGGTCGGGGGCTGCTCCGTCGCCAAGTACTCGCGGAGCGAGCGATGCCCAGCCTGGGTGCTCGGCATTGGCAGGTAGCCGGGCAGCAGGTTGTAGAGCGTGGGGATATCGGTGCTGCCCTGGATGGTGGCATGGCCGCGCAAAGCCAGGATGCCTCCGCCCGGCCGACCGATGTTGCCGAGCAGGAGCTGGAGCAGCGCGCAGCAACTGATGATCTGCGTGCCGATGGTGTGCTGCGTCCAGGCGACGGCGTAGCAGAAGGCGCTGGTGCGGTCGCGGCCGGAGTTCTGGAGCAGCGTCTCGGCGACTGTGATCAGGAGGTCGCGCGGCACGCCAGAGATCTGCTCGACCAGCTCCGGCGTGTAGCGGGCGAAGTGTCGCTTGACGATCTGGAAGACGCAGTTTGGATGCTGCAGGGTCATGTCGACCGGCGCGCTGGAGGGCTCGGCGTTCGGCCCGTGGTCCTGCTCGGCCTCCTCGGCGGCGAACTGCCAGGTCTCGGTGCGGTAGCGTCTCTGCTCCGGGTCGTAGCCGGAGAAGAGCCCTTCGAGATCCTCGGTATCCTTGAACTGCTCGCTCACGATGAGCGGCGCGTTGGTGTAGTGGGTGAGGTACTCCTTGAAGAAGGGATCGCTGTTCCAGCGCTCGCTGTTGAGCACGTAGTTGACGATCCCGCCGAGCACCGCCAGGTCGGTCCCTGGCCGGAGCGGCACGTGGAGGTCGGCCAGGGCCGAAGTGCGGGAGAAGCGCGGGTCGACGTGGATGATGGTCGCGCCCTTCGTCTTAGCCTTGAGCACGAAGCGGAAGCCGACCGGGTGGTTCTCGGCCATGTTGGAGCCCATGATGACGATGCAGTCGCTATCGGCCAGGCTCTGCTGGGTCGTCGTCGCGCCGCCGCGACCGAGCCGGGCGCCCAGACCGGGCACCGTGCTGGAGTGTCATATGCGGGCCTGGTTCTCGACCGCCACGATACCGAGGCCGGCCGTCCAGAGCTTCTTGATCAGGTAGTTCTCCTCGTTGTCGAGGGTCGCCCCGCCCAGGTGGCCGATGCCGAGCGTGCGGTTGACTGGCACCCCGTGCTCGTCGGTTTCCTCATAGGTCACGTCGCGCGTCTGCTTGACGAGCTGGGCGATCCGCTCCATGGCCCAGTCGAGCGAGCGCTCTTCCCAGTGGTCGCTGTACGGGGCGCGGTACTTGACTTTGGTCTCGCGGAGCGGGCTGGTGAGCAGCCCGTAGGTGGCAGCGCCTTTGGGGCAGAGCGTGCCGCCGTTGATCGGGCTCTCGTAGTTGCCCTCGATGTCGATAATGCGACCGTCCTTGGTGTAGATGAGCTGGGAGCAGCCTACCGCACAGTAGGGGCAGACGCTCACGGTGACCTCGGCGCCGCGTATCCGGGCGTGTGCCTGCCTGGTGGCTTCGCTCACCGGGTTCGGAACCCGTCCGACGTGCGTCCTGAGCCGCTCCTTGATACCCATGGCGATCTCGCTCTCCTGCCGATGCTGGTGCCTCTCAGGCTGTCCCAATCCTAGCGCAGCCGGGCGATGAGCGTGAACCGCGCGACTGCGGCCCGGCCGGCTCAGGGTTGCAAACTTTGACATAAAGAAAAACAGAACGTTGGTGAGGCCCAGCGCGACGCTCGAGCGCCGGTCACGCGTTGGCCGGCCACGGAGATGCGGGTGAGTGGGGAAGACGTTGCCGAGCGGAACGCGAGCCAAGCAGACCGAAGCCAGTGAGCCCCTGAGCCGCTGGGAGGCTGGTCAGATTGCCAGGTGGCCGCGCAGGATCAGGTAGCCTGGCAGCCAGGCGGTCAGGATTCCTTCGAGTAACGTGACGGCGCCGACGAAGTTGGCCGTGAGTCGTCGCGGCACCAGGAGCAGGAAGTAGAAGAACCACAGCACCCCCCAGGCCAGCCAGTCGAGGCCCAGCCACCAGTCCCAGGCCTTCTGTGCGCCCATCAGGATCTCGATCCCGATCGGCACCGCGGTGATGGCCACGAAGAGCGAGTACCAGCCCAGACCTCGCCCGTCGAGCTGGAAGATCCGGTTGATGGCTATCCACAGGTAGGTGAAGGCGAACAGGAGCACCAGCGCGCCGAACGCGATTTCCCCGGTGATCTCCGCTCCCGAGCGGAAGGCTGAGGCGACGGCGGCCAGGAAAGCGATGCCGCCGGCAAAGATGTTGATCACCGCGATCTCGCGGTCGCCGATCCGGCCCATCAGCCAGAGGCCGTTGAGGGTGAGGACGGCGCCGACCCAGAGGAGCACGAACCCGATCATCCCTGGCC
>CALKCJ010000020.1 GCA_938082375.1 uncultured Thermomicrobiaceae bacterium
CGATCGAGTATGGGGTGGCAGGGGTGCCGGAGACGTACGTCATCGGGCCCGATGGTCGACTGCTGGGCAAGTACACCGGGCCGGTGAAGTCGGTGGAGCACCTGGAGGCGATCGTGCGGGAGCTCGGGGGTGGCTCGTGAGGGCGGGCTGGGACTGGGGCCGTGGGCGGTGGTGGGGTACCTGCTGAGCACCGGGCTGCAAAGTGGGGTAGCCTGCTACTTCGTGGCGGTGAGCGAGCTGGAGCATTGGGCGGGCGGTGGAGCTGGCGGCAATCGCGCGGATCGTCCTGCGGGTGGTGCATGCCGTCGCGGCGGTGATCTGGCTGGGTGGTGGGCTGTACTACATGCTGGCGGTGCGACCGTTGCGCCGAGGTTCAGAACCGCAGGTACTGGACGTGGTCCAGCGAGCACAGGAAGGATTCCGCCAGTGGTCGGTGGCGGCGACGGCGCTGCTGGTGGGCTCAGGCGTGGCACTTATGTTCGATCGACTGGCGGATGGCCGGGGTACGATCAGCTATGTGGCGTTGCTGGCGCTGAAGGTGGGGGCCGGTGGGCTGGCCCTGTGGCTCGCCTGGTCGGTTCGCCCTCGGCGCGCTGGCAGGGCTCGCGCTTCCCGATGGGTGTTCGGCTCCGGTTGGGCGATCCTGACCCTCGGCACCATCGCCTACGTGCTCGGCGTGCTGCTCTCGGTACTCTATCCGCCTGATCCGGGAGCCGGCTTCCGCTGAGGCGTGTGAGATGAGAGGGGAGACGAGGTGAGCGGGACAGCCGTGGCACAGCCGATGGAGCGGAGTCGACGGCGTTGGTTCGACTTGCGACTCCTGGCAGCAGCGCTGGCGATCGCCAGCGCGGTCGGATACCTGATGTACACCGGGCTGCAGAGTGGGGCGGCCTCCTACTTCGTGACGGTGAGCGAGCTGGAGCAGCGGGCGGGTGCGGTCGAGGGGAAGCGGATACGGGTCGGGGGTGATGTGGTGGCCGGCTCCATCGAGGTTGGGGGGCCGGGCGAGCCGATCCGCTTCGAGATCACGGACGGGGCCAGCCGGCTCGGGGTGGTCTACGAGGGGGTGCTGCCGGACATCTTCGCGGAGGGGCGGCACGTGATCGTGGAGGGGACCTACCGTGCGGGCCAGCCGCTCACCGCCGACACCCTCTTGACGCAGTGCCCCTCCCGCTTCGAGTCGGCATCCGGGCGGTAATAGGAAGGGACGCCTCGGTGGCGGAGTTTGGCTCTGGGGCCTTGATCATTGCGTTCATGCTGGCACTCTATGGGATCGCGGCGAGCATCCTGGGAGCGCGGCGCCATGTCCCGGAACTGGTGACCAGCGCGATCCGTGCGACCTGGGGGGTGACGCTCCTGGTCGTGATGGCTGTCATCGCCCTCGCAACCGCGTTTCTCACCCACGATTTCCGCTTGGCTTACGTCGCTGGACGCTCGAGCCGCGACATGCCGACTCACTACGTCCTGGCCGCTTTTTACGGCGGGCAGGAGGGCAGCCTGCTCTACTGGGTGATGATCGTGGGGCTCCTCGGTTCGCTCGCACTCTATACTCAGCGTCGGAGTGACCGGGCGCTGATCCCCTATGTGACCGCGACGATCCTCTCGGTGATGGCGCTGCTCCTGGTTATCCTCACCTTCGTCGCGAGCCCGTTCGAGCTGCTGCCGGTCACGCCGCTCGATGGTGCCGGGCTGAACCCGTTACTGCGCGACCCTGGTATGATGGTGCATCCGCCGCTGCTCCTTGCGGGATACGCGAGCTTTACTGTCCCCTTTGCCTTCGGGATGGCGGCGCTGATCACCGGCCGGTTAGGAGCTGACTGGCTGCGAGCTATCCGCCGCTGGACACTCGTGGCCTGGGGTGTGCTCGGTTGCGGTCTGCTGGCCGGGGCCTGGTGGGCCTATCACGTCCTCGGCTGGGGCGGGTACTGGGGCTGGGACCCGGTCGAGAACGTCGCGCTGTTACCCTGGCTGACCTCGACCGCCTTCCTGCACTCGGTGATCGTGCAGGAGCGCCGCGGAATGCTCAAGGTGTGGAACCTTGCGCTCTTGCTCGCCTCGTTCATCCTCGCCGTCTTCGGCACCTTCGTCGTGCGCAGCGGGCTCCTGTCCTCTGTGCATGCCTTCGCCGTCTCCGAGGTCGGCCCCTGGTTCCTCTTCTACCTAGCAGCGGTAACGATCGTCGGCATCGGGCTCTTGTTGTACCGGCTGCCCGCACTGCAGAGCGACCGCGTCATCGAGTCGGTGAGCTCGCGAGAATCTGGCTTCCTCTTGAACAACCTCATCTTTGCCGCGCTGACCTTCGCGACCTTCTGGGGCACAGTCTTCCCGCTCTTCAGCGAGCTGTTCTGGAGCACCAAGCTGACCGTCGGGCCACCGTTCTACAACCAGGTGAACGGCCCGTTGCTGCTGGGGCTGCTGCTCCTGATGGGGATCGGGCCGGTGCTGGCCTGGCGCCGAACCGATTTGCGGCTGCTCTTGCGGAACGTGCGCTGGCCCCTGCTGGCCGGACTGGTGACGGGCTGCGGATTGCTCTTCTGGCTCAGAGAACCGCTGGCTGCCGTCGCGTTCGCCGCGGTCGCCTTCACGACGCTCGTAACCCTGCTGGAGTACCTCAGGGCTACACGGGCACGTCGCCGCTCCAGCGGGGAGAGCTACCTCAACGCCGTGATCCAGCTCCTGCGTCGGAACAACCGCCGGTATGGAGGCTACCTGGTGCATTTCGCCGTGCTGATCATCGCTGTCGGCGTGATCGCCTCAAACTTCTTCCAGGTGGAGCGGCAGTTCCTGCTCAAACCTGGCGAGAGCGCCGCGATTGGCCCCTACACGATCACCTACGAGGGACTCGAAGACCGGCGGACGGCCGACGCAGAGGTGGTGGCGGCGCGGGTAGCGATCTACCGAGCCGGGAAGCTTCGCGAAACCGTCGAGAGCTACCGCTTCTTCTACCGAAACTACGAAGATCAACCCACGGCGCGTATGGGCATTGCTACCGTCGGCCTGGATGACGTCTACGTGGTGCTTGACCGTTGGGAGGACGATGGGACAGCGAGCCTGCGCGTCTATATCAACCCACTGGTGATCTGGATCTGGGTAGGCGCTGCAGTCTACATCCTCGGTACGCTGACGCTCTTCTGGCCGCAGCCGGCCCTGGCGCGCCAGCATGTCGATAGGCCCGTCCGGGGGGTGATACCAAGTGAGGCATGAGGGCCGGTCGAACGCGTTGCGCCGGTGGGTGCCCGGGGGCGTGCGACTCACGACGGGCGCGAGAGCTCTTGGGCTGCTGCTTACCGTGATACTCCTCGCCCTGGCGCTGCCACTCGCAGCCGCAGCGGAGGAGCCGCTCTCACCTGAGGCGTTGGAGATCGCCAACGAGCTGAACTGCCCAGTATGCCAGGGCCAGAGCGTCCGCGACTCGAACTCGCAGCTCGCGCGCCAGATGCGGCAGGTGATTCAGCAGAAGCTGGACGCCGGTGAATCACCAGATGCGATCAAAGCGTACTTTGTTCAACGGTATGGGATCGAGATCCTGCGAGAGCCGCCGAGAGAAGGGTTTATCTGGGCACTCTGGTGGGGCCCGGTCATCGGGCTGGCCTTGGGCGGCGGGGTGCTCTTTGCCTACCTGCGGCGGGGGGCCTCTCGTCAGCCGCCGAGCGAGGAGAGCGACTCCGAAGTGCTCCAGCGCGTGGAAGAGCGGCTCCTCTCAGGTGCGGAGTGACAGGATCAGGTGATGTTCTCCTATATCCTCCTTGCCGTTCTCGCGGTCCTTGTCTTTGTGCTCGTCCTCCAGCCGCTCGTGGCGACACGGCGGCAGGCGCCGAGCAGCGCGACTCCCGCGGCCACACTCCTCGACATGCTCGCCGAGCGTGACGCGCTGCTCCAGGGGCTGCGCGATCTGCAGCTCGACCGCGAGACCGGGAAGCTCAGCGAGGCCGACTACCAGGTGGCGCGCGCGGTGCTTCTCCGCGAGGCAGCGGTGGTGCTGGGCCGGCTGGAAGCGCTCGAGCAGCAGCTCGATCTCGAGGTAGAGCACGAGATCGCTCACCTGCGCGAACTTGCCCGGCAGGTAAGCCCGCTCCCAGAATCGGCGAGCACGTCTTCATGATGGCAACGGTACGGCTGGGAGCGAGGCAATTAGGGCCAGCGGCGAGCGAGTCGTCGGCTCCGTCCGTGCCAGCGATCGAGGCGATCGGTCTGACCAAGCGTTACGGGAACCGGCTGGCGCTGGCCGGCGTCTCACTGCGGGTCGAGACGAGCGAGTGTGTTGGCATCTTCGGCGCGAATGGCGCGGGCAAGTCGACGCTGCTGCGCATACTGGCGACACTGGTGCGCCCTACCACTGGCTACGTGCGCTGCTGCGGGCTCGTGCTACCAGGACAAGCGAACGAGATCCGGCAACTGATCGGCGTCGTTGGGCACCAGACCTACCTGGTGGACGACCTGACGGTGTGGGAAAACCTTGATTTCTATGCGCGGCTCTACGGGCTGCGGGATGCAGCGGGTCGAATCCAGGAAGTCCTTGACCGCCTCGGACTGGGCGACCGGGCGGGCGAGCGAGTCCGAGCGCTCTCCCGGGGCTTGCAGCAGCGACTCTCGATTGCCCGCGCGATTCTCCATCGGCCTCTCGTCCTTCTGCTCGATGAGCCAGACACCGGCCTCGACCGGGAGGGGCGCGATCGCTTGCAGGCCCTCATCGCCGATCAGGTCGCGCGCGGTGGCGCGGTGCTGCTGGCGACGCACTCAGTCGAGTTTGGGAGCCAGGTCGTCTCGCGGGCGCTCTTTCTCGACCAGGGAAGACTGGCGTGGGAGCGTCCGGTGGGGAAAGAGCTGGCTGGAGAGCTCGAGCGCCAGCTCCGGAGGCAACTATGATTGTCGCACGTCAGATCTACGCGATCGTTCGAAAAGACCTGCTGCTCGAGCTGCGGGCGCGCGAGCAGGTCGCAGGCATGGGTGTCTTTGCGCTGTTAACGCTCGTGACCTTCAACTTCGCCTTCGATCTGACCGGTGCGGATCGGGCCGCGAGCGGTTCGGGGGCACTCTGGGTAGCGATCATGTTCGCTGGTCTGCTGGGGATGGGCCGGGCAGCAGCGATCGAGCGGCAGCAGGGGGCGTGGGAGGGAGTGCTCCTGAGCCCGGCCGATCGCGGTACCATCTTCCTGGGCAAGCTGGCAAGCGGGCTGCTGTTCATCGGGATCGTCGACGCACTAGCGCTGGTGCTCTTCACCGCGCTCTTCGCGCTACCGGTGCTCCGGCCAATGGTCTTGCTCGTCGTCGGCCTTGGTACCGTGGGATTCGGTACGCTGGGGACGCTCTTCTCAGTGATGGCAGCGACTACGCGGGCGCGCGAGGTGTTGCTGCCTGTGCTGCTCTTTCCACTCGCGCTCCCGGTCGTGATCAGCTCAGTGCGCGCGACCACGCTGCTGTTGACAGAACGTCAGGCCGAGGTTGGGCCATGGATTAGCCTGCTCCTGGGCTTCGATGTCCTGTTTCTTGGGATCGCGTACCTCGTGTTCGGTCACGCGGTCGAAGAGTAGGTGAGCCTTTCCTGAGTCAGGAAGGAGCGTGAAGAGATGGCAAGCAGGATAACACAGCGGCCCGGAGATCTCTGGGGGCGCGCCCTCGGCTGGCTCTCGGCTGTCTTGGTCGCACTCTCGGTCGCGATGATCTTCCTGTACGTCCCGAGTGATCAAGTTCAGGGGGTCGTGCAGCGTCTCTTCTACATCCACTTGCCAGTGGCCTGGCTGGCGTATCTGTCGTTCTTCATCATCTTCCTTAGCAGCGTGGTCTATCTCGCCCGGCGGCAGCCACGCTGGGATCGCCTAGCGCGCTCCGCGGCGGAGCTGGGCTTCGTGTTCACCACGATCGTGCTGCTGACCGGCTCGATCTGGGGGCGGCCGATCTGGGGCACCTGGTGGACATGGGACGCGCGGTTGACGACGACCTTGATCCTCTGGTTCATCTACCTGGCCTACTTCATGCTCCGGGCCTACGTGAGCGACCCGGAGCGTGCGGCGCGCTACGCTGCGGTGCTCGGCATCGTCGGCTTCGTCGACGTGCCGATCATCCACATGTCCGTCCGCTGGTGGCGCACGCTTCATCCCCAGCCGATCGTGGTGCGTGCCGAGGGGCCGGCCATGCCGGAGAGCATGCTCTTGACGCTCGCGGTCACGATGGTGGCGTTCATGGTGCTCTACCTTTTCCTGCTGGTCGAGAAGTATCGAATCGAGCGGATGAAGGATGAGCTGGCCGAGCTGCGACTGCGGCACAGCGGCTGATTGGGCAGGAGGATCGTCGAGATGCAGGACAACCTGGTGTATCTCTTTGCGGGCTTCTTCGTCACCTGGCTGATTATGGCAGGATACCTGCTTTCGCTGCGACGGCAGGTGGAGAACGTGCGGGAGGAAGTCGAGGCCCTGCGGCGCGAGCGGCACGCGGCCGCACAGGCGAGTGACTCGACCGCAGGGGCGGCGGATACCTCGCGGGTGGCCGTGCCGGAAGAGTCGTACTGATCGACGAATCGATCGTCGCGGCGGAACGCGCGGTTCCGGTCACGGGCGGGTTTGCGCCTTTTCCTCACCCGCCCTACCCGACTGCTGGCGCCGATGAGCGGAGGTCTGAACTCCCGCGCTCATCGGCCCTCACCCCCCGGCCCCTCTCCCGCCACGTGGGAGAGGGGTGCCCAGAGGGCGGGGTGAGGGGGAGGACTTCCCTCACCCCCCAGCAGCTGCCTCACGTACGCGGCGTGTTCCGTCAGGTTGGGCCTGGAGCTGAGCCGGCGTCAGTCTGATGCCACCGCGCTGCGCGCGTCCTGGATCGCACGCCAGACCCGCTCGGGGGTAAGCGGCATGTCCAGGTGCCGGACGCCGCATGGCCGCAGCGCGTCGAGCACCGCGTTGACAATCGCTGGCGGGGCCGCGGTAGTGCCCGCTTCCCCCACACCCTTGGCCCCCAGCGGGTTGAGCGGGCTCGGCGTCTCGATGTGAACGGTTTCGATGACCGGCACCTGCGCGGCGCGGGGGACAGCGTAGTCGAGGAACGAGCGGGCGAGCGGCTGGCCGTGCTCGCTGTATGCCACCTGTTCCAGCAACGCTTGCCCGAGTCCCTGGGCTACCGCACCGTGGATCTGCCCCGCGACGAGGAGCGGGTTCACCTGGTTTCCGCAGTCGTCCACGGCGAGGTAGCGCAGTACCTTGATCTCGCCTGTGTCGGGGTCGACTTCGACCATCGCGATGTGGACGCCAAACGGCACAGTCCGGGTCTCCGGCGCAAAGAAGCGAGTCGCCTCCAGGCCAGGTTCCATGCCTCCCGGAGGATCATCGAAGCGGTGCGCCAGGCGGGCGACGGCCGGCCAGCTTAGGCGCCGGTCTGGAGTGCCGCGCACCTGGAATGCTCCATCCAGGAGTTCAAGGTCATCCGGGCTAGCTTCCAGGGCGTGCGCGGCAAGGTACCGCGCCTTCGTCACCACGTCTTGGGCCGCCAGGAAAGCGGCCGAGCCGCCAACGGCCGTACTACGACTGCCGAAGGTGCCGATCCCCTGCTGGATCGCCCCAGTATCGCCCGTTCGCACCCGCACGCGCTCGATCTCGAGCCCGAGGACATCGGCCACGATCTGCGCGAGCATCGT
The DNA here is from genome assembly GCA_938082375.1 of uncultured Thermomicrobiaceae bacterium. Taxonomy (GTDB): domain Bacteria; phylum Chloroflexota; class Chloroflexia; order Thermomicrobiales; family Thermomicrobiaceae; genus Thermalbibacter. The sequence goes on from CALKCJ010000020.1 coordinate 7,622, forward strand.
CGAGTGCCCCTGCCCACTGGGGGTGATGCCACTGAGCACGCTGACGGAGCCGTCGGGGTGAACCCGTACCGTCGCGCTCTCCCAGCCGGGCCCGGCGAACTCGCAGTAGCACGCGAGGCCAATCCCAAGCAACCGCCCCTCGGCCCGTGCCCGCCGTTGGGTCGCTCTCTCCTCGTGATATCCGAAGCGATCCAGGGCCACCGCCAGCGCCCGGTGGTAATCGCCGCTGTCGTACCGAGCACCGGTAGGGCTGCGGTAAGGAAACTCGTCGGCCCGCAAAAGGTTCCGGCGGCGAACCTCGGCGGGATCGAGGCCAAGGTCGGCCGCGGCGGCGTCCATCAACCGCTCGAGCAGGTAGGCGGCCTCGGGCCGCCCTGCGCCGCGGTACGCGCCGAGCGGGGTGGTGTTGGTCATCACTCCCTCGACCAGCACGTGGAGCGAGGGTACCCGATAGGGCCCGGCGGCGAGCAAGCCGGTCCGCAGGGCAGTGGTTGCGGCGTTGTACGCACCGACATTGGCGAGGATGCGCACGTCGAGCCCGAGCAGTGTGCCGTCGCGCCGGAACGCCCCGTGGACGTCCTGCACCTGGTCGCGTCCGTGGACGGTACCGAGCAAGCTCTCGCTGCGACCCTCTACCCACTTGACTGGCTGGCCCAGCCGATAGGCGAGCGCAGCGACCAGGACATACTCCGGATAGACGCCACCCTTGGAGCCGAACGCTCCGCCGACCTCAGGTACGATCACCCTGACCTGGTGCTCGGGAAGCCCAAGAGCGGCGGCGATGCCACCCCGCAGTCCATGGGGCGCCTGCGTCGATGCCCAGACAGTCAGCTCGCCGGCCGCCGTGTCGTGACGAGCGACTGCGCCGCGCGGCTCGAGGAAGGCCGCATAGATCCGCTGGTTCACCAGGCGCAACGAGACGGTCAGATCGGCCCGGCGGAAGGCGGCGTGGAGATCGCCGTGCGTGACCTCCCATCGGAACGCCACGTTGTCGGGCCAGTCGGGATAGACCAGCGGAGCGCCAGGCTGACGGGCGCGCTCGGCGTCCACGATCGCCGGAAGCTCGCCGTACTCCACCTGCACGAGGTCGGTGGCCTCGAGCGCGGTAGCGGCGTCAACGGCCACCACGGCTGCGACCGGATCGCCGACGTACCGAGCCCGATCCACCGCCAGCGGATACCGTTCCAGGCGGCGGCCGGGGAGCAGCTCGGGTGAACCGGGGAGGGGAGAGATCCAGGTGGCCAGGTCACGGCCGGAGAACACCGCCACCACGCCGGTACGAGCCCGCGCCGACGTCGTGTCGATAGCTCGGATCAACGCATGGGCAACTGGGCTGCGTACGAGCGCGAGGTGGAGGAGTCCAGGAATTCTGATGTCGTCGAGGAAGGGAGCGGCGCCAGTGAGCAGTCGGTCGTCGCCGAGGCGGCGGAGTGGCCTGCCAATGTATCGTGCGCGAGCAGGTGCCGTCATCACCTCATCCCCTTCCTGGGTCGAGTCGCTTCTTTTCCCCGAGGCGGGGCGTCGACTGGCTTATCGTCGGTGGCGCGCTTCGGCCAACCAGGCGCGGATGATCTCCCAGTCGTGCTCGAAGGCCAGCTCCGGTAGTTCCTCGGGAGCGAAGAGCCCGACGTCGTCGCTCTCGTCGCCCGCGACAAGTTGACCGCCACTCGGCTCGGCCAGATAGACGGCCAGCACGACGGGGTGCCCGGCTGCCGAATACAGCCCAAGCAGTCGTGTCAGCCTGACGTCGAGCCCGACCTCTTCGCGCACCTCGCGCACTGCTGCATCCTCGACTCGCTCGCCGCGCTCGACGAAGCCGGAAGGGAATGTCCAGCGCCCGAGGCCGGGCTCGATGGTGCGCCGCTGCAGCACGAGCTTTCCCTGCAGGACGACCAGGACAGCCACGGCGAGCTTTGGGTCGGCAAAAAAGGTGACCTGGCAGTTCGGGCAGTGCGGCCGTGGACGGCCGGCAACGTGTCGTCGCTCGACGGGGCGACCGCAGTGCGGGCAGTAGCGGATCGAGTCGTCGAAGCTCAGGCTCATCGGCCCGTATCTCCCTTGCTGGCTTGCTCGAACTCGGCCCGGAGCCGCTCGTAGTCTTCCCAGGTGTCGAGGTCGGCCGGCCGCCGGTGCCCGCGGACGTCGACCAGATGCACCTCGCCGCGATACCGCGCGAGTAGCGGGCGGGCCCCGGTGTCGCCGGTCAACCGCTCCAGCTCCGGGAAGAGCTCGCGGGCGATCAGGACGGGATTACCGCGTCCCTCGGCGTAGCGCGGCTGGACGATCGGCGAGTGGTGCTGGCTGAAGGCTCGAATCAGCTCCTCGACGACGGCTGGCTCTACCAGCGGCTGGTCGCCGAGGAGGAACACAGCCGCCTCGACATCGTCTGGGAGATGCCGCAGCGCCAGGCGAACGGACGTGCTCAGCCCCTCGGTATAGTCCGGGTTGTCGAGCACGATCAGTTCCGTGAGGTCGACCTGCCGCCGGATCTCTCCGGCGGCGTGCCCAAGGACGACGAGCACCGGGTCGAGCTTGGTCTTACGCGCGGCCGACACCGTGTGCGCGAGCACTGGTCTCTCGCCGAGTGGCAGGAGTTGCTTGGGTTGGCCGAGCCGGCGCGAGGCCCCAGCCGCCAGGATGATGCCGGCCACCCGCCCCATGGTCTAGTCGTCGCTGGCGGACGCCTTGGCCGGGAGCAGGCCGGCGCCTGCCCGCCGAGGATCGCGACCGCTGCGGACAGCGATAATTTCGGCCAGGATGCTGACCGCGATCTCCGCCGGTGTGCGAGCCCCGATCTCGATGCCGATGGGACCGTGGATGCGAGCGATCTCGTCATCGCTGAACCCGGCCTGGCGCAACCGCTCCGCCCGGGCCTCGCTGGTCCTCCGGCTGCCGATGGCCCCGATGTAGCCGGCTCGCGAACGCAGCGCCACCTGGAGCGCAGGGTCTTCGAACTTCTCGTCGTGTGCCAGCACGACGATGTCGGTCTGCGGGCCGAGCGGCACGCGGGCCAGCGCCTCGTCCGGCCAGGCGACGATCAGCTCGTCGGCGTGCGGGAAACGCTCGCGCGTGGCGAAGAACTCCCGGGCATCGATCACCGTCGTGCGATAGCCGAGTTCCCGGGCCATGGCGACGAGCGGGATCGCAATGTGGACAGCGCCGATGACGACGAGGCGACGCGGCGGCAGGAAGCTCTCGATGTAGACATCCACGTCCTCGCCGCTCGCCAGGCGGTAGGTGCGGGTCGCAATCTCCCCTTTGGGGAGCAGCTCGCGGGCGTCGGCGGTCACGGCCGGGTCGAGCTCCGGGTGTCCAAGTGTGCCGAGCGTACGATCGTCCTCATAGACTAAGAGCTTGGCCCCCAGCGGCTCTCCGCGTACCAACGTGGCCTGCGCGACCGCTTCCTCTCGAACAATCGCTTCACGCAGGGCATGAAAGAGTTCGCTCATCCTCGCCTCGCCAGTGGCTCAACAAAGACGTCGATGATGCCACCACAGCTCAAGCCGACGTCCCACGCCATCTCGTCGCTGATGCCATACTGGACGAGCCGGGGCCGGCCGCTCTCGATCACCTGCAACGCCACCTCGAAGACGGCGCCTTCGACGCAGCCACCGCTCACCGAGCCGGCCATACGGCCGCTCCTGGTGACGGCCATCTTGGCTCCGACGGGGCGCGGTGCTGAGCCAGCGGTGCGGATGACAGTCGCCAGGGCAATCTCCTCACCCTCAGCGAGCCACTGTTCGATCGCAGGCAAAATGTCGCGCATCGGTTTCTCTCCCGGTCATCAGGCCGCGCGGCTGCCAGGTGCCGGCGTCGGCAGGATGGGATGCTGGCGTCGTACCGGCCGGTAGTCGTCGATCTTGCTCAGGTGCTGGGCTAGCGCCTCCAAGCTGGCTAGGTTGTGCACCGGCATGAAGTCGTCGATGTACGGCAGAGCCGCCTGCATACCGCGAGTCAACGGCTCATAGCGCGGTGAGCCGAGCAGCGGGTTAAGCCAGATCAACCGGTAGCTGCTCCGCTGCAGGCGGGCCATCTCGCGAGCCAGCAGCTCGGGGTCGCCGCGATCCCAGCCGTCGCTGATGATCAACACCACAGCGCCGTTGCGCAGCACCCGCCGCGCCCACTGGGTGTTGAACGTCTGCAACGACTGCCCGATCCGAGTACCGCCCGACCAGTCCTGCACCTCGCGGGCCACACGCTCCATCGCTTCGTCGATCGACCGGTGCTTCAGCAGCCGGGTGATCCGGGTCAGGCGCGTGCCGAAGACGAACGTCTCGACCTTGGCCATGCCGTTTTCGACGGCGTAGATGAACTGGAGCAGGATACGCGAGTAGCGATCCATCGAGCCGCTCACGTCGCAGATCACGACGAGCTGGCGCGGCTTGGTCTTGGTCTGCCGACGCGCGATCGTGAGTGGCACGCCGCCGGTCTGGAGCGAGCGGCGCAGCGTGCGCCGCGGGTCGATGAAACGGCCCTTCGGGGAAGCGACCTTTCGGCGGGAGCGGCGTTGCCCGATCTGCCAGGTGAGCTGCTCCATCAGGTGCCGTGTCTGCAGCAGTTCTTCCTCGGTCAGGTCGGCGAAGTCTTTCTGCCGCAGCACCTCGGCAGCGCTGTAGCTGAAGACCTCGGAGCCATCGCCCTCCTCCGATGCTTCCCCCTCGCTCTCCTCGAGCGACTCGACGAGCCCGAGACGACGACCCTGGATGCCCTCGAGCGTCTGGCCGTCTCCGTCGCCCTCGCCCTCATCGCCGTCCTCCGGCGCCAGCCTGATCGTGTCCTCGGGTTGCCCGGACTGCAGCGAGCCGTCCGCATATTCGGGCTTCGCGCGCCAGAAGGCGTCGAAGAGCTGCTCGAAGACCGGGATATCGTCCTTGTGCGTGATCAGGCAGGCGCGCGCCGCCTCGCGGAGCTCCGTGCGGCTGCCGATATCGATGTGCTCGATGGCACGCACGAAGTCCATCGCCTGGCCTGTCGTCGTCTTCACCCCGGCTCGCCGGAGAAGCCGGGCAAACGTCAATGCGCGCTGTGCGAAATTGACTGTAGCTGTCATCGTGACACGCTAGTTCTCGGCAACCGCCGTCGAGACCAATTCCTCAAGCTTGCGCTTGCGCACGAACTGCACGTCCTCCTGGTGCTTCAGGATGGCACCCAGTGTCGCTGAGGCGATCTCCAGGCTCAGCTCCTGCTGGTTGAGCGCGAGGAGGGCAGCGGCCCAGTCCAGTGTCTCTGCGACCCCGGGCAGCTTGTACAGATCCTCGCGCCGAAGCGCCTGGATGAAGCGAGCCACTTGAAGTGCCAGCCGCTCGGAAATCCCGGGGAGCTTCACTTTCAGGATCCGGAATTCCTTCTCCAGCGACGGGTAGTCGATCCAGTGGTAGAGGCACCGCCGCTTGAGCGCGTCGTGCAGCTCGCGCGTCCGGTTTGAGGTGATGATGACGTAGGGCGGATGCTCGGCCCGGATGGTGCCGATCTCCGGGATCGTGATCTGAAAGTCCGAGAGCAGCTCCAGCAGGAAGGCCTCGAACTCCTCGTCAGCCCGGTCGATCTCATCGATCAGGAGTACCGGCGGCTTGCCCTGGTGCCGGATCGCCTGGAGGAGTGGCCGCTCGATCAGGAACTCCTCGCTGAAGATCTCGTGCATGGCCACGTCCCAGCCGACCTGGTGGTCTTCCAGCAGCCGGCAAGCCAGCATCTGGCGCGGATAGTTCCACTCGTAGACCGCGTGGTTGACATCCAGGCCTTCATAGCACTGCAGCCGGATCAGGTCGGTCTCGAGCATGGCGGAGAGAACCTTAGCCACCTCCGTCTTGCCGACACCGGCCTCACCTTCGAGAAGGAGCGGCTTGGGCAGCTTGAGTCCCAGATAGACCGCCGTGGCCAGGCTCTTCTCACAGACGTAGCGATGCTGGGCCATCGCCTGCTGGACATCGTCTACCGAGTTGATCGTGATCGTCGTCGTCACCCTTCACCTCAACCTGCTCGAACGCCCGTACAATCTGACACAGATTGTATCAAATGCCTCCTTCCCGCGCACCGAGCGACAAGCGGGGCAGGTCACCGCATTGGCTGGCAAGAGCAGACCGGGGCGGTGCATCCCCCCGGTCTGCGGAGACTCGGACGCAGGAACGGCTTAGCCCTGCGCGCGCTGCGCGGCCTTGGCGATAGCCCGACCCACGAAGACCCGGGTGAGGTGTGCCCGGTATTCGTCCGAGGCAAAGACGTCGCTGTTGAAAGTCATGCCCTCGCTGGCGCGCTGGCTGGCCTGCTTGATGACCTCGGTCGTCGGCTCCTGGCCGACCAGTGCCTGCTCGGTCTCAGTCCGCCGTACGGCATAGGGGCCGGCACCGGTAACCGCGACGCGCGCCGCCGTCACGCGGCCGTCAGCGCCGAGCGTCACGACGGCGGCGGCGCCCACGACAGCGTAGCCGGAAGCTGGGTTCGCGAACTTCTCGTAGGCCATGCCGGTGCGGCCAGCCGGCTTGGGGATCGCGATCTCGGTCAGGATCTCGTTCGGCTGGAGCGCGGTGGTGAACAGATCCACGAAGAACTGGTCGACCGGGATGGTACGCTCACCGTTCGGGCCGATGGCCTTGAACTCGGCACCGAGCGCCAGCATCACCGCAGGCAGGTCGGCCGCAGGGTCGGCGTGCGCGAGCGAGCCGCCGATGGTACCGAGGTTGCGCACCTGGAGATCACCGATGACGTCGATTGTCTCCGGCAAAATCGGCAACGTGCGCTGGATCAGCTCGGAACGCATCACCTCGTCATAGGTGGTGGTTGCCCCGATGACCACGCGGTCGCCGGTGTCACGGATGCCGGACAGACCCGGGATCCTTGTGATGTCGATCAGTGCGGCCGGCGACGAGAGCCGTAGCTTCATCGCCGGGATCAGGCTGTGGCCACCGGCCAGCAGCTTGGCGTCCGGATTCTGGCTGAGCAACTGGATCGCCTCGCTCACCGACGACGGCCGGTAGTACTCGAACGTGCTCGGGTACATAGCTTCATTCCCCTTCCACTCCTGGTGACCGTTCGCGCGCTCCTCGGCCGGAGCGACCCCCTCGCGGCGATCGCCTTTCGGCAGGGTTAGCCCCGACGCTCCTGGACGGCCCGCCAGATCCGCTCGGGCGTGAGCGGGATATCGAGATGGTCGATGCCGAACGGGCTGAGAGCGTCGATGATCGCGTTGGCGACAGCCGGGGTCGAGGCGATCGTGCCGGTCTCGCCGGCACCCTTGGCTCCCATCGGGTTGACCGGTGTCGGCGTCACTGTGCGATCCACATCGAACCGCGGCAGCATGCTCGCCTTGGGGACGGCGTAATCCATGAGGGTTGCGGTCAAGAGCTGTCCGTTCTCATCGTAGGCCGCATACTCGTAGACCGCTTGAGCCAGTCCCTGGGCGATGCCACCATGCACCTGGCCGTCCACGATCATCGGGTTGACCACGTTGCCGACATCGTCGACTGCCACGTACTTGCGGAATGACACCTTGCCCGTGTCCGCATCGACTTCGGCCACGCAGATATGGCAGCCGAAGGGGAAGGTGTTGTTGATCGGGTCATGGAAGTGCGTCTCCTCGAGTCCGGGCGTCACGCCTTCCGGCATGCTCCAGGCAAGGTAAGCAGCACCGGCCACCTCCTGGAACGTCTTCGCGCGGTCGGGCGCGCCCTTGACGAAAAACCGCCCGTTCTCGAAGGTAACGTCCTCTGGGGCCACTTCGAGCAAGTGTGCGGCGATCTTGGTCGCCTTCTCCTTGACCTTGCGCGTCGCCATGATCACGGCTGTGCCACCGACGGCCAGGCTCCGGCTACCATACGTGCCCATTCCGAACGGGATCATCTCGGTGTCGCCGTGGACGATTTCGACGTCGTCGATCGAAATGCCTAGCTCATCGGCGACGATCTGAGCGAAGGTAGTCTCTTCACCCTGGCCGTGCGGGTTCGACCCGGTGAAGACCGAGACCTTCCCGCTCGGGTGGACGCGGACGGTCGCGCTCTCCCAGAGGCCGCCCTGGAAGCCCATCGCGCCGGCAGCCGCCGAGGGAGCGAGGCCACAGACCTCGACATAGGTCGAGAACCCGATTCCGAGGTAGCGGCCCTGCGCCCGTAGCTCTTCTTGCTCGCGGCGGAGCTGCTGGTAGTTCACCAGCTCCAGCGCCCGATCGAGCGTCGCTTCGTAGTTGCCGCTGTCATACTGCAGCCCGGTGGCCGTGGTGTAGGGGAACTGCTCCTTTGGGACGAAGTTCTTGCGGCGGATATCAGCCGGATCCATGCCCAGCTCGCGCGCCAGCAAGTCCATCATCCGCTCGAGCAGGTACGTCGCCTCCGGGCGGCCAGCACCGCGGTAGGCATCGGTCGGTGTGGTGTTGGTGACGACGCCGAAGACGTCGACGTGGACGGCCGGAATGGCGTAGGCGCCACAGAGCATCAGGCCGAAGAGCCAGGTCGGCACGCCGGGAGACGCCGTCGAGAGGTAGGCGCCGAGGTTGGCATACGACTTCACCCGGATGCCAGTGACCTTGCCCTCGCGGGTGGCTGCCAGATCCACATACTGGATGTGGTCACGGCCGTGAGTGGTCGCGACGTAATTCTCCCGCCGGCTCTCGAACCACTTGATCGGCCGGCCTAGGTCGCGGGAGATCGCGCTGGCCAGCATCTCGCCAGAGTACATCGGGATCTTGCTGCCGAAGCCGCCGCCGACGTCGGTCGCGATCACGCGGATGCGCGTCTCGGGGATCCCGGTGACGGCCGAGAGCAGCAAGCGATGCACGTGGGGATTCTGGCTCGTGCACCAGATCGTCAGGTCACCGGTGCCCGGGTTGTAGTGCGCCAGCGCGCCCCGCGGCTCCATCGCAGTCGGGATCAGCCGATGGTTGATGAGGCGGCGCGAGAGCTTGACTTCGGCCTGGTTCCAGGCAGAGTCGAAGTCACCAGCGTGCAGTTTCCAGTGGAACGCGATGTTGTTCGGCACGTCGTCATAGAGCTGGGGCGCGCCGTCCTGCGTGGCCTGCTCCTGGTCGACGATCGCCGGCAGCACCTCGTACTCGACGTCGATGGCCTCGAGGGCGTCCTCAGCGACATAGCGGTTCTCGGCCACGACGGCCGCCACGGCGTCGCCCACGTAACGCACCTTGTCCACCGCCAGCGCGCGGTAGCTCGGTACCTTGAGGTCGCTATTGGGGATCAGCCACGCGCACGGTACCGGGGCGAGCTTGTCGACCAAGTCCTGCCCGGTGTAGACCGCCACCACGCCTGGCATGGCGCGGGCCTTGCTCACATCGACGCGGACGATGCGGGCGTGGGCGTGTGGGCTGCGCTTGAGCGCCATGAAGAGTGTACCCGGGAGCCTGATGTGGTCGGTGAAATTGCCGCGCCCGGTGATGAGCCGGGGATCTTCCCGCCGCTTGACTGAGGCGCCGAAAAGCTTGGTGACAGCCATGGCTTCCTCCTTCGCGCTGTCGCGAACCGGCTGCCGTCCCGATTCGGTCAACGTCCGGCCCAGCGGCTTCAGGCGCGCATTTTCTCCGCCGCGTACTGCACCGCCCGGACGATGTTCTGGTACCCGGTGCACCGGCAGAGGTTGCCCTCGAGGTAATGACGGATCTGCTCCTCGGTGGGGTTCGGGATCCGCTGCAGCAAGTCCACGGCAGTCATGATCATGCCGGGAGTACAGTACCCACACTGAAGCCCGTGCATCTCCCAGAAGCCCTCCTGGACGGGATGGAGCTGCCCGTCGCGAGCGAGACCCTCGATCGTCGTGATCTCGGCCCCATCGGCCTGAACCGCGAAGACGGTGCAGGACTTGACGGCTTTACCGTTCATCAGCACAGTGCACGCGCCGCACTGGCTGGTGTCGCAGCCGATGTGCGTCCCTGTCAGGTTGAGAACGTCTCGCAGGAAGTGCACGAGGAGCATGCGCGGCTCGACATCGTGCGTATGGGCGACCCCGTTTACCTTGACCGTGATCTGCATCGTGCCCTCCCTTCTCTGCGTCGCCTCCGACACGCCCTGCTGGCGCGACCGGCTTCAGCTGCTGGTGATCTGCTTCTCGATGCAGGAGAAGAACTGCTCGACAAGTCGCTTGGCCACGCCGCCGAGCATCCGCTGGGCAACACCGGCCACCGGACCGCCGACCTCGACATCGCCCTCGTAGGTGATTTGCGTCGTGCTGTTAGGGCCATCGGCGAGCCGAACGGTGCCGGTGCCTCGCACGAAGCCTGGTCGTCCGCTCCCTTCGACCTGCATCTGATACTCGTCCGGCGGGTTCATGTTGGCCAGGCGAACCTTACCCTCGTAGGTGCCCCGCACCGGGCCGATTCCCACCGTCATGGACATCTCGTATTCGTCCTGACCGACCTGGTTGAGCTTCTCGACCCCGGGTAGGCAGCCCGCAATGGCCTGCGGGTCGATGAGGCGATCCCAGACCGCTTGTCGTGGTGCCCTTATTGTGTAACTGCCGCTGATCTTCACTCCCTCTCCTTCCCTGTACCCAACCGTTCTCGTGGGGGCACGGACCAGCCCGGCGGCTCGAGGCCGGGAAACCGGTGAACGGGCCTCCCGAGCTCAGCCGTGCACATGACTCATGGTGGCGCTCGCTACGGGGCTCATCTCGCGGAGCGTTCGCATACACCGCCACCCGTGCCGAACGACTGCGGAGCGAAGCGAGGTTAGACTGCGTTCTCACCCGTATCATAAGCTGAAGACCGCACTGCGGTCAAGCAGTTTGCTTGGCGAGGTATGTCTACCAATGAGTCGATCTATCAACGCGCAACCTGTCGTCTAGCTTACCAGCCGTACGGGATGTTGCGGCGCGGGTGAAGCAGGGGGAAGATCGGCTTGTCGCACACGACCTGGATCCGCTGCCACAGCCGCTCCAGCTCCGCTGGCACGAGGTAAGGCCGGAGCAGCCGCTCCAGGAGCACTCGGTGGCGGAGCGCGTGTCTGAGGGGAGCGAGCAGCTCCGGGTCGATGACCTCGCCACAGAAGTCCCAGAGCACGGTTCGCAGCTTGGGGTCGACATGGAACGTGAGCCCGTGGTCGATCCCCCAGACCCGCCGGTCGTAGCGGCCGATGAAGTAGTGGCTTGGCTTGCGGTCGGCGTTGTTCGTCACCAGGTCGAAGAGCGCGATCTGCCGCAGCTCCTGGTTGCGGCAGCGCTGGCCAGCTCGACCGCACAGCGGCGTCTCATCGGGCTCGATGTAGAGCTGCACCGTACCGATCCCGTGCGGGCCGTCGCGAATGACCGTGGGCGGGATGAAGTGCCAGCCTAACGCACGGCTGAACAGGTAAGCAGCGTACTCCCGCTTGTAGAGCGTGCCAGCCGGGAAGTCCCACAGCGGGATCTCACCGCGGCGCGGCTTGTAGACTGCGATCAGCGGCTCAGCATCGACAGGTTCCAGCATGACGGCAAATGTGTAGTTCGATCCCCACGGGAGCAACTGGGAGTCCGTGATCGGGGCATCGGCGAGCCAGCGCAGGACTTGCCGGCGATGGACGCGGCCGTGCTTCAATTGGATAGCGTGACCGTTGTGACGCTGATTCGCAGCCTGCTCGGACATGTCCTTTTCAGCCTGTGCCTCGCGTTCTGATGACTGTACGCCTAACGATACCACGAGCTGGGTTCGACCTTGGTAGCGCGTTGGGACACGGGGTAGGATTAGCACGGCACGAGGCCATTCTCCCAAGCGCAGCGGGAGCGCTCGGAGCTGTCGTATCGGCCTAACGAGGCACGGAAGGTCCCTCCCGCCTAGCGCGACTGGCGGAACGAGTGGCACAATTCGTGGATAGTGACCAAGCGTGACACGGCGTACGCGGGATCCCCAGGTAGCAAGTTCCCGCGACGGCATTCCAGTGCTGGCAGTGTGGATCAGTGAGACAGGGTGAGGGCGGGTGAAGGTCACGATCGAACGGTTGCCGCAGAGTTCGGTACGCCTGGATATTGCTGCTGACCCCGAAGAGTTTCAGCGGGCGTTTGAGCGCGCGTTCCGGCGTATCAACCAGCAGGTTGCGATTCCAGGATTTCGCCCCGGGCGGGCGCCCCGTGTCCTGGTCGAGCGGCGGGTGGGGCGCGAGCTGATCGTGCACGAGGCTCACCACGAGTTGATGGATCAGCTCTACCGGCAGGCATTGGAGCAGGAAGAACTGGTGCCGGTCTCGGAGCCGGTCGTCGAGGTCTATCAGAACGAGCCCTTAGCCTTTCGGGTCGAAGTGCAGGTCTACCCGAAGGTCGAACTCAACGACTATCGATCGATCCGTGTCGAGCCGCGGGAGGTCGAGGTCACGGCAGAAGAGATCGATCAGGTGCTCGAAGACCTCCGGAAGTCGCAGAGCGTCTGGGTCGAGCCAGAGCACCCGCGGCCGCCGCGCGACGGCGATCAGGTGACGATCGATCTCCAGGCCTACCACGGTGCGGAGCCGTTCCAGGCACCGCTGGTCGGCGTGCCGTTCGTGCTGGGTGAGAGCGCGCTCTTCCCGCAGATCGAGGAGGCGATCCGCAACCTGAATCCTGGAGAGAGTGCCGAGTTCGAGATCGCCTTCGCCGAGGACGACGAGCGGGTGAACCCTGACCTTCGTGGCAAGACGCTGCACTATACGGTGACGCTCCGCGAGGTCAAGGAGCGCGAAGTGCCGGAGCTGGATGATGAGTTCGCTCGCTCCGTCGGCGACTTCCAGAGCCTCGATGAACTCCGTGAGCGCGCCCGGAAAGACCTCTTGCGCCAGAAAGCGCTCGTTGCCCAGAGCGAGGTGGTGAACGAGGCGGTTGAAAAGCTGACTGAGCTGGCGAGCGTCGAGGTGCCTCCGGCCATGGTCGAGCGTCAAGTTGAACTCCAAATCGACCGGTTGCGCCAAGATCTTCGCCAGCAGGGCTCGAGCCTCGAAGAGTACCTGCGACTCAGCCAGAAGTCGTTGGACGAGCTGAAGCTGGAGCTACGCCCGGATGCCGAGGAGCGGCTGCAGCAGTTCCTCGTGCTCGAGGCGTTTGCCAGGGCAGAAGGGATCGAAGTGTCGGAAGCGGATCTCGAGGCGGAGATCGAGCGCCTGAGTGCGGGCAGCGAGAACCCCGAGCAGATGCGCGCGATCTACGGATCGCCGTACGTCCGCGAGTTGCTTGAGGATGAGCTGCAGAAGCGCAGGGTGACCGAGCGGCTGATCGAGATCGTGACGGAAGGCCGCGGTGCTGTCCTCGGGGAAGCTGCCCGCCTGCTCGAGTCCGGGGAAGAACGCGACGACGCTGCCGTGGCCGCGGAGGAGCCAGCGGCTGTCGCTGTCGGCGAGCCGAGTGAAGCGGCGAGCGTTGAGGTGCACAGCAGCGACGGACAGGGCAAAAATCCAGAGGAGTCGAGGACAGCTCACCAGGGTACCGAGTAGACGTTTTGGAGACGAGAATCGATCGAAGGTGACCAGGAGGGCCCCCAATATGCAGTGGCATCGCACACCACAGAACCTGATTCCGATGGTGATAGAGACGACCAGCCGAGGCGAGCGCGCTTACGACATTTATTCCCGTTTGCTCCGCGATCGCATCGTCTTCCTCGGGACACCGATCGACGACCAGGTGGCGAACGCGATCATTGCCCAGCTCCTGTTCCTCGCCCACGAGAACCCGGAGCAGGACATCAAGCTGTACATCAACAGCCCCGGCGGGCTGGTCTATGCCGGACTGGCTATCTATGACACTATGCAGATGATCGAGCCCGATGTGGCAACGTACTGCATCGGCATCGCCGCCAGTATGGCCGCTGTGCTGCTCGCAGCGGGGGCCAGAGGGAAGCGCTTCGCGCTCCCGCATTCGCGCGTGCTGATCCACCAGGGGACGTCCGGTTTTCGCGGCTCGGTGCCCGATATCGAAATCCAGGCGCGCGAGACGATCACGCTGACGACGAAGCTCACCGAGCTGCTTGCCTATCACACCGGGCAGTCGTTCGAGCGCGTCAAGCGCGACACCGAACGTGATTACTTCATGTCGGCGCAGGAGGCCAGGGAGTACGGCATTGTCGATCACGTCCTCGAGTCACCGAAGTTGGTCGGCGTGTAGGCGGGAGCACAGAGGGGCGGGACGCAGGGATGTCGACGACGCGCGGAGGGCGGGTTTTTTACCGCTGCTCCTTCTGCGGTAAGAGCCAGGAGGAGGTGCGGAGGCTGATCGCGGGTCCGAACGGCGTGTACATCTGCGATGAGTGCGTACAGCTCTGCCGCGAGATCATCGAAGAGGAATCGCCCCCGCGCCGCGCCGCTCCATCGCTGACGCACATCCCTACACCGAAGAAGTTGTACGAGCAGCTCAGCCAGTACGTGATCGGGCAAGACCGCGCCAAGAAGATCCTCTCGGTCGCGGTCTATAACCATTACAAGCGCATCTTGATGGGCGACGACGATGAGGTCGAGTTGCAAAAGAGCAACATCCTGCTCCTCGGCCCCACCGGCAGCGGCAAGACACTGCTGGCGCAGACGCTGGCCAAGCTGCTCGACGTCCCCTTCTCGATCGCCGACGCGACGGCGCTCACCGAGGCCGGCTACGTCGGTGAGGACGTCGAGAATATCCTGCTCCGGTTGATCCAGGCAGCAGGAGGCGACGTCCAGCGAGCCCAGACGGGCATCATCTACATCGACGAGATCGACAAGATCGCCCGTAAGAGCGATAACCCCTCGATTACCCGCGACGTGTCAGGCGAAGGTGTCCAGCAAGCGCTGCTGAAGATCATCGAGGGGACGATCGCCAATGTGCCGCCCCACAGCGGGCGCAAGCACCCTCACCAGGAATACATCCAGATCGATACCCGCAACATCCTCTTCATCTGTGGTGGGGCCTTTGAGGGGCTGGCCGAGATCATCCGGCGCCGGATTGGCAAGGACTCCACGATCGGCTTCGGCAAGACGAAGCGAGAGCGTCAGCGCGAGGAGAACGTGCTTCACTACGTCACCCCCGACGATTTGCTCAAGTTTGGGCTGATCCCGGAGTTCATCGGCCGGCTACCGATTGTCGCGGCGCTCGATCCGCTCACGCACGAAGACCTCATCCGGATCCTGATCGAGCCGAAGAACGCGGTGGTCAAGCAGTACCAGAAGATCTTCGCCTTGGATAATGTCGAGCTCGTCTTCACGGACGACGCGCTCGAGGCGACAGCGGTGCTGGCCGAGCAGCGCAACACTGGCGCGCGGGGGCTGCGTACGACGATCGAAGAGGTCCTGCTCGACGTGATGTACGAACTGCCTTCGATGCAGAGGGTGCGCAAGTGCGTGATCACCGGCGATGTCATCTATCGCCGCCGGCCACCCCTCCTGCTCACCGCGAACGATGAACCACTGGAGAACTACCAGGAGACCGCCTGATTCGCCCCTCCCACCGAACGCTGGGCCGGTAAGCGGTGTCCCCCACTTCTGCAGATAGGGGGACGAATGCACGTCCCTCCAGCGGGATAGTTCCGTGCCTCGCCGAGCGGTTGCCAGCGAGTGGTCATAAGGGGCCAGGCCATCCTCGCGGCTGAGTGAGCGACCGCCGAGCGCGCTCGACCGCCTCACGCCTTCAGCGTGCGCCGACTAACTCGATCTTCGGCTCCTCTGACTCGCCGTCTTCTGGGCAGAAGACAGCTATTCCAGGTGCTTGCGCCGGCTCGGGCTGCGCGTGCGTATGAATTCCATCACGTCCTTCAGGTGCTCGCGGTAATGCTCGTAGGTGGCACCGGCGACGAGATCACGCGTCAATACCGGCGTGGTCTCGAGGAGTTCCATGAGCTGCGCGTGTGTCCGGTCGAATTCCTCTCGTACCTCGTCGATCGGCTTATGCGCTTGGCGTTGTACCGCCTCGGCGTTGAAGGCGTCGATGTCCTGCTCCAACTCGTCGAGCTCGGACGTGTCCCGGCCCTCCTCCAGAGCCCGGATCCGTTGCATCAGCAGGCGCTCGCGGGCAGTGATATGAGCCATCAGATCCTTGAACGACCAGTTTCCCACGGTGCCGAACGCGACCAGTTCGTGCTCGCTCAGGGCGATGAGCGCCTTGCGCAGTTCGAGCCAACTCGCGGCGATTTCCCGGAGGATAGCCAGCCGCTCCTGTACATCGATCGTCATGGCCCACCTCCTCGATAGCGCACAGTTCACGCCGGAGAGGGTACCACGCAGCGCGAGAGGCTTGGCGAGACCACTTAGGGATGGCGGTAGAATGGGGCGGAGTGAGGAGCACCGGAGAGAGGAGCGCAGTGATGAGGCGTGTGGTCGTCACCGGCGGGCTGCTTGGGCTCGAGGACGGGCCTGTCCGGGCAGACATCGTAATCCACGGCGAGCGGATCGCGGCCATTACGCTGGATGCCTCCGACCTCGAGGCGGACGAGCGTATCGATGCGAGTGGGCTGATCGTCGTGCCAGGCGGCATCGACGTGCACACCCACTTCAAGGAACCGGCCGAGCCATTGGTCGAAGGGTTCACAACCGGCAGCCTGGGGGCGATCGCGGGCGGAGTCACGAGCGTGGTGGAGATGCCGCAGGCGACGCCGCCATCGAGCCGCGGCCAGCATATCAAGGAGAAGCGCAGGCTGGGCCAAGCGCACAGTATCGTCGACTTCGCGCTCTGGGGCGCGGCGATCAACCAGCCGCTGGAGCAGATCGACGAGATGCTCGACGAGGGGGTGGTGGGAATCAAGTCGTTCATGGCCGGCTCGAGCCCGGGCTTTCCCGCCGCGACCGACGACACGTTGCTCCACGTCTTCCAGCGTCTAGCCGGCATCGGCGTCCCCTACGGCCTGCACGCCGAGAACGACGACCTGCTCCAGGCCGGCATCGCCCGCATGCAGGCGCTGGGACGGAGGGATCCGCTGGCGCACGCCGAGTCTCGGCCGCCTCTCGTCGAGGTCGAGGCCGTCCACCGGGCGCTCTTCTTTGCCGAGCAGACCGGCGGGCATGCCTACATCGTCCACTGCAGCACGGTGGGGGCACTGGAACTGGTGCAGGCGGCGCGCGCTCGGGGCGTTCACGTCTCGGTCGAGACCTGCCCCCAGTACCTGACCCTCTGCGAGGACGACCTCGCGCGCCTCGGCCCCTTCGGCCGCTGTGCACCGCCGTTCCGTTCGGCCACAGAGGTCGAGGGTCTCTGGCGCTTTCTGGCCGACCGCACGGTCGACGTGGTCTCCTCCGACCACTGCGGCTACACGGTCGAGAGCAAGGAGGCGGGGTGGGACGACATCTGGCAGGCACCGCTCGGCCTTTCCGGCATCCAGACGCTGTTCCCGATCACCTTCGACGAGATGGTCAACCGGCGCAAGCTGTCGCTCGCGGACTTCGTGCGGGTCTCGGCTGCCAACCCGGCGCGGATTTTCAGCCTCTACCCGCGGAAGGGGTGCATTCGGGTCGGCGCCGACGCCGATCTAGCCTTCTATGACCCGCGGGCGGAATGGGCGATCCGCGCTGGCGATCTGCTCCACCGGAACAAGTGGACGCCCTTTGAGGGGCGTGCGATCGGCTGCCGGGTGGTGCGCACGATGATCCGTGGGCGTGTAGTCTACTGCTGGGACGGTGAACACCGCGTCAGCGCCGAGCCTGGCCACGGCCGCTTCCTGCCGCGCGGCTACGGGCAGATCGACTGAGCCCGGTGCATTCCCGGTGGGGCGTAGCTGGGAGCGACATGCTGCCGCTCGACACAAGTGCGCCGGGGCGAAGCGTCACGCGCCCCGGCGCGTTCACTCGCGCGAGCAGCTCAGGCGTCGGCTAGTCGCGGCGCTGCATGCCGGTGACCAGGCTGATCCAGTAGAGTAGCTGGAGGAATGCCGCGAGGAAGCCAGCGATGTAGGTCAGTGCCGCCGCGTTCAGGACTTCCCGGTTCTGCTGGTACTCGGTGCGGTCGACCAGTCCCAAGGTCGTCAGCATCTGCATGGCGCGGCTGCTCGCGTTGAACTCGACTGGCAGGGTCACCAGCGCGAACAAGGTGCCGGCCGAGAAGAAGGCGATCCCGAGCCAGGCCAGCCCAGTCGCCCCGATCACGATGCCGGCGAGGATCATGATCCAACCGATGTTCGAGCCGAGCGTCGCCGCCGGCACGAGTGCCGAGCGGAGCTGAAGCGGCACGTAGCCGACCTTGTGTTGGATCGCATGGCCCGCCTCGTGGGCCGCAATTCCCAGCGCGGCGACCGAGCGACCGCCGTAGACCGGCATCGAGAGGCGCAGCACCCGGCGCCGCGGGTCGTAGTGGTCGCTCAGCTCGCCCGGTGTAAGCTCGACCGGTACGTCGTAGAGGCCGTTGGCGTCGAGAATCAGCCGGGCGACCTGGGCACCGGTTAAGCCCTGACGGTTGGGTATCTGCCTATACTTGCCGAACGCGGATTGCACCCTCCACTGGGCGAACAGCATCAGCAGCAAGGCCGGTGCCATAACAACGAGGTACATCGGATCGAAGTAGAACATCGTGCAGGCTCCTTTCTCGTCAGTTGCGGAACGGTCTACATGCCTTTTCAGACCGCACGCCCGGATGCTGCCGCGCCAACTCGCGTGCGGTCTTGAGACGTGCAAAACCTTTCACGGCATAAGTATGTCCTGCCGCCACCAGCGGTTCAAGCCCGGCTCCGCTTTTCCTAGGCTTGTGGCAGCTGCAACCGTAGCGATACGGCCAAGCGGCGCATCGCTGGCGGGTTGATACTATTGGGAGACAACGAGTCCAGGACGGCGCTGACGGGGTGAGGGCAGAGGGAGCAGCGTGGACGAGCAACAGTGGCTGGGTCGGGTTGAGGAACAGATGCGCGTCGTGATCAGCCGCGCGGAGCAGAGCGGCATCCTAGGTGAGGGGATAGCGCTACCGCTGTATCGCGTCCTCGGTTATCACCTGGGTTGGAGGGACGAGGAGTTACGCCCAGCGCGGGCCGACGGCGGCAAGCGGATTCGCCCGCTCCTCTGCCTCCTCTGTTGCGAAGCTGCCGGTGGCGATCCCTCGACCGCCGTGCCTGTGGCAGCCGCGATCGAACTCCTCCACAACTTCACCTTGCTGCACGACGATATCCAGGATCGCAGTCGGACGCGCCGCCACCGTCTTACGGTCTGGGCACTCTGGGGCGAGGGCCAAGCCATCAACGCTGGCGACGCCATGTTCGCCCTCAGCCAGCTCGCCCTGCTCGAGGTAGCCGATCGACTGCGGTCAGACTCGCTCGCCCTGCTGCTCAAGGCGTTCAACGAGACAACACTGCGCATCGTGGAGGGGCAGGTGCTCGACCTCGGCTTCGAGGAGCGGCCCTCGGTCAGCGTGAGCGAGTACCTGGCCATGATCCGGGGCAAGACGGCTGCATTGACCGCCTTTGCTGCCTGGTCGGGGGCGCTCGTCGCCAGTGCGGAATCTGAGCGGCTAGAGCAATTCCGCCGGTTTGGTGAGACGCTCGGCCTGGGCTTCCAGATTCAGGACGATTACCTCGGGATCTGGGGTCAGCGCGAGGAGACTGGGAAAGAGCCGGCCGACGACATCCGGCGCCGCAAGAAGAGCCTGCCCATCGTCCTGCTGCTCGAGGCGGCAAACCCAGCGGATCGCCAGCTTCTCCAAGTGCTCTGGAGCCAGCCGAAGGTGAGCGAGGACGGGGTGGCACAGGTACTCGAGCTGCTTGATCGCTACGAGGTGTACGAGCATGTCCGCGGCGAGGTGGTGCGGTTGCACCGGGAGGCTGCGCTTCTCCTGGAGCGTGCCGCGCTGCCGGGACGGGCCCGTGACGCACTCGCTGCCCTGCTCGATCGGCTGGCGACTCGCTCAGTCTAGAAATTGACCGTCTGCGCGTTACCCCGCCTGGCGATGGGGGATCAACCGGGCCAGCACCCGGCGTCGATGAGCGAGGGAAGCCTGGGCGCGACCCCCTCTCGTTGGAGCAGGCGCAGCGTGCCTTCCACCAAGCCGAAGGCGCCGGTGAGCATCATGTCGCCGAACGGCGCCGCCTCGTAGTAGCCCAAGCCACGCGCCAGCCAGCGGTTCGGGCCGGTGACGGCGACGAAGTCGAAGCTACCAACCCGACCGTAGGCCGGGTCGAAGGCGGCGCCATGCCCGCCGCTGGCGGTGACTTCCTGGTGGGTCAGCCGGCCGTGCTGAAGCTCCTCGACCAGGTGGGCCAGGATATCCGGAGTGATGCCACCAGTATGGTGCTCGAACAGCCCGTAGACGCGCTGGTCGCGCACCGCGACGCCGAAGGTGTGCATGTTGCCGATGTTGACCAGGACGGCACCGGTCTCCCGGGCAGCGCGCGCCACGACTGGGTCGCACAGGCTGCCCAGGACGGCCGCCGCGCCCGTATCCATTACGACCGCCCCGGGCAACAGCCGACGTGTGGCCCGCATCCGGATCATGTACTCCGGTGGCTCGCGATAGATCATCGCGTGTAGGTAACCTCCGCGAGTCAGCAACCCTTGCAAGAACTCGTAACGGAACTCCCGGCCCCCGGCATCGGGTAGGTAGCCGTGATCCTGTACTGCCACCGCGAAGAGCGACGGAAGGGGAACCGCGAAACTCCCGAGCGCCTGTCGAATGCCGGCGAGGTCGACATCGCCCATCCAGACGATTTCCGCTCCTGGTGGCGGCTCCTCGCAGATCTCGACCCCGAGCTGCCTGACCCGCCCAAGGTCGTTGTGGAGCGTCCGTGCTGGCTCGGACGCAGCGTAGACTGGGAGTCCCTCCTGGAGATGCTCAAGAACGGCCTGACTGCTGGCGCCGCCGCCCATCAGGCTACCAGCCAGGTAGAGCGGCCGTCCGCACCGAGTGACCTCGCGGATGCGCGCGGCGACGACCTGCGACTGGGAGGGAAGTACCAGCTTGACAGATGTCTCGGGGGTACGGTCGCTCTCGTAGAGAAAGATGTCCTGGGTACCGGCGCCGACGTCGATCGACAGGATGCGAATTGGCTGGTCCACAGCTCCTCCTCAGGCTGCGCTGCAGTGGCTATCTTGCGCTGAAGTATGCCAGCCGGCAGGCGTAGCGCGCCGGGTCATCACAGGGTTTATCCGTCTCGACTGGCTCGGCGGCTAGCTCGATCAGCACGACCTCGGGGGGAGCCATGAAGCGCAGCGGAAGCGTCGTCGTACCGATACCGGAGCTAACATAGACGAGGATTCCTCGCTCCCAATGGAATCCCCGTTGCTGGCGCGACGGGGGGCGGCCACGCGAGCGGTCGAGGTACCATGCGGCGTCGAGCGGAGTGAGCCTCGGTGAGGGGGAGAGGCGGATCTGCCCGGCGTGGGTGTGACCGCTCAGCACGAGGTGGGCATAGCCTGCTGGCAAGAGATCGACGATGAGCGGCGCGTGAGCGAGCACGATCGTGGGGGGTGGATCGTCTGGAGAGCCAGGTGGGAGCAACCCTCTTCCGGTGTACGGGTCGTCGAAGCCGATGAGGCGGATCAATTCGCCCCTGAGGCGGAGCTCGACGACCTGATTGCGCAGCACGACGACCCCGAGTCGCTCCAGGAAGCCCGCGATCTGCTGGGCGGTCGCTTCGTCCTGGCGGTAGTCGTGGTTCCCCAGCACGCCGTAGACCAGTGGGAAGTCGCGCAACCCGTCGAAGGCGTCGGACGGCCGGAACCGGCCCTCGTCGAAGTAGTCTCCACCGAGGAGGACGATTTCTGCCTGCCAGTCGCGAGCAGTCTGGATGGCGCGGCGTGTCAGCCGCTCGGGCTCGCCCGGCCCGCCAAGGTGGAAGTCAGTCAAAAAGGCCAAACGCGTGCCGACGAGCTGCGCGGGGAGATGCGGTAGAGCAACACGCAGTAGCTGCCGTCGGAGCCGTCGTGGCTCGAGCCGCCAGCTATAGGCAGCAACCAGGCCGCCGAGTGCCAGCGCACTGCACCAGGCCACTGTGGCCGAACGCCTGCTCGGTCGTCTTCGGAACACCTTGCTCCCCCGTCGCGCGTTCAGGGGCGCCGCCCCCAGTGTCGAACGGCTGTTCTGTCGTATACTTGGCCCGGCAGCAGCACGTGCTGACGCTCGCCAGGGCGTGCGCCCATGTACTGCCGCGCGAGGAGTGTAGCAAGACCATGTCCGCAGAGCGACAGACCGAGCGCTCGGGTCGGCACGAAGCGATCACGCATGCCATGGAAGATTACCTCAAGGCCATCTATCTGCTTGAGGAAGAGCAGGGGCGTGTCAGCACGCAGGCCATCGCCGAGCACCTTAGGGTGCAGAGCCCTTCGGTGACGAACATGCTCAAGCGCCTGGCTTCGCTGAACCTCGTTCACCACAGACCGTACCGCGGGGTCACGTTGACGCCGGCCGGGCGGCGCGTCGCCCTCGAGGTCATACGCCACCATCGCCTGCTCGAGCTCTACCTTACCGAGGCGCTCGGCTATTCCTGGGATACCGTCCATGAGGAGGCCGACCGGCTGGAGCACAGCATCTCTGAGGAGCTGGAGTCTCGGATCGACGCGCTCCTCGGCCACCCGAGCGCCGACCCGCACGGCCACCCGATCCCAACACCCGAGGGAGAGCTCCCGGCCACCGAAGCGACTCGCCTCGACCAGGTCGATATCGGCAGCCGGGTAATGATCGAGCGCGTGTCTGACCGAAAGCCCGAGCAACTCCGGTACTTGGCGACGCTCGGCCTCCTACCCGGGGTAGAGGTAGCCGTGCTCGACCGGCTGCCCTTCGCTGGGCCGGTGCGGGTTCGAGTGAGAGACCAGGAGCATTATCTGAGTCAGGAGCTGGCGCAGGCGGTCTTCGTCTCCGTTCCCGAGGCGGAGGGCGAGCGCTAGCATTTTCTTCCGGCTTCCCCTATGATTCTCCTGGAAGGATGCGAACGTACGCGTACGATTGTGATCGGGAGCCCTGGCCGTGGTGGTGTACAGGTGGAACGAGCCCGAGCCGCTCCCCGACGAAGCCTATGAGCTGGCCGCAGATGCTCGGCTAGCTCAGATCCTCTACCGGCGCGGTGTCCGGTCTTCCGTTGAAGCGCAGGCCTTCCTCAACCCTGCGCTTGATCAGCTTGCTGACCCTGCACTGCTCCCGGACGCAGGGAAGGCGCTGGCATTGCTTCGGCGCGCGGTCGAGCAGCGCTGGCGCGTCGTCGTGTTCGGTGACTACGATGTCGATGGGATTACGGCGACGGCGATGCTGACCCATGCGCTGCGCTCGCTGGGGCTGGTTGTCCAGCCGATGATCCCGCACCGGATACTCGATGGATACGGCTTTCACCTAGCTGATGTGCCGGCGATCGACGCCTTCGGTGCGCGGCTGCTCGTCACGGTCGATTGCGGTACCGGTAGTGGTGCCGCGCTGTCAGCTCTTCGCCAGATCGGGATCGAGGCGGTCGTGATCGATCACCATGTCATGGACGGCCATGCCATGCCGCCAGACGTGGCGTTCGTCTCTCCGCAGCGACCGGACTCGTCGTACCCATTCCCCCGGCTGGCTGCAGTGGGCGTGGCCTTTCAGGTGCTCCGCCTGCTCCTTGGGCGGGAGCAAGCCGTCTCGTACCTGCCGCTCGTCGCGCTGGGCACCGTGGCCGATGTCGTGCCCCTCGTCGGCGAAAATCGCGTTCTTGTGAGCGAGGGCCTGCGCCGATTTTCCCGGGATGCGCCGCTGGGACTTCGCGCGCTCGCCGAAGATGCTGGCCTTCAGCTCGATCAGGTCCATAGCTGGCACTGTGGCTTCGTCCTCGGGCCACGCATCAACGCCGCCGGGCGTATGGACGACCCGATGGTCGCTCTGCAATTGCTGCTCAGCCAGGATCTGGCGGAGGCGCGCCGCCTGGCCCGGCGGCTTTCGCAGTTGAACGAGAGAAGGCAACAAGAAATCGAGCAGATGCTCGACGAGGCCGAGCGCAGACTGCGCCGCGAGCACACGCTTCCGCGAGTGTTGGTGCTGGCGGACGAGGCGTGGAACGTCGGGTTGGTTGGCCTGGCGGCCAGCAAGCTCGCGTCTCGCTATGTGCGCCCAGTGGTGGTTCTGAGCCGGCAGCAGCGGATCAGCCGTGGTTCGGCTCGTGGTGTCGCCGGCTTCGATGTCAGCCAGGCGCTGGCTGCCTGCCGCGATCTGCTCCTCGAGCACGGGGGGCACAGCGGCGCGGCCGGCTTGACGCTCGAGAGCGAGCGGATTGTGGAACTGGAGGCACGGCTGCTCGACTTCGCCAAGGTCACGCTCGGCGACAAAGCGCCGGTTGCCACGCTTGATCTCGATGCTGAACTCTACCCGTCGGAACTCTCGCTCGCAATGGCCGAGCTCCTCGGCGCGCTCGAGCCCTTCGGACATGGCAACCCCACGCCACGCTTCTTCGTCCGAGACGTCGCGGTGGGTGAGCTCAGGCCCAGCCGCAACGGGCGACACCTGCTCTTCAGCGTCGTGCCGCGGGGTAGCCCGCCGGTCGCTGCTATCTGGTTTGATGGCGCCGAGCATCAGGGCACGCTTCAGCAGTTAGGACGGGTCGACGTGGCGTTCACTTTGCGCGCAGACGCCTGGGATGGAATTCCCCAAGTCAAGCTTGACGTCCTGGACTGTCGCCCGGCGACGAGCGCAGTGCCGCGCTGATCGCGCGAGCAAGCTCTTCGACACGCGCTGGGCTCACCGGCTGTTCGATATCCCCTCCCTCTTTCGCCCACGTGCCGACAATAAAGCCGGTAGCTGCGGGGAGGAACGCTGCTACGCGCTCCGGCGTGACGCCGCTTCCGACGTAGATTGGCACGTCAGGGAACAGCGCGCGAAGGTGCCGTACTGCTTCTGGGTCGGCAGGTTGGCCGGTGGCGCGGCCGGTCACGATCAAAGCGTCGGCCAGGCCACGATGCAGCGCGTCGCGGGCCGCGTCGTCGAGTGTGACCGGCCCCAGCGGTACGGCATGCTTGACCAGCAGATCGGCCCAGACTTCGACCGAAGCGCCGAGCGCGCGCCGCAGGCGCATCGTCTCGTCGGCGCGGCCTTCGATGATCCCCTGGTCGGTCAGCAGAGCGCCGGTATGCACGTTGACTCGGATGAACGAGGCACCGGTAACTGCGGCGATGCTGAGTGCGGCGACAGCGTCGTTTCTGAGCACGTTGACGCCCACCGGAAGGAGCACGGCCGATCGTACCGCAGCGACGACCACAGCCATTGCCGCGATGGTGTACGGCTCGACGCTGTCCTTGCGGAAGGGAGCATCGCCGTAGTTCTCGACGATGAGCGCTGACGCGCCACCCGCCACGTACGCACGGGCGTCGCGTACTGCGCGTTCGATAATCTGCTCCATGGCCAGGTGAGCCCGGGGTGAGCCTGGTAGGGGCGGCAGGTGGACGACACCGACGAGCGGCTTCTCGTCGTGTTTGGTCGCTCGCCCGTGGATGACCTTCGGCATACCGCGCTTCCCTTGTGCCTGTGGCCTCGGTTGTATCCCAGGGCATACTATAACGCCGGTGCCAGGAATGCAGGTTCGGCCGGGCGAGGCGATGGGTGAACAGGCATCTTCGAAGACGACCCTAAGCATCCACGAGCTCGCAGCGCGTAGCGGGGTGCCAGGCCGGCGCATCCGGTACTACATTGCCGAGGGGCTGCTGCCCCCGCCGCACGGTCGCGGCCGGGCGGCCCACTATGGCCCTGAGCACCTGGAGCGGCTCGTCGAGATCCAGACCTTGCGCAGCCAGCACCTGGGTCTCGATGAGATTCGGCAGCGCTTGCAGCGGCATGCGGAGAGGGTCCAGAGCCCGGCCGACGGCTCGCTCTGGCGACACTGGCAGCTGCGGCCAGGGGTGTGGCTGATGGCGCGGGCCGACCTGGACGAGACAGAAATGCAGCGCGTCGAGGCCCTGGCCAGCATGGCGCGCCAGCTGCTCGGGGATACCGGACGGGGAGGAGAGCGACACGGCGGTGGCCGGTCTCTCCGGTGACCAGTATGAGCAGGTGAGGAAGCGGCAGGCGTGGGCGGCCCTGCGCCCTATTGTGGACATACTGCGCCGCGAGGGCTACTATGCCTATCTGACACTCGGCGCGGACAACGAGTGGCTAGTCGCCTGTGATACCGAGCTGGGGCGGGTAGATGTGCGCATCGGCTCAGATGGGCTGCTGGTGGAAGTCTGGGACACCTCCCCTGGGTTGTTCTGGGACGACGAGGACGAGGGTTGGCGGGCTGCCAGGGAGCGGTTGGCCCGCATCGCCCTACCCGCGGTGGCGCGCGGCCTGCTTGACCCCGATGAGGAAGCCTGGTGGGATGAGACCGACCACGGCGTGGGGCTGAAGCTGCGGCTGCAGGTGCCGTTCGGTGCGCAGCACGTGCTCCCACACGTCCTTGAGGAGATGCTCGCTCGACTCAACGATGACCTCAGCCAATTGGAACGGCGCTTGATCGAATGACGCGGTAAATCGGAGGCGGCGATGCCAAAGCTCGGGATCGAGGGACTGAGCCTGGAACAGTGGCGGCGCCAGCTCGCCGTGGCGCTCGGCGACGAGCCCGCCGATCTCGTGATCCGCAACGCGCGCGTGGTGAACGTGGCGAGTGCAGAGATCGAGACGGCCAACGTGGCTATCGTATACGGCCGGATCGCTGCGGTGGGCGACTATACGGAGGGAAGAGAGGAGCTGGATCTGGCCGGGGCCTACCTTGCGCCCTCGTTCATCGATGGCCATGTCCATGTTGAGAGTTCGCTGTTGTGGATCGGCCAGTTCGCCCGTGCGGTGGTGCCGCACGGCACTGGGGCAGTCGTGACCGACCCGCACGAGATTGCCAACGTGGCCGGCTTGGCCGGCATCGAGGCGCTGATGGAGGCCTCGGCCGATCTACCGCTGGGTGTGTACTTCACCGTACCCTCGTGCGTGCCAGCGAGCCCGATGGAGAGCGCCGGAGCCGAGATGACCCCCGAGGTGATCGGCGAGGCGCTGAGGCGACCGCGGGTGGTCGGGCTGGGCGAAATGATGAACTTCCCCGGGGTGCTGGCTGGCGATCCGGAGATCTACCGCAAGCTGGTGGCGCCAGCGCCCCGGCGCGACGGCCATGCGCCGGGACTGGCCGGCCGGCCGCTCAACGCCTATGCTGGCTCGGGGATGGATTCCGACCACGAGTCGACTCGCCTGGAAGAGGCGCGGGAGAAGCTCCGTCGGGGACTCACGATCATGATCCGGGAGGGCTCGACCGAGCACAACCTGCTCGAGCTGCTGCCGCTGGTCACCGACCAGACGTATCCCCGCTGCTGCTTCGCCAGCGACGACCGCGACTGTGCCACGCTGCTCCACGATGGGCACATGGACGCGGTGCTGCGCAAGGCGATCGCCGCCGGGCTCGACCCGATTCGGGCCATCCGGCTGACAACGCTCAACACGGCGGACTACTGGGGGCTGACCGGGTTCGGGCTGGTGGCGCCGGGATACTGGGCCAACCTGGTCGTCTTCGACCGGCTGGAGGATATCCGGCCGGTCCTTGTGCTCTATCGTGGCGCCGTGGTGGCACGGGAAGGGCAACCGACCTTCGAGACGCGGTCGACGATCCCCGCCGCGCTGTTGCAGACCGTGCACCTCGCGCCGCTGGGGCTCGAGCACTTGCGGCTCCCAGCCGAGTCGAAGATGACTGCAGTGGGTGCCATCCCCGGCCAGATCGTCACGCGCAAGCTAGAGGTTGAGCCGAAGATCATGAATGGGCTGGCGGTCGCCGACCCCGAGCGGGATCTGCTTAAGCTGGTCGTGGTCGAACGGCACCGGGCGACCGGCCGGGTGGGCGTCGGCCTGGTGCAGGGGTTTGGGCTCAAGCGCGGGGCGCTGGCCTCCTCGATCGCACACGACGCGCACAACATCGTGGCGGTCGGCGTATCGGACGAGGATCTGCTGCTGGCGATCGGGGCGGTGGCGGAGATGCAGGGTGGGCTGGCCACGGTAGCGGACGGTCAGGTGCTGGCGAGCCTGCCGCTGCCGGTGGCCGGCATCCTCTCGCCGGAGCCGCTGGAGAAGGTCGCAGCAGCGTACGAGCGGGTGGAGGAGGCAGCGCGCTCGCTCGGCAGCACGGTGCCGGCGCCGTTTGCGCTGCTGTCGTTCATGGCGCTCTCGGTTATCCCGGAGGCCCGCGTGACCGACCGGGGCCTGGTGGTGCTGTGAGCGCGTGGGTTGATTGGGGCTAGGCGTGAGACGCAGGCACCGGCCGGGGTCGTCGCTCTCCATCCGTCGGCGTGCCTGTGCGCTGCGGCTGGGGACTTGGCCGTGACGCGAGCGGGTGAGGCAACGACTGCTCGGTGGCCCTTGGTTTGGCGATCCCGGGCGAGCGGGTATATGTTATACTAGAGCACCGGAGATGAGGTCACAGGGTGCGTTCTGGCGCCGTAGCCAAGCGGCAAGGCAGGAGTCTGCAAAACTCCGATCGGCGGTTCGAATCCGCCCGGCGCCTCCCTGAGAGTTCCCCACTCTATACCGGTCTGCAGTGGGGTCGAAGCGGGAACCTACAGCTGTTCGGGGAGCGTTGCCTGAAGAGGCGGGCGCGCTCCCTTTTCACGTATGTAACGTCGTCAGTGGATGCTACTCCACCTCGCTCGAGCGCGACGGCAGACGCCTCATGCTCTCCGTTAAAAAAGAGCGATGTGCGGGCCGAGCTTCGCGCCCTCGAGGCCAGGCTGGCCGCTGGCGATGTGCGGTGCGTCTGGCTCTTAGGCGTCAGAGTACCAAGAGTGACGAGCTGCGCTCTGTGGTCACGGTGTGCGTGTGTGACCCTGGAAACCGCCCTACGGCGGTGACCATGCCGCCGCTCGGTGTCACGCACGGCGACAGTCTTTCCTGACACCCAAGAGGGGCTGGGTCGGGTGCTGCTGGATGGAGCGAGGCGTGGCAGAAGAACTCGTGGCTTCCGAGGTCGCGTTCGCGGGGAGACTGCTGCGGCTCCGCGTCGATACGGTGCGGCTGTCCGGTGGTCGGGTGAGTCGCCGGGAGGTCGTGGAGCACCCCGGAGCCGTGGCGGTGCTGCCGGTGCTCCCGAGCGGCGAGATCGTCCTGGTTCGCCAGTACCGCCATGCCGTTGGGCGCACCCTGCTCGAAGTCCCGGCCGGTACCCGCGAGCCGGTTGAGCCCCCTGAAGAGTGCGCTCGCCGTGAGTTGCTCGAGGAGACGGGCTACGAGGCTGGGGTGCTCCGCGAGCTCGCGCGCTTCTACGTCAGCCCTGGCTGGGCGAGCGAAGAGCTGATCGTCTACTTGGCAACCGATCTGGTCGCCCGGCAAGCGCGGCCTGCCGACGACGAGTGGATCGCGGTCGAGCGGGTCGCTCCCGAGCAGGTGCTCGAGCTCATCCGCCGACGCGACATCGCCGACGCCAAGACGCTGATCGCGGTCCTGGGCTATCTGGGACTGCGCCTTCTGTGATGTGCCACATCGGCACAGACGGATACCAGAACCTGAGTACTGCTTCTGCTAGTACCGGAGACTCAAATGATCCAACCTTTTCGCTATAGCTGACTAACTCACATCGGACAAACAATGTGAAGCGAACTCTGGAGTGTCTTGCCGAGCGTGGGCCGGAGGAGGACAAGCCATGCGCCGGGTTTCAGCAGGTTCGGTTCGCGCCAGGACGCGGGTGATGCTGGTCGATGATCATCCCTTCTTCCGGCAGGGTCTGCGGCGTCTGCTCGAGTCTGGGGGGAGATTCGAGGTCGTCGCCGAGGCGAGCTGCGGCCACGAGGCGGTGTACCAGGCTGAGCTGCACGAGCCCGACCTCGCGCTGGTGGATGTCCAGCTCCCAGGCATTACCGGCCTCCATGTGGCGCGCATGCTGAGGCGACAGCACGTCCGCCTCCGCATCATCATGGTGTCGATGCAGGCGGGGGACGACTGGCTGATCGAAGCGGTACGCGTCGGTGCCGCAGCCTTTCTCGTCAAGGACGCGCATCCAGATCACATTATCGAGACCATCAACCGGGTGGTCGCTGGCGAGGAGACGCTGTCGCAGCTCGTTCTCTCCCGCCCCGACCTGGCGCGCCAGCTCCTGCTCGACTTGCAAGAGTTGGGCATCGCAGGCGGCGAGGGCCCTGCCGAAGAGCAGCTCACCGTCCGCGAACTTGAGGTACTCGACTGTGTGGCGCAGGGGATGTCGAACAAGGAGATCGCCGACGCTCTCTTCATCACCGAGCAAACGGTGAAAAACCACATGACATCGGTTCTACGCAAGCTGCAGGCTGAGGATCGCGTCCAGGCGATCTTGAGCGCTGTGCGGCGAGGCTGGGTCGTGGTCGCGCCCCGCGACGCGACGCTGACAGCGGCCTAGTGTGCCATCGAAATGTTGCGCGGATTCACCTCACGAGCGGCGATGTCGCGCCGGAAGGTCATACCCTCGAACTGAATCAGCTCAAGGGCAGCGTAGACGCGCTGGCGCGCAGACTGGAAGTCGTGCCCGGTAGCCGAGAGGGCAAGTACTCTCCCGCCTGCGGTGACGAGTGTGCCTTCCCCCTCGAGCCTCGTGCCAGCATGGAACACCAGGACGTCCTCGGGGATACGATCCAGCCCGCTGATTGGATAGCCGGTTCGGTACGCGCCAGGATAGCCAGCCGAGGCGATGACGACAGTGACACAGACCCCGGGGCGCCAGGTTGGAGCCGGAACCTCCACAAGCCTGCCCGTCGCGGCCGCCGTGAGCAGTGGCAGCAGGTCGCACGCGAGCAGTGGCAAGACAGCCTGCGTCTCTGGGTCGCCGAACCGGCAGTTGAACTCCAGCACCTTCGGTCCCTCGGCTGTGAGCATCAGCCCTGCGTAGAGCACCCCTCGGTACCTGATGCCCCGACGCCGGAGTTCACTAAGCGCTGGCCTGATGACCCGTTCCATGATCTCACCCTGTGTCGCGTCGTCCACCCAGGGCACCGGCGCGTAGGCGCCCATCCCTCCGGTGTTCGGCCCGGTGTCGCCCTCACCGATCCGCTTGTAGTCGCAGGCCGGAATCAACGGGTAGGTCGTCTCCCCGTCGGTCACGACGAGGAACGATACCTCCCGGCCAGTCAAGTACTCCTCGATCAACACCTCGCGACCGGCCTCCCCCAGGCCGCCCTCTTGCATCATCCAGCGGAGTGTCCGCTCTGCTTCCGACCGATCCGCGCAGATCACCGCCCCCTTACCAGCAGCCAGGCCGGACGCCTTGACGACCAGCGGATAGGTGTGCGCTTCGAGGGCGCGGAGGGCCAGGCTGATATCCTGATGACGTTCCGCGCGAGCAGTTGGAACACCCGCCGTGGCCATCAGCTCCTTGGCCCAAGCCTTACTGCTTTCGATCCGCGCGGCGGCAGCCGTGGGGCCGAAGACAGGCACGCCACGTCCCCACAGGACATCTGCAAGTCCACGGGCCAGCGGCTCCTCGGGCCCGACGACAACAAGGTCGACACCGTGCTCCTGAGCGGCCGCAGCGAGGGCCTCGACGTCATGAGCCGCGATGGGCAGGTTCCGGGCGATGGCTGCAGTGCCACCGTTGCCGGGTGCGACCAGAAGCTGCTCGACCTCTGCTGATCTGCTCAGGGCCCAGGCGAGCGCGTGCTCACGCCCACCGCCCCCGACGACCAGGACCCGCACGGTCACCCCCTGCTGGTCGCTACTCCCACTCGATCGTCGCCGGTGGCTTGCTCGTCACGTCGTAGACCACCCGGTTGATGCCGGGCACCTCGTTGACGATCCGGTTGCTGATTCGAGCCAGCAGCTCATGCGGTATTCGAGCCCAGTCAGCCGTCATGGCGTCCTCGCTGGTCACCGCCCGGATGGCGCAGACCCGCGCGTAGGTACGGTAGTCACCCATCACACCGGTGGTGCGGATTGGCAGGAGCACCGCGAAGAACTGCCACAACTCGGCCGACAGCCTTGCGGCCTCGACTTCTTGCCGCACGATCGCATCGGCCCGGCGCACCGTTGCCACCGCTTCGGGGGTCACTTCGCCGACGATGCGTACCGCCAGGCCCGGCCCGGGAAACGGCTGGCGCTGGACGATCTCCTCCGGCAGCCCGAGCAGGCGGCCGATCGTCCTCACCTCGTCCTTGAACAGGAAACGGAGTGGCTCGAGCAGCTCGAAGCGCAGGTCGGCCGGCAACCCGCCGACGTTGTGATGCGTCTTGATTTTGGCGGCCGCTTTTGAGACAGCCGTTGCGCTCTCGATAACGTCAGGGTAGAGCGTGCCCTGGGCGAGGAACCGAAAGGGCCCGCGCTCGAGCGCGGTCGCCTCGAACACGCGCACGAACTCCTCGCCGATGATGCGGCGCTTCTCTTCCGGGTCGACCACGCCCGAAAGCCGCGCGAGGAAGCGCTCCCCGGCATCGATGGCAACCAGCGGCATCTTGAAGTGTCGGCCAAAGACTTCCTTGATAGTCTCCGGCTCGCCCTCGCGGAGCAAGCCGGTGTCGACGAAGACCGGGGTGAGCTGGTCGCCGATGGCCCGGTGGATGAGCGCCGCGGCAACCGAGCTGTCGACTCCGCCGGAGAGCGCCAGCAGTACCCGGTCGCTGCCGACGCGCTCGCGGATGGCCGCGATGCTGCTCTCGATGAACGACTCCGGCGTCCAGTCGCCGGTGCAGCCGCAGACGTCGTAGAGGAAGTTCCGCAGCAGTACTCGCCCGAGCGGGGTATGCGCGACCTCGGGATGGAACTGGAGCCCGATCAGGTGGCCACGAGCCATGGCGGCATACGGTGAGTTCGCGCTCCGCGCGAGCGGAACGAAGCCGGCCGGGAGGGCCGTGATCCGGTCACCGTGGCTCATCCAGACATCGAGCCGCTCCGGTAGGCCAGCGAAGATCGGATGAGGCTCTAGCACCTCGATTGTCGCTGGGCCGTACTCGCGCTCGGGTGCTGGTTCGACTCTCCCGCCGAGGGCATGAGCGAGGAGTTGCATGCCGTAGCAGATTCCGAGCACCGGCAGACCGCTCTCGATGACCCAGTCCGGCAATGGTGGTGCTCCCGGCTCGTAGACGCTCGAAGGCCCACCCGAGAGGATGACCCCGCGCGGCCGTAGCCGTGCGACCTCGTTCCACGGGGCATCGTAGGGGAGGAGTTCGCAGTAGACGCTGGACTCGCGCACTCGACGGGCGATCAGCTGCGAGTACTGCGATCCGAAATCGAGCACCACGACCGTCTCGCTCGCCAGCGGAAGGCGATCGGCGGGCGTGGCGGCGAGATCTGCTCGCTCGGTGGTCGTGTCGCTCTCAGACGTCGGCGTGGTGTCCAACCTTTTCCTCCCTAGATGCCGGCCTGCTCAGCAGAGAGCCTGCTGTTACCATTCTACCGGTCTACCGGATCGGGTGCATCCGTACGGCTGGCGCGCGGGACGGAGACACCGGGGCGCTGCCAGCGAAACCGCATGACAGGGTGGCTGCGTCGGGCCATACTACGGGGCAGGCGCGCAGTCGATAGGCACGCTGTGCGACCCGGAGGAGGAGACGAGGGTGCGAGGACTTCGGCTCGGAGTGCTGATCTCCGGTACCGGTCGGACACTGGCGAACTTACTGCGCGTGGCCGCCGCTGGCGAGCTCCCTGCAGAGGTCAGCGTGGTGGTGAGCAGCCGGCGCGACGCGCTTGGTAACCAGATCGCGCGCGACCACAGGATACCCTTGGTGATCGTCGATGCCCGAGAGGTGCGCGGCATCGAGGCGTTCAGCGAGGCCGTCTACCGTGCTCTGGACGAGCACCGGGTCGATCTGGTAGCGATGGCTGGGTTTCTGCGGCGCATCCTGATCCGGCCCGACTACCGTGGACGCATCTTGAACATTCACCCCTCGCTCTTGCCTCTCTTCGGTGGGAAGGGGATGTATGGCGAGCGGGTACACCGCGCGGTGCTGGCAGCAGGCATGAAGGTGAGCGGGTGCACTGTGCACTTCGTCAATGAGGAGTACGACGCTGGCCCGATCATCCTGCAGTCCTGCGTGCCGGTGCTGGAGGACGATACCCCGGAAACCTTGGCCGCGCGGGTCTTCGCCGAGGAGTGCCGGTTATACCCGGAGGCGATTCGGCTGTACGCGGCCGGGCGCTTGCGCCTGGAAGAGAACCGGGTGCGGGTGTTGCCGGAGCAGGCTCGCACTTGTCTCTCGGAGCTGTGAGCCAGGATGAGCCGCCACGAGAGGTTCCAGAACGGTCACGCGGGAGTAAGGAGGAACTCATGCGGTATCGTGAGGAACTCGACACGCCGTGTTTGGTGGTCGATATCGACCGGTTGGAGCAGAACATCGCCGAGATGGCCGCTTACGCGCGGGAGCGCGGGCTGGCGCTTCGCCCTCACCTCAAGACGCATAAGACCGCGGAGATCGCGCGGTTGCAGCGGCAGCACGGCGTGAGCGGGTTTACGTGCGCCAAGCTCGGCGAGGCGGAGGCGCTGGCCGATGCGGGCGTCCTGGACGATGTGCTGCTGGCCTACCAGATCGTGGGCGAGCAGAAGCTTCGTCGGCTGCTGGCACTGATGGCGCGAGCGAAGGTCACCGTGGCAGTCGACGGCGTGGAGGTAGCCGAAGCGCTCTCACGTGCCGCGCGAGAGGCTGGCAAGACGCTCGACGTGCTGCTCGAGGTGAACACCGGCCTGAATCGAGCGGGAGTGGAGCCAGGTGAGCCGGTGCTACGGCTGGCGCGCCAGGTAGCGCAGATGCCTGGCCTGCGGCTCCGCGGTCTGATGACGCACGAGGGGCACGTGGCTCGAGCGCGCACGACTGAGGAGCTTGCCCAGATGGCCCGCCGAGCTGGGACGGATATGGTCGAGTCAGCCGAGTTGCTGCGCCGGGCGGGAATCTCGGCAGAGGTTGTCAGTGTCGGCTCGACGCCAGCTGCGTTCTACACCACGGCCGTACCCGGAATCACCGAGATGCGGCCAGGAACCTATGTGTTCTACGACAACGCGTCCTTCCGGTTCGGCCGGATCGGGCCTGAGCGCTGCGCGCTGCGCATCTTGACGACGGTCATCAGCCGGCCAGCAGCGGATCGTGCAGTGGTCGATGCTGGCTCCAAGACGCTCACCATGGATCCGCCGCCGCCGGATCGGAGTGGACACGGCTATGTAGTCGACTGCCCTGAGGCCACCGTCGTCCGCCTCAGTGAGGAGCACGGTGTCATCCAGCTACCGTCTTCGGCCCGAGGCCTGCGTGTCGGCGACCGTGTGGAGATCATCCCCAACCATGTCTGCCCGACCGTCAACTTGCAGGACGAGCTGTTCGTCGTCCGTGGGGAGGAGGTCATCGGTACCTGGCGGGTGTTGGCACGCGGCAAGGTGCGTTGATACGCCTTACCGGGGAAGCTCGGGCTCGATCGGCTCGGCCTTGTGGATGTCACGATAGCAGGCCTCGCAGATATAAAGGTACTCGGCCTCGGGAACTCCTAGCTCTGCTCCAGGGACGAGATGGGCAGATCTCCGAGACACCACCTGCTCGCACAGCGCGCAGGTGACGGTCTCCTCTTCGCCATAGAGTTCCCGGTGCAAAATGACCTGCTCTTCTTCCATCGCCTCGACTCCTCAGCGATCTGTACAGTACACGCGCCGCAGCATCCGGTCGTCACGAGTTGGCGCTGGCTCGATCGCGCCTGTCCAATGAGTCGCGTTCCGCGGCGGAATGCGCCGTCACCGTTGCCAGGAGCACCTCATCGAGGAAGTGGGTGACCTCGGCGAGGAGGCGCAGGACGCGGCGAGCGGGGATCCGCTCGTCCTCGGCGAAACGCTCGATGGCCTGCAACACCGGCTGGCGGAACGCGAGGAACGCCTCGACGGCATCAACGGTAGCGAGCCTCGCTTCGGCACTCAGTTGGCCGTAGCGCGCGCCGATCTCGCGCCCGGCGGTGACGATCCTGGCGTGATCCTCGTGCCGGCTCAACATGCGGAAGGCCAGTTCCACCAGTTGCCGGCCCAATACCCGGAGCTCGGCGCGGTGTTCCGGCCGGTACGCCGCATACCAAGGACGGGCGACCACACGGCTCAGCGTCTCCGACTGGTAGGTCGCGAACGACAGGTCGGTGAGGAGCTTGCGCGACATGCGCCGGCGTGGTCGGGTATCGCTGCGGAGGACTCCGCGCAGGTCGGCCTCGCGGAAGCGGCGGTGGCCGCCAGCGGTGCGGTACACCGGGATCTTGCCAGCGTCGCTCCAGCGGCGGAGTGTGGACTGGCCGACACCGAGTAAGCGGCTGGCCTCTTCAATGCTCAGCCAGCGCCCTTCAGCGGCCGGCTTCGGTTCTCCGCCACTGGATCGCCGCACGCAGGTTCCTCGCAGCTCAGCCCGCCATCGCTCACGAGTCTACTCGCCAGCGACCGATCTATCCACTGGAGCCATTTCCAGTGGGGCAATTGCCAAGCGGCACCGCTCCGGCTTCGGAGAAGGGGTACTCGCGCCCGCTCATCATCTCCAGCAAGCGGTCGCGAGTCGCCAGGATACACTGGTAGGCATCTGACTGCGCTTCGGCTAGCATGGCCGCCTCCAGCTCGTCCTCGTCGAGGATGGCCGGGTCGGCCCCTGGGACGGTGACGACATCGATGTAGAGGTCGCGCCAGCGGACTTCCTCCTCCGCGATCTCGAGCGGGCAGGACACGTTCGCGTACCAGCCCTTGAACGTTCCATCGGATGCGTAGACCGCGAACGCGCTGATCGGCTCGACGACCGAGAAGTACTCCACCAACCGGTCGCCTGGCGTAAAGCGGAGCGGGCCGGACGCGACCTCCCGAGCTGTCCAGTGCGCTTCGACCGCTACCCAGCCTGGGCGGCCCGGCACCACTGTACCCTGGTAGCGGGCCGCCGCACGGCCGCCCGGGGTGAGCTTGACGATCGTGATCTGAGTTCCCGGTTCTGGCAACCTGACCATGGCAAGCAGCGTTAGGCCACACTGCGCGCAACTGCCAGCACCTCATCGGTCTTCTGGCGCAAGAGTTCGGGCGTGTTGGCCTCGACGTTGATGCGCAGCAGCGGCTGGGTGTTCGACGGCCGGGCGTTGAACCACCAGTCTGGGTAGTTCACTGTCAGCCCGTCGAGGTGGTCGATCTCCCCGTCGGCGAAGTGCTGCTCGAGCACCTGCAGTACCGCGCGCATGTCGCGTGCCTGGATGTTGATCTCTCCTGAGCGGAAGTAGCGGTCGATCGGCTTGACCGCCTCGGAGACGCTGACCCCCTCGCGAGAGAGCAGCTCGAGCACCGTAAGCGCGGCGATGATGCCGGAGTCGGCGTACCAGTTGTCGCGGAAGTAGAAGTGGCCCGAGTGCTCGCCGCCGAAGATCGCGTCGTGCTCGCGCATCAGCGCCTTGATGAACGAATGGCCGACCCGGGAGCGGATCGGCACACCCCCCTCTCGCTCGATGGTCTCGCGCACGGCGCGCGAGCAGATCAGGTTGTAGACGATCCGGGATCCAGGATGCTTGCGCAGCAATGTCTTGGCGACCAGTGCGGTGACAATGTCGCCGCCGACGAAGCGGCCCTGCTCGTCGAGGATGAACATCCGATCGGCGTCACCGTCGAAGGCGATGCCGAGGTCGGCGCCGTGCTCGAGGATCGCTCGCTGCAAGTCGCGGATATTCTCGGGCTCGAGCGGGTTGGGGACATGGTTGGGGAAGCGGCCGTCCAGCTCGAAGTAGAGGGGGATGATCTCGACTGGCAACTGGCCCAACACGGCGGGAACGATGCGCCCGCCCATCCCGTTTCCGGCGTCGACCGCGATCTTTAACGGCCGGATCACCGCGCGCTCGATCAACGAGAGGACGTGGATCGCGAAGTCAGGGAGCACGTCACGCTGGT
Organism: uncultured Thermomicrobiaceae bacterium; assembly: GCA_938082375.1. GTDB lineage: Bacteria > Chloroflexota > Chloroflexia > Thermomicrobiales > Thermomicrobiaceae > Thermalbibacter. The sequence goes on from CALKCJ010000020.1 coordinate 45,180, forward strand.
GCAAGGTGCCACGCCGGTCGGGGTCAGGGAACCGGTGGGCTAGCACGAGGTCACGGATCTCGCCGATTCCCTGATCCATGCTGAGGGCCTGCGCTTCAGCGCGGCAGAGCTTGAAGCCGTTGTACTCTGGCGGGTTGTGTGAGGCCGTGACCATAATGCCGCCGTCGAAGCCGAACTTGCCCACCGCGAAGTAGAGCCCGTCCGTGCTGATCAGCCCGACGTCGGTGACGTCCGCACCTTGGTCGAGCAGGCCGTCGATTACGGCGGACGCAAGGACCGGCGAGGAGATGCGCATGTCGCGGCCGACCACCACGTGGCGCGGTTGCAGGTAGACGACGAAGGCGCGTCCGATCCGGTAAGCCAGCTCCGGCGTCAGCTCGTCCGGATAGATCCCGCGCACGTCGTAGGCCTTAAAGACATTCGCCATCACCTGGCTCATGACGGTCTCCCTTGTGCTCAGGCGCCGTCCGTCAAACTGGGTTTGGATCGGGGAAGAAGATGGTCTCCAACCCGAACCGCTCAGCGACATGCCGACCGAGCGCCTGCACTCCCAAGCGCTCGGTCGCCTCGTGGCCTGCGGCGATCACGGTAATGCCCAGCTCGCGCGCGAGCGCCATCGTCGTCTCCCGCGCCTCGCCGGTCAGGAGTAGCTGGCACCCCAGTTCGGCCGCCTCTGGCAGCGCCGAAGCGCCGGAGCCGGTCAACACGGCGATGCGCTGCACCTCCGCCGGGCCGCCAGGCAGCACCAGCGGCTCGCGCCCCGTCAGCTCGCGCAGGTGGTCGAGGAGGCGCGCCAGCGGCCGCGGCCTGCTGCTCTCGGCGATGAACCCGATGGGCACGCCGGAGACAGAGGCGAACGGCTCGGCGAGCTCGAGCCCCAGCGAGCGTGCCAGTAGCGCATTGTTGCCCAGCTCGGGATGTGCGTCGAGCGGCAGGTGATAGGCGAGCAAGCTGAGGTCGTTCTTCAGGAGCAGTCGTAAGCGCTGGCAGAGCACACCCGTGAGCGGGCCGAGCCGGTCTCCCCAGAGCAGCCCATGGTGGACGAGCAGAGCGTCGGCACCCCAGGCCAGCGCTTCGCTGATCGTCTGGCGGCTGGTGCTCACGGCGGTGGCGAGCCGCCGCACTTCTGTCCGGCCCTCGACTTGCACGCCGTTGACCGCCGCATCGCGAAAGCGGCTGATCTCGAGCACCTCGTCGCAATAGCGCGTGAGTTCGCGCAGCGAGACCATCGTTGCTTCCTCCCGATCCCGTAGGCCCATTGTGCCACGACTTCGGGCGAGGTGCACGCGGCAAGTGCGCTCTCGGGGGTATACTCCGGCAGTGGTGTGGGGTCGGTGTCGATGTAAGACGCGGCGAAGGGGTTCAAAGCGTGCTCTCTTCAGTTCCGGTTCTCGAGCCTGCTGCTCCGGTCGATCTGCACCTGCATACGATCGCTAGCGATGGCCGCTGGACGCCGTCTGCGCTGATCGAGCACCTGGCGGCCCGCCGCTTTCGGGTCGCGGCGATCTGCGACCACGACACGATGCGCTCGGTACCGGAAGCCCAGGACCTGGCCAAGCGCTACGGGATCGTGCTGGTTCCCGGCGTCGAGGTGACCACACGCTGGGACGGACGCCAGTGGCACCTGCTGGTCTACGGGATTGATCCGGCCAGCCCGCAGTCCTGGCGCTTCGCTCGCCTGCTCGACCACCTGGCCGATCAGCTCTGGGCCGCAGCCGAGCGAGGCATCCAGGTTTTAGAGCGGCACGGCTACCGACTGCCATCGTTGCACGAGGTGGTGAATGGGCAGCCGCTCCGCCCGTTCCACGTGCTCACAACGGCGATCCGCGACGGGCATGCGACTAGCCTGGCCACCGCCCACGAGCTGACCAAGCGCTACGGTGAGGCTATGCAGGTCGACGTGCCGCTGGTTGAAACGGTCGAACTGGCCCACGAGGCCGGCGGCGTGTGCGTGATAGCCCACCCGGGCCGGAACGACGGCGATGGCATCCTGGATGCTGCCTGGCTCGACCGAATGCTGGAAGTCGCAGCCGTGGACGGTTTGGAAGGGCATTACCGTTCACATTCCGACGACGACACCGCGCGCTACCGGGCCATGGCGAGCGAGCGCACGCTGCTGGTGAGCGCTGGCTCGGATTCCCACGCGCCGGGGTTTCCGGTAGACCCGAAGCCTTACCCAGCCGCCTGGATTGCGCCGCTACTGGGCCGGCTCGGCATCGAGATCGATCCGGTCGAGAGCGAGCCGTGGCGACCGGGAGCGCCGGACGCTGAGCAGCTCCGGGCGATGGCGGCGCACGGCAGTTGAAGGGCAAGGGTGTGGCCAGCTCGACGGCACACGGCGATCGTGCCCACCTTCACGAGTTCATGCTCGGTCGGCTTGGTGCCGCCGAAGCCGATGGGGCGCCGTGCGGCTCGATGATCTCGCGGTGGAGGCGGCCGCGCTGCCGTAGCTGCGAGGAGACAGTGCACGGCCTGATCTCGCTGTGTTCGCCGTTGATACGGATGTCGATCGTGCTGATCAGGGCGCCCGATGGGCTGCTGTCACAGCCGTGTTGGGTACGAGAGCAAGTCGCTGTGATCGGGAGTCGTGCCTCGCTGCCGCGTGCATCATGCGGGTTACCGTCCTCTGAGGCGGGGAATGGTCTTGGAGAGGTACTGTGCCTTGCCCAGTGCGCGGGGCCCGTGTATACTGCGTCTAGTGAGCTTGTCGTCTGCGCGATGCCCACGTAGCTCAGGAGGCAGAGCACAATCTTGGTAAGATTGAGGTCCCGGGTTCGAGTCCCGGCGTGGGCTCCCGTGCCGGTGTAGCTCAGCGGCAGAGCAGCTGTTTCGTAAACAGCAGGTCGTCGGTTCGAATCCGACCACCGGCTCCCAAGAAAACCGTTCCGAAGGCCAGGCACAACGCCCCGAGCGTCCCACACGCGCGATTACATCCCTGACCAGAAAGGCGCTCATCCTCGCGCTGCACACCTTCCCTACTGGTGTCAGGACTCCCTAACCTTTCATGCTACCCTCCCAGCACCCCCCGGTTTTTCGGTAGGTTAGTACGATATGCTCGAGACCCGAACCCTCTTGACCCCGGTGAGGCTAACCACTCCGCCCCCGATGCGGCAGGCGCTTCGCTGCTGGCCGAACGGGTGCGGCACGGCAGGGAGGCTGAGACATGCTAGGCTTGCGTGTAACGATAGGCGTGGGGGGAACGTAGAGCCGGGGAGGGATGGAGTCCATGACCGGGCCAGTCGTCGTCCCAGTCCTTCCGACCTACCTCGATCCCGAGCGCGTGACTCATTGTGCGGTCCCGTACGGTCGGGCGATTGCCAACCGGATCGAGAGCGAGCTCGTCCTCCTCTCGGTCGTCGAAATCAGCGAGTCGCTCCGCTCTTATCTCGATGCAGAAGGCAAACAGGTCGAGCGGATGATCCAGCACTGGCTGGAGCAGCGGCGCGAGGCGATCGATCGACTCGCGGAGGCTGTCAACGGGGTGTCGGTCCGGGTCGAGGTCCGGGCCGGCGAACCTGTCAGAGAGATTGTTGCCTTCACCACGGAACAGCAGGCTGCTGTCGTGGTCATGAGCAGTCATAGTCGCCCTGGCTTGGCGCGCCTGTTTGTCGGCAGCGTAGCGTTCAGCGTCGTGCAGCGCGCGCAAGGACCGGTGCTTGTAGTTCGGGCGCAGATCCCGGTGCCAGCTCCGAATGCGCCAGTGACGCTTGCGCCAGTGCTTGTTCCCCTCGACGGTTCCTCGCTGGCCGAAGAGGCGATTGACTCGGTGCTGATGCTGTTCGGTCAGGGCCGGGATGCCCTCGATCTCCATCTCTTTCATGTCCTGAGGGGCGACACGGAGCCGGCAAAGTGGGAACGCTATCTGGAGGGCGTGGCTCGGCGAGTCCAGGAGCGGGGCGCGCGGGTGACCTGGAGCCTCGGCTCCGGGGCGGTTGCCGACGCGATCGCTCATGAGGCGGAGCAGCGACACGCTGGCCTCATTGCGATGGCGACACACGGCGTGAGCGGTGTACGCAGGGTACTCCTCGGCTCGACGGCTGAACACGTCCTTCACACAACCACTGTCCCCTTGCTCTTGTATCGCCCGCATGCTGTCCGCCAGCTTGCAGGGGCCCAGCCACGTCGTACCCAGCCACTGCGTGTCCGCGACGTGATGACGCCGAACCCGATTGTTGTTGGCCCGGAGGCGACGCTCGAGCGTGTTGCGGAGGTGATGCTGAAGCACCAGATCGGTGCCCTTCCGGTCGTTGACTCCGACGGACGATTGCTCGGCTTGATCCGCGAAGAGGACTTCCTGGCACAGGAGCGGCTCATTCCCTTCTCGGTTCTTCGCGCTCCGCACCTTTTCGGGCGATGGGTCACTCCGGAGAGGCTCGAGGAGGTTTATGCCGAGGTACGGCAGCTGGAGGCACGCGAGGTTGCCCGTCCACCCGAGATAACAGCCAGCGAAGACATGACGCTCGGTGAGCTGGCCGCGCGGATGGTCGCGGCCGACGTCCGTCACGTGCCCGTCGTGCATGAAGGCAAACTCGTTGGCATCGTCACGCGCCACGATATCCTCAAGGCCGTCGCACGGAGTCGTGAGCACAGTGGCTGATGTAACCAAGCGCCAGCGCGCGACTTGGAGGGCGAACGCGTAATGCGAGGTTGGATGCGCTTTCATCCCCTCTCGGAGCGGATACGACGAACCTGTGAACGAGGCGCCATTAGCAGATGAGGGAGCGCAATGGCTGATCCCGTTGATACCCCCGTAGTGACCACGCCAACTGAGGCCCGGCAGTGGCACGCATTGCCGCCGGAAGACGTCCTGGCACTGCTCGACTCGTCTCCGCACGGGTTGAGCGTTGCTGAAGCCAAGCGCCGTCTTAGCCAGTTTGGGCCGAATGAGATCGAGGTGACACGACCATCGAATCCGCTGGTCGTTTTCATCCGGGAGTTCAAGAGCCCGTTGATCTACGTACTGCTCCTCGCGGCGCTCGCCACTGCCGTCCTACGCGAATGGATTGACGCCGCGGTGATCATGGCGGTGCTCCTTATCAACGCGACGCTTGGGACATTCCATGAACTACGAGCGGAGCAGGCACTCCGGTCCCTCATGCAGTTCCTATCTCCGCGGGCACGCGTTGTCCGTGCTGGCCAGGAGCAGCAGATCCCGGCGCGCGAACTTGTCCCCGGCGATATCGTCCTGCTTGAGTCTGGCATTCGCATCCCCGCCGACCTTCGGCTGCTCAGTGCCACTGCGCTCATGGTCGACGAGTCGGTCTTTACCGGTGAATCAGTTCCCGTCGTCAAACAGACCGCGCCCGTTGCGCCAGACACACCGCTAGCCGATCGCCGCTCGATGGCCTACCTTGGCACCATCGTGACTAGTGGCCGAGGAGTCGGCGTTGTCGTCGCGACTGGGCTTACAACTGAACTCGGGAAGATCGCCCAACTGGCCCGCGGAGAAATCCAACCTCAGACGCCGCTTCAACGGCAGATGGCGCGCTTTGCGCGCCTGGTCGCCCTCTTCGTCGTCTTGGGTGTTAGCGTCATCAGCGGTTTTGGCCTTCTGCGCGGCGAGCCGTTGATCCTGTTGTTCAAATTCGCGGTCGGTGCAGCCGTGGCGATCGTGCCTGAAGGCCTGCCGATCGTCCTCACGCTCGTGTTCGCCGTGAGCGCCCAGCGGATGGCTCGTCGCCGTGCGATCGTCCGGCAGCTGGCCGCCGTTGAAACGCTCGGCAGTACGACAGTGATCGGTTCCGATAAGACCGGGACCCTTACCGAAAACCGTATGACCGTTCGTGCGGTCTGGGCAGCAGGTGAGCTGGTGTCACTCGACGACGCCGGTGAGCCGGAACGCCAGACGTTCGGCGTGCCCTTAGAGGAAGTAGGTGGCCATCCCCTTTGGGATCTGCCGGCGGTGGCTCGCGTTCTGCTAACTGGCGTCTTGGCCAACGAGGCAACGCTCGCGCGGGCTGGAGAGCTTGGTCAGGAGCTCGAGGGGATCGGTGACCCAACCGATGTCGCGCTGCTGGTGGCCGGAGCGCAGGTTGGTTTGATCCGGGAGGAGCTGGAGCCAGTATTTCCGATTGTTGCTGTCGTGCCCTTCGAACCGGATCGGCGTTTCTCAGCCGTCACGTCTCATGTGGGGGAAGATCTCTATCTCTTTGCGAAGGGCGCCCCAGAACGGATCCTCCAGATGTGTTCGACCTGGGCCAGTCCGAGAGGCATTGTCCCCCTAGAAGCTGAACATCTCCTCGGTGCGGCGCACGAGCTTGCGGCTCAAGGTCTTCGGGTGCTGGGCTTCGCGGCTGGTCCGATCAACCGCGAAGCGGCAGAACGCCTGGAAGAACTGTTGCAGCCCCGAGGTTTGACCTTCCTTGGACTGGTCGGTCTTTGGGATCCACCGCGCCCTGGCGTGCAGGAGGCGATCGCGCAGTGCCGCGCGGCCGGCATCCGAGTCGTGATGATCACCGGTGACCACGCTGCCACGGCCGCAGTGATCGCCGAGCATGTTGGTATTGCCGAGCGGGAGAGCGGCGTCCTCACCGGTCGCGAACTGCAACGCCTTTCTGAGGAAGAGCTCCGTGAGGCGGTGCGCCACATCTCCATCTTCGCTCGCGTGGAGCCAGAGCAAAAGCTGCGTATCGTCCGCGCTTTACAGGCGAATGGTGAAACCGTTGCCGTTACCGGGGATGGAGTCAACGATGCACCGGCGCTCCGTGCCGCTGAGATCGGCGTGGCAATGGGCAAGAGTGGCACCGACGTCGCACGCGAGGCAGCAGATATCGTGCTGACCGACGACAACTTCGTCACGATCGTGGCCGCCGTGGAGGAAGGGCGAGGTGCCTTCGATAACCTGCGCAAGGCGACCTTCTTCCTCATCTCCACCGGCGCCGCCATGCTCTTCGTTTTACCGTTTGCCACCTTCGCCAGCTGGCCGCTTCCCTTCTATCCCGCACAGCTCCTGTGGCTTAACCTGGTCACCAATGGCCTGCAGGACGTTGCCATGGCCTTCGAGCCCAAGGAGCCAGGACTGATGCGGCGTCGGCCGCGGCCCCGACGAGAGGGCATTCTCTCGCCGCTCCTCTGGGAACGCATGTTGATCAGCGGTATCGTCATGGCTGCTGGGACGCTTTATCTCTTCGACTGGACGCTGCGCACCTGGGGATCAGTCGACCTGGCCCGAACAGTTGCGCTCACCACAATGGTTATCTTCCAGAACTTCCAGGTGGGGAACGCACGTTCGAGCACCCGCTCGCTGTTCCGGATGAGCCCATTCTCCAACCGCGTACTCTTCGGTGCGGTGCTCGCGGCACTTGGCGTCCACATCGGTGCTCTCTATTTCCCGATCACGCAGTTCGTCCTGCGCGTCGAGCCAATCCCGTTGGAGATCTGGCCGCGTGTCGTCCTCGTCGCTCTGACGATCTTGGTCGCGGTGGAGATCCACAAGTTGGTACGGCGGCGGAGACCGCGCCGGGACTCATGGGAGACGAGCGACCTCGAACCGCCTGCCCAGCCCGTGGGGAAATCCCTCTTCCCCGCAACGCGATGACGCCGGCGTCCCACTGGCTGAACCGCCTTGTTGGCCGTCATTCTCACTCGCTATGCTGGGATGAACGGCGCGGAAGCGCGGCGGCGATCGTTGCATCAAGGAGATCTAAGGGTGCTACTGACCGAGCAAGGCATCGACATCGGTTTCCCTCTCTTTACGCTACGCGAGCAGATCCGTCGTTGGCTCGCCGAGGATCTAGGACACCGCGACATCACGACGAGCCTCGTCGTCGATCCCGGAGCTTGCGGTACGGCCGAGATCGTCGCGCGCCAGGACGGTCTGCTCTGCGGTCTGCCAGTCGTTCGGATGGTCTTCGAGGAACTCGACCCAACGCTCCACCTGGAGCCAGGCGTGGCCGAGGGAGCGAGGATCGAGCCGGGCCAGACGGTCGCGCGGCTTGCGGGGCAGCTCGGGTGTATCCTAAGCGGAGAGCGGCTGGCGCTGAACCTGCTACAGCGGCTCTCGGGTATCGCGACCGCGACGCGCGCGTTCGTCGAAGCGGTCGCGGGTACCGGTGTGGCAATCCTCGATACGCGGAAGACGACTCCGGGGTTGCGGGCACTCGAAAAGTATGCTGTGCGCGTCGGTGGCGGCAGGAACCACCGCTTTGGGCTCTTCGACGGCATCTTGATCAAGGACAACCACGTCCGAGCTGCTGGCGGGGTCGCCCAGGCAGTGCGTCGAGCGCGAGCACGGGCTCCCCATTCGCTGGCGATCGAGGTGGAAGTCACCACGCTTGAGGAGCTCGAGGAGGCGCTCGCCGCCGGTGCCGACTGGATCCTGCTGGACAATATGGACCTCGAGATAATGCGGGAAGCGGTACGGCGGGCGGCTGGCCGGGCCAAACTCGAGGCGTCAGGCGGCGTGACGCTGGAACGAGTCCGAGCTATCGCGGAGACAGGCGTGGACGCTGTGTCGGTCGGCGCGTTGACGCACTCAGCCCGCGCCCTGGATCTGAGTCTGGAAATCGTCCGGATAGAACAGCATTGACAGGGGTTCAGGCGGCGATGGAACAGTTCGGGCTGGTTCAGACGATCTTGCGGCTCAAAGAGCTGCGGGAAGCGGTCATCCTCGCCCACAGCTACCAACGACCCGAAGTGCAGGACATTGCCGACTTCGTCGGCGACTCGCTGGGGCTTGCGCGCGAGGCCTCGCGCACGGATGCGCGCGTCATCGTCTTTTGCGGCGTGCACTTCATGGCCGAGACGGCCGCGATCCTCAACCCGGACAAGACGGTGCTGCTCCCGGATCTCGAGGCCGGATGCTCGCTGGCCGAGACGATCACGCCAGACGATGTGCGGGCCTGGCGCGAGACACACCCTGATGGGATCGTGGTGGCGTATGTGAACACGAGCGCGGCGGTCAAGGCGCTGGCCGACATCTGCTGCACGAGCGCGAATGCAGTTGAGGTGGTGGCGAACCTGCCGTCAGATCGGCCGATCTTCTTTGTGCCAGACATGTTCCTTGGGGCACACGTCGAGCGGCTCACCAGCCGGAAACTCGATCTCTGGCTCGGTGAATGTCACGTCCATGCCGGTATCCGGAGCGAGGATCTCGAGGCGCAGCTCGCAGCACATCCGGATGCTGAGTTCCTCATCCACCCCGAGTGCGGCTGCAGCTCGACCTGCATCTTTCTGCGTCCAGACGCGAAGCTCCTCTCGACCGAGGGGATGGTACGTTATGCCGCGCAGTCGCCAGCACAGGAGTTCGTCGTCGCGACCGAGGTGGGGATCCTGCACCGCTTGCGCAAGAAGGCACCGGGAAAGCGCTTCATCCCGGTGCGCGAGGATGCGGTCTGCCAATACATGAAACGCGTCACGCTCGAAAAGGTGTACGAGTCGCTACGCGACCTAAAGCACGTCATCACCGTGCCAGAGGAGATCGCGGCACCGGCCCGGCGCGCGCTCGAAGCGATGTTGGCGCGAGGGTGAGGCGCAGAGAGGAAACCGGCCATGAGCGAGCGTCGTCTTGGGCCACTCCTGCGGCGTCTCGGAGCTTTTCGCCAACGAGCGCAACGAGCCCGTGGTGGAGGTTCGCTGGCCAGCGGAGGCATTCCAACCACTCAGTAGCCGGGCCGGTACTCGCCCCAGACCTGGCGGAGCCGGCCGCAGATCTGTCCCAGAGTCGCGCCGGTCAGCAGAGCCTCCTTCATCACCGGCAGCATGTTCTCGCTACCGCGGGCGGCGCGCTCGACCGCCTCCAGCGCCGCGGCCACCCTCGCCGTGTCCTGCCTGGCCCGGTATTCCCGCACGCGCGTGACCTGGCGCTCCACTGCCGCCTCATTTAGCCGGTGCACCGGTACTTCGACCTCGTGCTCATCTTGGCAGGTGTTGACGCCAACCACCGCTCGTTCGCCCGAGACCACGCGCAGTTCCCACAGATAGGCGCTCTCGGCGATCTGTTCCTGGATCCAGCCCTGCTCGATCGCCGCGACGGCCCCACCGAGCGCCTCGATCTGGTCGATCAGCTCCCAGGCGCGCGCTTCGATCCGGTCGGTCAACGCTTCGACAAAGTAGGAGCCGCCGAGCGGGTCGGCGGTGTCGGCTACTCCGGTCTCTTCGGCCAGGATCTGCTGCGTGCGCAGTGCCAGCGTCGCCGACTCTTCGGTGGGCAGGCCCAGCGCTTCATCGTAGGCGTTGGTATGCAGGCTCTGGGTGCCGCCAAGCACAGCGCTCAAGGCCTGGTAGGCCACTCGCACCACGTTGTTGAGCGGCTGTTGGGCCGTCAGCGTGCAGCCGCAGGTCTGGGTGTGGAAGCGGAGCATCATCGAGCGCGGGTTCTGTGCACCGAACCACTCGCGCATGATCCTGGCCCACATGCGCCGGGCAGCGCGGAACTTGGCGATCTCTTCGAAGAAGTTGTTGTGGGCGCCGAAGAAGAAGCTCAGCCGCGGGGCAAATTCGTCGACCTGCAAGCCGGCCTCGATCGCGGCGCGCACGTAGGCGCTCGCGTTGGCGAGCGTAAAGGCGACCTCCTGCACCGCGGTTGCCCCGGCCTCACGCATGTGGTAGCCGCTGATGCTGATCGTGTTCCACTTCGGCAGGTGCTGGCGACAATAGGCGAAGGTATCGGTCACGAGGCGCATCGAGGGAGCCGGCGGGAAGATATACGTCCCTCGAGCGGCGTACTCTTTCAAGATGTCGTTCTGGATCGTGCCGCGCAGCTCCCGGGGATCGGCACCCTGCTCTTCGGCCACGATCTGGTACATCAGCAGGAGCAGTGCCGCTGGCGCGTTGATAGTCATCGAGGTCGTCACGGTAGCGAGCTCGATGCCATCGAACAGCCAGCGCATATCGTCCAGCGTACTGATCGCGACGCCGACCCGGCCGACCTCCGGCCGGGCCAGTGGGTGGTCGGAGTCGTAGCCAAGCTGGGTCGGGAGGTCGAAGGCGACGCTTAACCCCGTCTGCCCACGCTCAAGGAGCAGCTTGAACCGTCGGTTCGTTTCCTCGGCGGAGGCGTAGCCGGCATACTGGCGGATTGTCCACTTCTTTCCGCGGTACATGGTGGGGTGGATGCCGCGGGTATACGGGTACTGCCCGGGGTCAGGCTCGGCGGCGCGGCCGGTGTCCCGATAGACTGGCTCGATCTCAATCCCGGAGTCGGTCACGACGCGGTCGAGTTCGGTCTGGCTCATACCCACGCTCCTTGGGTATCGCGGTCACGCGCCAATGCTACTCCGGGGCGGGAGCGATCTCGACCAGTTCGGTCAGGACGCCGTGGCAGGAACGGGGATGGATGAATGCGACGCGCCAGCCGTGCAGGCCAACTCTCGGGGCGTGGTCGATCAGTTCGAAGCCTGCTGCAGCGAGGGTCTGCAGAGCAGCGGTAAGGTCAGGCACCGCATAGGCGACGTGATGGACGCCGTCACCGCGGGCTGCCAGAAAGCGGGCCACGCCACTTTCCTGGTCAAGGGGGGTCAGGAGTTCCACGTAGTTGTGCCCGGTGGCGAATGCGGCGATCCGGACACCCTGCTCCGGCAGATCGAGCATCTCGAGGAGGCGGAAGCCCAGCTTCTGGTAACGCTCGGTCGCTGCCGTGAGATCGGCCACGACGATTCCGATATGGTGGATGCCGAGCATTGTGAGCGCGCGGACGTCGTTCACGCTATCTCCGTACCCGAGCGCCGGCACCGCCGCGTCGCACCGGTACGTTGGCAACGAATCGGTCACCCCGCTCGGTGCGCACGATGTTGATCTCGAGCTGGTCGACCTCCACGTCGAGGTGGCGTGAGAGGATCCGGCAGATGTCGTCTCGGAGCGCTTGCATGACATCGGGTGTCAACTTCACATGGTCATAGACCAAGACTTCTACCAGGCGCTGCTTAGCGACCTGTGCGCTCCCCTGCGGCCGGTAGGCCCGTCGACTAAACAGGCTATCGAAAAGTCCCATTTACTCTGCTCCTCCCCCACGCATGGCCTGGCCCTGCCGACTGCCCCCGAAGCCGAGCGCACGCAGTAGCCGCCGCCACGCACCGTCCGGCGCCTCTAACACCATGAAGGGGACATCCTCGCCCAGCAGCCGGGCCGCGATGTTGCGGAACGCTTGACCGGCGCGCGAAACCGGGTCGAGAGCGACCGGCTCGCCGCGGTTGGTCGCCGTGATGATGGTCTCGTCGTCCGGCACCAGGCCGAGCAACGGGATCGAGAGGATCTCCGTCACGTCCTCGACCGACATCATGTCGCCCCGCCGGACGAGTTCGGGGTCGATCCGGTTGACGATCAGCCTGGGCACGGGTAACTCGGCCGCCTCCACCAGCCCGACGATCCGATCAGCGTCGCGCACCGAGGAGACCTCCGGGTTGGTCACTACGATCACCTCGTCGGCGCCAGCGATGGCGTTGCGGAACCCCTGCTCGATCCCGGCCGGTGAGTCGATCAGGATGAAGTCGAACTGTCGGCGCAGCTCCTCACAGAGGGCGCGCATCTGCTGGGGCGAGACCGCTTCCTTATCGCGCGTCTGCGCGGCTGGGATCAAATACAGATTCGTCAGGCGCTTGTCGCGGATCATCGCCTGGCGCAGTCGACACCGTCCCTCGACCACGTCGACGATATCGTACACGATGCGGTTTTCCAGCCCGAGCACGATGTCGAGGTTGCGCAGGCCGATGTCGGCGTCGAGCAGGACGACCGAACGCCCGCGGGCAGCCAGCGCCGCACCCAGGTTGGCCGTCGTCGTCGTCTTGCCGACTCCTCCCTTGCCGGAGGTGATGGTGATAACTCGTCCGTTGACCTCCTGCTGTGGCTCCACCGCGTCCCTCCCTCGGTCAGCGCCTTCTCCACTTGCTCGGTCAAGGTTTCCGATCCACCCGCCACGGCTCGACCACGATAGCTCCCTCGAGGACCCGTGCCACGGCGGGTTGATCGAGCAGAGCACGCCCTGAATCCGGCGCCCGTGCGACGAGCGAGCCGATGCGAAGCTGGGTCGGCATCAGCCGGAGGGCAGCGATCATCGCGTCGTGGTTCCCGTGCATGCCGGCGTGCACCGTCCCGCGCAGCACGCCCCAGACCAGGACATCGCCAGCGGCGTAGACCTCAGCTCCGGGATTCACGTCACCGACGATCACGAGGTCGCCGTCGCTGGTGATCGACATGCCGGAGCGAAGCGTCCGGCGGACATACTGCGCGTAGTGTTCGCCCTCAGTCGGCAGGGTGCTCGGCAGCGGCAACGGGCGCACCGGAGGCGGGCCGACTTCGCGCTCGATCAGGCGGAGCGGATGGAACCCCCACGACCTCAGTCGCTCCTGGTGCTCGGCTCGGCTCGAGGTGACGGCCCGTAGCCGGAGTCCACGGTCGCTGAGCAGGCGCTGCAGGGCCACGATCTCCTCGAGATTCGGCTCTCGCTCCCCGTAGTCGATGACGAGTTCCCCATCGCGAAAGAAATTGCGGTGGTCATCGATGCTGCTGCGGATCTGGCTGAGGAGTGCTGGCAGCGGCACACCGGGCGGGAGCTGGAGCACCAGCCCGTCCTGGGTTCCGCGCACGCGAAGCTGACCGAATTCGTGCCGCCTCTCGACCATGAAATCGACCCCCTCACCCCCTCGACCGGCTTGCAAGTTGGCCGGGAGCCAGCGTCGGTTTGCCTAGCCCGAGCGACCGAAGTAGGTCGCCAGAATCGCGTCAGCGACCGGTACGGCAAAGGTCGCTCCCTCGCCTCCGTCACGGATCAGCACCAGAACCAGTACTTCCGGCGCGTCGAACGGCGCGAAAGCCGCAAACCACGCGTGCTTCTTCTCGTACCGTCCATCGATGGCCTGCCCGTACTCTGCGGTTCCGGTCTTGCCGGCGATCGGGATATCGTCCCCTGTGCGGATGAACTTTCCCTTCGCCGTCCCTTCGGTCACGACCCGGCGCATGGCCCGGCGCACCAGCTCGAGGTGCTGCGGCTCGATGCCGAGCTGCCGGACAGTCTGCGGGCCAAACTCGCGCACGACCTTTCCCGACGAGTCCCGCAGGGCGCGCACCAGCCGTGGTCGGTAGTAGATCCCGCTGTTCGCAATTGCGGCCAGCGCGCAGGCGAGCTGCAACGGCGTGCACGCCAGATGCCCCTGGCCGATCGAGACGTTAATAGTATCGCCGACCGACCAGTACTCCCGCAACGTCTGGAAGAGCCAGAGCGGGTTCGGCACCACGCCGCCTGCCTCGCCCGCGAGCTCGATACCGGTGGGTTGCCCGAACCCGAACTCCTGGCGCAGATAGCGCGCGATCCGCTCGATGCCCAGCCCGCTGAAATAGTGTGGTGTGGGGTCGCCGGGCAGGTAGTAGTGGAGCGGCTCGTCGTCGCCTTCCGGGATCTGACCCGGCGCGCCCACATTATAGAAGAAGACGTTGCAGGAGTGGGTAATCGCGTCGTCGACGTTAACCGGCCCATGCCCGCTGGCTAGCCAGCAGCGGTATATGTTGCCGCCCTGCTCATCGAAGACGGTCGGCACGCGGATCTGCCCTCGGCACACATAGGTCGTCTCAAGGTCGATGACGCCCTCTTGCAGGCCAGCACAGGCCAGGATCGGCTTGATCGTCGAGCCAGGCGGGAACTCACCACTGACGGCGAAGTTCACCAGAGGCGTGAACGGGTTGTTCAGGTACGCGTCATATTCGGCCTGCGTGATTCCCTCAGCGAAGCGCTGATTGTCGTAGGTCGGCAGGCTGACGAGCGCGAGTAGCTCGCCGTTGCGCGGATCCAGCACGATGGCGACGCCGGAACCGACCGGCTCGCGCCCTTCCTGAAGGGCGGCACGGTTGGCCGCATCGATCCCCTCCCGTAGGGCCTGCGCCACCGCGCCTTGGAGCCCGGCGTCGATCGTCAGCTCGACCGTGTACCCCGGTTGTGGCTCCCGGCGGCGATGTCGGAGCTCCACGACCTCGACGCCGCGTGCATCAGTCTGGATCCAGCGCCCACCGCGCTGGCCGCGGAGCGCCTCCTCCATGGCTTGTTCGACTCCGCCGCGGCCGACCTGGTCATCGGGCAAGTAAGGGTTGCGGAGGTCGTAGCCACCCGCAGCCGCGAACTCTTTCTCCGATATCGGCCCGACATAGCCGAGGATGTGGGCGAAGTCAGGCCCCGCCGGATAGTGCCGCACCAGCGTGTCGTCACTGACCCGCACCCCCTGGAAGTACAGCTTGTTGGCGGCGAGCGCTAGCGCGAGTTCGCGGGGCACGTCCCGCCTCAGTACGATCGGCTCGGCCGAACCACTGGACAGTTGTAGCAGGTAGTCGTAACGGTTGAGCACGTGTACCCCCGGCAGCCGCTTCGCCAGTTCGCGCAGGCCACTCGCTTCATCAGGCGTCAGGCGCTCGCGAACGAGGATGAGCGGCTTTGCCGCAGGATCGAGCACCAGAGCGATCAGGTCGGCCGGGTCTACACCCAGCGCTTTCGCAAGTTCGCCGAGCACTTCGCGCTCCGCCCCCTGCGGGAGCGCCTGGCGGCGTACCACGAGCACGTCGTCTAGCTCCAGGGCCTCGACGAGCTGGTCTCTGATCGCCTGCCGGCGTTTCTCATCATCGGGGAGTTGTCCGGGGATCAGCGTTACTGACCAGCTCCGCCGGTTCTGTGCGAGGACGGCACCGTACCGGTCAACGATCAGCCCGCGCGGCGCGCGGAGCGGCTCGAACCGGACAACGTTCCCCTGCGCCTGAACTTGATACTGGCCGGCGTTGCGCACCTGCATTTGCCACAGTTTGCCCACGATCGCACCGAACCCGCCGACGATGAGCCCCCGCAGAATGAATGCCCGGCGGGTCATCCGGGGTCCGCCGCTGTCCTCTAGGTTTTCGCTACGGCCCCGCCGGCGTTCTAACGGCGGAACCAGCTCCATTCGCTTACCGCGACGGCGCACGGCGCATCCCGAGTCTCTCCAGCGCGGCGATGATCATATAGACGAGTGGCACCGCCGCGACGTTCAACAAGGCCGTCAGCACAGCCACACGCAACACTGCCTCGGCGGGCGGTCTCTGGTCCAGTGCCCACTGTAACCCCGCCACCACCAGGTGGCTAACGAGGGTCGCCAGAACCACCAGCCCCATCGGGATGACCAGGTCGCTTCGAAATAGCCGGCGGCGCGCCAGCCCGCCGATGATCGCGACGGGCAGCAGCGCCAACCCGTGCGACCCGAGCGGCTCCAACGTCAGAACGTCGAGCGTGAGACCGGCCAGCGCTGTCCAGACCATGCCCACGGGGATACCACTGAAGCTACTGGAAACCAAGACCAGCCCGAGCACGAGATCGGGGCTGATCTGAAGGGGATTCAATCGAGGCAAGAGCGTGACCTGCACGGTGGCTGTTCCCACCAGCAGGAGAGCGAAGAGGAGGCGCTTCACTGCCGGTCACGGTCCCCCACCAACCACTGCACTTCAGCCGGGTATCCTATCACATCTCACATCTGTCCCGGCCCGCCTCGGCCTGGCTTTCCATAGCGAGGGCTCGGTCATTATCGGAAGGATCGCTGGGCTGTCTCATCCCTGGGCAGGACGTTCGATCGCCGACGTTCGTGTCGGCGATTGACGAGGAGGTGAGCTGCTTCGTATCCTTACATCATCGGGACATTGCCAGATCGGGCGCGAGGATGCGCAACGAGACGCGAGAGAGCGGCAAGCGGCCAGCGCTGAAGCGGTAGAGGGCGGTGCCCGCCTGTGGGGAGACGCTCCGCCGACTCGTCGAGCCCAGCGGTCAAAGCGGGTGACTCCGGTCAACATTGTCGCTTCATGCTTACACCCATCGTCCGTCGACCTTCTGGGAGTCAGTAGTGGTCACCGCCGGCCGGCTCAGCTACCACCGCTACCGTATCGAGATCCGCCCTGCGCCGGATCTGGTGCGCCTCCCTCCCCGCTTCCGGGTCGAGGTTAAGAAGCATCGACTGATCGGGCTCGTCCTCGAGGAACTCGTCCGCTATCGGGCTGACCTGCCGGTCGTGTTGAGCCGCCCGTGCGTCTACGGGGTGTTCTCCCGGCCGGTCGGCCGGCTGGCCCCCAAGGAGGAGCTCTGCGTCGGTTGCCTGCGCTGCACCGTCCAGTACCCGGACGTGGTCCAGATCTACCCGAACCCGGAGCGGGAGCGCCTCGGCGACTCCTACCTGAAGCCCGCGTACGTCGACACCCTGCTCTACGAGGCCCGCACCGGCCACGTGCCGGTTCGCGGGGCAGGCTATCGTGGCCCCTTAGGCGGCGCCGGCTGGGATGGCATGTGGACCGACATGTCGGAGATCGTCCGGCCGACCCGGGACGGCATCCATGGCCGGGAGTTCATCTCGACGGCGATCGACATCGGCGAGAAGCCGCCCTGGCTCGTGTTCAACGAGGATGGAGAGCCGGTCGGCGCGCTCCCCAGATTGCTGACCATCCAGGTACCGTTCCTGTTCGACTGCCCGCCGCAGAGCGCCCGGCCGCGCCTGCTCCTGGAGATCCTGGCGCGGGCAGCACAGGAGATCGAGACCCTGGCGCTGGTGCCGCTGGATCTGGTCGTCCAATTCGACCTGGCTGGACCACACGTTGTCTCGGTCGTGGAGGAGGAGACCTGGCGCTGGCTCGCGCGGCTGAGTTGGTCGCCTCGCATGATCGCGCTCACGGGTTGGGAGCCGGGGCGCGTCGCCGAGCTAGATCGTCGCTCCCCCGGGAGCACCCTTTGCACACGCGTCGACCTACTGGTCTATCGCAAGCCGGGAGACTCCGCTGAGCCGGCAAAGGCCGTTGGATCAGGTCAGGCTCGCTGAGCGACTCATCGCCTCGCGGGGGCCGCTCGTCGCCGGGCAGGGGGTGCCGCTGCGCAAGGCTGAAGCTGAGGGTGGCTGCGGCGTCATCGGCATCGCCTCGAGCCAGCCGCTGGCCGGGAAGCACCTCCTCCAGGCCCTGATCCAGATGCGCAACCGCGGCAATGGCAAGCGCGGCGGGATCGCGGCCGCCGGGCTGGATCCGACCTTCTTCGGGATTTCGCCCCGCCTGCTCCAGACCGACTATGTGCTGGCAGTCGCCTACCTCGACCGGTCGGTTCGGCCCGAGGTCGAAGCTGGATTCATCGAGCCGGTCTTCCTCGTCGACCACGTCCACCGGCTCCGCGCGCTGCCGGATTTTCGCACCGTGCCCAGCCTGGAGGTTCCCCCGCCGGAGGTGGTTTGCTACTTCGCCCGCGTCCGCCCCGAGGTTCGCGCGGCCTTCATGCGCGAGCACGGCATCTCGGAGCGGCACGCCGAGCCGGCGGAGGACGAGATCGTCTACCAGAGCACGTACCGGCTCAACCGTGCCTGGTATGCCGCGAGCGGGGAGAAGCGTGCTTTCGTCCTCTCGCACGGGAAGAACCTGCTGATCCTCAAGCTGGTCGGCTACGGCGACGACGTGGTGCGCTACTACCGGCTGGAGGATCTCCACGCCCACGTCTGGATCGGGCACCACCGCTACCCGACCAAAGGAAAAGTCTGGCAACCGGGCGGCGCGCACCCCTTCCTCGGGATGCACGACGCGCTCGTCCACGACGGGGACTTCGCCAATTACGCATCGATCTGCGCCTACCTCGCCCAGCGCAACATCTACCCGCTCTTCCTGACCGACACCGAAGTGGCCGTGCTGGTCTTCGACCTCCTCCACCGGGTCTACGGGTATCCGCTGGAGTACGTGATCGAGGCGATGGCCCCCACGACCGAGCGCGACTTCACCCTGCTGCCGCAGGAGAAGCAGCGCATCTACGGGATGCTCCAGGCCGTGCACATCCACGGCTCGCCTGACGGCCCCTGGCTCTTCCTGATCGCCCAGTCGGTCCCAGCGAGCCGGGCCTGCCGGCTGATCGGGATCACCGACACCTCGATGCTGCGACCGCAGGTCTTCGCCCTCCAGCAGGGGGAACTCTCGATCGGCTTGGCCGCCTCAGAGAAGCAGGCGATCGATGCCGCGCTGGAGAGCATCGCGCAGGACGACCCTCGTGTCTGGCCGCGGGCCGACCTGTACTGGAACGCCCGCGGCGGCAGCCACACGGATGGCGGCGCGTTCATCTTCACGGTGCAGCTCGACGGGAGCGCCAGCGCGACGCTCACCTGCACCGACAAGTTCGGGCGCCGCATCGCCCCGGACCCGGGCAAGCGTCCGCTCGCCCGCACGGCGAGCAGCCCGGCCGCCACCCAGACGAGCGTTCCGCCCGGCATCGACCTGGATGTGCCCGCCGAGGAGCTCTTCGCCCAGGCGCGGGAACGGCTACCCGCCTGGGACTACGGCGAGGTCGCCGCGCTCCTGGCGGCGCTGGAGCGCCTGGCTACCGGGGACGACGAGGATCGCGCGCGGGCGATCGCGGTGCTGACACTGCTCATCGACCGCCGCTACCCGACCGGAGCCATGAAGCGGAGCTGCGTGCTGGCGCTGGCCGATCGGAGCCTCACTGGCGTGGTCGATCAGATCCGGCGCCGGCCGACGCCGGGGTATGCCTGGATGGGCTGGGAGAGCCCGCTGCCGTCGCCGACCGATCAGCGCGCGACTCTGGTGATCGACGCCCGCGGCTTTCCGTCGGAGGGAGAACACTCGCTGGCCCGCGCGGTCGTCCACGCCTACCACTGCGGCTTCCGCCGGATCCTGGTGGCGAACGTCCGGGGCCAGCGCTTTCTCGGCTGTGGCCTGGGGCCGAACTCCCACGGCGTGCGGATCGACGTGTATGGCTGCTCCGGCGACTATCTCGCCTCGGGGCTGGATGGTGCCGAGATCGTGGTGCACGGCAGCGCCCAGGACCAGCTCGCCCAGATCATGAAGGACGGCGCCTTGATCGTCTACGGCGACGTTGACCAGACATTCGGCTACGCCGCCAAGGGGGCAGGGCATTCATCCTGGGCAACGCTGCCGGGCGGCCGCTGATCAACGCGGTCGGCCGGCCACGCGTGGTGATCAA
Source organism: uncultured Thermomicrobiaceae bacterium (assembly GCA_938082375.1). GTDB lineage: Bacteria > Chloroflexota > Chloroflexia > Thermomicrobiales > Thermomicrobiaceae > Thermalbibacter. Next base: position 65,071 of record CALKCJ010000020.1, read on the forward strand.
CGGCACCTGCCTCGACTACCTGGCCGAGTCGTTCATGGCCGGCGACCCGCTGGACGGGGGCGGCTTCGCGATCCTCAACGGGGTGGCCTTCGACGAGGACGGGCGGCTGTACGAGCTGGACACGCCCTATCCCGGCGGCAACCTCTTCTCCCTGGCCTCCGGCGGGGCGATCTACGTGCGTGACCCGCGGGGACTTCTCGAGGAGAGCCAGCTTAACGGCGGTGAGTTCGCCGCGCTCACGCCCGAGGACTGGGCGCTGATCCGGCCTTACCTCGAGGAGAACGAGCGTCTCTTCGGCATCCCGGTGGACGACCTCCTCAGCGTCGACGGGCGCCGGCTGCCGCCGGAGCAGGTGTACCGCAAGATCCGGCCGGCTGGTCATGAGGCGCTCATGCCCGAAGAGGCCTGGGTCAAGCGCATGGTCTAGCCACGAGCTGCAGCACCATAGTCGAGCTCCGTGGCGATGACTACCGCGTGGCAGCCAGGTGAACCCTGGAGCGTGGAGACAACCGTGGCTCCTCGCGCTCCAGGCTATCACGACGGTGCGAGCCGGCGGAATCCCTCAGCCAGCCGGTAACCGCCTCGTCGCCCGAGCTCGCCGGTGATCCGCCGGAAGAGCGCTTCCTGCTCGGGCCGATCTCGCCCTTGCGTTACATGCTGCCGTAGGGCTTGCATTCGGAGCGTAAATACTGGCTCAATATCCACAAAGACATCAGGCTCCTGACTCATGATGAGCATCAGCACCTCTGGGCGGTGTATCGGTAATCCCTTACGCACCTGCTCTGGCTCGCATAGCGGGCTCGGGGCACACAGGTAGGCAGCCTGGAAGACAGTGAGCCCGAGCGTTGTGTGATCAGGATAGATCGCACATGCATCTCGTGAGCCGTTTCCCGGATAGGGGTCGTGCGTGATGATCGTGCTCGGTCGATACTGCCGGATGAGCCGCGTTACATCGGCGCGAAGCTGAGGAACGTGGAAGGCAAGGTCGCCGTCGTCGTAACGCAAGAACGTGATGTCTGTGACGCCGACGACCGCAGCCGCGGCTCGCTGTTCTGCTTCTCGGAGCTCAGCGAGGCGCTCGGCAGTCTTAGCCGGATCGGCTATGCCTCGATTGCCGCTGGTCGCCAGGACATACGCCACCAGCCTCCCCTGGGCGACGAGTCGAGCAACGGTGCCAGCCCAGTGCACCTCGATATCGTCGGGGTGAGCAACGATCACGAGAACGGGGTCGGGGAACTGCTCGAGTGATATGCCTCGCCCTCCTCACGCTCGGCGGAGAGACCGATGGCCAGACGAAGCGCAAAGGATCTCCGACGAGCGTGTGGGCACATCACAGGGCTACTCGCGACACGATGTATCGCTGCCCGAACGCCTCGGCAGCGTGTGATCCGGCATCACCGTACACCTTGACCTTCACGTCAGAGTCACGCGGCGCGTGCTGGCGCCTCCGGGATGCACGGGCACCCTGGTGAGAAGGTGGCACAGCAGTCGCAGCTCTGGGGAGTTCCCGACTGTGCGTCGCTTGCGGCTAAGCGCTGGACGGCGGCCTCGAGCACGGCTCTGAAGGCGGTGAGAGCCTGGATACGCTCGGTACAGGCCGCGATCTTCCGCTCGAGGAGGTTCCGGAGCTCGGCCTGGGTGAGGAGGCAGCGATCCTCTTCCGCGACGGCGAGGAGTTGCTTGATTTCAGCGAGGGTTAGGCCGAGCGCTTTCGCTCGCTGGATGAAGCGGAGTCGATCGAGATCTTCTGGTCGGAAGCATCGGTAACCGTTAGGGGACCGGGGAGCCGGTGGCGGGAGGCCGAGGGACTCATAGTAGCGCACCGTTCTCGGCGAGACACCGGCTTGGCGTGCGAGTGTCCCTACACGGAGATTCTCCATGACGGCGCCCTCCGTCTATCTCAAGGCAAGGCTACCCGGCGCACTCCGGCATGTGACGCCTGCCTGGCAAAGAGCTCTCCGGTCGAGGTTATACTCGGCACACCTTCTCAGGACGATGTCTTCACGACATCCGACGGCTCGAACGCGAAGACAGCCTTGATCACCCCCGAGGAGCCCTTGCTGGTCACGGTCTCCAGCGCCCGCCGGTAGTTGACCAGCGCGAAGGTGTGGGTGACCAGCGGCTTGAGGTCGACGACCTTCTCCGCCATCAGGCGAACGGCCAGCCGCACCGCGTCGACCCGCTCGCCACGCAACTCCTCGCTTGCGTAGGCCACGGCGCCGCGGATCTCGACCTCGTGCAGCCAGACCGGCGTCCAGTCCACCCCGCTCGGTGAGCTGGCCAGCCCGACCAACACCACCCGGCCGCCGGCCCGCGCTAGCCGCAGCGCGTCGTCGATCGTGCGCCCAGTGCCGACGCAGTCGAACACGATGTCCGCGCCGCCCTGAACCAGCGGCCGGCCGATGACCGGCCTGAGCACCTCGGCGCCGGTGAGCTGCGCCACCTGCCGGTAGAGGTCGGCGCCGCGCCGGGCGCGCAGCACCACGTCGGCCCCGAGCCGAGCCGCGGCCTCGCCCTGGAACGGGTAGCGCGCAGTGACGATCACCCGCGCCTTCGAGCCGATCGCTCGGATCGCGGCCACGGTCAGCAGGCCGATAATGCCTGCCCCTAAGACCAGTACCGTCTGGTCGTCGCCAGGCCGGTTGCGCAGGACGGCGTGCAGCGCGACCCCGAACGGCTCGGCCAGCACCGCCTCTTCATCGGAGAGCGAGTCCGGCACCGGGATCACCTGAGATCGATGCGCGACGAAGCTCGGGCTCCAGCTCCCGCCGGTGTCGCGACAGAAGCCGATCATGGTGCCGGCCGAGACCGTGCCCAGGTGGAAGTGCAGGCAGAGGTTCGGCTCGCCGCGCGCGCAGTTGGGGCAGAGGTCGCGGAAGCCGCGAGCCACGCAGCCGAGCAGCGGGTTGACGACCACGCGCTGGCCGAGCTGGAAGCCGTCGACCGCGCTACCCACCTCGGCGATCACACCCACGTTCTCGTGCCCGAGGGTGAAGGGGAACGAGGTGACCGCGGACGTCGTGGTGCTAGCGTGGAGCTGGATCACGCCCAGGTCGCTGCCGCAGATACCACCGTAGCGGGTGGCTACGCGTACCCACTCGGGGGTCGGTAGGCGTGGCTCGGGCACCTCACGGAGCTGGAGGCAGGCGAGGGAACTCCAATAGACCGAGCGGGTGAACCGGCCGAGCGCCTTGGTTAACCCATAGCGCGGTACGCTCTGGATGAACTGCACAGCTTGCACCGCCCGTGCTCCCTCCTTCCTGTCGGCTCCCTAGCCGTGTGGGCTGCCAGCGGCGATGAGGAGCCGGCTAGCGCGCAGAACCGAGAGCTAACGCCGCCCGGGGCCGTCGACGATCCGGCCCGGCATCGCCCCGGTGTGCCGGCTACCCGCGATCACCTGCACCCCGTTGACCCACACGTGCTCAACCCCGACCGAAAGCTGGTGCGGGTCGGTGAACGTGGCCCGGTCGGCCACCGTCGCCGGATCGAAGACAACGACGTCGGCGAAGTAGCCAGCGCGGAGCAAGCCACGGTCGCGCAGGCCCAGCCGGTCGGCCACCGCCGAGCTCATCTTCCGGACGGCCTCTTCGAGCGTCAGCACGCGTTCGTCCCGCACGTACTTGCCGAGCACACGGGTGTACGTCCCGTAGGCGCGCGGGTGGACGGGCCCGCGCTCGATGGCCCAGGCGGGGTCGAGCCCGCCAGCGTCGGTCGAGATCTTGATCCACGGCTGCCGGAGCTGCAGCCGCAAGTTGTCCTCGTTCATCACGAAGTAGATGGTGAAGATGTTGCGCTCCTCGGTCAGTAACAGGTCGAAGACGGTGTCGAGCCAGTGCTGGCCGCGAAGCTCGGCGATCTCGGAGAGCCGCTTGCCGACGTACTGCTTCAGCTCGGGGTGCTCCATCCCAACCGGCATGACGCCTTCGGGGCCGGCCTCTGAGGCGAGCGCCTCCCAGTCCCCCGAGGGGTGCAGGACTTCCTGGCGGATACGTTCGCGTATAGCTGGGTCACGCAGGTTATCGAAGAACTTGCCGTCGGCCGCGACCCACGGTGGCAACACCGAGGCGAGGCCGGTACCGGCTGCGGTGTACGGGTACATGTCGGCGGTGACGTCCAGGCCGCTGTCGCGAGCTTTGTCGATGCGCTCGATGGTCTCGGGCATCTTTCCCCAATTACTCACTCCGGCAGCCTTGAGATGGTAGATCTCGACCGGCAGCCCAGCCTCTCGGCCGATGCGGAAGGTCTCGTCCAGCGCCTCGAAGAGGCGATCGGCTTCGGAGCGCATGTGCGTGATGTAGAGACCTCCGTAACGCGCGACGGCCCGGCAGACCTCGATGATCTCTTCAGTGGAAGCGAACGCGTCGGGTGGGTAGATCAGCGCGTAGCTGACCCCGAAGGCTCCGTCCTCCATGGCCTCGGCCATCACCCGGCGCATCGTGTCGAGCTCTGCCGGCGTCGCCGGGCCCATGGCCATGCCCTTGGCGTACTGCCGGAGCGTCCCACCGGCCAGGAAGGAGCCGATGTTGGGCGAGACGCCACGCTCGACCATCGCCTCGAGCCAGTCACGGAAGCGCCGCCAGCCGCGCGCCCGCTCCTCCCACTCGGGCATCCGGTTCGCGAAGAAGGCGCCCGCCATCGGCGAGTCGATCAGGCCGCCGAACGGCGCTGGCGTCCAGCCCTCACCCATGATTTCGGTCGTGACGCCCTGGGTGATCTTGGAGAGACACTTGCCATCGAGCATCAAGGGGATGATGGAGTGGCTCTGGATGTCGATGAAGCCGGGGCAGACGATGCGCCCGCTCGCCTCGACCACGGTGCCGGCGTACTCGGCCGGGATCCGCCCCGGCGGAGCCACAGCGACGATCCGGTCGTCTTCGATCGCCACATCGCCGTAGAACCAGGGATTGCCGGTTCCGTCGACGATCCGGCCACCTCGAATCAGTACATCGACCGCCATGCCCCCACTCCCTTCCGACTCGTGTGACGCGTCTAGCCGCTCAACTGCTCGCATCATACCGGAATCCGGCCGCTGACCAGGCGCTGCTGCCCAAGTCGTTTGCGGGAGCCTGCAGCTTCCTCAGACTGGCTGCCCCTCTCCGCCGTCGGCTCCTGGCACGACACCTGCGATGGCCTCGTCTTGACCTGGGGCGATGCAGGGTCTGCAGCAATATCGAGGTACTATAGTCCCTAAGCGACGCGCCCCGTGTGCTTGTCTGGCGGTGCAGCAGGCGGCGGAGAGGAGCGTACCGTGCCCTACGTCGAGGTCGAGGGCATCCGGCTCTTCTATGAGCGGACTGGAGAGGGAACCCCGCTGGTCCTCCATGCGCACCATCACTCTGCCTGGATGGTCTACCAGGTACCCTACTTCTCGCAGTTCTACGAGGTCATCGTCTTCGACCGGCGGGGTACCGGCCGCTCCGACGATCCGCCCGGGCCGTGGACAGCGGCCGATCTTGCCGCCGATATCCGGCGGCTCATGGACGGGCTGGGGATCGAGCGCGCGGTCGTCGCGGGCAACTCGCTCGGCGGGGTGGTCACGGCGCAGTTCGGGCTCGATTACCCGGAGCGGGCTTTGGCGCTGGTAATCGGACATACCGTACCGTACCTCTGGCCGTTGGCGCGGGAGTGGCTCGAGGAGCAGGTCGAGCTCGCGCTGCGCGGCGAGCCGGCGGTGGTGTACCAGCCCCGCTCGTTTGCCTGGGAGGAGCAGGGTCCGCCGACGATCCGGCCGGGGTTCGCCGACACTGCCGAGGGACGGTACTGGGCAACCCTCGACCGCGCGCTGGGCCGAACCCCGGAGGGGCGGGTCAAGTCGCTGCAGGTGCTGGCGAGCTGGGACCTGCGCCCTCGCTTCCCGGAGCTGCAGTGGCTCTCCCAGCCGACGCTGGTGATCGTGGGCGGGAACGAGCCGCAGAAGACGATCGAGCTCGCCTACGAGTGGCACCAGCGGTATAGGAACAGCGAGTTCATCATCCTGCCAGAAACCCACCATGCCGCCGCCATCGAGAACCCGGTCGGCTGGAACCGGGCGGTCCACGGGTTCCTCCAGCGGCATGGCTTCTAGCCGCTCTCGGGCGCCCTTCCGGCCTGGCTGAAGGTCTAGATCAGCTCCGGCAGATCGGCCTGCACCGCCCACCAGGGTGACTACCACCCTGGACTACGGTGCACGGCCGTCCAGCCGAAGGGTACCCCACGCGTGCCGCCACACGGCCGGCTGCGTCACGTGCCGCGCTTCCGTCGCCAGGCCTCGTACTCGAGGCGCGCCTCTTCGGAAAGTGGATAGTACTTCCGGAGATCGCCGCCGGCAGCCAGCATCTCGCGGGAGAACTCCTCCCACTCGGCGTGTGCTGTCGCCTCCGCGAGAACCTTCGGGGCCAACGCGGCGGGAATCACGACTGCGCCGTCGTCGTCGGCGATGATGATGTCGCCTGGCATCACCAACCGGTCGCCGCAGGCAATCGGTACGTTGACCGCGAACGGGACGATGTCCGTCTGGGTATGGAAGTTGGGTGTGACCCCGCGTAGCCAGAGGCCGAGGCCAAGGCCCTTGACCTTTGGGTAGTCGCGGATGCAGCCGTCGATAACGACACCAATGCCGCCCTTGGCCTTGAAGTAGGTCAGCATCATCTCGCCAAAGACGCCGCTGCCCATATGGCCGCGCGCGTCGACCACGACCACGTCGCCCGGCTGGGCGCGGTAGAGGACATGACGGTGGAGCTGGCGCTCCGGATCAGCGTATTCCTCCAGACCGTACATGTCCTCGCGCTTTGGCATGAATTGCAACGTGAGCGCGGGCCCGATCACCTTCGTGCCAGGCGTCCAGCAGGTGAGGCCGCGCAGATGCGAGTCGCGGATGCCCAGGCGATTCAACACGCCGGTAGCCGTGGCGCTGCTGACCTGCCCGAGCGCAGCGATCAGCTCTCTGTCAGGCCGCTGGATATCGGGAATCTCGAACATCGTTCCTCCTCCTGGTCAAGATAGGCTCTTCGCCCTCGAACACGGGAGGCTCGGTCTCCCTCCGAAAGGTACGTCTGAGCAGCCGGCCTGTCGAGTTGGACACTGAAGCCGGGCCTGTGCGACATCCATGAGGGAACCGTGACTCTCTTCCCGACAGCGCTTGCCAAAACCGCTAGCAGCCTGTCAGGGACTAGGGGCGGCTCACCATGAGTCGTCCCGCCTTTACTGGACTGCGCCGCCCAGACTCTCAACTGCCCGTCGGTACTCCACCGGCCTGGCTGAAGGCCCGGATCAGTGCGAGCAGGTCCTCCTGTGACCAGTTCCCCGGCTCGGCCTCCAGGACGACCAGATGGTAGCGCCGGAGACCATCGTCCCAGACCGCCGCCTGCGGCCAGCCGTGCTCAGCGTCGGCCTGCCAGCAGACAGGCCCAGTACCCTGGAAGTCCTCGACGCACTCTGTCGCTCCGGCCAGTTCCAGCGGCCCCGGTCCGGAGAGGCCGACGCTGAGCCGGATGACGAGCGACTTGTGCCACAACGCCAGCCGCACCTGGTCTGGGCCAGCGCGGAACGCCGAGAGGACGACGAGTTCGCGCGGCAGGCGTTCTGGAGGCGGTAGCGGGAGCACTTCGTCCGGCGTACCAGCGATGGCCTGGAAGACGATGACCTGCTGAAGGTTGACGCCGTCGACCTGGATGGCATAGCAGCCAGGGCCAGGAAGGGTGATCGCTGTCGGCCAGGACGTCCACCCGGCCTCGTCGCGGGGTGCCTGCCCTTCGACCGCCGGTGGCAGGAGCAGCCCATCCGCTGCCTCGCTCGACTCCTCGCCGGTCAGGCGGAGCGTGCCGGAGCCGTCGAGCTGGCGACCGCGGATCAGCAGCGGCCCATTGTAGTCAGGGCTGACGAGCCAAGAGGACTTGAAGCGATAGGTGCCGTCTTCCTGCTCCGCTGCCAGCGGGCCGCCGAGATTGACCACGCCATCGGGACTGATTGGCAAGTAGACGGGTCCTTCGCCGATCGCCAAGCCGAATGCCCAGGGTGACCTCGGACACTCACCGCTTGCCGAAAGCCCAGGCAGGCGGAGCGGGCGCTGTCGCAGCGCCCCCTCGAGCACTGCCGCGGGGCTCTCCGGCAAGACGTTGGAGGCGGAGTCGCCGATGCCCAGTGCGAGAATCTCCCGGTCCGGACAGGAGAGGCGAAGCTGGGCCAGTACCGGGCGTGCTAGCAAGTCTTGTGCCTGTCGAAGCAGAACCACAGTCACTGAGACCCGCTCGCCGCCAGTGCTGGTGGTGCCCAAAGAGCGGATATCGACGAACTCCAGCGGCTCCAGCCTCTCTCCTCGCTCGTGGCGCTGAGCGACGTAGCGCAGGAAGTCTTCAGGCGAGGTCGTAAAGGTGCCGGTGACAACCCCAGCCTCATCCCGGGCCACCACGGCATACCAAGACGATGGCAAGAGCTCTTCAGTGCTCGGCAAGAGGCGGCGAAGACGTTCCAGCTCTCCCAGATTAAAGGACGAGAGGTACTCATCGATGAGCTGGCTCACCTCCCCGACGGAGCACCCGGCCGGCAGGTCGACTGGAGTCAACGACGGGGTCGGCATCGGATTGAGCGCCGGAGTAGGAGCCGAGGCCGGCGTGGCCGTCGCGGCCGAAGGCGGAGACGCAGTCCGCGACAGCGTAGGTGGCTCCGTGCCTGGCCCCAGCTTGCCCCTGAACGGACAGGCGATGGCGATCGTCGTGAGCACGATCAGCGCGAGGACACTTCGAACGCGGATGGTCACGCGTACCTCCGGGCCACGCTTGCGGCAGGACCTGCTAGGCGACAGCCTACTATACACGCCACACGCCTCGCAGGGGGCGCGTCCCAGCCAGATCGGTGTACAGCGGTATCCTGGAGTAGCTGGGCAGGCCCGAAGACAAACGGCTGCTCTGCCTCCGGAGGAAGAGAAGCCTGCCTGGGATGGAGCAGGTCCGAGGGGCCGATCGGCCGAAGCGCGTCATTCCCTACGAGAGCGTGCATCGTGGCCAGCTGAGTCACCGGAAAGCCGGGCGGATTACTGTTCCCAGCCATACCGTGCAGACTAGGGGGACGGCTTTAGGGTGTGTGGTTCGGAACCTATCGTCCGCGGCCTAACTCATGGGTGAATCCAGACCAACGTGCCGATCGGTGCCCAGTTGTACACCCACTCGGCCGCGCTCAGCGGGAGGTTTACGCAGCCGTGACTCATCACTCTTCCGAAGTTGTTATGCCAGTACGCGCCGTGGATAGCATAGCCTCGATAGAAGTACATGGTGTGTGGCACATTGGGGAGATCGTAATAGTCGATGCCTGGTGTTCCCCCGCGCATGTGCTCGTACCGGAGCTTGGCGTAGATGCGGTAGGTGCCGGGTGGAGTGGGGTACTGCGGCAGGCCGGTCGAGACGTACGTGCCGAAGACCAGCCGATCGTGCTCCCAGGCGCGCAGGTACTGGTCCGAGAGGTCCACCTCGATCCACTTCGACTCCTGGATGGGTGAGCCAGGCAGTGGTGAGCGGATGGCAGCCGGACCCAGGACGTGCCAGAGGCCCGGGTCGTAGTTCGGCACCTCGGGAGATGGCGGCCGCGGTGCGCGGTCGACCCGAGCGCGCTCCGCGGCGAGCGCGCCCAGTCGGCTGAGTTGGACTTCGTAAGGGGCGCCGGCGTGCTCCGGATGGTACTCGAAGCGGGCCCGCTCGAAGTACTGCACCGTGAGCCCGCCCTCGGTGAACTCCTCGCTGATCGGGAACCCGAAGATCCGTACGCTGCCGTGCTGCTCCCAAAAGGCCCGAAAGCCATGGCAAAGCCGGTGTCCCGTCTCGGGAAAGAACGTGCAGGTGGAATCGTTCGTCGCAAAGACGCGCCGGAAAGGCGGAGTACCATAGCGGCCGGCGGTGAGCTCGGCTCCGAGACGTCGAAGCTGCACCTTCCAGCCATCGGGCGCGTCAGGGTACCACTCGAACACCGCACGCTCGAAGTACTGGACCGTGAGTCTGCTCTCGGTCAATTCCTCGGTGATCGGGTAGCCGAAGATCGCGAGGCCACCATTGTGCCGCCAGAAGTCGAGGAAGCCGTAGCTCAGGTAGTGACCGGCCTCTGGAAAGTAGACGCGGTTGGGCCCGCTGTCGTGCTCGGCCCGTACACGGATCGGCGTAACCGACCCAATGAGCAGGACCGCGAGTACCGCGGCCAGCACGCGACACCACCGAGCACCTCCTACACCGGAATCGTTCGGGCCCCGATGTGGAAAGCTCGTGTCCCGCGACTCCTGGAACTGGCCAGAAAGGGTAGTACTCGACGCCCGGGTTGCCCGTTGGTTCGCCGTACCGGCTCTCACCCCACGTGTCGACGTCATGTGATTTCTCGCATAAGGGTATTCTCTCGATGATTGGTTACCAGACTGATTGTCGCCAAGCCTCGGGGAACTGTCAACCTGACTGAGCCGCTGCGCCGCTTCCGGGAACGACACTCAACATGTTCGGCTAGGCTCGCTCAAACGTGGCACTGGAGTTGCCTCAGGATTCGCCAGCTCGGGGATCCGGTTCCCGGGGTAGTGGAACGTGAGCGAGTTCCCGTTTACCCCGGGGTACATATGGCATCAGCTTGGCCTGTGATTCGGACTTGACGTGCCCGGCTTGACCAAAGGCAACCCTCTCCGGCAGAGGGGGCACTCGGCCGCGTCCCAGCTCGCGATCTCGAGCCGGGCCAGGGCGACGAGCGGCACGCCGAGTTCGACCGGGGCGGTGCTCCGATCGACCAGCACTGCCGTGCCTGCCACCACCACCGGATACGCCTGCAGCGCCACGATCGTCTCGCGCACCGAGCCGCCGGTCGTCAGGATGTCGTCTACCACCAGCACCCGCGTGCCTTGCGGAAACGTCGTGCCACGGCGGAAGACGCGCCGGGCTGCGCCGCTCTCCGCACGCTCGGCATAGGCTGCCAGCACGCCGAGTTGCCGGGCAACCTCGTAGGCCAGAAGGATGCCGCCGGTCGTCGGGCCGGCGACGACGTCGATGTCTCGCCAGGGCAGCTGGCGGATCAGCTCGGCACAAGCGGCTTCGACGAGCTTCGGACGGCGTAGCAGCTCGAACTTCTCCACGTAGCGGTCGCTGTGTCGCCCGGACGCGAGCAGGAAATGTCCAGTCTGAAGCGCGCCGATCGCTTCCAGCACTCGTTCCAGCACGAACTCACTCACCACACGAACCTCCTGAGGCGCCGGTCACGCGGCCGGAAAGCCGCCTGGCAATCAGGGAAGAAAGAAAAAGCCGAACCCGAGGGCAACGTAGACGACCAGGAGCTGCGCGCCCTCCAGCCAGTTCGATTCCCCATCTGCTGCGATGAAGGAGGTGATGAGCGCAGCGCCGACCAGGGCGATCAACTCGTACAGGTTGAAGACGAGTGACATCGGCTGGCCGAGCGCGAGACTGCCGAACACCAGCAGCGGCGCTACCAGCAGCGCGATCTGCAGGCTCGACCCGTAGGCGATGCCCAGGCTGAGATCCATTTTGTTATCGGCTGCCACTTGAACGGCCACGAAGTGCTCGGCAACGTTGCCGACCAGCGGGATCAGAATCACGCCTAGGAAGAACTCGGACACGCCAGTCTCCTCGATGACCGGCTCGATAGCGGCCACGAGTACCTCGCTCATTACCACGACAGCGATCGTTGATGCCACAAGGATCACTAACGCAGTGCGCGGGCGCCAGTGAGCGGCGGTCTCCATGGCCGAAGCCATATGGTGGCGACTCCGCTGGTACCGCGCGCTGTACAGCAGATAGAGCCCGTAGACGACGATCAGGACGGCCGAGACGGCCAGGCTCAGGAACTCGACCGCGGTCCCGTGGATCGGTCGAGGGCCGAGGGTGAACAGTCCGGGGACGACCAGAACGACGACCGCAAGTGTCATCATCGTGGCCGAAACACCGGCGACGTGCGCGTCGAACCGCTGCCGACCATGTCGCCAACCGCCGACGAGCAGGCTGGCACCCAGGACAAGCAGCAGGTTTCCCAGGATCGAGCCGGAGACGCTGGCTTTGACGAGCTCCGGCAAGCCGGCTCGGATGCCAGCGAAGGCGATGATCAGCTCAGCCGCGTTGCCGAGCGTCGAGTTTAACAGCGCGCCGATCCACGCCCCAGCATGCGCCGCGAGCGCCTCCGTGGCTCGCCCGAGGAACGCGGCGAGGGGGATCAGTGCCACAGCCGAGCTGAGCAGCACCAGGATCGGGCTCGCGTGGAGCAGGTCGAGTACGATCGCCAGCGGAACGAGCGCCAGGAGGGGGAGCAGCCAGCGCATCGACTGAACCTCAGCCGACCACGTTGGCCGTCACGGGCTGGCGGTATAGCGGCAACGGCTGGACGGTGAACGTGTCGCCTCCCGCGCTCGCCGCTTGGACGACGGCCCGCGCGGTATCCACCGAGGTAATACACGGGATACCGCGCTCCACCGCCGCTCGCCGGATCTTGAAGCCGTCCTGTACTGCGTGGTCGTCACGCCCAGGGGTATTGATGACGGCCCGTACGGTACCGTCGAGGATCACGTCGAGCACGTTAGGCGAGCCCTGACCGATCCGCTTGGGCACCATTTGCACCGGCAATCCGTGTCGCTCGATCGCTGCGGCTGTTCCCTCGGTGGCGTAGATGCGGTGGCCCATCTGGACGAGCCCCTCGACAATGTCCCTCGCGGCGGCCTTGTCCTGGTCTGCGAGGCTGACCAGCACGCCGCAGCCGGCGGGCAGGGCCAGCCCGGCCGCCAGCAGCGCCTTGTAGAGCGCTGGCGCGAAGCAGCGATCGATTCCCATCGCCTCACCGGTGGACTTCATCTCCGGGCCGAGGTAGACCTCGGCGCCGCGGAGCTTGGACATCGAGAAGACCGGCGCCTTCACCGCGACCAGCGGCTGGCACGGCCACAGGCCGCCCGAGTACCCCTGTGCCCGTAGTGACTGGCCGAGCAGTACACGGGTCGCGACTGCGACCATCGGCACCCCCGTCACCTTGCTGAGGAACGGCACCGTCCGGCTGGCGCGAGGGTTGACCTCCAGCACGTAGATCTGTCCACGGTGGATCACGAACTGGATGTTGATCAGCCCGATCGCCCCCATGGCGAGCGCGATCCGGGTGGTGTAGTCGACCAGGAGGTCGACCTCTGACCGGTCGAGGTGGACGCCGGGGTAGACGGCGAAGCTATCGCCGGAGTGCACGCCTGCGCGTTCGATGTGCTCCATCACGCCGGGGATCAGCACCTCCTGCCCGTCGCAGATGGCGTCGACCTCGACCTCCGTGCCCTCCAGGTACTTGTCGATCAAGACCGGCCGGCCGTTGGCGAAGGCGCCCGAGGTCAGCAGGTATCGCTCCAGCTCCTCGGGCCCGTGCACCACCTCCATGGCGCGGCCGCCGAGCACGTAGGACGGCCGGACGAGCACCGGGTAGCCGATCCGCTCAGCCGCCTCCATCGCCTCCGGTAAGGCGGTCACGCCAGTGCCGGGTGGCTGGGGGATGCCGATCTCGGCCAGAAAGCGCTCGAACCGGCGTCGATCTTCGGCGATATCGATGACCTCGTCCGAGGTGCCCAGGATCGGCACGTCCCGCCGGGCCAGGGGCTGCGCCAGGTTGATCGCCGTCTGCCCGCCGAACTGGAGGATTACTGGCGGCACTGCTTGACCCCTGCCGCCAGCCTCATGAAGGAGCACCTCGTAGACGCTCTCCTCATCCAGCGGCTCGACGTAGAGCCGATCCGAGGCATCGAAGTCGGTCGAGACCGTCTCCGGATTGTTGTTGAGCATGATGGCAGCGACGCCCGCCTCGTGCAGCGCCTGGGCGGCCTTGACGCTGCAGTAGTCGAACTCGATCCCCTGCCCGATCCGGATCGGCCCGGAGCCGATCACCACCGCCTTGGAGCCTGGCAGCGGTGTCGCTTCGTCCTCGTCCTCGTACGTGCTGTAGAAGTATGGGGTGGCGGCTTCGAACTCGGCGGCACAGGTGTCAACCATCTTGTAGACCGGTATCAGCCCGGCCTGCTGGCGTCGTCGCCAAATTTCCTCATCCGGGATGCCGCTGAGCGCGCTCAGCGTGCGGTCGGCGAAGCCGGCCCGCTTGGCCTCCCAGAGCAGCTCGTCGGTCAGCGGTTGCTGGGCGATCCGCCGCTCCAGGCAGACAATCCGGCGCAGCTTGCGGGTGAACCAGGGGTCGATCCCGCTCAGCTCGCTGAGCTCCTCAGGCGTGTAGCCCCGTCGAAGTGCGGCCGCCAGCGCCCAGAGCCGGAGGTCGTTGGGCCGCCGCACGGAGTCGAGCAGCCGCTCGGGATCTCTCCAGAGCGGGTCTTCCCAGAGCAGGTCGCGCTGGTCAGTCTCCAGCGAGCGCACCGCTTTCTGCAGGGCGGCCTCGAAGGAGCGATCGATCGCCATCACTTCGCCGGTGGCCTTCATCTGGCTGCCCAGCGTACGGTCGGCCTGGCGGAACTTATCGAAAGGCCAGCGCGGGATCTTGACCACGCAGTAGTCGAGCGCCGGCTCGAAGGCGGCCGAGGTCTGGCCGGTGACCGAGTTCATCAGCTCGTCGAGCGTGCGGCCCACCGCGATCTTGGCCGCGACGCGAGCGATCGGGTAGCCAGTCGCCTTGGAGGCGAGGGCCGAGCTGCGGCTGACGCGCGGGTTGACCTCGATCACGTAGTACTGTGATGACCGCGGATCGAGCGCGAACTGGATATTGCAGCCCCCCTCGATACCGAGCGCTCTGATGATCTTGAGCGCTGCCGAGCGCAGCATCTGGTAGTCGCGGTCGCTGAGCGTCTGGCTGGGCGCGACAACGATGCTGTCGCCGGTGTGGACGCCCATCGGGTCGAGGTTCTCCATGTTGCAGACGGTGATGCAGGTGTCGTTGCGGTCCCGCATTACCTCGTACTCGATCTCCTTCCAGCCCAGCAGCGAACGCTCGACCAGCACCTGACCGATCGGGCTGGCGTTGAGGCCACGCAGGACGAGATCTTCCAGTTCCTCGAGTGTCGTCGCTACCCCGCCGCCGGTGCCGCCGAGGGTATAGGCGGGCCGGATGATCAGCGGCAACGACACCTCGCGGACGAAGCGGCGCGCCTCCTCGACCGAGTAGGCGATCACACTTTCCACGACCGGCTCGCCAATCTCGATCAGGAGCTCCTTGAAGAGCTGGCGATCCTCGGCCTTACGGATCGCGTCCAACGGGGTGCCCAGGACGCGGACGCCATAGTGGTCGAGGATGCCAGCTTCAGCGAGCTGCACGGCCAGGTTGAGGCCGGTCTGTCCTCCCAGCGTTGGCAGGAGCCCGTCTGGCCGCTCGCGGGCGATAATCCGGTGCAGTACGTCGACGGTGAGCGGCTCGATGTAGACCACATCCGCGACGTCCTCGTCCGTCATGATGGTAGCCGGGTTGGAGTTGGCCAGGATCGAGCGGACGCCCTCCTCGCGCAGCGCGCGCAGGGCTTGTGAGCCAGAGTAGTCGAACTCGGCCGCCTGGCCGATGACGATCGGCCCGGAGCCGATGACCAGGACGTTCGAGACGCTCGTTCGGGAGCCCACGGCTACTCACTCCCCCCGGCAGTCGCCTGGGCGGCCAGGCTCAGGTGCGTCGCGCGTCGTCGCTCCCGGTATTCTCTGACGAGAGCAAGGAACTCGTCGAAAAGGTATTGGTTGTCCTGTGGCCCCGGCGCGCCCTCGGGGTGGTACTGCACCGATATCACCGGCAGGCTTCGGTGGCGCAGGCCTTCGACGGTGCCGTCGTTGACGTTGACCATCCAGACCTGCCAGCCCTGGTCGGCCGGCAGGCTCTCGGCGTCCACCTGGTAGCCGTGGTTCTGCGAGGTCATGTGTACTGAGCCATTGAGTAGATCTTTGACCGGGTGGTTCCCACCGCGGTGGCCGAACTTGAGCTTGCTCGTCCGCGCGCCAGCGGCCAGTGCAAGGAGCTGGTGACCCAGGCAGATGCCGAAGAAGGGCAGGCCGCTACGCGCGAGGTCGCGCACGGTGAACACCGCGGCTGCTGCGTTCACGGGATCGCCCGGACCCGGCGAGGTCAGCACGCCATCGGGGGCCAGCGAGAGGATCGCCTTCGCCGTGGTGCCGTATGGTACGACCGTGACCCGCACGCCCCGCCGGAGCAGCGACTCGATGATGTGTTCCTTGACGCCGCAGTCGATGAGCACCACGTGTGGGGCGTCCTCTGGTCCGAGGGTTCGCGGCTGGCCCGCCACCGCTGGCACGACGTCGCTCGCGTTCGGCGTCCAGGCCTGACGGGCCAGTTCGCGCAGCTCCTCGTCGCTGCGGCCGGCCCGCTCCGACACCAGCAATGCCCGCATCACTCCGCGGGTTCGGAGGTGGCGGGTCAAGGCCCGGGTATCGACCGAGTGCAGCGCTGGGATGCCATGATGCGCGAGGTAGTCGCCGAACGAACCGCTGGAGCGCCAGTGACTCGGCTCCGCACAGTACTCGCGCACGACCATGCCGGCAATCCAGGGCTGGCGCGACTGGTCGTCCTCCGGGCAGACGCCGTAGTTCCCGATCAGCGGGTAGGTCATGCAGACGATCTGCCCGTAGAAGGAGGGATCGGTGGCGACTTCCTGATAGCCTGTCATCACGGTGGTGAAGACTGCTTCCCCTTCGGCATCGGTCTCGGCGCCGAAGGGCACGCCGGGGAAAATCTGGCCATCCTCAAGGACCAGCGCGCCGGGTAACTGCATCCGTATCGACATACACTACCTTCCCATCCACCATGGTGAGCACCGCCCGGCCCTGGAGCTGCATCCCCAGCAGCGGGGTGTTGCAGCTCCGCGAGGCCAGCGTCGCTCGCTCGACCTGCCAGGTTGCCTCGGGATCGAACACCACAACATCGGCCGGGGAGCCCGGCCTGAGCGTCCCTCCAGGCAGGCCGAAGAGGGCGGACGGTCGGGTTGACAGGAAATCAAACGCCTCGAGCAGTGTGAGCTCGCCACGCGCCACCAGCCGCAGCATGAGCGGCAACGCGAGCTCGAGGCCGACCATGCCGAACGCGGCACAGGCTAGATCGGCCGGCTTGTCGCGCTCGCTGTGCGGGGCGTGGTCAGTGGCGACCACGTCGATGCTTCCGTCACGCAGACCAGCGAGCAGGTCGACTGCGTCGAGTTCGGTGCGGAGCGGCGGGTTGACCTTCGCATTCGGGTCTGGGCAGGGGCCGATGATGACGTCAGCTTCACCAGCGAAGCGGCGCCGCCCGGCCACCCACTCGTCGCTCAGCAGGAGGTGGTGAGGCGTGACTTCGGCCGTGACCCGAATCCCCTCGACCTTTGCAGCGCGTACGAGCTGGCGACCGCGGGCCGTGGTGAGGTGCAGCACATGCAGCCAGCCATCAGTAAGGCGAGCCAGCTCCAGATCGCGCATCAAGACGATTTCCTCGGCGGCCGCTGGGATTCCCGGCAGCCCCAGCTCGCGCGAGACCTCTCCGTCGTGCATCACGCCACCCGCCGCCAGCGCGCGATCCTCGCAGTGCGCCATGATTGGCCGGCCGGAGCGGGCCGACCACGCAAGCGCCGCCCGCATCACCTGGCTATCGCGCGTGCTGTCGCCGTCGTCGGAGAAGCCGATGGCTCCGGCTTCGGCCATCCCTTCAAGGTCGGCCAGCTCAAGCCCCTGGCGACCACGCGAGATCGCGCCGATTGGGTAGACCCGCACTGGGAGATCCCGCGAGCGCGCCACGACGTCGGCGATCCGCTCCGGCGTGTCGAGCGGTGGCTCAGTGTTGGGCATGCAACAGATCGCCGTAAAGCCGCCCGCGGCCGCAGCGGCCGCACCAGTCTCCAGCGTCTCCTTGTCCGGGAAGCCAGGATCCCGCAGGTGGACGTGGACATCCACCAGCCCGGGGGCGACCGTGAGCCCTCGGGCATCGAAGACGGCGGCTCCGTCAGGCACCGCGAGACTCGAGCCGATCCCGGCGACTCGCCCAGCCACCACCAGCAGGTCGGCAACGTGATCGAGAAGCTGAGATGGGTCGATTACACGCCCACCTCGGATGAGCAACACCCCATGCTGGGCCCATGAAAAAAGCCTCTGGGTTCGGCCTGAACCCAGAGGCCTGGCGCCGCCCGCGATGACAATTCCAGGGTTTCCGGTTCCCTGCACGCTACCGTCCAGAGTGTCCGTACACATGCGCCCAGGTCACACTGCCGCTTAGTATACGTACGTCATGAGGCGTCGTCAAGTCGCTTTCCGAGTCACGGGGTCGTGGTGGCTAGCGCTCTGTCGCTCCGACTGGAGCGTGCCATCCGTCTCGGTACTGGGTCGGCCGCGGGGCGAGTGGGCGCGTGCACGGGCGACGTGCCCGGCTCCTTGCCCTGTCCAGGCGCTGGGCCCATACTGGGATCGGTGGTCGTCCCCGAGCGGACAAGTGGTCGCGATCGGCTAAGAGGCTCGCAATGGTGACAGAACAGCCGCCACAGCGGAAGGTGCAGCCCGCGATGCCTGGCATTCAACGAGAGGTCAGTCTGCACGTGGACGCTTTGCGTGAACTGGGGCCAGAATACAGCGATGCGGTGGCCGGTCGCTGTTGGAGCGACTCGAGCCGCTTATCGAAGCCAAGATCGATGAGCGGCTGGGGAAGAGAGGTGCGCCGGGCAAGCTCGACCAGCGTCAGGTTGGCGCCCTGGCGATCACGCTCGGCCTGGCTATCCCCCTGACGCCAGTTGCTGGTGGCATTGCCGGTTTGACCGGCATCGCTGTCGTCTGGGCGGCAATCCTCTTCATCCTCTGGCGCTTGAGGGTTCTCTGACGCCACGACGTGGCTACGCGCGAGGCGGCCAGCCTGCCCGAAGAGCCGAGCCCTGTGCTGTCCTCACGACCCGGTTTCCAGTACGTGACTGGCGCGTGAGCCCGCGAACAGCGGGCAGCGCGCGCACTCGGGCGGCAAACGCTCTAGCGACAGGTTCCCGGTTATCCCGGCACGATCGAGCAGCTCGATCACCAGCACCAGCGGCAGGCCGACCACGTTGCAGTAGCAGCCGCGGTACTCAGCCACTGGCCGGAAGCGCTCGTCCTGGATGGCATAGGCGCCCGCCTTATCGAAGGGGTCTCCCCGCTCGATAGAGGCGGCAATCTCCTCGTCGGAGTAGTCGCGCATCTTGACCCAGGTCACCGCATGGTCCAGGAGAACGCGTCGGCCTTGGGTTAGTGCGACCGCCGTGATGACCCGGTGCCAGCGGCCGCGCAACGTTCGCAGCATCGCCCACGCTTCCGCCTCGTCCACCGGCTTACCCAGCACTCGGCCGCGGAAGACGACGAGTGTATCGGCGGCGAGTACCGGAATTCTCGGGTGCCGAGCCCCGGCGGCAACTGCCTTCAGGCGAGCGAGCTGGTGGGCCACCCGCTCGGCTCGCCGTGCTTTGGCCGGGAGTTCCTCAGGGACCTCAGCCGGGTCGACGGTGAACGGCACACCGAGCCTTGCCAGCAGTTCATGCCGGCGTGGAGAAGCGGAAGCGAGGATGATCCCCTGCGTGCCGCGCGCGCTACTCACGCGAACTCCAGCGTCGCCACGGACTCAATGTGGTACGTCTGCGGGAACATGTCGAGTGGCGTGACGTCGCGCAGGCGATACCCTCCGTCGCACAGGTGGCGCAGGTCACGCGCCAGAGTCGAGGGGTCACAGGAGACATAGATCAGCCGCGGCGGCTTCAACGTCAAGACGGCCGCGAGCGCCCGGGGATGACAGCCGACGCGAGGCGGATCCAGGATCACCACGTCGGGAGCCACATCGAGTTCGCCCAGCACGTCCTCGACCTTGGCGCACACGTATTCGATGTTCGCGAACCCCTGGATATTGTGCCGGGCGTCCTCTGCTGCCGAGGGCGACTCTTCAATAGCCACGACGCGGTGGACAGCAGGGGCTAGCAACACTGCAAATGTCCCTACACCAGCGTAGGCATCGACCAGAACCTCGCCGCCGCTTGGCCGGATTCGCTCCCGTACCAGCTCCACTAGCCGTTCCGCTTGCCTCGTGTTGGTCTGGAAAAAGGACGAGGCCGAGACGCGGAACCGGCGACCGAGCAGCTCCTCCTCGTAGTATGGTTGCCCCGACGGAATCTCCGGAATCAGACGCGTCAGGTCAGGTTGCACCAGAAGCTGGCCGGTGTGCACGCCGCAGCGGATCACCACCTGGTGCTTCACGTGCGCCCTGCCCTGGGCCGCCGCCAGCACCTCGTTGATCGCCGGATGCATGATCAGGCAGCGGTCGATGCGAAGGAAGCGCCGGCCATGCCCTGGGCGCGAGACAAAGCCCAGGTTTCCCTCCCGGTCGACCGAGAAACGGGCCTGGTTGCGGTAGCCGTAGGGGTCGGGTGAGGGGACCGTTGGCGAGACCGGTGGATCAGGGAACTTGCCGATCCGCCGGAGCTGCTCGCGCACGATGTGCCGCTTGAACTCGACCTGCTGCTCGTAGGCGATGTGCTGCCACTGGCAGCCCCCGCACTCGCCGAAGTAGGGGCAGGGGGGCTCGACGCGGGACGGCGCGGGCGTCTGCACCTCGACGACCCGTCCCTGGATGTAGTCGCGGCGTTCCCGCTCGACCTCGATGACGACCTGCTCGCCAGGGATGCCGTAGTCGGCGAAGACGACGCGGCCATTCGCCCGGCCGATGGCCGCTCCCTCGAAAGCGATATCGGTCAACACCACCTGAAGCTGGCTCACGATGCCCACCTGCCGCCATCCGTCACGTCCACAGCAAGTGTAGGCAGGGGCGGCGGCCCGGTGCCAGTCGGCCTCAACCCCTTGCCAGTCGGCGGTGTCGCCGCATCAGTTCCAAAGCCCGGTCGATGGGCAAGGCATAGAGGGTATTACCATCTCGCCCGATTGTCGTCGTCGCCATGAAGAGCGCGTTGATGACCGCCTCTTCGGTCGCTTCCACGGCCGCCTGGTAGACCGCGTCTAGCGATCGCTCGTGGATCGCCTCGACGCTGTACGCACGAGTCGTCGCGACGTTGACCCGGTTGGCATTGGAAAACGCCAGCAACAGCTCGCCGCTGCTATTGGCGCCGATCGAGCCGACGCGCCCGAGCCCGAGGGCGGCGCGCTTGGCCACCTTGGCGAGCTGGGCACTGCTGAGCGGCGCGTCGGTGCCGACGATGACGATGCAGGAACCGCCGTTTCGATGTGCTCCCCAGTAGTCGGGGAGTTGGCCCTCCGGCATCAGGTCGGTAAGGTACCGCCCGACCGGCACGCCATCGATGGTGAGTAGCTCGCGTGCGCCCAAGTTCGTTTCGACCAGCACTCCCACGGTGTACTGCCGGTCGCCGATGGTCACGAGCCGCGAGGCGGAGCCGATGCCGCCCTTGAACTCGAAGCACTGCATGCCAGTGCCGGCACCGACACAGCCTTCTTCGAGCGGCCCACGGTGCGCTCCCTCCAGGGCTGCGAAGACGTGCTCCGGCTGCAGGTGAAAGGCCCGCGCGTCGTTGAGAAAGCTGTCGTCGCATTCGCCGACGACGGGGATGACCAGCTCACCGCGCCCCAGAGCCGGGTCGCGCGCGCACAGGTACTGGAGGGCAGCATGGTAGACGATTCCGACGTGCATCGTGGCGGTCAGCAGGATCGGCGTGGACACGACGCCCCACTCTGCGACCGCCGCGCGCCCAGTGATCTCTCCGAAGCCGGCGAGCACGAAGCTGCCCGCTGGCACCGGCCAGCGCACCAGGTCGCCCGACGCGGGCCAGATCGCCGTCACTCCAGTGCGGGCAACGCCACGCTCGTCGGCGAAGCTGACCGTGGTGTGACCGACTCGCACGTCAGGCACGTCGGTCAGGCTGTTGGTCGGGCCCGTGGGCAGCGTGCCGATCACGATGCCCGCTTCGCGACACCGCATCCGCCGTTCCTCGCTCATCGTGCCAGCTCCTCGGTCGCGCTCATCCGGAGACGAGCAGGTGCGACGCGACCTCGCCCTCTCTGAGCGTGATCAGCGCACCTCGCAAGATGCCTTCCGAATACTCGCTCCCAGCATTGACGCACAGCGTGCGGCCTAACCGCGCCACCCCTTTCGACTCGTGGATGTGCCCATGCAGGCTGAGGAGCGGCTGATACTTCAAGATCGCCTCGCGCACGGCGGTGGAGCCCACGGGTACCATCTCGACGCCTTGCGGACCGATGCGCGGCCGGAGCTCGTTGTCGAGCGCTGGCGCCAGGTCGAGCCCAGAGTTGAACGGGGGCACATGGATCGTAAAGATGCATGTCTGCACATGCTCGACTTGGGAAGCGAGCTCGTCGAGCAGCCGTGCCAGCTCCTCTTCCGGTACGTCGCGCGGGCACTCGAACGGCGTAGGGTTGGACAGTCCGAGGCTCACCATCTCATAGGTGTCGTCGAGACGGACGACCTTGCGGTCAGGATTCACGATCTCGGAGGCCTGCGCCAGCAGGTCGTCCACCTCTGGGATATCGTCGTTGCCGGGCAGGATGTAACAGCTCACGGCCAGCCCGCGCAGCCGGTCGGCAGCGAACGCCAGCCACTCCTCTAACCGTTGCAGCATCAGTCGTCGAAACAGTGCCTCCTGGAGCGCTGGGTCAGCGCGAAAGGCCTCGTACTCCTCGGCTGAGAAGACGTTCGGGTAGACGCCCAGCGTCTCACACTGCTTGACGAACTCGCGGAGTTCCGCGGCAGTCGCCAGCTCCACCTCTCGCCCGAGCAGGTACGAGCGGTAGTGACTACTTTCCCGGATGACCGGCACGATCAGCTTGCCGGTGAGATCACCCCCCAGGATCAGGCAGTGCACTGGCTGACCGCGCTGGCGGTAGTACGTCGCAGCGTTAACGAACTTCTTGAAGCACGTCGTCGACCCGTGGACGTCGGAGCAGAAGAAGATTCCGAGGCCATCGGATCTCGTCTTCCTACGGAACCAGATCAACTGCACCCTCCCTGGTTAAGCAGGTCGCGATGGAGGGCTCGACTCATGGCAAGGCTCCCCCTACGCGGCCGCTGGTGAGCCGTCGGCGCCACGATCCCTACTCCGGCGGGATCTGCCCGTAGAGCAAGTTCAGGTCGATCCCCTGGCGCCGCCGCAGTGCGGCCGCCACGAAGTAGAGCAGCATGCCGCTCACGTAGATGCCGAGCAAGAACGCGATGGCGATTGGCCCGACCGGACCACTGAACGCTGGCAGGGTGAACGACGAGTAGAGGATAACCGAGAATAGCACGAAGTTCACCGCCCCGGCGATGCTCAGCAACGGGATCCCGAAGACCTTGCGCCGGACGTTCGGTGGCGCAGCCTCGAAGAGATCGCGCCGGCGATACGGCAGCAGGATCGCGGCGAAGCTGGTGATCCAGAACGCCACCGAAAAGATAGCGATGTAGTTGAACACGTAGTCGAACAGCGGGGTGAAGATCGAGGCCCAGAGCAGTACCCAGGCGAGCACTGCCACGACGATCGTCGCGACCCACGGGGCATGCGTCGTCTCGGTCACCTCGGTAAGCCGTATCGGCATGATATGGTCGAAGGCCCAGGCGAAGATGTTGCGGACGACGATGGTCACCATCACGAACAGCAGGAGATAGTGCCAGAGGAAGAAGCTTACGCCGATCAAGACGTTGACCAGGACGTTGTCGGTGAGCACGCCAGCGAAGAAGTTCAGCACCCCGGCGACCGGGAGCGGGCTCTGGTCGGTGTTGTACTCGAGGTAGGCGGCAGCGTGATTGAATTCCCGCCCGACCACGTTGAAATACGCCCACAACGCGGCCATGTAGAAGAGATAGCCGAATGCCAGCGCCGCCAGGATGGCACGCGTCTGCGTCCGCTGCGGTTCCTTAATCTCCCCGCCGATGTACGCGGAATAGGTAAAGCCGATGAAGACCCAGTAGCCCAACGGCAGCGCCAGGATGGCCGCGCCGAGCGACTCGGGTGGGAGCGAGAAGCCGTTGGCCTGCGCGGTCGCGATGACGCTGGCATAGGCATCGCTCAGGCCCTGGGTGCTCTGCATGAACCGGTTGAACTTCTCGACGAATGTCTCGCGCGAGTTGGCGAGGAAAACGAGCAGTGTCGCCAGCGAACCCGCCACTGCGAGCACGAAGAAGGTATTGAGGAACCGCTTGAGGAAACGCATCCCCGCGAGCAGGACGACGACGACCGAGACCAGCACCAGGCTGCCGAGGAGAAAGCTCGGCCAGGGGCGGGAGATGAAGCTGCCGAAGTTGACGAGCGCCGCGCTGCCCGTCGCATAGCCGATGGTTGCAGCTGAGACGGCGAGAGCATAGTTGACTGTCCACTGCGTGTAGATCCCAATGCCCAGCACCTGCGACCAGCTAAAACCCCAGTTCGACATGAAGCCGATCGCCGGGTGCAGGACCCGGCCGTTGTAGACGTACTCCCCACCGGAGCGCGGCATGGCCGCGCCGAGGAGCCCGTACGTCAACCCATTGAAGAGGGAGAGCAAGACGCCGAGTGTGAGCACGACATAAATGTTGGCACCCGGGAAGAGTGCCCCGGCGAAGAACGGGGTGACCGCGAGTACCAGTCCCAGGGCGTAGCCGATGACGTTAAAGGCGAACGTGTCGAAGAAGCCAAACTCCCGGATAAGGCCAGAAGCCTTGCGGACGAACAGTTGTGGTCGCGCTTGCGCAGCAGCTTCACCGCGTTCCCTCGACACCATGCTGCCCCCTTCCCAGTTCGGCGGTTGGACTGAACCGCTTCCGCACGCTACGCCAGCGAGGCCCGGACTCCGCCCATCTCTGGCTGAACGATTGCCGGATCGGTAAATATATGTATACGTAAGTCTATCTTTCGGCTTTATCCGCTTCTTCCTAGTCATGGTAGGGCGTCCATTGGGCGCCGTCAAGGGGTTTGCACGCGGCGACGGTGGCGCCGGGGCGGTAGCTGACCTCGATAGGGATTCCAGACGCCGACGCGAGGAGCGCGCCGGGCATGTATGCTAAGAGCCGCACCGGTATCCCTTGGTTCCGTGTCTGCTCGAGAGCGGGCTGGTGTGATCAGGTTGGAGCTGTTGACCGGTAACGAGCGGCTGGCTGGCGAGGTTTCGCTCGATGAACTCGACACGCTTATCGCCGAGCCGCGCCACCTCCTCTGGATCGACCTCGAGGATCCCACTGACCGAGACTTCATGTTCTTGCAACGAGAGTTTGGCTTCCACCCGCTGGCGATCGAGGACGCGCGCCGGCGCCACGAGCGTCTCAAGCTCGATATCTATGAAGACTATCTCTTCCTCGTGTTCTACGCCGCGCGCCCCAGCGAGAGCGACCAGCTCTTCACGACTCAGGAGCTCTCGCTCTTCATCGGCAGGAACTATCTGGTCACTGTGCATCACGAGCCGTGTGCAGAGATCGACGCGATCGCCGAGCGCTGGCGGGAGCAGGCCCACCAGATCGAGGCGTCGAAGCAGCACGTGGCGCTGCACCTCTACACGCTGCTCGATACCATCGTTGACAACTATTTCCGTTGACAACTATTTCCCGATCCTCGATGCGCTCGCCGAGCGGACGGACAGGCTGGAGGAGGCGATCTTCCAGGGGCGAGACCGAGGTGCACTGGAAGAGCTCTTCCAGCTCCGCAAGAGGTTGCTGGCACTGCGCCGGGTGGTGGGCGCGGTCGTACCCTGAACTCGGGGTGCCGGTTGCCCGGCGTGGGCGAAGATACCGGGCGACAAGAGGATGGACACCAGGCGAGATAGGACGCATCGACCGGCCGTGAGCGGCTCGATCCGCAGAGCGCCTCCGCCGGTGTCTGGGTGGCGGCCAAGCACCCGACGCCGTACCCGTTCGATCCCGACACAACTGTTGGTTGAGCTTTGGCTGGTGGCTGGAGCTTGACGCTAGCTAGGCTCCCTGCTAAGATCTCGGCGAGGTTTAATGCACCAAAACGATTCCAGCGGATTGTGCATCTCTTGGAGTGTCCCTGCTCGACCACGTGCCGTGGAGTATCGGTTGGGTGAGTGACGAGAGGAGGGCTGAAGCGATGAAGCTCTTCGTGTTGGATAACGGGACGCTCGATCTTGACCTGGCCTGGCTCTACCTCATCCCGCATCCAGGGACGGTCGATAATCCCAACCCACCCGCAGAGTGGGTGACCATCCCCACGTACACGGTACTGATAGAGCATCCCGATTTGGGATGGGTCTTGTACGACGCAACCTGCCACCCGGAATGGGATCGGCGGTGGCCGAAAGAGCTCCAGCCGGTCTTTCCCTATCGCTTCACTGAAAAGCAGCTTCTGCCCGCGCAGCTAGAGCAGCTCGGCGTGCGCTTCGAGGACATCGATGTCGTCATCATTTCCCATCTCCACCTGGATCACTGCGGCTGCCTCGACTTCTTCCGAGGCACAAAAGCTGGCCGGCGAGGCATTATTGTCCATGAGGACGAGCTGGCACACGCGCTCAAGGTAACCCACGTGGGCCCGCGAGACTTCGCTGGGGCATATGTTAAAGGCGAGTTCGAGCTACCCGGTGTTCAGTATGACTTGATGGTCGGCAACCATCTAGAGTTGGCGCCAGACTTGCACCTGTATCATTGGCCTGGGCACACTCCTGGGCTCATCGGTATGGTGGCTCATACGAAGCACTCTGGCACCTTCATTTTTACCTCCGACGCAATTTACCTGGAAAAGAACTTGACTGATTGGCACCTCTCCGGGATCGTCTACGACACCGTCGCCTATTTCAGGTCGATGTACGCGATCCGGCAGTTGTCACGGAAGTATCAGGCAGTCATTGGCTATGGTCACGATATGGAGAAGTTCCAGCAGTTGAAGAAGGCGCCGGAGTATTACGAGTAGAGGCAACCGACGAGGGGGCTGAACGAGCGTCGTTAGGGAGGGCGGTGCCCCCGTTGATCTGTCTCCGATAGCCTCGCAGAGGAGAATTGCGTATGCCGCGCGACACCATGATCCCCACCGAGACTGTCATCGCGCTTGACAGCGTGCCCATCCGCTTCGGGCTCGGCGCCTCGCAGGAGCTAGGCTACGAGCTGAACCGGCTCGGCGTCCGCCGCGCGCTGCTGGTGGCCGATCGGAACCTGCGGCAGTTCGGGCTGGTCGAGAAGCTGGAGCGGATCGTCCGCGATGCCGGGGCCGAGCTCGACGTGTACGACGACGTCCACGTGGAGCCGACCGACCGCTCGATAAACGACGCGATCGCCTATGCCCGCAAGACGCAGCCGGAAGCGTTCATCTCGTTGGGCGGCGGTAGCACCATCGACACGGCCAAGGCGATGAACCTCTTCTCCACCCATCCGGGTGAGCTGATGGACTATATCAACAAGCCGATCGGCCAGGGGAAGCCGGTACCTGGCCCGCTCAAGCCGCACATCGCGCTCCCGACGACGTCGGGCACCGGCAGCGAGACGACCGCCGTCATCGTGCTCGACCTGCTGCAGCTTAAGGTTAAGACCGGCATCTCCCACCGTTACATTCGGCCCACGCTCGCCATCATCGACCCACTCAACACAGTCTCTTGCCCGCCAATGGTGACGGCCTGCGCGGGCTTCGACGTGCTCTGTCACGCGATCGAGTCGTACACGGCGCGGCCGTACAACGTAAGGCCGGCAATTGAGAACCCGGCCGAGCGGCCGATCTACATCGGCTCGAACCCGATCTCGGATCTCTGGTGCCGCCAGGCGATCGAGTGGGGCGCGCAGTACCTGCGCCGCGCGGTGTTCAACCCGCTCGACCTCGAGGCCCGCAGCTACATGGCGCTGGCCAGCACCTTTGCCGGTATCGGCTTCGGGAACTCTGGCGTGCATATCCCGCACGCCATGTCGTATCCAGTAGCTGGCATGGTGCGGGATTACTTCCCGCCAGACTATACCGTGGACGAACCACTTGTGCCGCACGGGCTCTCGGTGATCATCAACGCGCCAGCCGCCTTCCGCTTCACTGCGGCGGCCTGGCCGGAGCGCCACGCGGAAGTGGCGGCGATGCTCGGCGTGGACACGCGCGGTATGCCGGTACGCGAGGCCGCCGATGCACTGGCCGACGCTATCCAGCAGCTCATGCGCGACCTCGGCATCCCCAACGGGCTGGAAGAACTCGGTTACAGCGAGCGTGACCTGCCGGGGCTGGTCGACGGCACGCTGAAGCAGCAGCGCATCTTGGTCGGCTCGCCACGCCCGGTGGGCGAAAAGGAGCTCGAGGGGATTTTCCGCGCCGCCATGCGTTACTGGTAGGCGCTTGTCGAGGCGCGGGTTTACATTGCTGGATGCTGGAACGTCGAACGGGCGACCGGCGCCGCGCTGAGTATGCGGCCGAGTGCACCGGTGGTGGAAGCTGCGCGGTGACGGGAGCACGCGTCACGGCTCTACAAGTTGCCGGAAGCATCGGTGGCCCGCTCTGTCTGCCTGCGGCACGCTGAGCACGGGTGGTAGCGGGTGAAAGTCGCAGCGAGCCCGAGTGGCCCAGGCGCTGCTCCCTGCTTCTTTTCGGACGCTGCAGGCGGCCTGCGTGCTCGATGCTCGCCGTCCGTACGCTACGCTGCCGCTCGTGAGCTCGCCCCTCGGGCTCCTCTGCGGAGATATCCAGCACGCCCCACGAAGGGGCGCGCTCGCGCTTCAGTGTACCGGTCTGTCTAGGGCCAGCCGGATCCTGGCGGCTGACACCGTGAGACCACGCTGACCGGCCAGGACACTCACCACCTTTAAAGTCGGCCTGGAGGCAGGGACTCGGCTTCCGTGGGGCGAGTCGCAGCGCGCGGGAGTGCAGTCGAATACCTGCCGCCATCCAAGATCTCATCATCGAACGGACAACCTAGAGTTCGGTTGTTTTCACTGGTGGCGCCTCGACTGGAGCGCGTCGGGGTGAGTGGCGGCTGGATCGCATGTGTACGGACGATCTGTACGAACGCTACATGGTAGACATAAGGATGTTGCAGTCGGGGGTGTACGTATGTATCATTGTGGACAACGGTGGGGGACGGTGGGGATAAGTGGGGGGTGCTGTGGATAACGAGCTGGTCGGGTGGGGAAGGGGTACCCCGCAGCCGCACGGCTCGTCGCGTGACGCGCTCTTCTGCCGTTTCAGCGGGCGGCGCACGCCGGTGGCCTAAGGCCGGCCGGTGAAAGAGAACGGGGCCTGACCGCGAATGTTTCTTGGCCGATATAGCCATACGATCGACGACAAGGGGCGCCTGGCCATCCCGGCGCGGTTCCGCGATCTTTTCGGCGGGGAAGCGGTGCTGACCCGTGGGATCGACCGCTGCTTGACGCTGTACCCGATGGCGGCCTGGCGCCCACTGGCGGAGAAGGTCTCGGCACTGTCGATCAGCGATCCCGATGCGCGCACCTTCCGACGCATGGTCTTCGCTGAGGCGACGATTGTGCAGTTCGACCGCCAGGGGCGCATCTTGCTCCCACCGGAGTTACGCGACTACGCTGGCTTAGAGCGGGATGCCATAGTGGTGGGAGTCAACACCTACGTCGAGATCTGGAGCCCTGCCGCGTGGTCGGCCCAGGCGGAGATGATCGAGCGCGAGGGCGCCTCGATTGCCCAGCGCCTCGCGACGCTGATCTAGCGCGCTGTGCACGCCCGCGGGACGACGCCGTGGCACAGCGCGCCCTACTCCTCACTACGTGGGGTGAACCATGTCTGAGCGAACCACTATGGTGACCGACCCCAAGGGCTTCTCGGCTCGATCCGGCACCGAGCTGCGTCACCAGCCGGTACTCCTGCGAGAGACCATCGAATTCCTGGCTGTGCGACCGGGCGGCCGGTACATCGATGCGACCTTTGGTGGGGGTGGCCATACCCGGGCCATCCTCGAGGCAAGCGCGCCTGACGGCGTCGTCCTGGCGGTGGACGCCGACCCGGAGGCCATCGCGCGGGCAGAGGAGCTGGCTCGCGAGTATCCTGGGCGACTGATCCCCTGCCACGGTAACTTTGCCGCACTGGTCGAGTTAGCCCGCGCGCGCGGCTTTGCCGAGGTCGACGGAGTCCTCTTCGACCTCGGCCTCTCCTCCTTCCAGCTCGCCGCTCCCGAGCGCGGGTTTTCCTTCCAGCTCAGTGGCCCACTTGACATGCGTTTCGATCCGACGCGCGGACAACCTGCCTCAGTTCTGGTCAATACCTGGCCAGCTGAGCGGCTGGCCGAACTGATCGCCAGCTACGGCGAGGAGCCGCGTGCCAGGCAGATCGCTCGCGCGATTGTGGAGGCGCGACGGCGGGCACCAATCGAGACCTCCGAGCAGCTCGCGGAGATCGTGAGCCGTGTCGCCGGGCGTCGTCGCGGCATTCACCCGGCGACACGGACGTTTCAGGCCTTGCGCATCGCCGTCAACCAGGAACTGGAAGCGCTGGAGAAAGGCCTCGCGGACGCCGTCGAGCTGCTTCGTCCGGGTGGCCGGCTGGTCGTTATCTCTTTCCACTCCTTGGAGGATCGTAGTGTCAAGCGATTCCTGCGGGCGGAGTCGCAGCCATGCCGGTGTCCGCCGGGGACGCCGATCTGTGTCTGTGGGCAACGGGCCAGACTCCGGATCCTGACGCCGAAACCGGTCAGGCCGAGCCCGGAGGAGGTCGCAGCGAACCCGAGGAGCCGGAGCGCGCGCCTGCGTGCCGCGGAGCGACTGCCATGACCTCGACGCTGACCCACCGCCCGCACGCCCGAGTGGTATCAGCCTGGCCGGAGCAGCCTCCGCGCGCGACTCGTGCCGTGCCTGCAGCTGGGGGGCTGAGCACCGTGGCGATCGCGGTGATCGTCGCACTCGCACTGGGTGGCCTGAGTGTGCTCTATCTGGTTCAGACCAGCCAGGTCGTCCAGCTCGGGTACGAGCTCACGCACCTCCAGGAGCAGCACGACACGCTGGTTCTGGAGAACTCGCGCTTGCGCTATGAGATCGCTCGCTACCAGTCACTGGACACGGTGGAGCGGATCGCGCGCCGTGAGCTCGGTATGACTCCGGTGCGGCGTACGGTGTTTCTGGAAGTCGAGCGGCCAGCGTCGTCTGTGCTACCACCGGTTGCCGAGACGGGGCCACAGCCAGTCTCGCGCTGGCAGCGACTCTGGGAACTCGTCTGGGGAATCGGCCGGGCCGCTGACGAGAGCGACTCTGCCGACGCGAGTGGGCAAGGAACCGAGTGATGCAGCGGCCGGCAGGGGTCTCACCGAGACGGATCTACCTGCTCTACGCCTGTTTCGTGCTCTTCTCCGGAGCCGTGGGCTATCGCGTCTTCTCGTTCCAGGTGATGCAAGGGCCGGCGCTGGCCCAGCGAGCCGAACAGTTCCGCTACCGAGAAGATATGGTGCCCGCGCACCGGGGCGACATCCTCGATGCGCGCGGCCGGGTGCTCGCGACCGACGTGCCGGCTGATCGCGTCTCGGCAATCATCCAGGAAGTGGAGGATCCCCGGCGGACGGCCGAGCTGCTCGCGCCGCTGATCGGTCGAAGCCAGGAGGAGATCTATGCCGCACTGACACAACCAGGCAAGGAGTGGGTCGTACTCCAGCGCCGGCTCTCTGCGGAGACCTCGCAGCGCATCCGCGATCTCGGCCTTCCTGGTATCGTGCTGGATCCGGAGCCTCGTCGGATCTACCCGATGGGAGCGGTCGCAGCACAGGTGATCGGCTTCGTCAACTGGGAGTACACAGGGGCCTACGGGATCGAGGCAGCGTACGACAGCGTAGTCGGTGGCGTTCCCGGGCAGTTGATCGGGGAGCGCGACGCCGCGGGCAAGGTGATCGCGCTCGGTCACAGTGTCTGGAACCCGCCGCGCGATGGCGCGACACTGGTGCTGACCATCGACCTGGCGGTGCAGCGAATAGCCGAACAAGCGCTCAAGAAAGCGGTCGAGGAGCAGGAGGCGGCCGGCGGCACGATCATCGTTCAGAACCCGAAGACGGGTGCGATCCTCGCTATGGCCAACGTGCCGTCATTCGACCCCAACCATTTCGAAGATGTGAGCGATGCCTCGTTGTTCGGCAATCCCGCGGTGTCGGCCAGCTATGAGCCTGGCTCAACCTTCAAGGTCATTACAATGGCACTCGGCCTTGATGCGGGCGTGGTTTCGCCCGGCACCTCGGTCGATGGTGGCAGCTATCGCGAGCTGCCCGATGGCACCCGGATCTACAATGCGCTGCACCAGGAGTTCGGTGTCGAGACGATGACGCAGGTGCTGGCGCACTCCAGCAATGTAGGCGCCATGTTCGTCGCTGACCGACTGGGAGCAGAGACCTTCTACCAGGGTGTGCGCCGCTTCGGCTTCGGGGAGCCCACTGGAATCGACCTGCCGGCTGAGGCGGAGGGGATCGTGCATGCGCCGGAGAGTCCGTTCTGGTCGCTGACCACCTTCTATACGAACGCTTTTGGCCAGGGATTAGCGGTCACACCGATCCAGCTGGTCAACGCCGTCTCCGCTATTGCGAACGGGGGAACCTTGATGCGCCCGTATGTGGTGCACGAGATCCGTGGTGAGGGGGCGACGGTCACGCAGCCGCAACCGATCCGGCAAGTCGTGCGCCCGGAAACGGCACAGCGGCTCACGGAGATGCTCGTGGAGGTCATGGAGACGGAGTACCGAGACAAGTTCGGGATCCCTGGGTACCGGGTCGCCGCCAAGACGGGCACGGCCGAGATACCGTCGCCGACCGGCGGCTATGAGTCCGGCCCCGGTTCGACGATCGCTTCAGTGGTCGGATTCGGCCCGGCCGAAGATCCGCAGTTTACCGTCCTGGTCAAGATCGACCGACCGGTGAAATCGCCCTGGGGCGAGCGGGCTGCGGGGCCAGCCTTTCGCACGGTGATGCAGGAACTCTTCCTGCTCTATGGCATCCCTCCCAGTGAGCCGGCCGAGCTCGACGCTGGATCGTGATGCCGCCAGGTGGCAATACTTTCCGGCTGGAGCGAGGTGGGCTTTCGATCATCGAGTCGCGGTGTGGCTCCGGGAATGGAGGGCGGAACCATGATCTCGCTCCGCGACGTCCTGGATGGGAGTGCCGGCGTCCTCCGCGGGAGCTCATCGACTGACCTCCTCCTGCGACACATCCGGCACGACTCACGCGAGGTGGAGCCGGGTGACCTCTTCGTCGCGGTCGTCGGGGAGCAGCGCGACGGCCACGACTTCGTCGCCGACGCGCTGGCCCGCGGCGCGGGCGCGGTGATGGTCGACCGGCACCACGCGCCGCGCTTCGAAGGGCTCTCCGTGCCGGTGGTCGTCGTCGAGGATACGGTTACTGGGTTGCGGCGGCTGGCGTCGTACTGGCGCTCGCTCTTCGACGTGCGGGTCATCGGGATAACCGGCAGCATGGGTAAGACGAGCACCAAGGAAGCCGTGGCCGCGGTCGTGTCCCAGCGCTATGCCGTGGTGCGCACCCGGCGGAGCTACAACACCGACATCGGGATCTCCCTCGGGCTCCTAGAGATCTCGCCAGACACCGAGGTCGTCGTGCTCGAGCTCGGAGAGGCATACCGACTCAACGAGGTGCGCGAGCTCTGCGAGCTCGGGCGCCCATCGATCGGGGTTGTGACCAACGTGAGCTACTCACACCTGGGGCGGATGGGATCGATCGAAGCGATCGCCGAGAGCATCGCCGAGCTGCCCGAATCGCTGCCGGAAGACGGCGTGGCGGTGCTCAATGGCGACGACTTTCGCGTTCGGGCCATGGTGGAGCGATGCCGCTGCCCAGTTGTGTTCTACGGGCTAGCTCACGACTGTGCGGTGCGGGCCGAGTCGGTCGAGAGTCACGGGCTGGCCGGCATCGCCTTCGACTTGCTCCTCGAGGGCCAGCGGAGCCGGGTGCGCTTACCGCTGCTCGGGCGCCACAGCGTGCACACGGCGTTAGCCGCCATCGCGGTCGGCCATGTGCTCGGTATGACGCTGGATGAAATGCTGCCCGGTTTTAGCGACCCGACCGTGCAGGTGCGACTGCTCACCGTGCCGGGTATCAACAGCTCAACCATCCTCGACGACACGTACAACGCGAACCCGACCTCGTGCCTGGCGGCTTTGGCCCTGCTAGCAGAGATCCCAGCCAAACGGCATATTGCCGTCTTCGGGGACATGTACGAGCTCGGATCGTACGAGGAGGAGGGACACCGGCTAGTCGGGCGACGAGCTGCGGCCGTGGTGGATCTGCTCTTCACGCTCGGGCCGCGCGCGCGGATGATCGCCGAGGAGGCGGTGAGTGCCGGCTTGTCAGCCCTGGCAGTGATTGCGACGGAGGATCGGCGTGAGCTGATCGAGCTCCTGCGCGAGATGCTTGAGCCGGGTGACTTCGTCCTGGTAAAGGGAGCGCGTGGGATGCGCATGGAGGAGATAGTCGAGGCGCTGCGCGCGCCTCGGCGGGTGGAAGAGAAGCAGTGAGAGAGCTGACAGAACTCGTCGCGGGAGTAGCGTCGTTCTTGAGCGAGCGGAGCGTACTCCCGCGCAATCCGGGAGAGAACCTTGCGCTCTCGCTGGCGCTCTCCGGGGTGGCTTTCATGATCACGCTGCTGATCGGCGCACCCTACATCCGATGGCTACGCAAGCACAATATCGGCAAACGCATTCGCATCGAAGGGCCAGAGGGGCATTTCTACAAGATGGGCACGCCGACGATGGGCGGCTTGATGATTACTGTGCCGGTGGTTCTGCTGACGCTGGCTTTCAACCTCGCGGGACGGCTCTCGATGCTTCTCCCGCTCGGCGTGCTCATCAGTACCGCGACCCTGGGCGCGGTCGATGACCGGATGAACCTGGTCGGTGGCTCGCGCAGCGGGATGACCGCCCGCTTCAAGATGGCTTGGCTGCTGCTCTTCTCGATTGTCAGCGCGCTGATCTTGCACTTCCCGCTGGGCCTGCGGAGCATCTACATCCCGGTCTTGGGAAAGTACGAAATCGGTTTGCTCTACGTGCCGATCGCGGTGGTTGCGATCGCTGGCACGGCCAACGCCGTCAACTTGACCGACGGACTCGACACCCTGGCTGGCGGAACCGCTGCCGTCGCCTTTACCGCCTACGGGATCATCGCCTTCCTTCAGGGGCAGATCCAGGTTGTGACCTTTTGCTTCACGATGGTTGGCTCGATCCTCGGCTTCCTGTGGTACAACGCCCACCCGGCCCAGGTGTTCATGGGCGATACCGGCTCCCTCGCGCTCGGCGCGGCCTTAGCGACGGCCGCGTTCATGACCGGCCAGTGGCTGCTCTTGCCGCTTATCGGCATCGTCTTCGTCGCGGAAGCGATCTCGGTTATGCTCCAGGTCACCTACTTCAAGTTGACGGGTGGCAAGCGGCTTTTCCGGATGACGCCGCTGCACCACCATTTCGAGCTGTTAGGCTGGTCGGAGACCCAGGTCACGCTGCGCTTTTGGCTGGTCGCCATGATGGCCGGTCTCCTGGGCATGGCGCTGGCCCTGATCTAGAGGTGTGAAATGGGCGCCTACTCGATGCCCCTCGAACTCCGCGGCAAGCGTGTCCTGGTGATGGGGCTGGGCACTCGCAGTGGTGGGCTCGGGGTGACCCGCTGGCTGGTCGACCAGGGGGCCGAGGTCACCGTGACTGACCTGCGAACGGCAGAGGCTCTGCGCCCGAGCCTCGATGCGCTGGCGGGCCTACCCGTCCGCCTGGTGCTGGGAGAGCACCGCCGTCAGGAGTTCGAACAGGCTGAAATCGTCGTCCGCAACCCGGCCGTACCGGTCGACTCCCCCTGGCTGGAGCTCGCGCGGGCCGCCGGGGCACGGATCGAAATGGAAATGACGCTGTTTTTCCGCGCGTGCCCGGCGCCGGTCATCGGGGTGACGGGCACCAAGGGCAAGACCACGACAGCGACACTCTGTGCCGAAATCCTGAAGACCTGGCACCCAGGGACGATCTTGGCAGGCAACCTGGGACGCTCAGCGCTGGAGGCGTTGCCAGCGATCACGCCGGACACGCCGGTCGTCCTTGAGCTCTCGAGCTGGCAACTCGAAGGGTTGGCCGAGCACGAGATGAGCCCGCACATCGCGGTACTGACCATAATCAGCGAGGATCACCTCGACCGCTATCCCTCGATGGACGCCTACATCGAAGCGAAGCGGCATATCGCTCGCTTTCAGCGATCGGGCGATTGGTTCGTCGTCAACCGCGACGAGCCTCGTGCCTGGGGCTGCCGCGGGGTCGGCGCCGGCCGCGTGGTACCGTTCGGTCGCGATACTGGCGAGCCGACTGGGGCGTTCCTGATCGGTGATTGGCTGGTCTGGCGCTTCGAGGGCGAGGAACACCGGATCTGCCGGCGAGAGGAGCTCCCGCTTCCCGGCGACCACGTGGTCGCCAATGCACTGGCGGCATTAGCCGCCGCCTGCCTGCGGGGCGCCCGGAGCTGGCAGGCGCGTGAGGGGTTGCTCCGGGCACAGCCCGTGCCTCACCGGCTGGAACATGTCGCAACCTTAAGGGGCGTCGAGTTCGTCAACGACAGCGCGGCGACGGCGCCGGCCGCCGTGCAGGCCGCGCTCGCTACCTATCGGAATCGCTCGATCATCCTGATCGCTGGGGGTGCCGACAAGGGGGTCGACCTGCGCTCGCTCGCGCAGGAGATCGCAGCGAAGGCGTTCGCTGTCGTGCTACTGGCCGGCACCGCGACACCAGCACTGCACCAAGCGTTGCGGGAGACCGGTGTGCGCGCCCTTGGGCCGTGCGGCTCGATGGGCGAGGCGGTGACGCTCGCGGCGGCCCTGGCGCGTCCAGGGGATGTCGTACTGCTCTCGCCAGGCTGTGCCAGCTTCGGCCTGTTCCGGGACGAGTTCCATCGTGGAGAGGCATTCCGCGAGGCTGTGCGCCGCCTTGCCGCGAGCGAAGCGTTGGGGGAGGAACCGTGAGCCTGCGTGCGCTGCTGGCTCAGCCGTTTTCGATCTTCCTCACCCCACCTGGGGAGCGACGTCGCCTGCACCAGCCTGACTGGTGGTTTCTGGCGACCCTGCTCGTACTGGTGATGTTCGGCACGGTGATGGTCTTTAGTGCCAGCTTCGCGCTCGGCGTCCGCCAGCCTGGGAGCAATGGGTACAGCTACCTGGTGCGCCATTTGATGTGGCTTGCGGTGGGACTTGCCGGGATGACGGTGGCCTATAGTATCGACTACCGGGTCTGGCGTCGCGTCTCCCTGCTGGGCATGCTTTTGGCACTCGGTCTCCTGGGGCTGGTGCTCGTGCCAGGCATCGGCGTCGAGATCTGGGGCGCACAGCGGTGGATCCGCTTCGGGCCGCTCTTGGTGCAACCTGCGGAAGTCGCAAAACTGGCTCTGGTGGTCTATTTGGCCGACTGGCTTGCTCGGAAAGGGGCACGCGTCCGGCAGTTCAGCTACGGGTTCGTTCCGTTCACCTTGTTGATCGGCCTGCTGGTCGGCCTGGTGATGCTCCAGCCTGACCTGGGGAGCTCGATCGTCTTGGCTGCTATTGGAATCAGCATGTTCTTCGTCGCTGGCGTGCCACTGTTCCAGTTTGCTCTGCTGGTGCTCTCTGGGGCAGCGGCTCTTCTTCTGCTGGCGCTCAGTGCCCCGTACCGGAGAGATCGGCTCTTGTTGTTTCTGAGCCCCGATCGCGACCTACTCGATCCGGAAGGAAAGCTGCTTGGGCTCGGCTGGCAGATCGCCCAAGCGCGGCTGGCCTTCGGTAGCGGAGGACTGTTCGGCGTGGGTCTAGGCGCAAGCCGACAAAAGTTCTTGTGGCTCTTTGCTGCCCACAGCGATGCTATCTATGCCGTCATCGGCGAGGAGTTGGGCTTGGTCGGCTGCCTCTTCGTCATTGGGCTCTATCTCTTTCTCGCCTGGCGGGGATACCGGATCGCTTGCCGAGCGCCGGATAGCTTCGGCGCGCTCTTGGCCGTCGGAATCACCACCTGGGTGCTCGGGCAGGCTGCGATCAACATCGGTGGCATCACATCGACGATCCCCTTTACCGGTATTCCGTTGCCGTTTCTGAGCTACGGCGGCTCCTCGCTGGCGGTCACGCTCACCGCGATGGGCGTCCTCTTGAACATCTCTCGGGCGACACTCCCTACGCGCGAGGTGGCACTGGGCAAACAAGGGTCTCTCGTTGGGCGCACGGGATTCCATTCGCGGGCCGCGTCCGAGCTCGCCGTCAATGATCTCTTGGCTCGACGCAAGCGGGTGCCGCAGGGCGCGTTTGGTCGCGGCCGGCGACGCTGGGGTGGGAGGACAGGGCCGTGATACCGCATCGCCTGTCGACGCTCTCCTCGCTCGCGCCACCGGCTCATGTCCATTTCGTTGGCTTGGGCGGCATCGGCATGAGTGGACTCGCGCGCATGATGGCGCAAATCGGCTACCGAGTGAGCGGCTGTGACGCGGCCGATGCGCCGCTGCTGCACGTGCTGCGGGCTGAAGGCATCACGGTACAGGTGGGGCACGACCCGCGACATGTCGAAGACGCTGATCTGGTGGTGGTCACCTCGGCCGTGCGTGCCCACCATCCGGAAGTCGCGGCAGCGGCCGAGAGGCGGCGACCAGTGGTCAAACGGGCTGCGCTTCTGGGTTGGATGACCACCGGCGCAACCTGCGTGGCGGTGGCTGGGACACATGGGAAGTCGACGACTGCGGGAATGATCGCACTGATCCTGGAGCGAGCCGGTCTGTCGCCCTCGTTTGCCGTCGGGGCCGAGGTGCGTGACCTGGGCACCAACGCGCGGTTAGGCACGGGGACGGCGTTCGTGGTGGAGGCCGATGAGTACGACTACAGCTTCCTGCACCTCGAACCGGCGGTCGCGGTCGTGCTGAATGTCGAGCATGACCATCCCGACCTGTTTCCGATGCCTGCCTTAGTCGAGGCCGCCTTCCGGCGCTTCACCGAGCGGGTTCGCCCGGGTGGGACGGTCGTCCTCTCCGGCGACGACCCCGGCTGCCAGCGACTGGCGCACTCGCTGCTCGAGCGCGAGCTCCGCGTTGTCACCTTCGGGATGAGTGGACAGGTCGACTGGCAAGTAACGGGCGAGGGTTCTCCAGCCCTCCGGGGGCCAGGAGGAGCGTACTGGCGCTTGGGCCTCCAGGTGCCCGGCTGGCACAATCGGTTGAACGCGGCCGCGGCCGTTGCCGCTGCCGCCGAGCTGGGTGTCGCGCCGGAAGCGAGTGTGAAGGCGCTGGAAGCGTTTTCAGGTGTGGGACGCCGCTTCGAAATCTGGGGGCAATCCTGTGGAGTGACAGTGATCGTCGACTACGCGCATCACCCCAGTGAGATCCGTGCCACCATCGCCGCCGCGCGCGAGCGGTTTGCTGGCACCCGGTTGTGGGTTATCTTCCAGCCCCATACCTACAGCCGGACGCGTGCGTTCTTCAGCGAGTTCGCGCGTGCCTTGGGGCTGGCCGATGAGGTGATCTTGACTCCGGTCTACGCCGCGCGGGAAGTTGACCCGGGCGACGTTTCGCTCGAGCGCCTGGCGCACCGCGTCGCGCCGGCCCCGGCTCGCCTGGTCGCCGATGCGCGCGCGGCTGCAGAGTTTGTCGCGGAGCGCGTGGCGCCGGGCGATGTCGTGCTGGTGCTGGGCGCCGGTGACATCTGGCAAGCCGCTCCCGTCTTGGTCGACTATCTGGGAGGCAATGCGTGACCACAGCGCGGGAGATCACCATCCCGACCGAAGAAGGGGTGTTAATGATCAGGCGTGACCAGCCGATGTCGCGGCACACTACCTTTCGGATCGGTGGGCCGGCCGACTTTCTGACCCGTGCCGGGTCGGAGACGGAGCTGCAGGCGGCGGTGGACTGGGCTGAGCGGCAGGCCCTTCCAGTCACCGTTATCGGGGGCGGCAGCAACCTGTTGGTCGGTGACCGCGGGATCCGCGGGCTGGTGATTCTGATGCGCGCGCCCAGCAGTTCTCTCGATGGC
This sequence comes from uncultured Thermomicrobiaceae bacterium, assembly GCA_938082375.1. Taxonomy (GTDB): domain Bacteria; phylum Chloroflexota; class Chloroflexia; order Thermomicrobiales; family Thermomicrobiaceae; genus Thermalbibacter. The sequence continues at coordinate 104,779 of CALKCJ010000020.1, forward strand.
CGGGTCGAACTCGTGGAGGGGAGGGATGGGGCTAGGCTGACCGTCCCGGCTCAGGCGCCGATCTCGTGGCTGGGCCACTTCACCGCTTCCCGTGGATGGGCAGGGCTCGAGTGGGCAGCCGGTCTTCCCGGGGTCGTCGGCGGCGCCGTCGTCAACAACGCTGGGGCGCACGGCGGCGAGATGGCCGCGCACCTGGCCAGCGTCGAGCTCCTCGACCTGGTCGAGAAGCGAGTGGTGCGCTGGAGTGGCGACCGACTCGAAGCGCGTTACCGCTACACGGTGCTCAAGTTCGAGCCGCGTCCGCGACGCTGGATCGTACTCCGTGCGACCTTCGAGCTCCCGCGCGGGGAAGCAGAGCAGCTCGTTGCCCGAGCGGCGGCGTACGCGCAGTGGCGCCGCCGGGCGCAGCCGACTGGTGCCTGCGCTGGATCCGTCTTTACCAATCCCCCGGGGACATATGCTGGGTACCTCATCGAGCAGGCGGGCCTCAAAGGTCGCCAGGTCGGCGGCGTGCGCGTGTCGGAGTTGCATGGGAACTTTTTCCTCAACACCGGCAATGCAACTGCGGCCGACGTGCGTGCGCTGATTACCCTCATCCAAGAGGAGATCCTCCGTCGCTACGGCATCGAGCTCGTCCCCGAGATCGAAGAGATAGGAGATTCCTGACATGTCGCGCAGGATTCGGGTCGGTGTCCTCTTCGGTGGCCGGTCGGGTGAGCACGATGTCTCGCTGCGCTCGGCTCAGGCGATCATGCGCGCGATCGACCGCGAGCGGTTCGAGGTGGTGCCGATCGGCATCACGCGCGACGGGCGCTGGATGGTCGGCGGCGACCCGCTGCGGGCGCTGGCCGAGCAGTCACGACTGCCGCTGGAGCTCGACTCCGGCGCAGCGGATGGGTCGGGTCAAGCCAACCTGCCTGTGCAGGCGGGCTCCCAAGCGCTCGCAGTCACAGAGCCGACGTGGACGGGCACCGTCGATGTCGTCTTCCCGGTGCTGCACGGCCCGAACGGCGAGGACGGCACAGTGCAAGGGCTTTTGGAGCTGGCGGATATCCCGTACGTCGGTTGTGGAGTGCTGGCTTCGGCAGTCGCGATGGACAAGCCGACGGCGAAGCGGCTTTTCGCTCAGGCTGGTCTGCCGATGGCACGCTGGTTCGCCTTCACCTGGCGTGAATGGGTTCGTGACCAGGCGGCCATCGAGCGTCGAGTCGCGTGTGAGCTCGGTTACCCATGCTTCGTCAAACCCGCGAATCTCGGCTCGAGCGTCGGTGTGAGCAAGGTGCGTCGCCCTGGTGAACTCCGGGCAGCGATCGAGGCCGCGAACCGTCATGACCGAAAGATCGTGATCGAGGAGGCGATCGACGCGCGCGAGCTCGAGGTCAGCGTACTCGGCAACGACGAACCGGTCGCTTCAGTCGTCGGCGAAATTGTGCCGGCGCGGGAGTTCTACGACTACGAAGCGAAGTATATCGACGACCGATCGCAACTCTTGATCCCGGCACCGATCTCTGACGAGCAGGCGGCGACTGCGCAGGCGATGGCGATCGCCGCGTTCAAGGCGATCGACGGGGCGGGGATGGCGCGGGTTGACTTTTTCCTCGAACGCTCGACGGGACGGATCCTGATCAATGAGGTCAATACGATTCCCGGGTTCACCGCGATCAGCATGTATCCCAAGCTATGGGAAGCCAGCGGGTTGTCGTTCCGCGATCTCGTGACCCGTCTGATCGAGCTGGCGTTAGAGCGCCACGAGGAGCGGGCTCTCAGATGCCGGTCGTGGACCTAGAGACGCCTACCACTGTGACCCCCTCGCACCGGCGATCGAGAGGGCGAGTTGGTCGGTTCCTGCGGCACGGGACGGTCACCGGGCGGCTGCCAGCCTTTGGCCTGGCGGTCGGCCTGAGCGTTCTGCTGGCCGGGTTTCTCAGCGCCGAAGACTACACGGTGCAGTCTGTGGTGGTGTACGGCAACCAGCTTGCGTTCGTTGACACCATTGTGGCTAGTAGCGGAGCGCTCGGGCAACCGCTCTTCTGGCTCGACACGCAGGCTGTGGCAAGGCGTGTTGCCGACCATCCGGCTGTAGCTGGAGCCGAGGTGCGGGCCGTGTTTCCCGACACCGTCGTCATCGACCTCCGTGAGCGGGTGCCGATCGTCGTCTGGCAGCAGGGTACGCAAGCAGTGCTCGTGGATCGCGCGGGATGGGTGATTGCGGTGACCGATCGACCCGACTTGCCGCATGTGGAGCAGGTGGAAGGGGCGCTGCCGATGCCGGGAAGCAGACTGCCGGCGTCTGTGGTGCAAGGGGCGGTCGTGTTGAGCCAACGGCTCGGTCAGCGGGTCAGGGCACTGGAATACGAGCCCCGAACCGGGATCCGTGTCCACCTCGACGACGGCCGGGTCGTGCACGTCGGCGCAGCCGAGCGGCTGTCGGAGCAGCTGCGCGTGCTGGACGCGATAGAGCAGGCCGGGATGAAGTGGACGAATCTCGACGTGCGCGATCCGGATCGGCCGGTTCTGTGGTGAGGACATAGCGGAAGGTCAGCACCCCGACGGCCACGGAACCGGAGGAGAAGGATTTACACCCGGAGGAACTGTGCTATACTGCGACATATACCAGAGTAGGGGGATTGGGATACACGAGGAACCGGGCATCTCGTTTCCAGTGCACCCAGCCAAGCTGGTTCCTGGATTCGGGAGTGGGTGGAAGTAGGGCCTACCCCACGAGACGATCTTTCCCGAGACGAGCAGGGGATCTGGCTACGCACGCGATGTGGCCCGTGCCGTACGGGTCGCCGGGTCGGGAGAGGCTGTGAGTGCGGAGCGGGGCCGCTGTGGCATCGGGCAGCAGCTGGAGGCGGGTTCAAGGGTAGTGGAGGTTGGGCATGTTCAGCGCGCACGATGATGAGTTCACGCCGAACAACTTTGCGCGAATCAAGGTCATTGGTGTTGGTGGCGCGGGGGGGAACGCCATCAACCGGATGATCGATGCCGGTATCGATGGCGTCGAGTTCATCGCTGTCAATACCGACGCGCAGGCACTCCTGAACTCGTTGAGTCCGCTGACCATCCGCATCGGTGACAAGCTCACGAAAGGGTTGGGGGCAGGCGGACGACCGGAGGTCGGCGAACGGGCCGCTGAAGAAAGTGCTGAGACGCTGGCGGAAGCGGTTCGCGGCGCAGACATGGTCTTCATTACCGCTGGCATGGGCGGCGGAACGGGGACAGGTGCCTCTCCGATCATCGCGCGCCTGGCGCGCGAGGCCGGTGCTTTGACCGTCGGCATCGTGACCAAACCGTTCGACTTCGAGGGGGCTAAGCGGCGGCGGATTGCCGACGAGGGGATCGCGGTCCTGCGCGAGCATGTCGACGCGCTGATCACTATCCCAAATCAGCGGTTGGTCACGTTCGTCGATCCGAAGACACCATTTTCCGAGGCGTTCCGGATCGCCGATGATGTGCTGCGTCAGGGTATCCAGGGAATTTCCGAGCTGATCACGAAACCCGGGCTGATTAACTTGGACTTTGCCGATGTCAAGACCATCCTTCGCGACGCCGGTTCGGCGCTGATGGCGATCGGCCGGGGGAGTGGCGAGAACCGCTGTGTCGATGCGGCCCGTGCTGCTATCGAAAGCCCGCTTTTGGAGCTGGGCATCGATGGGGCGACGCGAGTTCTGTATAACATCACCGGAGGCCCGGACTTGTCGATGGCCGAGGTCAGCGAGGCCGCCGAGGTGATCCGTGCGACGGTCGACGAGGAAGCGGAGATCATTTTCGGGGCGAGTCCGGACGAGGCGATGGGGCGCGATGTGACGATCACACTGATCGCTGCCGGGTTTACCGGTACCGGTCAGCAGCGGCGCGCACGGCCCGCCGAGCGGCGTTTCCGCGCCGAGGCCGCCCGCACATCGGCTCCGCCCCGCACCCCGATCCTGCCGGACGACGAGTGGTCGGAGCCATCAATTCTTCGCTTCCTGCGCGAGCGGTAGCTTATCGCCCCGCCGCGCTCGATGACCGCTGCGTTGATCGGAAGGCGGGCCGCTTGCCGGGCATCGAGAGTGTAGGGAGAAGCGTGCGCTGCCCGTACTGTGGTACTCGAGACAGCCGCGTCATCGACTCGCGCGAACTGGGGGGCGGTGACAGCATCCGACGTCGGCGGGAGTGCCCTGCCTGCGGCCGGCGATTTACGACGTACGAGCGTATCGAGCCTGGCGGGTTGATGGTCATCAAGCGCGATGGGCGGCGAGAGGAGTTCGACAGCCGCAAGCTGCGGGACAAGCTGCGCTTAGCTCTGACCAAACGACCTGTCTCGCAGGACGAGGTGGATCGGATTGTCGCCACGGTCGAGCGCGAGCTCTTAGCCATGGGGACGACGGAGGTACCGAGCACGGTCATCGGCGAGATCGTGCTGAGGGAGCTCAAGGAGCTCGACGAGGTCGCGTACATCCGCTTCGCCTCGGTCTACCGGCGGTTCGCTGACCTCGAGGATCTCCGGCGTGAGATGGAAGCACTTGGCGGACGGCGCAGTGAGAGCCTCGGCGCCTAGGCACATGTTGGCTGTCCACCTGGTGACCGAGGACGGGCGCCCGCTGGAACGGCTCGCGTTCGGCAACGAGCGAGGAGGGCGATTTCAGTATCGCCCCGCACGGTTTCAGGTCGTGGCGGAGTTGGGCGATCTCTCACACCGTCAGGCCGTAGAGTGGCGGCTGTCCCTGCCAGCGAACTGGCTGGCACTGCCAGACCGGCGGCTCTCCGCGCTCGGAACGAGGCGAGTCGCTTGGCTGGTCTTTCCACAGGGATGGCCGCGCTGCTTCAAGTACCCGATTTCGGTGACGGTGTTCGACCGGGGGCAGCAGGTCGCTAGGGCACAGCAGGCGCTCGGCATTGAGCTACATGGCGAAGGCCCGTTCGACCCGGCACGTGACCGGCTTCCCTGGGCCAACCGCGCGAGCGAATTCGGGCCGGTCGAACCGGAAGATCGTCACTTCCGGGCCACTTTTCGGCTGGCGCTGTTCCCGAACGCGTTCCGTCGTAACCTTTATCGCATGGTGGTGCGGCTGTCGGACGACGCCAGCGACTCGCCGGGAGGGGTATGCACCGGCATGGCCCGGGTGGCCTTGGCGCGGAGCCTGGGAGCATTGCGGGCTGAAGGGGACGCGCTGCGAGACGCTGTGATCGTCCTCCACGGGCGGCAACTGACTGACCGGGCCTTGCTGGCCGGCGCGTCCTGGTTCTTCTGGCCGAGCCCCGCACGCGCCTACCGGCGCTTCGCTCGCGACCTCCTGCGGCGCGGCTGGAGCGACGTCTGCTTCGACGTCAATGTGCCCAAACCGTGGCGTCGCGATGTTGTCCGGGCGCTGCTCGGGCAGGGCCACACGGTGGTGCCATACGCGTTCCACCAGCGCAGCGCGGACGAGGCCGAGGTGTTGGTCTGGGATCCGAATCGCCCGGAAGCTGCAGGAGAGATGGCGATCTCGTTCGACCTTCAGCGTGACCGGTATCGCTACCCACCTCTCGTGGAGGACGACGACCGCGTGACCATTGTGGCCGTCCGACAGCGCGCGTATCTGGCGGGTGGAACCGCGCTGCTCAGCAGTGCCGCCAGCCTGGTGCTGTACTCGCCTGCAGCGCGCCGCGCCCTGGTCGGTCTGGCCGTGGGTGTGCTCGGCGGCATAGGGCTCCTCAAGCTCGCTCGCCGTTAGAGGAGCCGAGGCTGTCCAGGTTGGAATCCTGGATGGGCAGAGCGGGGAGCTGACGTCTAGCTCAGATGCTTTTCGATCTGCTGGAGCAAGCGCTGCTTCGGTTGCGCACCGATGATCCGCTCCACCGGCTGGCCGTTCTTGTACAGGATCAGCGTAGGGATACTGCTGATCCCGAGCTGCATCGCGACACGCATGTTCTCATCGACATTGACCTTGGCGACCTTGAGCGATTTCCCCTTCTCTTCAGCGATCTCTTCGAGGATCGGGGCGATTATCCGGCAGGGGCCACACCAAGCGGCCCAGAAGTCGACGAGCACTGGTACATCGGACTGTAACACTTCTTCCTCGAACGTCTCATCACTGACGTTTACGGGCTTGGGCATCTCCGTGCTCCCTCCATCCGCCTCCCCGTCGAAGCTTGACCTTCACTATACGTGACCGTCGCAGCCGTCGGCAATCTCCCTCCCCAGCGACTGCGTGCTCAACGACCTCACCAATCTCTCCTGACTACCGTCTCATCTCGCTCAGAGGAAGGACGCGCTCGCGGTACGAGACCACGTCAGCAATCGGCACTCCACAGGGGGCAGCACGCCCTGCCGGCGTGCCCTGATGCTGGTTCCGTGACTGGTGTGCGCGGCTGCTATACTCCCGCGCTGGTATGGAGCCGGGTATGGAGCAAGAGCCGATCATTGCGCTCGACGGCGCGTTTAGCCGGGAACCCCTGACCGGGAGCGGACAGTACACGCTCGGCCTCTGGAGGCAGTTCTCGAGCGCGGTGCCCTGCCGCCGGGTCGTGCTGCTCCTTCCGGCGTCGGGCCAGACCAGGGCGCTCCAGACCCGTGTGGCGCGAGGCGGCAAGGCCTCGAAGGTCTGGTGGGAGCAGTGCGGTGTAGTCGAAGCTGCGCGCGCCGCCGGTGCCGCACTGCTCCACGTCCCGTACTTTGCCGGGCCGCTCAGGTCGTCGCTGCCGCTCGTGGTCACCGTGCACGACGTCATCCCGCTGCTCTTTCCCGAATACCGGGCGAGCCTGGCGATGCGACTCTATCTGCGACTCGTCAGCCTTGTCGCGCGCCGAGCCGAGGCGGTCATCACCGACTCCGCGCACTCCAAGCGGGACATCGTGCGCGAGCTCCGCATTGCGGGGGATCGGATTACGGTTATCCCGTTGGCGGCTGATTCACGCTACCAACCGGCAACTGATCTGGCACGCCTGGCTGAGCTGCGGCGACGCTTCGCTCTACGCGGCCCTGTAATCTTCAATGTTGGCGGACTGGACGCGCGAAAGAACCTGCCAGCGCTGATCGAGGCCTTCGCGAGCGCATTCCCCCGGCTTGATCCGGAGACACGGCTGGTGATCGCCGGCCGGCCGCACTCCGAGAACCCGCGTCTTTACCCTCCGCTGGAGCCAGTGGTGCGCCGCTTCGGGCTCGAGCGACAGGTCGTCCTGACGGGCGCCATCAGCGAGGAAGACAAGCTCGGGCTGTACCAGCTCGCCGATCTCTACGTGTATCCGTCGCTCTACGAAGGGTTCGGCCTCTCGCCGCTGGAGGCGATGGCCTGCGGCACTCCGGTGATCGCGGCCAACCGGTCGAGCTTGCCGGAGGTGGTGGGCGACGGTGGGATACTGGTGGAGCCGGAGCCTGCCGCGCTGGCGCGGGCGATCGAGGAGGTGCTGATTGACGATCGGCTGCGAGCTGAGCTCGCGAGACGAGCGAGGAAGCGTGCAGCGCAGTTCTCATGGGAGCGCACCGCGCGGGAGACGGTAACGTTGTACCATCAGGTGTTGGGACAAAGGGCGGCTGCGCGGAGGGCTGGCGCCCGGTGAAGGTGTTGATGCTTTCGAAGGCTCTGGTCAACGGGGTCTACCAGAAGAAGCTCGAGGAGCTCGCGAAGCTGCCGGAGATCGAGCTGCTGGCCATCGTCCCGCCGTACTGGCACGAGTCACGTGTTGGGGTGATTCAGCTCGAACGGCGCTACACGGATAGCTACGAGCTGGCGGTAGAGCCGATGTGGTTCAACGGGCACCACCACATTCACTGGTATCCCGGCCTGGTGCGGCACGTGCGGCGCTTCCAGCCAGACATCCTGCATGTCGACGAGGAACCGTACAACCTGGTGACATTCCACGCGGCACTGCTCGGCCGGCTCTACGGGGCACGCGTTGTCTTCTTCACCTGGCAGAATCTCTATCGCCGCTACCCGCCCCCGTTCTCCTGGTTCGAGCGCGTCAACTACCGGTTTGCGGCGGCCGCTGTCGCTGGCAGTCAAGAGGCAGCTGCTGTCCTTCGCCGCAAGGGCTACCGCGGGCCGCTCGAGGTCATTCCCCAGTTCGGCGTTGATCCCGACCTCTTCCGTCCGATGCCGGTGGCACGATCGCTGTTGCCGACGGTCGGTTTTGTTGGCCGACTCGTACCGGAGAAGGGTGCCGACTTGCTCCTGCAGGCGCTCGCGCGCATGCGCGTCCGAGCCGTGGCCCAGATCGTCGGGAGCGGGAGCGAGCGCGCCCGGCTGGAACTGCTGGCGACGAGCCTGGGTGTACGCGATCGCGTGACCTTCCGTGGCAGCGTGGCGCCCGCGCTGATGCCACAGACGCTAAATATGTTCGATGTGCTGGTGGTGCCCTCGCGCACGCGGCGGAACTGGAAGGAACAGTTCGGGCGCGTCATCATCGAGGCGATGGCCTGCGGCGTACCGGTAATCGGATCCGACTCTGGCGAGATCCCGCAGGTGATCGGCGATGCCGGGTTGGTCTTCCCGGAGGACGACGCGGAGGCGCTGGCTCGGGCGCTGGATGCCTTGCTCGAGCACCCGGCACGCCGGCAGGAGTTGGGTCGCCGCGGGCGGCAGCGGGTGCTGGAGCTGTTCACCCAGGCCCGCGTGGCCGAACGGTACTACGAGCTGTATCGGTCGCTCGGATCGGCTGGGCGCTCGTACGTCACCGCTGGCAGATTTGGCGGCTGATGGTGCCAGAGCTTGGCGGGGTAAGAAGATGGCGAGCAAGTTGCCGCGTGATCCTCGGCAGGCCGCCAGGTTGCTGGAACCTGGCCCGGTCGTACTGGTGACGGTGCAGTTCCGCTCGCAGCCGAACGTGATGACGGCCGCCTGGGTCATGCCGCTCAGCCTCGACCCGCCACGGGTGGGCGTGGCGATCCATCCCTCGCGCTTCACGCACGAGCTGGTGACGCGCGGTGAGCTCTTCATCCTCAACCTGCCGACGCTGGAGCTGCTAGACGCGGTGCATCGTTGTGGGATGGTCTCTGGTCGCGATGTCGACAAGTTCGTCCAGGCTGGCCTCCACCCGGCTGATGCACTGGAGATCGACGTGCCGGTTATCGAGGAGTGCGTGGCTCACATCGAGTGTGGCCTCGCCGAGCGGCTGACGCTGGGAGATCACGACCTGTTCGTGGGTGAGGTGCTGGCAGTCTCTGCCGACGACGAGCTGTTCACCGACCACTGGCAGATCTCGGACGACTCACCGCTGATCCACCATGTGGCCTCAGACCTCTACGCGGGCTTGTCCCGGCCATACACTGCCCGCCTGGAGTGGGGAGAGGAAGCGACCTAACGGGCAGATGCTCCTCTTCTGCTCACGCCGTGCTGAGAGCACCCGCAATCCCCTGCGGTGCTCGGTCATGACCTCCTGGCGAGCCTCCGGGCCGGCGACCGCCTCGCCGGATGGCCCCGCGATGCGTACGTCGAGGCATAAGCGAATCGACGAGGGCGCGCGACCGGAGGATTAGCTCAAGGCCACGATCTCGACTCGATCCAAGCCGGGAACGCCGAGATCGTGGCCGGTGCGGTGGAGCAGCTCACGCCAGCCGGAGCGCGCGCGCTGGGTCAGCCGGTAACTCTGGTCGGAAAGCAGGGCTTCAAGCCGCTCTCTGTTCAACATGTGCTCGCGGGCAAGCTGCGTGACGACTTCCCGCCGCCGTGCCAGTGCCGCCTCACGTGCCGCGTGTAGTTCCGCGACCAGGTGCCGGAGCGCCTCGACCTGCTCGGCGACCATCCTTCGAGGCACGACCAGGACATGGCTGGGGAAGGGAAGCGAAGAGAGGACAAACCACGCCCGGCCCAGGTCGTGAAAACGCTCGGAGAGTGGCTGGGCGAGTGCTGCAGCGTCTTCGAGGACGAGAAGCGGGCCCACAGACACGCCCCGATCCCAGCCGGTGACGGTGATACCGTAGAAGGCCGTTATCGTCGCCCGGGCTAACGCCTCGGCTGTCAGGCCAACACCGTCTAAAGCGACCCTCACTTGATCCAGCACGTCCGGCCGCTCGCTGGTCTGCATCGCCACGCTACTGCTGTGCTGGCTGACCAGGGCGACATCGGCGAGGACGACGAACTCGTCGGCGAGCCTCGCCGCCTCGACCGCGCCCAGCAGCGCAGGCATCCCACGCGACCGCACCCTCTCGGCGGTCAGTCGCTCCTCGAGCCTGTAGCGTGCGGCCGGCTCCAGCCAGCCCTGCGCGATGGGCAGGGAGTACACGGCGGTCGTGACGTTCTGCTCGATGAGACAATCAGGCATCTCATGCGCCTTCCGAGGATTCTACGCTCGTGAGTCCCTGTGGGGCACCGATCGCCCTGATGGTTTAGATCACGGCACCAGTCGGGTCTTCGCGCCGGATCAGCTCAGGTCACCCGCACCAGTCTCCCAAAACCGCCGCACCTGCTCGCGTAACAACCGATGCTCCGGCTGGCGAAGCTCAGGATCGACCTCGATGATCCGCTCGGCCTCCTGCCGGGCGTGCTGCAGTGTGACGACGTCTGCCAGGCTGGCAAAGCGAAGATTCGGCATGCCGCTCTGCCGTGTGCCGAGGAACTCGCCGGGGCCACGCATCTGCAAGTCGATCTCTGCCAGCCGAAAGCCATCGTAGGTCTCGACCAACGCCTCGAGCCGCTCGCGGGCCTCCTGGCCGTCCGAATCCGAGATTAGGATGCAGTACGACTGTGCCGCACCACGGCCCACCCGGCCGCGGAACTGGTGAAGCTGGGCCAGACCGAAGCGATCGGCTCCCTCGATGAGCATGACGGTGGCGTTCGGCACATCGATCCCGACCTCGACCACGGCTGTCGAGACCAGGATATCGAGCTTCCGTTCTCGGAACGCGGTCATGACAGCGTCCTTCTCGGCTGGGCGCATTCGGCCGTGGAGCAGGCCGAGCCTCAGGTCAGGGAAGACCTCCCGTTGCAGTCGTTCGAACTCGGCGGTCGCGGCGCGTGCGTCGATGGCCTCGGACTCCTCCACCAGGGGGTAGATGATGAACGCTTGAAAGCCCTCGGTCACTTGCTTGCGGATGAACTGGTAGACGCGCTGGCGTACGCTGCTCTCAATGGCGTAGGTCTTGACCGTCTGCCGTCCCGGTGGCAGCTCGTCGATGATCGAGACGTCGAGGTCACCGTGCAGGACGAGTGCCAGGCTGCGCGGGATCGGCGTGGCCGTCATGACCAGCACGTGGGGGTTCTGGCCCTTGGCCCGCAGGGCGGCTCGCTGGAGCACGCCGAAGCGGTGCTGCTCGTCGATGACCGCGAGGCCCAGTCGCTGGAAGTGCACCCAGTCCTCCAGGACGGCATGCGTGCCGATCAGCAGCTGGATACCCGCCTCACGGAGCCCGCGCTCGATCTCCTGCCGCTCGCGCTCGGGCGTGCTTCCGGTCAGCAGTGCGGCAGCAGGGCGATCGGGCTCCGGGAGTCCCGCGTAGAGGTTCCGGAAACTGTGGAAGTGCTGCTCGGCGAGGATCTCGGTCGGCGCCAGCACGGCCACCTGGTAGCCAGCGGCACTGGCCGCCAGCGCGGCGGTCGCGGCCACCACAGTCTTGCCTGACCCCACGTCGCCCTGGAGCAAGCGGCTCATCGGCCTCGGCTGGGCCATGTCCTCGAGGATCTCGTCCAGCGCCCGAGACTGTGCCGCCGTGAGCGCAAAGGGCAGGCTGCGCAGAAAGGCATCGATCCTCAGTCGGTCGATGGGGATAGCGTTGCTTGGCTGGGCCTGCCACTCAGCCTTGCGCCGCACCAGACCGAGCTGCAAGGCCAAGAACTCGTCGAAAGCCAGGCGGCGGCGTGCAGCTTCGGCCCGCTCGCTTGAGTCCGGAAAGTGGAGCTGCTCGAGTGCTTCGGGCAGCGGTGGCAGCCCATGTCGCTGGCGGATGGCCTCAGGCAAGGGATCGACCACCAGACGCAGGCTGGCGTCGAGCGCGGTGCGGGTGAGCTGGCGGAGCTGCTTTTGGTACAGGTTGCGGGTCAGCGGGTAGATCGGTACGATGCGGCCAGTATGCAGCAGATCCTCGTCGGCTGGCTCCCACTCCGGGTTGCGGAAGCAGACGACGGCCCGCTGGCGCTCCAGACGCCCACTTAGGGCGATGCGCATGCCAGGACGAAGCTGCCGGGCCACGTACGGGTTGAACCAGATAGCCGGGATGCTGCCGGTCGGATCACTGATCTCGGCCTGCACCAGACGTCGCCCGCTAGCAGTCTCCCGCTCGGTCAGCGCGGTGACCTCACCCATGACTGTGCAGCGGAGCTCCTCACTCCCGGTGCGATAGAAGAGGTGGGCGATGCGACCGATCGGCTGTAGGCGCGTGTAGTCCTCGTAGCGGCGGGGGAGCAGGTAGAGGAGGTCGCGCACGGTGCACACCCCCAGCGCCTCAAGCTGGCGGGCTCGCTGGGCGCCGACACCGGGCAGCACGGTCACCGGGTCGTCGAGCGAGGTGACCACGGAAGCACGGGTGGCCCTTGCCGGGCGGTCAGCCGCCGGTGCGTTCTGGCGAGCGGACAGGACGCGACGCTCGGGAGCCAGTTGGTGGAGTGGCGGGCCTGGCGAGGTCACAGTGGGAGCCCCCAGGAGCTTTCGGGCAGCTTCGATCCGCCGGGCACGCTCGACGGGAGACAGCGACGCGTAGTCGTCGAGGAGCTCCGACAAGCGTCGCAGCGTGGCCTTCAGCGACGGTTGAGTCGCGATCCAGGTGGCCGAGTTGCGGGCAAGGAGCGCGGCCAGCCCACCTGCGACGGCGGTGTCCTGGAAGCCCTTACGCTCCTCCAGCGCGAAGACCTTTGCGAGGAGCGCCACCGGCTCTTGCTTGACCAGATCGGATGAATGCACCAGCAACCCCGTCCTCGAGCGAACGCGCCGTCACCCAAGTGAACCGGCCGGCCAGAGCGGTGTCAAGCGCGAATGGCTCGTCTCAGCCCGGCGCTCAGTCAAACAGTGCCCGCTCCGGGCTACGCTGCGCTGCGTCGAGGCGCCCTCACAGGGGATGGTGCTCGAGGCCCGTGTCGCTCAGATAGAAGTAGAAGGGCTATGACACGCTGACGCGAAGGCACTACGCCCGAGCTCTTGGCGGATAGCCGCCTTCGACGGTTTGGCGGTCGTTCGTGCGGACTCTACTCGGTAAGGCGGATAATCGCGAGGGCGACCTTGGGTAGGGCCAGCTCAGAGCGATAGACGAGGTAGCGCGGTTCCCAGTCCGGCTTGAACTTGTCCTTAAAGCTCCTCAGACCCTTGTAGGAGAAGAGCACGTTCAGGTGTTCGTAGGCTTGACGCAGCACGCGCTCGACGAACGGCGCATCCGGGTCGACGCCGACGTTGGCCAAGGGCGCCATTCCGAGCGAGAAGGCGTGAAACCCCTGCTCTTTCAAACTCTGAAACATCTTCACGAACAGGTACTCCATTACCCCAGATGGCTCGCGACGTCGGCGCATCAAATCGATGGTAGCTTCACCCTCCTTCCCATCCGGGATCAGGTTGGCGAAAGCGACGATTTCGCCCGCTGGTGATTCGACGGCGAAGATAGGCGAGACGCGGATGTAGTCGTCTTCGAAGCGCCCAAGGGTGAACCGGCGCTCCCGATGGCCGCCAATCGAGAGCCACTCATCTGAGACAGCGCGGAGCCGCTGGATCAAGTCGTTTGGCTGCGGGGGTGGAGAGAAAACGACATGGTAGCCCTCGCGCTCCAGTCGACGGACAAGGTAGCGCAGGTCTTTCATCGCACCGCCTTGCAGCGTGAAGCGGTCGAGGTCGACGATCGCCTCCTCGCCGATCTTGGCCATTAAGAGGCCGGCAGTCCGGTAGGCCTCCAGTCGCTTGGGGGTGGCCTGCAAGAATGCAGGTTCCCAGTCGTTGGTCTCGCACAGGTCGAGGAACTCGCGCAAGGTCAGTGCGAAGTCGTCGTCGGAGGCGGCAACTGGATCACCGAGGGCCACCGCCACACCGTTGGCCAGCCCGAAAGAGGTCACGCCTCTCCCGTTGGAGGCGAAGAAGAACAGCTTGTCTTCCGCATACTTGAAGTAATCGAGCGACGAGTCACCGTACCTCGTGATGAGCGCGCGTGCCCGCTCATGCTCGCGCTGGTGTGTCGTTCGCCGCCACACGACGGGCCTTGCGAGCGACAGCACGGCGTAGGTCATCGAGACGGCGCCGAGAATCCGGAGCGAATCGAGGAACCAGCGAGCGTGGCGGGTGTGCGGAGTGAGCCCGCTCTCGCCGAGGTTGAAGAACGTGCGGAGCGTGACTGTCACCGCTGCGCGGGCATCGAACTCGTGGCCAAAGGCGCGCTCCTCGCTCACGTAGAATCCGACGGTACCGTACACGAGCGCAAACAGCAGGCTGAGCCCGAACCGGAGCAAGCCCTGCCGTAGGGTCGGCGTGTCCTGGCGGACGGTGAACCACCGGCGCTGCCAGAGCAGGATCGCCAGGTTGACGATGGTTACGACTGAGAAGAGCTCATCATGCCGCTTCAAAAGGTGCGCTACGACGAGGCTGGCGAGCAACACGACAGCGATCACCCAGGCCACCCGCTTGCGCCGCCAGAGGTTGTAGGCCAGGAAGAGCAGGAAAAACCCGGCAAGGAGCGTGAACGTCCGAGAGACGGCCGGAATTGAGAAGAGCCAGAACGGCTCGATCTGGTTGAAGCGGTGTTGTCCCCGCGGCAAAAGGAGCGAGACGACCGCGAGCAGCCCGGTAAGGCCGGTGAAGACGGCGGGGATCCGGTAGGCTGCTCGGTGCGTGAGCGAGCGGTCGCCCAGGTGGCTCAGGAGACCAACCGTAGCCGGGAGCCAGAGGGTCACGAGTCGAGCCAGGAGCGTAGCCGCCACCGCGGTCTCGTGCGGCAGCCCGAACGTCGCCAGGGTGGCAGCCGTGCCCAGCTCGACAAGCCCAGTACCGGAGAACCCGGGCGCGAGGATGACCGCGAGCGTCCCGATACTGTCTGCGACCAGGGCAGTTGCCAGGCTGGGGTGCGCCCCTGTCGCTCGCAGGCTGGCATACAGGACGGCTGCGGCGAGTACGTCGATGCCGAATACCAAGAGGAACGGCATAACGAAGTCGTTGGGCCTCAGGCCGTGTCGACGGGCGCGCTCGGCGAACGAGCGGAGGCGGCGGGGTAGGTGACTCTGCAGCCGGTCGGGCACAGCGGCACCGCGGAGCAACAGCCAGAAGAGCGCACTCATGAGGACGACGAATACGGCGAGCAGCAAGGCCGACACCAGGAGCAGCGGCGTGACCTGGTGCTGCAGCTCGAGGACGATCAACACCGGAACCATGAAGGTTAGGAACGAGACGAGCCCGAGCCCGTTGTTGAGCGCGAAAGCTAGAAGCGCGTCATCGACCGGAACACCGTGCCGGCCCAGGACACGCGCAACGCCGTACGCGGCTGCCGGTGTGCTGACCGGCGAGATCGCTCCGGCCAACACGCCCTCGGTATAGGCCCGTCCGGTGGCTCGCCAGCCGAGCGGGTGACCGAGGCGTGCCAGGACCAGCCGGTAGGTCAGCGTGGCATCGAGCAGCATCACCACGCCGAGCACGAGCGCGAGAGCGAACCAGAGCCCCAGCGACTGCTGAGCGACCAGTACGGCACGGGAGACCGCCCCCCGCTCGCGTACGATGAAGACGGCGACCAGCGCGATGACGGTCAATGTCCACAGCGTCGCACTGTGGCTGGCCGCCCAGCGGCGAGCCCGTGGCAGCGACGACCGGTTGATCAGGCCGGCTGCGGCCAGGTGGTGCTTGGTCATCGCTGACTCGCCCCCCTACTGCGCGGTTATGCTGGGGTCGGTGAGGCAGCAGCCTGCACGGCCTCGCGACGCGCCTCGCGGATACGACGGATCAACAGCGTCAAGCTCGCGAGGGCAACTAAGAAGCTGAGAAGCTCCAGCCCCAAGAACTCGACGAACGTCACGCCTCGGAAGCCGTTGAACGTGTCCCACAGCGCGTGGAGGACGACGACCAGCACGAAGGCGCCCACGATACGCAGGTTGAGCACCGGGTGTCCGGCACGCAGCCGCTCTCGCCACAGTACGGCGCAGACAATGCCTGTCCACGCCGCATGGCCGGCTGGGGAGAGCAACCCGCGCACCAGCAGGGTCTCTTCGAGGATCCCGATGCTCCCCCGCGACGCGAGCAGGGCGACGAACCCGTATCCCATCGTCTCCAGGGCGGCGAAGCCCATGCCGGAGGCGACGCCGAAGAGCAGGCCGTCCGTCTCCGAACGGTAGCGGCCCCGTACGTAGATCACGAGCGGCACGGCCAGCTTGGCGCTTTCCTCGATTAACCCGACGCCGAGCAAGGGAAGCACGCCGAGGCTGCGCAGTGTCTGGTACTCCAGAAACCCGGCGATGACGACGCCGACGATCCCACCCCACAGGAAGCTAACGGCCAGGGACGGCAGCGGGATATCGTGCACGGGACTGCTCTCGTACAGGTACATGACCATGGTCACCGGAACCAGGAAAGCGCCGAGGAGCAACACCGAGGGGACGAAGTTGGGGTTGTGGGTACTGCGCAGGAGCTTCTCCAGAGCATAGAAGAGCACAAGGCCGCTCAGGAGGATCTGAAACCAGGCCCGGCGCGGGACGCCGACCAATCGCTGCCACCCCCGCATTCTCCGACCCTCCGCGAAAGCGAGCGTGCTGGCCATGCAAGGCTCGACGCGGTGACGATCCTACCCCTTGTCCAGCACGTCGGCCGCCCTAACCGGTGTGGCGCACCAGCCCGGCGAAGCCGAGTGTGCCTGGGCCGACATAGGTGCCGACCACGGTTCCGATTTGGGAGAAGGGGATCCGGAGTTCCGGCTGCAGGGCCTGGATCCGGTCGCGCAGCTCGCCCGCTGGCCCCTCGGCGCCGAGGTGCAGCACCGCGAGCCGGTCGAAGGGCATATGCTGTTGAGCCAGCTCGAACAAGCGCTCGACGCCCCGCTTGAACGTGCGCACGCGTTCGACCGGCTCGACGACACCCTCATGCACGGTAATGAGCGGCTTGATCTGCAGTGCCGAGCCGAGAAACGCCGCTGCTCGGCCGATGCGGCCTCCCTTCTGTAGGTACTCGAGCGTTTCCAGGACGGCGAAGAGCCGGATGTCCCGGCGACGGCGATCGAGATAGTCGAGGATGGCTCGGGGCGACTGGCCGGCTCGCGCGCGTTCCGCTGCCTCGATAACGAGCCAGCCCAACCCCATCGAGACCGAGCCAGAATCGAAGAGGTGCACGCGCTGTGGATCGACAGCTTGGGCGGCGACGCGCGCCGAGTTGAGCGTGCCGGAGAGCGTGGCGGCGATGTGGATCGAGACGATGTCGTAGCCGTGTTCGAGCAGTTCCTGGTACACGTCTTGAAATGCTCCGGCCGACGGCTGCGACGTACGGGGCAGCACCCCTTCGCGCAGCCTCGCAAGGAACTCTTCCGGGCTCAGGTCAACGCGATCGCGATAGCTGCGTCCCCCGATCTCCACGGTGAGCGGCACGACGCTGATCGGTAGCCCATCAGTCAGCCCCGGTGGGAAGTCTGCAGTGCTATCGGTGACGATCCAGACCGGACGCGGTGTTTCCTCTGTTACCACAGATCTCCTCCTCTCGCGCGACGATGCCGGTGGCGAGAGCCGGCCCGCGTCGTCGTGCGCTTCACTCCAAAGCCATCAGGAGCGGATAATGTGGTTGGCCGCCTGCCACGAGCTCGATTTCCAGGTGAGGCCAGCGCTTCCGGATCGTCTCCGCGAGTGCCTGTACCGTGTCAGTGGCCATTCCCTTACCGGTGAAGATCGTCAGGAGCTCGGCTGCCGAAGGGTCGGCCGCTTCCAGGAGGGCGAGTGCCGTGCCCGCGAGGTCGTCGGCCGCGACGACGACGTGGTCGTCGAGCAAGCCGATAAATTGCCCCTTTTTGACTGCCACGCTGTTCACGGTGGCGTCACGCGTGGCCTGAGTGAGCGCTAACGAGCGGACGTGTTCCAAGGCCTGGCTCATCGCCGTCGCGTTCTCGTCGAGACCTGCCGCGAAGTTGAACGCGGCCAGGGCCGCGATACCCTGCTGCACGCTTCGCGAGGGTACGACTCGAACCCGCTTGTGGGCCAGCCGAGCGGCCTGCTGGGCTGTCGGCACAATGTTGGAATCGTTCGGGAGGATAATGACCTCTTCCTGCAGCAGTCGCTCGATCGCTGACAGAATGTCCTCGGTGCTCGGGTTCATGGTGGCACCACCAGGGACGACCGTCGCGCCCAGCCCCTCGAAGGCTCGGATCAGGCCCTCGCCGTTCGCAACCGCGACGATGCCGATCGGGATCTCCGGGCGGTGCGCGCGTGCGGCCTCGCGTTCGGCCACGAGTTCGCGCGTCTGCGCGGCCATGTTGTCGATGCGGACGTCGTACAGCTCGCCGAACGTGAGCGCTGTCTCCAGTACCAGGCCGGGGTGCTGGGTGTGGAGGTGTACTTTGACCATGTGGCGATCACCGACGACGACCGCCGATGCTCCCAGTTCCTGGATTTGGCGCTTGAACTCTTCAACCGGGATGTCCTCGCCGCTCAGAACGAAGTTGGTGCAGTAGCCAAACGCCTCCTCGCCGTGCAGCTCGTGTAGGCGGTCGAGGAACTCCATCGCTTCGGCAATGTGCCCTTCGGCGACGTGCACCGCCGGTGCCTCGATCACCGGGGCGGTTCCGGTCGCGGACGCAGCGAGGGCATCGATGAGGACGGCGACGCCTTGCCCACCAGCGTCCACCACCCCCGCTTGCCTGAGGATAGGCAGCATCTCTGGCGTGCGCCGGACGGTCTCGATCGCCGCCTGCCGCGCAGCCACCAGCGCAGCCGCGATCCGTGGGTCGGACTCCACCGCCTCGGTCGCCGCCTGCGCCATTTCGCGCAGGACGGTCAGCATCGTTCCTTCCACCGGGTTCAGCACGGCCTGGTATGCCAAATGCGCTGCCCTCGTCAAGCCCCGCGCCAGCGCAGCGCCGTCGAGAATGGTTTGGTCGTCGGCTGCCTCGGAGAGGCCAGCGAAGAGCTGGTAAAGGATCACGCCGGAGTTGCCGCGCGCTCCCATCAACGCCCCGCGTGTGGCCTCATGCAGCAACCTTCCCACAGTTTCGGCATGGGCGCTCTGAGCGGCGCGGACTGCTGACTCGAGGGTCAGGAGCATGTTCGTCCCCGTGTCGCCGTCCGGTACCGGAAAGACGTTCAGGGCGTTGATGCTGGCGACATGGGGGCGAAAGCGCTCGACCGCCGTCTCGAGCGCGCACAAGAGGAACGGGGCTGTCCAAATGATGTCGGCATGGCTTTCGATCGGCTCCGACCGCTGACCTGCCAGTTCAGTCGCCGGTTCACAGTGCTCCACAGTCTGCCTTTCCAATCGTCGCCTTCGTCGCGGCTCCCGGCTCGACCTCGGCTGAGCGCGCTTGCCGTCCGGGGCTACTATACCCGGGTAGCGGCTGCACGGGACGCGTGGCACCGGGCCTTTTGCACCACTGCGACGCGTATGCTAGGCTTGCCACGGTGCCGAAGCCGTGCGGCATACCGGCTCGTGGAGTCGGTTTCTGCGAGACCATTGTAGCGGAATGTACGCTCAGCCGCGACTCATCGGCGTGGGGAGGAGCGAGCAATGGCGACGTGTGAGTTGTGTGGCAAGAAACCCGGGTTCGGGCACAACGTGAGCCATTCGAACCGGAAGACGAACCGCAAGTTCAAGCCCAATGTCCAGCCGGTCACGCTTCTGGTGAACGGTGTGCGCCAGCGGATGCGCATCTGCACGCGTTGCCTGCGGACTCTCTACAAGGATGCGCGGACGGCGTAAGCCGTACCCTTCGGCACAGCGAGCGACTTCCGCAGCCCTGTCCAGTCAAGCTCCCCTGCTTCTCGGACTCGGTAGTACCTCGATGGCAAGGTAGCGCTCACGCCCAGCAAGATCGCGCAGGATCTCGATGCGCGCCCCTCGGAAGAACTGCCGGGCGGTCTCGCAGGCGAGGTCGCGCTGGCTCGGATCGATCTCGCAGATCATGCCGGCCCCCGGGTGCAACCGCTCGGCTGCCTGGCGCAACAAGCGGCGATAGAGGGCGAAGCCACCCTCAGCAGCGAACAGCGCGTGGAGCGGCTCGTACACCAGCCCCCGGTGCACCTGTTCAGGCCGGAGATACGGCAGATTCGCCGTGACGAAGTCGATCGGGCCGCGACACCACTCCAGCAGGTCTCCGCACACCAGTTCCACGCGCCGGGGCGTCAGCCGATCGCGGTTCAGTCGCGCGACACGGAGTGCTGGCAGCGAGAGGTCACTCCCGACCAGCAGGCCAGGCCATCCTGATCCGAGTTCGTATGCCAGCGCGATGGCCACGGCACCACACCCAGTGCCGACATCGACGAAGACGCGAGAGGCGGGCTGCCGTCGAAGCCGCTCCGCCGCCCAGCTAACCAGGAACTCTGTCTCCGGGCGTGGGATCAGGACCGCTGGTGTCACGATGAAGTCGAGCCCATAGAACTCCCGATGCCCCGTGAGATACGCGACCGGCTCACCACGGAGGCGCCGCTCGACCAGCTCGAGAAAGCGGTGAACCGCTGCCGGGGCGACCGGCTCCGAGAGCTGCCGGTACAGCCCGGCGCGATCCAGCCCCAGCACGTGCATCAGCAGGACTTCGGCGTCCAGCCGGGGTGTGTCGATCCCGGCGGCGCTTAACCGCTCGGATGCCTCCCGCAGTAGCTTCTGCGTCGTCAGAGGTTCCATCGCTCATTGAATGCCGGCCGCGCGCAGCCGTTCGGCCTGCTCCAGCGCCTGGAGCTCGGACACAAATGGATCGAGCTCGCCGTCAAGCACGGCCGGTAGGTTGCTCACGCTGAGCTTGAGCCGGTGGTCGGTGACCCGATCCTGCGGGAAGTTGTAGGTTCGAATCTTTTCCGAGCGCTCGCCCGTGCCTACCTGCGAGCGGCGCATCCCGACGCGTTCCTCCTCGAGCCGCTGTCGTTCGAGGTCGTACAGCCGCGCCCGCAACACCGCCATAGCCTTCAGTCGGTTCTTGAGCTGGGAGCGCTCGTCCTGGCAGGTCACTACGATCCCGGTAGGCAGGTGGGTGATCCGGACAGCCGAGTCGGTGGTATTGACACTCTGGCCGCCGTGGCCGCTGGAACGGAAGACTTCGATGCGCAGGTCGTCCTCGTCGATGTGCACATCCACCTCTTCAGCCTCTGGCAGCACGGCCACTGTGGCTGTCGAGGTGTGGATCCGGCCACCCGACTCCGTCACCGGTACGCGCTGGACGCGGTGGACGCCGCTCTCGTGCTTGAGGTGACTGTACGCACCCCGGCCGCGGACCTCGAAGATGATCTCCTTAAAGCCGCCGAGCTCGGTCGGGCTGCTGGAGAGGACCTCGACCTTCCAGCCCTGACGCTCAGCATAGCGGGTATACATCCGGAAGAGGTCGGCGGCGAAGAGTGCTGCCTCCTCCCCACCAGTACCGGCTCGTATCTCCATGATGACGTCCTTCTCATCGTTCGGATCCCTAGGGGCGAGGCGCTGCCTGAGATCTCGGTAGAGTTGGTCGCGAAGTTCGTGTAGACGCTCGAGCTCCTCGGCTGCCAGCTCGGCCAGCTCTCGATCAGGCCCTTCGAGAAGCTGCTCTGCTTCCAGGATCTGTCGGTCTACCTGGCGAAGCTGCCGATACGGTTGAACGATCTCGTCCAGCTCGGCCCGCTCGCGGGCAAGCTGGGCTAGCCGCGGTGGATCGCTCACCACCTCGGGGGCAGCCAGGAGATGCTCGAGCTCGCTATAGCGCTGCTCGATCTCGTACAGCTTGTCGAGGACACTCACTGTCTTGGTCATATCGGTCACGCTCCTCGGTTTTCGGTCTGAAGTATCGGCCAGCGCGCATGCTCCGGCCAACTCGCGCGCAGCCCTCTCAACCGAGCGCAGCGGCGGACGCTCAGTCGAGCAGCGGCTAGCCCGGGCATGTCCCAGTCGCTTGGGCGAGTGCCAGCGCGAGCGCCTGCTCGACACTGCCGGCGCGGAGATAGAGATCAGTTGCACCGTGTCGCGCGAGCCGCTGTTGCTCGAGCTCCCAGCTTCCCAACGCGACCACACGCTTGCCCAGCTTGAGCGCGAGCGCGATCTCGGACAGCGTGCCGAGCCCGCCGCCGACCGCGAGCACGACATCGGCCGACGCGACGATGATCACGTTGCGCGCTTCGCCCATGCCGGTACAGATGACGTGGTCGACCCAGGGGTTGGCCGCGCTCCGGTCGTAGCCTGGCAGCACGCCGATCGTGACTCCACCGGCGCGCTTTGCTCCGCGGCAGGCAGCAGCCATCACCCCATCTCGACCCCCGCAGATGACTGTGCATCCGCGGCGAGCGAGTGCGTGGCCCACTGCTTCCGCCTGCTCGATCTCTTCGGGAGTCGCCTCGTTTGGCCCGCACACAGCCACCATCATCGAATGGCCTCCAGCTCGAATCGGTCTACCACGGTGTACACCGCGCCGTACCGGCGAAGCTCGCTGCGGTAGAGCGTCAGCGCCTGAACCGGAATCGAAAGAGGCGGCAACGCGGCTAAGCGCTCCAACTGACGGCTCAAGCCGCGTAGCGAGGGCAGGTCTTCCGGTCGAAAGCGGGCGAGCGTGAGATGCGGCTGGAACGGCCGCTCCTCGGCTGGAAACCCGAGTTGGAGGCTGAGACCTTCGACATGCCGGTGCAGGCTGGCCAGCGCCTCTAGCTCGCCCTCCACACCCAGCCACAGCACACGCGGCCGTGCCAGGTGCGGAAAGACACCCGCTCCCGTGGTCTCGAGAGAGAAAGCCGACATACGCGCCAGTTTGGCACGAAGCGCTTCCTGCAGGCGCGGCAGTGCCGGGAGCGGCACTGAGCCGTAGAACTTGACGGTCAGGTGGCTCCCCTGTGGGTTGACCCACTTTGCTTGCCAGCCGAGCTGACGCAGCCGTTCGATCTCCTGCCCGATGCGGTTCCGAACCGGCTCGGGTAACTCAATTGCTGCAAAAAGCCGCCACTGCTCGTCCATGGCGGCGCTCGCTCCTCGTGACATTGCCCGAGGTCAAGTATACCGCTTCTCCACGCTGGCTGTCCCCTGCGGTGAGCCATGTGGTAGGGCATCTCGTCGTCTGGATGCCGGTGTGCGAGGAGCCAAGGCTGAGCGCGCTCTACCGTGGGCGAGATGGCGCGCCCGGTGCAGAGCAGGATCGTGCGCAAGGCGCTGCTCCCCCTGATGGTCGTCAAGGGAAAGTGCCGGGTTGAGGTGGGGCGTTAGTGTGTGGGCCTGGGCTGGCCGACCTCGAGGCGCCGGGCCAAAAGGAGGCAACTATGGTGGCGGGACTTGTGAGGGGCGTCCGCGTGCCCCATGCCGCAGTCAGCGACCGGCCTGGCCGGGCTGGCGGTATAGTTGGGCTAGGGAGCGGGCGCAAGGTGGCCAAGGCGTTTGGGCTCGCGTGGGATCTGTGACGTATGTTCGAAGAGCGCCAGTCGTTCCTGGAGTGGTTGCGCGGCCGGCGCGTCTCCTGCTCCTGTGGGGAAGTGCTCGGGATCTTCCGACGTCGCCGCTTCTACCCGCTCGTCGGGATCGAACTGGCGGACGGTGCGGAGGCTCGCCTCCGCTGCCCGGCGTGCGGAGCTGAGCACCGGCTGCGAGATCTGGTGAAGGAGTGGGAGCGCCGCCGGTGAGGTGAGCGCGCGTCGCCTCAGGCGGTGAGCCGTCCTCGACTGCCTGACGTCTTGAAGTGGGAGGTAGGAACATCGTGCGGCTCGCGTATCTGGGCCCGGCTGGCACGTTCAGCGAAGAGGCGGCACTCGCGCAGGCGGCGCGAGACGGAGCCGAGCCGATGCCGATGAGCTCGATTCCTGCGCTCGTTTCTGCGGTCGAGACCGGGCTGGCCGATCGAGCGATCTTGCCGATCGAGAACTCGATCGAGGGTACGGTCAGCGCCACAGTCGATCTCCTGATCCACGAAACGACGCTGCAGATCTGTGGCGAACTGATCCTGCCGGTGCGACACTTCCTGCTGGCTCGGCCGAGGGTCAGGCTTCAACAGATACGCGCCGTCATGTCACACCCCCAGGCACTGGGGCAGTGTCGCCGCTTTCTGGAACGCTGCCTACCAGGAGCGGAGCAAATCGCGTCGCTCAGTACCGCTGCAGCGGTGGCCGAGATGATGCAGAGCGAGGACGATTCGCGCGCAGCGATCGGCACGCTGCGGGCCGCCGAGCTCTACGGCGCCGAGGTGCTGGCTAGGGACATCCAGGATCAGCGAACGAACGTGACTCGCTTCATCGTGCTGGGCGAGCGCGACGCCGAGCCGACCGGCCAGGATCGCACATCACTGTGTTTTACCGTGAAGCGCAACGTACCGGGGGCGTTGGTCGAAGTTCTGAACGAGCTGGCGGTTGCCAACATCCAGATGACCAAAGTGGAGAGCCGGCCAATGAAGTCAGCGCTCGGAGACTACTATTTTCTGGTGGACATTGAGGGGCACCGATGCGACCCGCACATCGCCGAGGCGCTGGCGCGCATGGCGGAGAAGGCCGCGGAACTCAAGATTTTCGGCTCCTATCCGCGCCACGAGGTCGCTTTGGAAGGTGCCCGCATCCCGCGCTGGTAGCGGGATGGGTGCCATGAGGGAGAGCGAGGCGAGCGTGCATGCGGGTGATCGGCGGAACCGCCCGCGGTCACCGGCTGAAGGCGCCGCGCGGAATGCGCACGCGGCCGATGGCCGACAAGATCAGGGAGGCGCTGTTTTCGATGCTCGAGTCGCTCGGCGTCCGGCCGCAGCGGGTGCTCGACCTCTATGCAGGGAGCGGCGCAATCGGGATCGAGGCGCTCTCCCGCGATGCCCAGTGGGCTGATTTCGTCGAGCGGAGCCCAGCAGCCTGCGCGGTCATTCGGGAGAACCTGGAGCGTATTGGCTTCCGCGACCGTGCGGCGGTGCACTGTACGACGGTCGCCTCTTTCTTGGCTCACCGCGCTCAGCCTGATCTGAGGTACGACTTCATTGTCATGGATCCCCCGTATGCCGACCCGCACATCATCGATACGATGGCCGCGATAGCCCGCTGGCCTGGGGCGGCCGACGGGGCAGTTCTGGTGGTGGGCCATTCACCGCGGGTCTCGCTGCCCGAAGCGCTGGACGGGTTAGAACGGCTTCGCGATCGGTGTCACGGCGATAGCTGCGTTGCGATCTACCGGTTGCGTCGACAGGAGTCGGGCGACGGTTCACAAGCGGAGACGAAAGAGTGAAGCATATCGCGCTGTATCCAGGGGCGTTCGACCCGATCACGAACGGCCACATCGACGTGGCCCAGCGGGCGGCGCGGCTGTTCGATCTCCTGATCATCGGGATCTATGCCGGGAGCGACCGGCTCGACAAGCCGCCGCTCTTCAGCCCAGAGGAGCGGCAAGAGATGGCCCAAAAGGCATTGGCCAGGCTAGCCAACGTTCGCGTTGACATCTTCTCGGGGCTCACCGTAGACTATGCACGAGTGGTGGGGGCCCAGACGATCGTCCGGGGGCTCAGGGCGGTCTCCGATTTCGAGTACGAGTTCAAGCTCGCCCACATGAATCGCCACCTGGCGCCCGAGATTGATGTCGTCTGCTTAATGACGAGTTCCCAGAATTCCTTCATCAGCTCGAGCTTGATCAAGGAAGTCGCGCGGCTCGGTGGGGATGTCTCCGGCTTGGTGCCTGACCACGTCGTGACAGCACTGGCTCGGAAGTTCGAGCGCCTTATCGGGAGATAGTGCAGGGCAGCGATGGCGATCGTGGACGACGCCCAGGGATATCCGGTGGCACAGCCAGCGGCCGACCTCCATGAGCTGATCGAACGGCTAGAAGAGGTGATGACGCGGGGCTCACGGGTACCGCTTACGAACCGCGTGATGGTCGAAGAGGCCGAGGTGTTGGTTCTCCTCGAACAGATCCGCCGGTCGCTCCCACGAGAGCTGCGCCAGGCCCGATGGGTGCTCCAGGAGCGGCAGAAGATCATCCTCGACGCCCAGATGGAAGCGCAGAAGATCCTTTCAACGGCCCAAGAGCGCGCTCAGTACATTATGAGCGAGCAGGGAATCGTCAATGAGGCGAAAGCGCGCTGCGAGGAGATGCTGCGGCAGGCAAAGGATCAGGCCAAGCGCGCCAAGGGCGAGGTGGATCTGTACGCCATCGACTTGTTGTCGCGCGTCGAAGAGGTACTCCAAGAGAGCTTGAACCGAATCCAGCACATCAAGGATCAGGTGTCTCGGTGACCAGGAGGCCGTGAGGCCCCAGCGTGACCTGGTCCGGAAGCAAGCGCGTGCTGACGGCCCAGGTCCCCGGCACAGCACGCGTCGGCTGGCTTCGCTGGGCTGCAAACCTCCGGCCACGAGGGAACGCCGTCTGCATCTCGCCGATCAGGCGCCGGCTTCTCGCAACTCCTCTTGCAGCCAGTCGCGTAGGAACAGGCTGCTCGCACGGACGATAGCGCGTACTTCGTCGGGCAACAGATCCTCCACGGCAGCGATCCGGTCGTCTGGCCAGCGGTCGAGCGCGCTTAACAGGAAGATCTCTTGCCAGCGCTCGGGCAGGCGAGCCAGCACCGGATCGAGTGCGCGGCGCAATTCCGGATGTGCGAGCAAATCGTCCGGCAGGGGTGCGTCCGGACGAGCGAGCGCATCGATCAATTCCTGGAGGATCCCGGTGACCGCAGCCGCTGACGCGGGCTTCGGCTCTGTCACCGGCTGCGCCTTGTGCCGTTGGGCGTGACACTGAAGGGCAGCGGTACGCACGACCTCCCTGGCGAGCTGCCGGAGCCAGTCGAAGAGTTCCGGGCGTTGAGGAAGTTCGAGCACTCGCTGTAACGCGAGCTGGTATGTATCGACAGCCAATTCCTCCGGAGCGAGCTCACCAGGCTCGACCAGCCCGTCTTTCACGTGTCGATCGAGCCTTCGGACGATGTAGCGCAGCAGCGGCAGATAGAGGTCGAGACCGTCCTCGATCACCCAGTGCTGCCGTTCCTCGCGCTCTGCCTCGCTCAACTCTGGCGGCCCCTGATGACGAAAGCTGCGGGCACGCTCGGCGAGCGTGGCGGCGAGCTGTCGCCGCGCCTGCTCATAGCGGAACGCCTCGCGTTGGCGCTGCTGGGCGTGAAAGTAGGGGTCCTGGAACACCATGGGTCGCCTCCCTCCCGCGGCGAGGTTCCCTTGTACCATGCCTGGCAGACCCTACTCTCCTGCTGCAACCGTAGCATACCGCTCAAGCGTGGATCACGAGCCTTGGCCCGGGGCTGCTTGCCCCGCGCCCAAAGTGCCGGTAAGATGAGGTGAGGCGCATTGTTCTCACCGCGTCGCCCTGACCGGAAATGGTGGAACTGATCGGACGGTACGCCTGGCGGTGTCCGATCTGCGGGGAATCGCAGCTCGCCCTCGACGCCGAGGTCGAGGGTAGTTGACCACTAGAGTGAGACCGCGAGAGGTGACCACCAGGCGGTTTGAAACCTTCGAGGAGGAGCCGGAGATGGACGCACATCGCCCAATGGACGAGGGGAAGCGCAGGGGAATCGCCCGGGGCATGACACGGCGCGCGGTGTTGCGTCGTGTCGCTGCGATCGGCCTGGCTGCCTCGGCCTTTGCACCACTGCTCGCAGCCTGCCGCCGGGAAGAGGCGACACCGGCTCCGGGCGGGGGCACACCACAGCCAGCGACCCCAGCGCCGGGTGTCGAGACGCCGACAGCGGCTCAGACGCCGGCTGGTGCAACGCCGACTCCGACGGCTGAGCGAGCGGTACTGAACTACGGTGTCGGCGCAGCCGATATCACCACGCTCGATCCGCACTTCGCCGCAGCCACGCAGGACCGCAACATCGTCGACATGGTGTTCAATGCGCTGATCCGCTACAAGCCGGGCGACAGCACCCAGTTCGAGCCTGACCTGGCAGTGGAGATCCCGGAGCCGGAGGAGACCCCAGAAGGGAAGCAAGTCTGGATATTTACACTACGCCAGGGGGTGATGTGGCACGTCGGGCCGCAGAGCGAAGCCTACGAGCTGACGGCCGATGACGTCGTGTACTCCTTGCAGAAGTCGGCGAACAAGGATCGCTCGGCATATGCAGCCGATTACGCTGGGATGACGTTCGAGAAGGTGGACACCTACACCGTCAAGGTCACCGTGGAGCGACCCCTCTCGCCCACCCTCTTTCTGCCCAAGGTTGCCAACTACAATGGCGGCTTCATCGTGAGTCGGCGTGCTGTCGAGGCCATGGGGGACGAGGCCATCAAGACGCACCCGATCGGGACAGGCCCGTTCAAGTTCAAGTCGTACGCCTCGAAGGATCGGGTGGAGTTGGAGGCGAACAACGGCTATTTCCGGAGTGCACCGAAACTGGCCGGTGTCCAGGTCCGGTTCATGAGCGACGCGACCAGCCGAGAGCTCGCGCTCAAGTCCGGCGAAATGGATGTCGTCAGTGGCGTCTCTGACTCGGCCTGGGTTCAGAAAATCAACCAGGAACCGAAGTTGCAAGCCGATGTCTTCGGTGTTGGTGAGGTCGCGTTCCTCAACCTGAACACGGCACGCGAGCCGCTGAACGATATCCGGGTACGGCAGGCGATTCTCTATGCCATCGACCGCGACGCGCACCTGGCAGTCTTCGGCGGCCCGCCGGTAGCCCAGAACGTGTTCTCGGTGGTACCGGCCGCGTTCATGCGCGGCGGGCTGACCGAGGAAGAAGCGCAACAGAACGGGGTGGCCTACGGCCGTGATCTCGACCGGTCGCGCCAGCTCCTGGCCGAGGCAGGGCTCGGCGGTGGCTTCACGCTGAAGATGGTTACCTCGGAGATGGATGCCTACCGCAAGAACTACGAGGTACTGCAGGACGAGCTGCGCCAGATCGGGATCACTGTCGAACTGGACGTGGTTGACCATCCCACGATGCACCGGCTCATCCGCGAGGACGTCAACCCGATCGTGATCTATGTCGCCTTCCGTCCGAACGCGGATGTCTACCTGACCCAGTTCTTCCATTCCGACTCGATCGTGGTCACCGGGCCGAAACCGAACACGAACTTCTCCCACTACGACCAGATCGACGACCTGATCGAGCAG
This sequence comes from uncultured Thermomicrobiaceae bacterium, assembly GCA_938082375.1. Taxonomy (GTDB): domain Bacteria; phylum Chloroflexota; class Chloroflexia; order Thermomicrobiales; family Thermomicrobiaceae; genus Thermalbibacter. The sequence goes on from CALKCJ010000020.1 coordinate 133,774, forward strand.
GCACGTGTGGAGACGGATCCGAAGCGGCAGGAAGAGCTGTGGAAGCAGGCGAACATCAAGATCTTGCAGGATGCCGTCGGCTTCCCGCTGCACTTCATCAATCAGGTCTACGGTCGATCCAAAGCGGTCGATTACGGGCACGAGCTGAAGGCCAGCCTGGCGCTGTACCCGGGGTTCACGGAGCAGACGGTCGTACGGAAGTAAAGGGGGCATGCTGCCTGGTATCAGCGTTGACCGGCTCGCGATCCGATGGTGAGGATGACCCGGCATTCCGCCTGGCGCGCCGGGGTTTGACCTGGACTGATCGAGAGCACGACGGCACGTTAACCATCCTGCGGGCCTCTGGGTGTATACGACTCGGGTGCGTGCTCCATTTCTGCCCGCTGCCTGGGAGCCATGCAGGGGGAACGATCGGGGAAGCCGACCGTGGTGCGCTACGCTGTCCGCCGGCTGCTGCTTGCGTTCCCGACGCTGCTGGCGGTGCTGACAATCATCTTTGTCATCGTCCGCGTCGCGCCGGGTGACCCGGCGACTGCCGCGCTGGGAGACTATGCCTCTGAGGAGGCAGTACGCGCGCTAAGGCAGCGGATGGGTCTGGATCGGCCACTCTGGCTGCAGTACCTGAGCTTCCTGACCGGCTTGCTGCGCGGCGACCTGGGTAAGTCGCTGATCACCGGCCAACCAGTGGTCGATCAGATCCGCCACGTCTTGCCCTATACGGTCGAGCTGACGCTCGCGGCCATCGTAATCGGGCTGGTGATCGGCATTCCGCTTGGGATCGTGACGGCGATTCGCCGTAACACGCTCGTGGACTACGTCGGTCGGGTGGTCTCCCTCGCTGGTCTTTCGGTACCGGCCTTTTATCTCGGTATCCTGCTGATCTACCTCTTCGCGGTGAGGTTGCGGCTGTTTCCAGCGCTCGGTGCGGCCGAGTTCTCCAGACCAGGAGCCCATCTGCACGCGCTGGTGTTGCCAGCAGTTAGCCTGGGGCTGATTGAGGCGGCCTACGTCACCCGGATGGCGCGCTCGGTGGTACTGAGCGTGTTGCATGAGGACTACGTGCGCACCGCGCGGGCGAAGGGGTTGCCGGAACGTATCGTCCTCTTCGGCCATGCACTGCGCAGCGCCATGATCCCACTGGTTTCGCTGATCGGCCTGTTCGCGATCTCGCTGATCGGTGGCTCGGTGCTGACCGAAGAGGTGTTCGCTCGGCCGGGGCTGGGCAAGCTAATGATCGGAGCGATGAAGCAGAAGGACTACACGATGCTGCAGTCAATCATGGTCGTGTACGCCTTCATCATCGTGCTCATCAACCTGGTAACGGATCTGCTCTACGGCGTTGTCGATCCGCGGGTACGGTACGAGTGATGGCTGTGGTGCGGGAGCTGCCGGTTGCAGGGGTACGCGAGCGTCGCTGGCGCCGCATGCAGGCGTTCGCGCGCAACCGTACTGCGCTGGTGGGCCTGGTGATGGTCGCGCTGCTGTTCATCATCGCCGTCGGCGCCCCGGTGCTCTCGCCGCATAGCCCCATCGCGCAGAGCACGATCCACCGGCTTGAGCCGCCGTCTCGCGAGTACCCCTTCGGGCGCGACGACTTCGGTCGCGATATCCTCTCGCGAGTCATCTACGGGACGCGGATCGCCCTGCTCGTGGGTGTACTTTCGGTCGCGATCGGCGGGGTCGCCGGGACAGTGATGGGTGTGGTCGCGGCCTTCCGCGGTGGGCGGATCGAAAACTGGTTGATGCGCCTGACGGACGTATTGCTCGCCTTTCCAGACCTGATCACCGGGCTATTGATCCTGGCCGTCATGGGACCAGGGCTGTGGAAGATGATCATCGCCATCGCGCTGACGATCACGCCGCGCTTCTCGCGGATTGCACACGGGCCGGCACTGTCCGTGAAACGACGAGACTTCGTGGAAGCTGCCCGTGCGATCGGGGTCGGGGATCTGCGCATCCTCCTCCGTCACATCTTGCCGAACATCGTTGGTGAGCTGCTGGTACTCGCCAGCCTCTGGACGGCCTCGGCTATCCGCCTGGAGGCGAGCCTAAGCTTTATCGGGCTGGGGGTACGCCCGCCGACGCCGACGTGGGGCCAGATGATCCGCGATGGTACGGTACACCTCACGAATGCCCCTTGGTTTTCACTCTTCCCCGGCCTGGCATTACTGCTGACCATCCTGGCCTTCAACCTGGTCGGCGACGGTCTGCGCGATGCGCTCGATCCGAAGACCCAGGCCTGAGTGCGCACCTGGGAATTGACACCTCAGGGAACATCACACTAGAATCGCTATGGTTCACGACTCTAGATGGCGTCATCTCGTGCCGTATCAGTCGAGAGAAGTCGACACAAGATCAGTTTTCGGCATCCTAGCGAGAGGCGTCCAGCCAGGGAGGAGGTGGCGAGCATAGGCAGCACGGCGGCGCGTGATCGGCAGTGTCGCATGGAGCTGGAGACTCATCGGAGCCATACCGAGGGGAGGGGAAGATGGCGAGGGTCGCCACTGGTGACGGTATCCCCGGGCGGCCACGGACATTCGTCCGCGAGGCAACCGGCCTCACCAAGGATGTCTCGCTCTTCGACGTCTTCGTCTACAACACCAATAACCAGAACATCGGCATCGGTGTCATGTTCATTATCCTCTTCGTGCCGGCCTTCTACACCGGTGCGAGTATGTTCTGGGGCGCCATCATCGCCGGACTCCTAGCGCTGGCTCACGCGATGACCTACGCGCTCTTTGCGGCTGCCATGCCACGCTCGGGCGGTGACTACGTCTACATCAGCCGCACGCTCTCCCCGGTGCTCGGCTTTATCAGCAGTTTCAACTGGTTGGTCTGGATGACAGTCTACGTCGGAATCCCGGCCGCCTACTTCGGCCAGTACGGGCTCTCGACGCTGTTTCGCATGCTGGCGGCCACGACGGGCAATCCGGAGCTCGTCCGGCTTGCCGACTTCTGGCAGCAGCCCCTCGGTATCTTCCTCGCTGGCAGCGCGCTGATTGTGACGTTCACCGTGATCTTCATTCTCGGCACCAAGCTGTACTTCCGGGTGCAGAACGTCACCTTCCTTATCGCCACGCTCGGCATCGTCGTCGCCGCGGTGATTGCGTTCGCGAGCGATCGGTCGGCGTTCATGAGCCGGTTGAACGAGTATGTGGCTGCCGCTGGCGGCGTTGCCGATGCGCTCGACGTCGCGCGAGCGCAGTCGGGCTACGCGCCGCGCGGCTTTGACTGGTACCAGACGTTCCTCAGCCTAAGCCTGCCGCTCTATATCGTGCTGTACTCGATCACCTCGAGCATCATCGGCGGCGAGGTCAAGAATGCCCGGCGGGCGCAGATCTTCGGCATGCCAGGTTCGGTGATATACACCACCGTCTGGATGGCGTTGCTGATCGCGGGCTTTCAGCTCCTTGCTGGCTACGACCTGCTCGGTCACATCGGCGCAGTCGATCCAACCGCACTCGGGTTAGACTTTACGCCGACATTCATCGAGCTGGCCGGCGCCATGGTGTACAAGAATTTGCTTCTTGTGCTCGTGCTCGGGATCGGTTTCCTCCTCTGGACGTATGTCTGGCTACCAATCAACTTCCTGGCCAGCACGCGGATCTTGCTGGCGTGGTCGTTCGACCGGCTCATGCCAGAGAAGCTCGCGTATGTCAGTCCGCGCTACCATACGCCGGTGATCTCGATCCTGGTCGTGCTCGTCCTCGGCGAGATCTCGCTCGCGCTCTACGCGTGGCAGGTGGTGCTGCACAGCATTGTCGGGATCTTCGGCTGGATCCTCTCGTTCGTCTTGACCGCGATCGCAGCAATCGTCTTCCCGTTCCGCCGTCGCGACGACTTCGAGGCCTCGCCGGTCAACTGGCGGTTCCGTAATGTGCCGGTGATGAGCATCGTCGGTGCCCTCAGCCTGATCAGCTTGCTCATTTGCGAGGCGGTCTTCTGGCTCGACCCGTTCGTCGGGCTGCGCTATCTGCCGAACGTGCAGGTGCTCACCATCGGCGTCTTGGTAGTGGGCGCGCTGGTCTACTACCTTGCGAAGTACATTCAGCAGGCACGCGGTATCCGCGTGGAGTACGCCTTCCGCGAGATCCCACCCGAGTGAGTACGGACTTGGTGATGCCTGAAGAGGGGAACCGGACATGCGAGCTGACGCGTATGCGATCCCGAAGGGGGAATTCGTCGAGCGGCGCCGCAAGCTCGCTGCCTTGTTGCGCGAGCGGGGCCTACCCGGCGTGCTGATCTGGTCGAAGGGTGGCGGGACGGTCGACCTGCACGGCCCGGTGCTGTACTTCAGCAACCACTACACCCCCTTTCCGCAGCTTGCTGATAACCCGCCGAAGTGGGCCGGGCGCGGGCACAGCGGCCTGATCGTCACTGCCGACGGCGAGGGGATCCTGCTGTCTGATATCCCCGACTACCGGGGCGACTTGATCGCCGTGGACGACGTGCGCGTAGCGCTCGATCTTCCGCTGGCTGCAGCGACTGCGCTGCGCGATCTGGGCATGGATCGGGGGCCGGTAGGGTTGATTGCCCGAGACTATATGCTCGCTGGGGCGTACCTCAGGCTCACCGAGGCGCTGCCGCATGTCCAGTGGATCCACTGTGAAGACCTCTATAGCCGTCTACGTATGCTCAAGTCTCCCAACGAGATCAAAGTCATCCGCAAGGCCTGTGAAATCGGGATGAAGACGTGCCGCGCTATGATGGAAGCGGTGCATCCGGGCCGAACTGAAGCTGAAGTCATGGCCGAAGCCTTGTATGTGCTCACCCGTGAAGGCGGGATGATCTACGACCACCCGGTCGCCTCCGGGCCGCACACCCGGTTCTATGCCTACGGCCGCTTACCGTCCTGGGATCACTACCGGAAGCTCGAGCCGGGCGATATCTTCCACGTCGACATGTACGGTGCCTTCGAGGGGTACTACTACGACTTCGGCCGCTCGGCAGTCGCCGGCCGCACGGCGTCCGAGGCACAAAAGGAGATCCTGGAAGCAGCTATCGCGGCGGTCGAAGCGAGCATCGCTGCGGTGCGGCCGGGAGTGACGGCTGGCGAGGTAGCGCGCGCTGGCTTTCGCTGGCTGGAGGAGCACGGGTTCCATCTGGCGGCCTCGAAGGAAGAGCTCGATGCAGCCGGAGAAGCGGCGTTAAATCTCACGTTCCCCTCGATGGGTCATGGCCTAGGCATGTGGTGGGAGGAGCCCTGGCTCACGCCGGACGACGAGACGGTGTTACAGCCCGGGATGGTGCTGGCGATCGAGCGGGCCGTCGGACGCTCGGGAGTCGGCAGCGCATCGTACGAGGACGACGTGCTGGTCACAGAGGACGGTTGCGAAGTGCTCACGCCGCTCGAAAAACGCTGGTGGGTCTGAGCTCCCGTCGCTAGGTTGGAGACCAACCGATTGACCGGGAGCGATGCCGTTACGGCGTCGAGCTGGGGGCTTTTTCTCTGTGGGCGATGTCCGCCAACGGGACACGCAGCTCGTGGCCGGTGAACCGAAGGGTCGCCCGCCGGCCGCGGTCGAGCACGAGCTCGTAGGCGGCATCGATCGGCACAAAGTCACTCGGGCGGCGGGGTAAAGGGCGTGCCACGAGTGGCATGGGGCCGAGGCCGGCAGGGGGCTGTCGCATCGCCACCAGAAGGTGGGCATCTGCCGCGGCCGCCCACTGGTCTCGTCCATCTTTGGGGGCATCGACAACGGTGACCCGTACGTCGCCGAGGTGGACGAGGACGCGCGTACCTCCCACTCGGCTCCCATCGGCCGCCGGGTAGAGTTCGAGCCAGAACCGATCGGCTAGCGTCACTCGTTGCGGTACGTCGATGTAGCGAACGGTGATCTGCCTCGCCTGGGCAGCGCGCTCGAACAACGTCCAGGCTGGCGCGCTCCCAGGTAGGCCAAGGAGGACGATCCCGCGCACCGGTCGACGCTCGATCAGGTCGAGCGCGCCGGGCAGGTGCCGCTCGTCCCAGGCCGGAACCAGGAGCAGGTCGACTTGCCGATCCCAGGGAAGCGTCGAGCGGTCGAGGAAGTCGGTCAGGTCTGAGCGGGAGCCTCCCCCGCCGATGACGATGCGCCGTCCATCGATCTCCAGGAGCACGCTCAGTTCCTGGCTGGTTCCGCCGATCACCAGCCGTTCTCCGAGCGACCACCGTGTGAGCAGCAAGCCAGCGACGAGCCCCAGCGCGAGTCCGCAAGTCAGCCAGAGCACGGCACGGCTCAACGGTCGGTCTCGCACGACCCCTGTGCAGAGGTGGTGGAGTCGCTTGAGGCCCGCGCGTTCGACCATGGCGAACCCCCGAAGCGCTCATGTGCGCGAAGGATGAGCCGGCTGGGGCTGCCGGCAGCGAACCGAGGCTGGCGGTCGCTCGCGACACACCCGAGCGAAGGCAGGAGCGCTCGCTGGAGCCAAAGGGATCAAGCGAGCCTCTACGCATGCCAGCGCTGGATTAACCGCCAGCGTCGCGGTCATAGTATGCGATGTCGATAACCGAGCCGCGCGGTACCCAGGTGTTCCACTGCAGAGTGCCGCTAACCACGCCGCCGTCGGGGAAGCTCTGGCAATCAAACGACGGATCCTGGCTTCGGATGTACTGGCAGCTCTGCGGTGTCACGCTTCTCACGACGAGCCCAGCTTGCTCGAGCTGCTGCCTGGCCTGCTGGTAAGGCATGCGGAACACGTCGGGGACGCGCACCTGGTCGCCGACACTGACATAGATGGTGACCGTCTGGCCGCTGCGCACTTGACCGGACGGCTGCGTGCGGATAACCAGTCCCTCGGCCACGTCGCGGCTAGGCTCCTCCACCCGCTCGTAGTTCAGCCCAAGCTCCTGGATCTTACGGATGGCCTCAGTGAACGGTTGACCGGTCAGATTGGGCAGCGTGACGAATTCAGGCCCCTTGCTGACCGTGACCTTGATCTCTGAACCCTTAGGCAAGGGGGTGCCAGCCTGTGGGTCTTGCCGGAAGACGACGCCAGCAGGGGTCACGATGTCGAAGACCTCCTCAACGACGAGCTGGAAATCGCCAACCGCCGCGGCTGCCCGTGCCTGCTCCAGGGTGGAACCGAGTAACTGCGGTACCAGTGCCATCTCTGGGGTCGGTGAGGGTGTCGGCGAAGGGGTCGCGGACGGGGTAGGCGAAGGGGTGCGCGTTGGCGAGGGCACGGGAGAGGCTGATCCGGGCGCTGGCGTCGTGGCACCGGCCAGCACGTCGGTCGGCGTCGGAGACGGTTGAGGCTCGCCGGCCAGCGGGCTGAGATCGACCATCCGGAATGCCAAGAAAACGAGGGCGACGATCCCGATCAGGATGGTCGATCCGATCAGCCAGGTCGCACAACCCAGCTCGTCGCCGCGAGTCAGGGCGCGAGGAGGAGTCGCTCCATAGCCTCGTGGTGAACGTCGGCGCGCGCTGGTCGCTCGTGTCGGCTCACTCGTGCCTCGCCCGGCTGGTGGGGGGAACCGGGCTACGGAAGTCGGCTGTTCGCGCCAGTGCGCCAGCGCCTCAGCGAGCGCTCCGGCGCTGGGGTAGCGCTGAGCTGGATCCTTTGCCAGGGCTCGGAGCACGATGGCCTCCACCTGTGGAGGCAGATCGGGATTGAATTGCCGAGGCGGCGGTGGTGGCGCGTTGACGTGCTGCATGGCGAGGCCGATCGGGTTGTCGGCGTCGAACGGCAGCCGTCCGGTGAGCATCTCGTACAGGACGACACCAAGCGCGTAGATGTCGGAAGCTGGGGTCGCCGCTTCGCCGCGAGCCTGCTCGGGTGAGACGTAATGTACCGTTCCCATTCCGACACCGGCTTCCGTGAGGCTGACGTCGGCCAGACCCTTAGCGATGCCGAAGTCGGTGACCTTGGCCACACCTTGGTCGTCGACCAGGATGTTCTGCGGCTTGATATCGCGGTGGACGAGACCCTGGCGGTGGGCGTAGTCAAGGGCGGCGGCGACTTGCCCGACGATGTAGGCCGCGTACTCCAATCGGAAAGGAGCGTGGCGCAAGATCAAGTGCTTGAGTGTCTGCCCGCGGACATACTCCATGATAATGTAGTGGACACCGTCGTCGCGGCCGACGTCGTAGACGTTGACGATGTTCGGGTGGACGAGCCGGGCGGCGGCCTGCGCCTCGCGCTCGAACCGCCGGAGGAAGTTCGCGTCGCTACCGTACTGAGCCCGAAGAATTTTGACCGCAACCGGCCGGTTGAGGGCGAGGTCGTAGGCACGGTAGACCACCGCCATGCCCCCCTCGCCGATCAGTTCTTCCAGCCGGTATCGTCCGTTGAGGACTTTAGTCTGCACTCGCGTCGGGCCTCTTTCGCTGGCGCTGCGTCTCGCATCGGATGTCGCCACGCTCGGCAGGTGACCTGATCCCGGGTTATCGTACTATGCCCGTTCAGCTTGAACCCAACTGCCGCCGGGTCAGTCGAGTAGCCGACGTAACCCCGGCGGTGTGAGCAGGCCCCTCGGTGCCTGGATTGTACTGCCGCCCAGGCCCCGTGTCCGCCGCGGCACCGATGGGAATGGCGGCGGGCCTACCAGCGTTCGGAGCAGGGAGTGGGACCAGTGGGCTGAGCGCGCTGCGCCGTCGTGCGCGCGGCTCTGCAGCCTGGTGGTGTGGGATGTCCGAGGCGCATTTCTGGCATGATTGAGCCGGGTGCGGTGGGTGGAGATCATGGGATTGCATGCGCGTTGCCTCAAAGGCGAGCTGTTGACCCAACGAATCGGCCGGACTCCGTTACTCCGTCTTGAGCGTTTACCCCGGCGCTCCGGAGTTGGCCCGGACGTGCAGGTGCTGGGCAAAGCCGAGTGGTTCAACCCTGGTGGCTCTGTCAAGGATCGCGCCGCGCTGCGGATCGTCGAAGACGCCCGGCGTGAGGGTCGCCTGCGGCCGGGTATGACTCTGCTGGATGCGACCTCCGGGAATACCGGCATCGCCTACGCGATGATTGGTGCCGCATGGGGCTTTCCGGTGACGCTGGTCGTCCCGGCAAGCATCGGCGACGAGCGACGGCGGATCCTGCAGGCCTACGGAGCGCACCTGATCTTCAGCGATCCCTACGAAGGCACGGACGGCGCGATCCGGCTGGCGCGCGAGCTGGCTGCCCGAGCGCCTGACCGGTATTTCTACGCTGACCAGTACAGCAATCCCTCCAACTGGCTAGCGCACTACGAGGGCACCGGCGTCGAGATCCTGGAGCAGACCGCTGGTGAGGTGACTCACCTCGTGGCCGGCCTGGGTACGACCGGCACGATGATGGGCACTGGCCGGCGGCTGAAGGAGGCGAATCCGGATATCGTGCTGGTCGGCGTCCAGCCCGACGATGCCTTCCACGGCCTGGAGGGCTTGAAACACTTGCCGACAGCAATGGTTCCGGCGATCTATGACTCGTCGCTCGTCGACCGGATGGAGTTGGTCAACACTGACGAAGCGTTCGCCATGGCCCGGCAGCTCGCGCGCGAAGAGGGCCTGTTCCTTGGCCCCTCGGCAGCAGCGGCGATCGTCGCGGCGATTCGGGTGGCGCGGGAGCTGCCCAGTGGGGTCGTGGTGGTGATCTTGCCCGATAGCGGGGTTAAGTATCTGAGCACGCAACTTTGGCAGTGAACGGCTCTCGTTCTCAAGGAAAGGAGTCACGGTGGCGGTTACACTCCTGATCCCGGCACCCTTGCGCCGGTTTACCAATGAGCAGGCGTCAGTCCAGGTCGAGGCAGGGACGGTCGCCGAGGCGCTGGCGGCGCTCGACGCGGAGTATCCAGGCATCCGTGAGCGCATCTGTGAACCAGACGGCCGCCTGCGCCGCTTCGTGAGCGTCTTCGTCAATGGGCGCGACGTCCGCTCGCTCCAAGGGCTCGAGACTCCCCTGCGCGATGGCGATGAGGTGGGGATTATTCCGGCGATGGCGGGAGGGCAATGATCCGCCTGCCCCGCACGTGCTACGAGGCGATCATCGAGCATGCCCGGCGGGAAGCGCCGTTCGAGTGCTGTGGCCTGCTGGCCGGTAAGCGCGACCGCGTCGAGCGCGTCTATCCGATCACGAACCGGGCAGACCAGGCGGCCGACCTGTTCGCAGAGCGCGGCTTGATGCCGCGTGCCGGCGCTGACCCGGCGACGTTACCGGCGGAGCGTTACTTTATGGATCCGGAGGAGCTCTTTCGGGCTCTGCGGGAGGTCGAGGCGCAGGCGCTGGATCACCTGGCCAACTACCACTCGCATCCCGCCACGCCGGCCAGGCCATCGCGCACAGACATCGAGTTCGCGGCCTACTGGCCGCACGTCTACCACCTGATCTGCTCGCTGGCCGACCCCGATCAGCCCGACCTACGCGCCTTTCGCATCGTCGACGGGCGCGTGACCGAGATCCCGATCGTGGTGGAGGACGAGTAGCGCGGATCCGCCGAGCACTGCCAGGCGATCGGGGAGGCCTGCACGCGACCCTCGCGCTGAGGCCACTCGAGTTCGCGAGCTCTGGCTGGCATGGCAGCACGGATCGTGAGGCGCTGTGCCGTGTGCCGCGTTCGATCTGGAGCAGTGTGCCCGCCGGTTCGGTGGACACATTCACCGCCAGCTGGGCCCGCGCGACCCGATATGATTGAGCCGAGCGCCAGCCGGACACGAGGGAGTCATGTTCTACGACCGAGCAAAGATCTTTGTCAAAGCGGGGGACGGCGGCGACGGGGCGATCAGTTTCCGGCGCGAGAAGTACGTACCCAAGGGTGGGCCCGACGGGGGCGACGGAGGGCGCGGAGGGAATGTCTACCTTCGAGTCGACCCGCAACTGAACACGCTCGTGGCCTTCAGCTACCAGCAACATTTCCGAGCCGAATCGGGCGAGCCGGGCCGGGGCAAGAACCAGAACGGCCGCGACGGCGCTGACCTCTACATCGACGTGCCTCCGGGCACGATGGTCTATGACGATCAGACCGGTGAGCTGCTCGGTGACCTCGTTGAGCCTGATGAGACCTTGCTGGTCGCGCGCGGTGGCAGAGGTGGGCGTGGAAACCGGCACTTCGCGACACCGACGCGACAGGCACCGCGACTGGCGGAGAAGGGCGAGCCGGGCGAGGAGCGCTGGCTACGGCTCGAGCTCAAGCTCCTGGCTGATGTCGGGCTGGTGGGGATGCCGAACGCGGGCAAGTCGACGCTGCTTGCTGCCTGCACTGCGGCGCGGCCGAAGATTGCCGAGTATCCGTTCACCACGCTGGAGCCCATCCTGGGGGTGGTAACGATCCCGGGACGCGACGGCGGGTCGTTCGTGATGGCCGATATCCCCGGGCTGATTGCCGGTGCGGCACGTGGTGCAGGGCTGGGGCACGAGTTCTTGCGGCACATCGAGCGTACGCGGCTGCTGGTGCACGTGCTCGACGGTTCAGGCGGGCTGGAAGGTCGGGATCCGCTGCAGGACTTCGAGACCGTCAACCAGGAACTCGCTGTGTACTCCACCGGACTCGCCCGTAAGCCGCAGGTGGTGGCGATCAACAAGATCGACCTACCGGAGGCGCGCGCCAACGTGCCGCGCCTGCGCGAGGAGCTGACTGCGCGCGGCTACGCGGCCTTCCCAATTTCGGCCGCGACTGGTGAGGGAGTGCAAGACCTGCTGCTCCACGTCTGGGATCGACTCCAAGCCATACCGAAGCCGCCTCCAGTCGACCAACAGCGCCGCCGGGTCTACACGCTTGCGAGCCAGCGCGAAGACTACTGGGAGGCGGAGCGGCTATCGCGCCACCACTTCGTGCTGCGCGGGCCGCAGATCGAGCGGCTCACGCGAATGACCGATTTCGCCAACGAGGAAGCGGTCGACCGGTACCAGGCGCTGCTGCGGAAATGGGGGATCACGCGCAAGCTCGAGGAGCTGGGCATCCAGCCGGGGGACGTGGTGCACGTTGCCGACCTCGAGCTGGTGTGGGACGAGGCGGCGCTGGAGGCAGAGCGCGAGGCAGCCCGGCCGCGTCGCCGCCGTACCAAGCGCGAGCGCCTGGCCCGCAAGCTGGGCCAGGAGGAGGCATCCGAGCAGCCTGGCGAGGCATAGTCGGGGATATCGATATCAAGGAGTGTAGCGCCGATAGGAGCACGGGAGATGAAGGCACTGGTCTACGAGGCGCCCCGTACCCTCCGGGTCCGCGACGTCCCTTTGCCTGAGCCGGCCTTGGGGGAGGTGGTCGTTCGGGTAGCCTACTCCGGCATCTGCGGCTCGGAGCTTAGCGGCTACCTCGGCCACAACGAGCTGCGGCGCCCCCCGCTGATCTTCGGCCACGAGTTTTCCGGCTGGATCGAGAGGCTAGGGGAGGGCGTCGAAGGCCGCTTCCCGACCGGTCAACCGGTAACGGTCAACCCATTGATCGGTTGCCAGGAGTGTCACCTGTGTCTCACCGGTCGTCCGCACCTCTGCCCTCGGCGGCGCCTGCTGAGCGCCTCGGTGCCTGGCAGCAACGCCGAGTTCGTGGCGGTGCCGGCCAGCGCGGTGTACCCGCTGCCGCCGGAGATGCCGCTCGATCTCGCAGCGCTGACCGAGCCCACGGCGTGTGCCGTGCGTGCCGTGCGGCAGGCCGATCCGCGACCATGGCAAACTGTGCTTGTCGTCGGCATGGGCCCACTCGGCCTGCTGATGCTCCAGGTGCTGCGCGTCCACGGCGTCGAGCGGTTGGTCGCGGTTGAGCGGAACCCATACCGTCTCCACTACGCCGAGACGATGGGCGCTCTCGGGATTGTCCCTGGCGACGATGTGCTACAGCAGATACGCGAGCGGCTGGGCGGCGCTAACGTGGATGTGGCGATCGACGCGGTGGGAACGACGGCAACGCGCCGGCTTTGCCTCGAGTGTGTGAGCCCTGGCGGACGGGTCGTCTTCTTCGGGCTCCATGACCCGGAGTCTCCGCTCCAGGTCAACGCGATCGTCCGCTGGGAGATCGAGTGCAGGGGATCGTTCGCGTATGCGCCAGCAGACTTCGCGACTGCGCTGCGCTGGCTGCACCAGGGCAAAGTCCGCCTACCAGGGCGAATGGTTACCGCACCCCTGGAAGACGGTGCCATGTGGTTCGAACGGCTCCTCGAGGGCCGAGACGACGTCGTGAAGGTGCTCCTGCGCCCAGCGTGAGGGCTTCCCTGCGGCTACTGGTCGCTGAGGTCACGCGCTCTCGGCGGGCGCGGGCGCGGCCGCGGTCTCGCGGCGGACGTCGTAGACGTCGCGGACGCCTTCCAGCTTCTGCAGCACCCGGCTGAGCTGCTGCACGTTAGCGACCTCGAGCGTCATCAGGATCGTCACGGTGCGGTCGGAGTGAACGTTGGTCATCACCGCGAGCGCATTGACCCCTTCGTCGGCGACCAGCGTGGTGACGTCGCGCAGCAGCCCGACCCGATCCCACGCCTCGATGCGGATGGTCACCGGATAGCGCTGGGGCGTCTCGCCCCAGGTGACCTGGATGATACGCTCCGGCTCGCTTGCGTGCAGGATATTGTGGCAGTCAGCCCGGTGGACGGTGACGCCACGGCCCCGGGTCACGTACCCGACGATCGGGTCACCGAAGACCGGCTTACAGCAGCTCGCCAGTCGCGTATACAGGTCACCAATGCCGGTGACCCGCAGGCTGGGGGCCGGCGTGGGTGCCGTGACTGGCCCGGTCAGGGCTTTCCGATCTTCATGCTCCGCGATTCTGGCCGCGATCTGCTGGAGGTTGACCGCACCGTACCCGATGGCGGCTAGGAAGTCTTCCAGCTTTTGATAGCGGGGGAAGAGCTTGAGCACGTCCTCGGGCTTGAGCTCCACCCCCAGCCGGCGCAGCTCCTGCTCCAGAAGATGCCGGCCTTGAGCGATATTCTCCTCGCGCTGCTGCCGACGGAACCACTGGCGGATCTTCTCGCGAGCCGATGCCGTGGTCACATAGCCGTTGCTCGGGATAAGCCAGTCGCGGCTGGGGCCGACGCGCGCCTTCGAGGTCATGATCTGGACGACCTGGCCGCTCTGCAGCTTGTAGTTGAGCGGGACGATCTGCCCGTTGACCTTGGCGCCGACACACTGGTGCCCGACCTCGGTATGGATCCGGTAGGCGAAGTCGACCGGGGTCGCGCCAGCCGGCAGCTCGATGATATCGCCCTTGGGCGTGAAGACGTAGATCATTTCCGGAAAGATGTCGGTCTTGATCGACTCGACGAATTCCTGGGCGTCAACGATCTCGTCTCGCCATTCGAGTAGTTGCCGGAACCAGGCGATCTTGGCTTCGACTGTGGGGTCGGGCCGGGCACCCTCCTTGTACCGCCAGTGGGCCGCGATGCCGTACTCGGCGAGCTGGTGCATCTCGTGCGTGCGGATCTGCACTTCAAGCGGAATCCCCTCGGGGCCGATCACAGCAGTGTGGATCGATTGGTAGAGGTTCTCTTTCGGCGTCGCAATGTAGTCGTCGAACTCGCCAGGGATCGGATGCCACATGCTGTGGATCACACCCAAGGCGCCGTAGCAGTCCTTCTTCTCGTCGACGATGACCCGGATCCCGAGCACGTCGTAAATCTCGTCAAAGCTGCGGTTCTTCTGCCGCATTTTGCGCACGATCGAGGTGATGTGCTTCTCGCGGCCGGTCACCTCAGCACGGATGCCGGCTTCCTCCAGCGCCTGCTTGACCTGGGCAATGACCTGCTGTAGGTACTGCTCGCGGTGCCGTCCCCGGCGCAGGAGCGCTTGCTCAATGCTCTCGTAGGTCTGTGGCTCGAGATACTTCAGGGCCAGGTCTTCGAGCTCCGCCTTGAACTGGCCGATGCCGAGGCGGTTGGCCAACGGCGCGTAGATGTCCATAGTCTCTCGGGCAATACGAAGCTGCTTGAAACGCGGCAGGTGATCCAGCGTGCGCATGTTGTGGAGGCGGTCGGCCAGCTTGATCAGCACGACGCGGACGTCCTCAGCCATCGCCAGCAGCATCTTGCGCAGGCTCTCGGCCTGGCGTGCTTTCTCCCGCTCGGTCGGCCCGCCCTCGGACGCCCAACGGATCTGGCTCAGCTTGGTGACGCCGTCGACGAGCCGGGCGATACGCTCGCCGAAAACCTCCCGTAGTTCGTCGATGGTGGCGTCAGTATCCTCCAGGACGTCGTGGAGGATAGCCGCCGCGATCGTCTCCTGATCGAGTTGCAACTGCGCCAGGATCTCGGCTACCGCGAGCGGGTGCGTGATGTACGGCTCACCGGAGCGTCGCAACTTGCCAGCGTGAGCACCGGCAGCGAACTCGTAGGCTCGACGAACCAGCGATAGGTCAGCACTAGGCAGAGAACGGCGAAAGCACGGTTCGATCGCATCCCACGTCGGCGCGACCACTGCCGCGACTGTGGATACATCGCTCTCGTCGTTCGCCGGAACGCCAGCCGGCGATTCTTGAGGCATCAGTAGCGACATGTTCTTGGAGCCCTGCATGACGTCGCTGTGCGGTAGGCCAACGCGGCCCGCTCGGAGTATCCCTCTAACTATACCCCCGGGCGCTCTCGTGGTCAACAGTGGCGGTTCCGGGAAATCGCGTACCGAGCAACTGTTGCGAAGCGCGCATATCTATGCTATCGTGGGGATAGCGAGGCGATCCCTGCAACCGGGGTATGCGGGAACGCGCTTCGATGCGCTGGCCCGAAAAGGAGTAGCGCTCATGGCAGCCCCACTGCTGGTGCAGCCGGAGATCCAGGACGACCGTGCGGTACCCCGGGCCGGGGAGCGGATCACCCGCGACGCCTACGGCCGCCCGATCACCTATCTTCGCGTCTCCCTCACAGACCGCTGCAACCTCCGCTGCGTCTACTGCATGCCGGCCCACGGGGCCAAGTTCGCGCCGCGCGAGGAGCTCTTGTCTGACGAGGAGCTGCTGACCGTCATCCGCGCGGCGGCCAAGATCGGCTTCAGCAAGATCCGGCTCACTGGCGGCGAGCCCACCATCCGGCCGCACGTCGTCGACCTGGTGCGCGAGATCGCCCGCATCCCCGGCATCGAGGACATCTCGATGACGACCAACGGGCTGCTACTGGAGCGCATGGCGCACGACCTCAAGGCGGCCGGCCTCAAGCGGATCAATATCAGCATCGACACACTGGATCCGATCCGCTACAAGGTGATGACCCGCGGCGGCAAGATCGAGAAGGTCTGGGCAGGGATCGCGGCGGCCGAGGACGCCGGCCTCACGCCGATCAAGCTGAACGCCGTGGTGGTGCGCGGCATGAACGACCACGAGGTACCGGATCTCGCCGCGCTGACGATCGATCGTCCCTGGCAGATGCGCTTCATCGAGGTGATGCCGCTCGAGGGGGTCGCCGATGTCCACGACGCCGGCCTAGTGACTTCCGCCGAGACGATCGAGCTGATCGAGCGCGTCCACGGCAAGCTGATCAAGCTCGAAGCACCACTCGGCGACCCGGCACGCGTGTATCAGATCCCCGGCGCGCGAGGCACGCTCGGGTTCATCAGCCCGGTGAGCGAGCCGTTCTGTGCCTTCTGCAACCGCATCCGCCTGACAGCCGATGGCAAGCTCCGCCTCTGCCTGTTGCGCAACGACGAGGTAGACGTGCGTGAGATCCTGCGCGCCGGTGGGACGGAGGACGACCTGATCGAGCAGATCCGGTTCGGGGTCTGGCGCAAGCCGTGGGGCCACGGACTGCGCGAGGGCGACCGCAATACCGGCCGAGGTATGAGCCAGATCGGCGGCTAGGCTCCCTGCTCCCTGTGTCCAAGCCCCTCTCGGTACACCCCATGCAGAAAACGGGCGCTCGGCTTAGCGTGTTCCCCTCCTCATAGCGGCTGGCCCCCGGACAATTGAACCCACTCGCAACAGGCGTGACCCTCTCAGCGTCCCGGAGTGCGGGGTACAGGTGGGACAGCCTGGACTGCCCGCCCCCGTTGCGCGCGGAGGATAGACACGAGCAGTTCGAGCGCGGCAGCCATTTCCGGGCTGCGTACGAGGTCGAGCGCCTCCCGGAGACCGAGCCGCTCGGTGCGACGCTGGAACCGCGGATAGGCGTCGTTCATCACTGCCGGAGCGCGCATCGCCAGGTCGAAAAACGGCTCGTAGTGGAGCTGGCTCAGGACCCCCAGCAACATCATGGCGTTGGCGATCATGCCCATTAGCTCGGGACGGTTGATGGCGCTAAAGGTCTCGTCAAACTCCTCAAGGGTCGCGTTGAGGCCCGCGAGGACACCGCTGGCTGCCAGCAAGTCGATCGTGTCCAGGAGCTGTTCGATGGCGTCGGCATTGGTGGCGACGCGGGCCAGCAAGCGGTCGAGGCGCTGCTGCTGTTCTGGGGTCAGTCGTTCGACCGGCGTGGTCTCGTGCTCGCTCACATCGGTCTCCCCTCTAGTGCCCGAAGAGGTTGGCAAACCAGTAGCGCTCGAAGCCGACTTTCACCGCCCGGAACGCGCGCATGCCACCGAGCAAGCGGCAATCCGGCACCGTGGCTCGGCCGAAGAGCTTGTCGGTGAAGTTGCACCAGACGGCGGCGCCCATGTATCCGGTATCCATCACGCAGATGCCCACCATGTTGTACAGTTCTCCAAGGTAGGCGCCGCGCTCGCGGTCGATAATCTGGCTGACGACGTGTTCGGCCTGGAAATGAGCGAAGACTCCGGCCATGCCGAGGCCGATGGTGGGCGCCACCGCATCGCCGATACCCCACACGTTGTCATAGCGCGGTGAACGCATTGACGGTAGAGTCACGTCCATGTAGCCGTCGGCGGTCGCCAGTGGTGAGGTTCGAACCACGTCAGGTGCCCGATGGTTTGGCACGATGACAGCGAAGTCGTACTCCAACGCACGCCCGTCTGACGAGATAAGGGTTCGGTTTTCCCGATCGTGGCGTGCGAGGCCGAACGCGCCTTCGAAGCCGACGCCGAAGTCGTCGAGGAACTTGCGGAAGCCCTCCACCATCTGGGGACCGAAAGTCTCCATCGGCTCAGCCCACGGATGGAAGACCGTGATCCGCGTCCGCTCGGCGACTCCGCGTTGCTCGGCGAGATACTTGAGCATGAAGGCGACCTCGAACGGGGCCGGTGGGCACCGATAGGGCCAGGAGAGCGGCCCGACGACCACCGGCCTCCGTTAAAGTGGCGCAGTCGCTCTCGTAGCGCGAGCGCGTGCGCCAGCTCCCAGGGAGCCTCGTACCCCGCGACCGCAGCGTCTTCAACGAGTTCCGAGCCGAGGGCGACGATGAGATAATCGTACTCCAAGCTCCCCTGCTCGGTCTCGACTGTGTTGGCATCGGGATGAATACCGGTGACCGTTGCCTGCAGCACGCGCGTCCCGTACCGACCCTCGAGCAGCTTGAGCGGGCGCCGGATCTCGTCGGGCTCGCGCTTGCCAGTGGCCACCCACAGGTAGCTCGGCCGGAACTCGTGCCACGCGCTCCGGTCGACCAAGACGACCTCGAACTCGCCAGGCTGTCCCCACTTGCCAAGTCGGCTGGCAGAGACGGCTCCGCCGGTTCCGCCGCCGAGAATTACGACCCGCTTCATGTCTAACCTCCTGTTGGCGGCGTGTTGGCTCCAGGAGGCTGAACGGAACTCAGTGGTGCGGCTGATTTCGCCTCAGTGCTGCGCAGCATAGGTGCCCTCGGTCAAGACTGCAAGGCCGTGATCGGAAAGAGCGATGTGATTGACCGCGGCGAGCCGGCCTGCTAGCCTGCCTCGCGAGGGCGGCCGCCCTGGCGGCTTACGCGTGGCTCGGTGAGGGCGACGCTGAAGGCAGGCCGCGCAGGGTAGCCGTGGCTGGCCTCGAGGCGTGGGTCGCTGCACAGGGAGACGTGGCATGAGCGCGGCGAACCTAGTACGGGAGAAGCTGGCCCAGGCGACGCAGGTTCTGCAGGAACTGGACATCGACCTCTGGCTGCTCCTGGCCCGGGAGAGCGACGTGATCGGTGACCCCAGCCTGCCGCTCGTCGTTGGCACCAGCGTGACCTGGGAATCGGCCTTCCTGATCTCGCGGACGGGCGAGCACACCGCGATCGTCGGCACCGGCGACGTCGAGAACATCCGCCAGACGGGCGCTTGGGAGCACGTGGTCGGCTACGTGGAGGGCGTGAGCCGGCCGCTGCTGGAGGCGCTCGATCGCTATGATCCCCGAACCATCGCACTCAACTACTCGCGCGACGACGTGCTGGCCGATGGGCTGACCCACGGGCTCTATCTCCTGCTCCAGGACATTCTAGCTCCCACGTCGTACTGGTCGCGGGTCGTCGGCGGCGAGGACGTCGCCAGGCGGGTGCGCAGCCGCAAGTCGCCAGAGGAGCAGCGACGCCTGCGCCAGGCGGTCGGAACAACGCTCGAGATCTGGGATGCCCTGCGGGCCTGGCTGCGGCCAGGCCTGACCGAGCGGGAAATCGCTGCGTTCATGCGCCGCCAGGTGCGTGAGCGCGGGCTGGAGACGGCCTGGGATCCGCGTTACTGCCCCACCGTCACCGCCGGCCCGGACTCCCCGGTCGGCCACGTTGGCCCCACCGACATTGCCATCCAACGGGGGCAACTCCTGGCGATCGACTTCGGCGTGCGGCAGGAGGACTACTGCTCCGACATGCAGCGGACGTTCTACTTCCTGGCCGAGGGCGAGACGGCCCCGCCGGAGCCGGTCCAGCGGGCGTTCGATCTGGTCGCTGGCGCGATCCAGGCGGCCGCTGGAGCGCTGCGCCCGGGCGTGCAGGGCTGGGAGGTCGATCAGGTCGCCCGCGAGCTATTTGCGCGGGCCGGGGCCGAGGAATGGAAGTTCGGGCTCGGGCATCAGGTGGGACGAGCTGTCCACGACGGCGGCTGCCTGCTTGGGCCGCGGTGGGAGCGCTACGGGCAACGGCCGTACGAGCGGGTGGAGCCGGATCAGGTCTATACGCTGGAACTCGGGGTGAGCGTGCCGGGTTACGGTCGCGTCAGTCTCGAAGAGGAAGTTATCGTCCATGCGAGCGGCTGTGCGTTCCTGGCGCCGCCGCAGCGCGAGCCGATCCTGATCGGGTAAGGGGACTCCGATGGAGCAGGTGGCGTCATCGCCTCAAGGCAAGCTGGTCGCGCGCCTGCACGCGCGAGCGCAGCGCAGGGCCGAGGAATACCTGCGCGATCTCACGCGGTTGGTGAACCTGGACAGTGGCACCCTCGATGTCCACCTGGTGAACGAGGTCGGTCACGAGCTCGCCGCGATGCTGGAGCGCGGCGGCTGGCGTGTGGAGCGACGCCCGGCCCCCGGCTTCGGCGACCACCTGGTGGCGACCTTGCCTGGAGACGGAAGACGGCGCGTGATGCTCTTGGGACACTTCGACACGGTCTACCCGGCCGGCACAGCCGCCTTGCGCCCCTTGGCGGTGCGCGAGGGCCGGGCCTACGGGCCCGGAGTGCTCGACATGAAGGGCGGGCTAGTGCTCGGCATCCATGCAGTGGAATTGCTCGCCGGCTTCTCCGACCTGGCCCGGCCGGATCTGGTCTTCGTCCTGAACAGCGACGAGGAGGTCGGATCACCCACATCACGGCAGCTCATCGAGGAGACTGCGCGCACGGCCGACGCTATCTACGTGCTGGAGCCGGGGCGCGAGCCGGGCGGAGTGCTGGTGACGCGTAAGGGTGTGGGGATGTACACGGTGACGATACACGGCCGCGCCGCGCACGCCGGCGCGGCACCGCAGGACGGGCGTAGCGCCGTCCTGGAGCTGGCCCACAAGACGGTGCAGTGGCACCAGCTCAACGACTTGGACAAAGGTACCACCGTCAACGTCACGGTCGTGCGAGGCGGCACACGGCGGAACGTCATTCCTGAGCGAGCCACGGCCGAGATCGACGTCCGGGTGCCCAGCCGCGACGAGGCGATCCGCGTGGACCAGGCGATCCGTGAGATCGCGGCGCGGTCGTGGGTGCCGGACACCCGGGCGGAAGTGAGTGGAGGACTGAACCGGCCACCGATGGAGAAGCAGGCCGGCACGCTCCCGCTCCTGGAGCTGGCGCGGGCGATCGTCGCGTCGATGGCGCTGGAGTTCGCAGAGTTGACAAGTGGGGGCGGGAGCGACGGGAACTTCACCGCGGCGCTCGGGGTGCCAACGCTCGACGGCCTGGGGCCGATCGGGCGCGGGCCGCACAGCCCCGAGGAGTACATCGAGCTGGAGAGCCTCCCAGCGCGGCTCGCGCTCCTGGCCGCGCTCATCGCGCTGGCATCGCCGCGCTCGGGTTAAGCTCCTTGTCGCGCCGGCCTGGAGGGTCGCCGAGTAACCAGACTCGGCCGTACGCACGCATGTCGCGGATCAGCGGCACCAGCGCCTGACCCTTCGGCGTCAGCTCGTAACGTGGGCGCGTCGAGTCGGGCCCGGCGAGACGCTGGACGATCCCCTGCTGTTCGAGCTGCTTGAGCCTCGTCGAGAGGGTCTTCGGGCTAATGCCGGTAACCGACCGCTGTAGCTGCGTGAAGCGCTTCGGGCCCTTCGCCAGGTCGCGGATGATCAGCGGTGTCCAGACGTCGCAGATGATCGACGCCGTCCGTGCAAGGGGGCAACGGTCGAGCGAGTCCTGGGACGTTCTCATGTATGGGCGCCCTCCACGAGCTCATCCTCTCTGAGGCGAGCGAGCCAGCGGCCCGTGGGTACGACCTCTACTAGCGCAAGGATAGCACGGGACGGCAGCGATCGGGTTGACAGAACGCGCAAGCGAAGCTGAATCCTTGCGATTGTGGTCGGAACCGGATGGTATGACCGGCGGGTGCGGGTATGATCCTCACTGGGGCGGGGATAACTGGTCGTCGATGCTGGGATGACTCATGAGGAGCGAGCGCGCTCAGCAGATATCCGATTCCGAGCTGCCACGGCGGCCCTGGGAAATCTCCTTGCCGGCGTGGCCGGCGTCGACGGTGCCGGCCCCGCGGTGGCTGGTGACCGCGCTCGGGGTCGTCGGCGCTGTCGCTGGTGGGGCGTTGATCGGGGTGGTGGCGGCGACGCTCGGCCCCATCCCGGCTGCCGGACTGCTGGGCGCGGTGGTGGCCGGGATCGCGATCGCGAGCGACGCGCGAGCCGGGCTTTGGGTGGTGCTCGCCATCTCCACACTGCTGCCGTTCGCGGTAATCCCGGTCAAGGTTGTGCTGACGCCCTCGCTCCTGGAAACGGCGAGCGCGGCGGTACTAGCGGTTTGGCTTCTTTCGCTCCTGCTTCGACGCGACCAGGTGCTGCCGTCGCACGTCGCCGGGCTGTGGGTTGCCCTGCTGGTCGTGGTGACGCTGTTCGCGTTCGTGCTCGGGCTGGGCCGGGGTTACACCACGCAGACGTACCACGACTACATGAAGTTCATCTTCGGCGTGCTGCTGTTCTACGTGGTCTGGAGTACGACGCGGGCACTCGGCGACGCGTGCCGACTGCTCACCGTGCTGCTGGCGGCCACAGGCCTGGCCGCGCTCGTTGGGTTGGCCCTCTACGCCGCTGGCCCGCGGATCACGCTGCTGGCGCTGGCGAGGCTGATCCCCTACGGCTATCCCAGCGCCCGCATTGTCCGCTACATCGAGGACGACCCGGCCAAGCCGATGCGCTTGACCAGCACCTCAGTGGATCCGAACTCCTTCGCTGGCCTGCTGGCTGTTGTGCTGGTGCTGGCGGTGGTGCAAGGGATCGCCCAGCGGCCGCTGCTGCCACGCTGGCTCTGCTGGGGCGTCGCGGCAGTGGTCGCCCCGGCGCTGCTCCTGACCTACTCGCGCGCCGGCTGGCTGGGAGCGGCCGCTGGCATCGGGCTGGCCGCCGTCCTACGCTATCGCTGGATGCTTCTCCCCGGCATCGGCGCGCTCGCGAGCGCGCTCACACTGGGGCTGGGCCAGGTCTTCTTCCAACGGCTCTGGCTGGGCTTCACGCTGCAAGACCCGGCAACCAGGATGCGGCTGGAGGAGTATCGCACCGCCCTGGCAATCATCAGGGAGTATCCGCTCTTCGGGGTCGGCTTCGGCGAGGCGCCGACGCTCGCGCTCTGGACCGGCGTCTCGAGCATCTACCTGATGATCGCCGAGCGGATGGGACTGCTCGGCCTGGCTGCATTCTTACTGGCGGTGGGGTCGATCACGCTAGTCGGCTTGCGGGCCTGGCACCAAACCGCCGACCAGCCAGCGGGCGATTTGCTCCTGGCGCTTATGGGCGCGCAAAGCGCGGCGCTCTTCATTGGGCTGTTCGACCACTACTTCTTCAATATCAGCTTCCCGCACATGGCGACCATCTTCTGGACGGTGCACGCGCTGATCCTGGCAGTGAGCCAGCGGGCGACTGGAGACGAGGCGGCTGTTTGATCCTGGCCAGCAGCCTTGACAGCCAGCGTTGGTCGCTATAGCGTCAGGCAGCGGTTGAACGTGACAGAGAGGGGACGTGGCCATGGCGCTGGACGCGGTCTACCGTCGCCACATGGACATCACCGTGGAGTACGACGTGCCGGCCAGGATGCGCGACGGCACGAGGCTGTATGCGGACGTTTACCGGCCTGCTCGCGGTGGGCCCTTCCCGGTACTCCTGATGAGAGTGCCGTACGACAAGAGCCAGGCGGAGAACCTGACCTATCATCACCCGGCCTGGTACGCGCGGCAGGGCTTCATGGTCGTCGTGCAGGACACGCGCGGGCGCTGGCGCTCGGAGGGGGAGTTCTACCCCTTCCAATTCGAGGCTGAGGACGGGTACGACAGCGTCGAGTGGGCCGCTGCGCTGCCAGGCTCCAACGGTCGCGTCGGGATGTACGGCTTCTCGTACGTCGGCGCGACCCAGCTTCTGGCGGCGACCACGCGGCCGCCGAGCCTGCGGACGATCTGCCCCGGGTTGACCGCTTCGCAGTACTACGAGGGCTGGGCCTACAACGGAGGCGCCTTCGCGCTCGCGTTCAACGCGTCCTGGGCGACGTTTCTCGCGATCGACACCGCCAAGCGGCGCGGTGACGACGCGCTGACGGGGCAGCTTGCCGCTGCGTTCTTCCAGGCCCCTGCCTGGTATGGCTTCTTACCGCTCAATCAGTATCCGCCGCTCGCCTCCAGCGGGCTGGCGCCGTACTTCTTCGACTGGCTCGCGCACTCCAGTTACGACGACTACTGGCGCCGCTGGAGCATCGATGAAGACTACTCGCGGATCACGGTGCCCGCCCTGCACATCGGCGGCTGGTACGACATCTTCGTCAACGGTACGGTGAAGAACTTCGCCAGCTTGCGTCGCGAGGCCGGCGACGAGGCGGCACGCCGGGCGCAGAAGCTGCTCGTCGGCCCCTGGTATCACATTCCATGGGGCCAGGTGACCGGCTGCGTCGACTTCGGGCCCGAGGCGCGCAACATCGTCGATCTGTGGCAGGCGCGCTGGCTCAAGCAGTTCCTGCTGGACGAAGACACCGGCGTACTGGATTCACCGGTCACCACCTTTGTGATGGGCATCAACGAGTGGCGCGACTTCGACGACTGGCCGCCGCCGGGCGTGAGCGAGCGCCACCTCTACTTGCACAGCGCGGGTGCGGCCAATTCGGTCAACGGTAACGGCCGGCTGAACCTGGAGCCGCCCGGCGGGGAGCCACCGGATGTCTACACCTATGATCCGATCTTCCCGACACCCAGCGCTGGCGGACGCTCCTGCTGCTTCCCCACAGTCGCGCCGATGGGGCCGGCCGATCAGACGGCCATCGAACTCTCCAACGCCGTGCTGGTCTACACCTCGGCTCCACTCGAACGAGAACTCATGGTGGTGGGGCCGGTGCAGGCGACGCTGTACGCAGCCTCTTCCGCCCCCGATACCGACTTCACGGTCAAGCTGTGCGACGTCAGTCCGGCCGGGCAATCCATCAACATCGCGCAGGGGATTATCCGTGCGCGCTTCCGTGAGTCGCTTACCCAGCCGAAGCTGATCACGCCGGGTGAGATCTACGAGTATCGGATCGACCTGGGCCCCACCGCGCACGTGTTCCGGCGAGGCCACCAGATCCGCGTGCAGGTATCGAGCAGCGATTTCCCACACTGGGATCGCAACCTGAACACCGGCGGCGAGCTCGGCGCAGAAGGCGCAGCGGCCACGCGGGTGGCGACACAGCTCGTCCTGCACCAGCACAATTTCGCCTCTCGGGTGACGTTGCCGGTTCTCGAGGAGTAACGGGTGGTGTTGACGGAACCACTTCGCGGGTCGACCGGCTTGCCACCCGCGGGGCGCCGATGAGTACACTACCGGAGCGGGAGCGGAGACAGCACCGCTCCCGCGCGGTGTTGGACGAGTGGATGGGGACGTCGAGCAAGCATGCGTGTAACCGACCTCCGGATCGCCGGGCCAACCCCGATCCCTCCGGCCGTCACGCAGGCGATGCAGCGGCCGATGATCTACCACCGTGGTAACACCTTCCGCACATTCTTCAAACGCCTGCTCCAGCGACTAGCGTGGCTCCATCAGACCGAGGGGAACGTGCTCGTCTTGCCAGGCACCGGCTCGGCCGGGTGGGAGATCGCGCTGGTCAACACCCTTTCCCCGGGAGACCGGATTCTCGCGGTCGTCAACGGAGACTTCGGGGCACGGTGGGCGCGCGTGGCCGAGCGCTTCGGGCTGGAGGTCGTGCTGGTTGAGGTGTCATGGGGCTCTGCTGCCACGGTCGAGCACGTCCGGCCGGCGCTCGAAGCGCATCCCAATGTCAAGGCCGTGCTCTACACCTACAACGAGACCTCGACCGGAGTGGTGAACCCGCTCGCGGAGGTTGGCAAGCTGGTCAGGCAGCATGGCGCCCTCCTGCTCGTCGACGGAGTCAGCGCGGTAGCCGGCATGCCGCTGGAGATGGACGCCTGGGGAGTTGACCTCATCTTCAGCGGATCGCAGAAGGCCTGGATGTGCCCTCCGGGCCTGGTGATCGTCGGCGTCGGTCCGAGGGCCTGGGCGGCGACGAGGGCGGCAGGATTCCCTCGAGCGTTCTGGGATCTTCGGGAGTATCGCGAGCAGGCGCAGGCGGGCGACATGCCCTCGACCGCGCCGCTCACCCTACTCTACGCACTGGAAGCTGCCTGCGACCTCATGGAGGCCGAAGGGTTGGAGCACGTCTTCGCCCGGCACCGGGCTCTCGCCGAGCTGGTTCGCTCTGGCGCGACGGAACTGGGATACCGGCTCTTCGCTGATCCCTCGTTCGCCTCGCCGACCGTGACGGCGCTCCGGCCGCCGGAGGGTCTGGCCGCTGACACGGTCGTCCAGGAGCTGCGGGCGCGCCATGGTATCGAGGTGAACGGGGGCCAGGGGTGCCTGCGGGGCAAGATCCTCCGTATCGGCCATATGGGCTGGGTGCACGAGCCGGAGCTACGTCGTCTGCTCGCCGCGCTCGGGGACATCACCACCGCCTTATGGGGCAGCGCATGAAGTGGCTGCCAGCTTCGGGGATGACAGCGGGCTGGCCGCCAGCATCTGGTGGTGGCCGTGGGCCGGTCAGCCCCTCTGGGGTACCGCCAGTCGCCGATCCGGTAGCATCTCGAGCACTTCGGCTGCGACCTCGTATCGCCCGAACGAGGGCATAAGGTAGACGCCGTGAACGAGCTCGCGTGCCTCGAGCAGGAGTTCCTGCGCCATCTTGATACCTTCGCGCCGTCCTTCGGGGCCTGCCAGCCGCATCCGCTCACGGGCCTCGTCGGTCAGCGTGATACCGGGCACTTCGTTATGCAGGAACTCGGCGTGGCGGTGGCTCTGTAGGGGGAGGATGCCGAGGAGCACCGGTACGCCGATGGGGCCGTATCGCTCCTCGTAGCGCTTCAGGAAGTCGCTCCAGACCCTGAGAGCGAAGATCGGCTGCGTCATCACCAAATCGGCACCAGCTTCGATCTTCCGGTGGAGTCGTTCGATCTCCTCGTCGAGGTGAGGGCGCGTGGGGTCGCAGGCCACGGCAACGGTGAAGCTCGCCATCTGGCCGATCGACGCCCCGCCTGCGTCCAGGCCGCGGTTAAACTGCTTGATGATCTTGACGAGGCCGATCGAATCGACATCATAGACCGCTGTGGCGTGTGGGTAGTCTCCCAGTGTGGGCGGGTCGCCCGTCAGCGCGATGATGTTGCGGATGCCGAGCGCGTGGGCGCCGATCAGGTCTGACTGGAGTCCCATCAGGTTCCGATCCCGCGTGGTGAAGTGCAAGATCGTTTCGATCTCGACCTCCTGCTGGATGAGGACGCACAGGGCAAGCGCACTCATGCGGACACGAGCCATGGGGCTATCAGCCACGTTGATGAACTCGACGCCAGCGTCCTTCAGGAGCTGTGCTCCAGCCAGCGCCTTACGTGGGTTCAGTCCCTTCGGTGGATCGATCTCGACGCTGACGACGAACTCGCGGCCCAACTTCTGCGCCAGCTTCGTGGGCCCTTCGGCAGCGAGCGGCTCTTGCGGGCGGCGCTCCTTGACCTCGATCACCGGGGGGCGTGGGGAGTCGGGGATTTCCAGCACGGCCAGCGCACGGCGCATCGCCTGGATGTGTGCTGGAGTCGTTCCGCAACAACCGCCGATGAGACTGATGCCTGCAGTAGTCGCTTCTCGCGCGTAGTCCGCGAAGTAGTCCGGAGAAGCGGTGAAGATGACACGGTTGCCGACCTGTCGTGGCCAGCCGGCGTTCGGCTGACCCGACAGGGGGATCCGGCCTCTGCTGATGCTCAGCATCGTCCGTAGCACCTCGAGAGTCGGTCGCGGGCCGACGCTGCAGTTGACACCAGCGACCGTGACGCCGAGCTCCATCAGGGCAACGACTACCTCGTCGGGTGTGTGCCCGTGAATGGTGCGGCCATCCGAGGCGAACGTCATCTGCGCGACGATCGGCAGGTCACAGACGTCGCGAGCTGCCTGCACGGCCTGGCGCAGTTCATCGAGCTGGGAAATGGTCTCGATGATAAGCAGGTCGATGCCACCTTCGAGCAGCGCCTCAATCTGCTCGCGGTAGGCCTTCCGCACTTGGTCGGGAGGCGTAGTGCCGATCGGAGCGAGCGTGCGTCCAGTTGGGCCGATCGACCCTGCGATGAAGACCGGGTGGCCAGTGATCTCACGGGCCTCACGCGCGTTGCGGGCAGCCTGGCGGTTGATCTGCCGGACGAGAGACGCGAGCCCGTGTTGTTCCAGCTTGAACCGGTTGGCACCGAAGCTGTTCGTTTCGATAATCTCGGCACCGGCCAGGATGTAATCGCGGTGGATATCGATCACCACCTTGGGGTTCGAGAGATTGACCTCATCAAAGCACGCCTCCAGGGGGATGCCACGCTCGTAGAGCTGTGTGCCCATAGCGCCATCGCAGAGGATCGGGCCGCGCGACAGCCGCTCGAGGAAAGGGTGCGCCATCGATTCACCTCCGATCGGGCGCTCACCCTGAGCTACTGGCACAGGGCGGCGGTCGCCCTTGATTCTAGCAGCGGGAGTCGCTACCGACTCCCGGAGGAGGGACGCGGTCGAGGTATACGTTCACCCGGCGATTGACAAGCGCCGTTGGATCGAGTAGGCTGGACGGCGAAGCGGCACGGCGTTGAGTAGAACCACTGTCCTTGTCGTACGTTGTTAGAGGCAGGAGGACGTGACATGGACGGCTCGGCCGCCTTGTCCGCCGCCGAAGAGCTTTGGTGGGTGACCCGCGCGAAGGAGGGCGACCAAGCCGCGTTCGAGGCGATCTTTCAGCGGTACGAGCGGCCTATTTACCAGTTTATTTACCGCATGATGGGGAATGCCGAGGACGCGAGCGACCTGACGCAAGAGTGCTTCATTCGAGCCTACCGGGCGTTGCCGCAGACGTCGGATGACCTCAACGTCTCAGCGTGGCTGCACCGGATTGCCGCAAACGCCTGTCTGGACGTGTTGCGCCGGCGTAAGCGGATCCGCTGGTTACCGTGGGAAGGGCATGGGCAGTCGGAGCTCCACCTCAACGGTCACCTGGAAGATCCGGAGCGGGAGGCCATTCGCAACGAGACGCAAGCGTTGGTTCAGTCTGTGTTGAGCCAAATGAATCCGCGGCACCGGCTCGCTCTCATCCTCAGGGAGTACGAGGGCCTGTCTTGCGAGGAGATCGGCGAGATTATGGGTCTGTCGCGGTCAGCAGTCAAGTCGGTACTCTTTCGCGCACGTGAAGAGTTCCGGCGCATGTATCGGATGATGGAGGAAACGGCACCACCATGAAGTCCCGCGAGTGCGAGTCCATGAGGCTGTTAATCTCGGCCTACATGGACGGGGAGCTGAGCCCGCAGGAAGAGGAGCAGCTCCACAAGCACCTCGCACAGTGTGCCCAGTGCCGGAACCTCCTCAGTGAGTACCAGCGCCTCCGTGACCAGCTGCGCTATCTGCCATCGTCTCCCGAGCCGCCGCCCCAGCTTCGCCAGCACGTCTGGCGCCGGACTGTCCAGCGTGAGCTTGCCCCGAGAGCGAAGCGTGGCCCTCGGGGGCTCTTCCTCCGGCCGAGCTTCTCTACGGCAGCCTTTAGCGTTGCCGTGCTCGTCGTGCTCGCACTTGTGCTCACCATCGGATACCAGCGTGCCCTTCCCCCAGCGGTCGCTGGCTCCTCGCCACAGAATGGCCAGGTGTGGCCGATCTACCAGCCGATCGAGATCACCTTCAACAAGCCGATGGATCACCGGTCGGTCATTGCCCACCTACGGATCGCGCCCGCCGCCGAACGCGAGCGGCTGCCGGTGAGCTGGCGCGGCACCACCCTCGTTATCGGAGCCGACCAGGAGCAACAGGTGTCGCTCTTGCCAGACACGGTCTACACCGTAGCCGTCCTGGCCGGTGCGCAAGATCAGTGGGGACATCCGCTCGGTAAGGACTGGGTGGTCACCTTCCGTACCACGCGCGTTATCGCGGGCCAGCAAACTCCAGTGCCGACGCCGTCCCAGGCGACTCCGAAGCTCTCGCCGACCGCAACGCCGGAGCGAGCTCAGGTGGAGCCGACGGAGCCACCCATCCCCACGCCCACTCCCAGCCCGTCCCCCACGATCGCGGCCGAGCCGAATCAGCCCGCGCACCCGTCTCCTGTCCCGGCGACCACACCCCGGCCAGCGCCGACGGTGACTCCGTCACCGCCACCGGCACCTACTCCGACGCCGGCTTCGACGCCAGAGATAGCGTCGACCCCGGAGCCGTCGCCGACACCCACGCCTGCCCTTTCCCCGTCGCCGACGCCAGAGCCTACTGTCAGCCCGCTTCCGACCACCCCGGAACCGATCCCGGTGACCGGTGCCTTCGCGCAGGTCTATTGGGGCAATGCGACGGTGCAGCAAAAGCTCGGGCGGCCGCTCGAGTACGCCTATACGGTGAGCGCGACCGAGATGGGTTTCCAGCGAGGCCTGATGATCGAGCGGTTCGACAGGCTCGCCATCTACGTGCTGGTCTCTGACGGCACCTGGTTCCCGATCGCTGACACTTGGGCGCCGGAAACCTGGCCGACGGCCCAGGAAGTCGAACCGAACCTGTGGTCACCTGGTGGATCGTTCGGTGCCGCATGGCGCGAGCAGGCGCTCCAGCCCACGCTCGGCTACGCGATCGAGCCGGAAGCGTACCTCATGGCGCAGGGCGCGAGGATCCAGGCGTTCGAGAATGGGCTCTTGCTGTTGAGCGAGCGCGGTTTCGTCTACATGCTGCTCGAAAACGGCACGTGGGAGCAGTTCCCAGCGGCTGGGAACCTCTCGAATCCTTCCAGTGGCTCCGCAGGCGCGGGCTCCTCGCTCGAAGCGACCCCCGTACCACAGCCGTAGAAGGCACGTGTTACAGCTAGCGAGCACTGGCAACGACGCTGGCGACGAGGGATCCCCCTGCCCGGGGGAACAGTCAGGTCGCGAGGTTTTGGAGCAGAATTGCCACGACGTTGTAGGCCGTGTGCGTCAGGATGCAGGCGGTCGTCCCGAGGTAGCGGCGTTCCAGCCCCAGCAGCATGCTCATGGCGAAGACGCCAGCAGTGATGAACGAGAGGCCATACTGCACGTGGACGAGTGTAAAGAGCACCGAGGTGAGCACAAGGCCGTAGCGTGGCTGGATCGCCCCTCGGAACAGCACCTCTTCGCCGATACCGGCGGCCATGCTGACGGCGAGCGCTCCGCCGACGGAGGAAACCTCCTCGGTCATTCGAACCAAACGGTCCTCGATCACACGAGCTAGCTCCGGCTGAAGCCACTGCGTCAGCGCGCCTGAGAGGCTCGCGATGATGAAGAGTAAGACGGTGAAGCCGAGTGCCGTGACGGCCTGCACGAAGTTGAGACGCCGCAGGCCAAGCCGCTGAGCCGCCGAGGACAGATCGCGTTCGAAGCCCAGTCCGACAGCGAGCAGCGCGACACCGAGCAAGGTGATCGACTGCGCGACGAGCTGAACCACGGATACCGAAGCGATCCGTAGCTCGTCTCCGAGCCAGATGAGTGTGGCGAGATTGCCCGCGATCAGGGTCGCGAGGATGGTCAGCCCCACCAGGTCGGGGATCGACTCGGCATCGAACGGGAGCAGCCGAGCGAGGAAACGGCGCACTGGCCCGGCGAGCGGAACCAGCATCGCCACGCCGGTGGTCGTCAGCACCAGGCC
Source organism: uncultured Thermomicrobiaceae bacterium (assembly GCA_938082375.1). GTDB lineage: Bacteria > Chloroflexota > Chloroflexia > Thermomicrobiales > Thermomicrobiaceae > Thermalbibacter. Next base: position 165,201 of record CALKCJ010000020.1, read on the forward strand.
GATTCCGGGTGCAACCCGCGGCCTGGCAAGCGTCAGCCCCACGCCGATCAGTGTCGATCCCAAAGCGATGCTCCACAGAAGCCCCAGGAGCAGCAAGCGAAGCGTCCGATCGGCGCGTGCTGCGCGCGCCCACATGCTGACGACCGCGGTGACGAGCAGTATCCCGATGAGCTGCGCTAGCCACGACATCGCCGTGATCCTGTCCGGATTCGCCGGCTCTTGGCCCGGCTCGGGTCGGAGTATAGCCTGCAGGACGAACCGCCCGTGCTAGACTCAAGGGAGGCACGGAAGCTCGGCGAGGCAGGCAGACGGCGATGGCGCAGCGACGAGGTGGTCTCGGACGGGGGCTCGATGCCCTGATCCAGGGGCCGGCGAGTTCGGACAGCGTTCAGGAGATCGACATCGAAGCCATCAGCCCCAATCCCCGACAACCTCGTCAGCATATCGACGACGAGGGATTGGTGGAGCTGGCTGACTCCATCCGCACGCACGGGTTGATTCAGCCGGTGATCGTGGCACGGTCGGATGGAGCTGTGCCCTACCAGCTGGTGACTGGCGAGCGGCGCTGGCGTGCTGCCCGGCTGGCCGGGCTTGACACGATTCCGGCGATCGTGCGGGATGTGAGTCCACGGGATGCGCTCGAGCTAGCCCTGATCGAAAATGTCCAGCGAGCCGACCTCACAGCGATCGAGGAAGCGCAGGCCTACCGGTACTTGATCGAGGAGTTCGGGTTGACTCAGGCCGAAGTCGCGCAGCGGGTCGGCAAGAGCCGGGTAGCGGTGGCCAACACGCTCAGGTTGCTGCAGGCGGCGGCACCGGTGCGGGATGCGCTGTCGGCGGGGCAAATTACGGAAGGCCATGCGCGGGCGCTGCTTGGGCTGGCCCAGGCAGCCGACCAGATCGCAGCGCTCGGGCTCGTCTTGGAGCAGGGGCTCAGCGTACGCCAGACGGAAGAGCTGGTTCGTCGCTGGCAGCGAGCGCCCGAGCGGCGGTCGCGACCCCGAACACCGCCACCGGCGGAGGTGCAGCATATCGAGGACGCGTTCCGCCGCGCCCTCGGGACGAAGGTCGAACTTCGACCGGGCCGGCAAGGCGGCCGGATCGTCATCTACTACTTCTCGGACGAGGAACTCGACGCCCTGTACCGCAGGCTCGCCGGTCAGACGCTGGACGACTAAGTTGTCGTCCCACGGTTCTGCTCTGCGAGGCGCCCAGCCGGGTTACCCCTTGTCCTCACTCCCCACGAGGCGGTGCCGGAGTTCCTCGACTAGCGAGCTGATCGGTACCCGTACCTGCTCCATCGTGTCACGGTCACGGATGGTCACGGCGTTGTCGTCGAGCGTCTCGTAGTCGATGGTGACGCAGTACGGGGTGCCGATCTCATCCTGCCGCCGGTAGCGACGGCCGATGCTCTGCGTCTCGTCATAGTCGATCATGAAGTGTGGCCGAAGGAGTGCTGCGACCTCTCGCGCGCGCTGCACGAGCTCTGGCTTGCGCATCAAGGGCAGCACAGCCGCCTTGAAGGGCGCGATCCGCGGGTGGAAGCGAAGGACGACGCGCGTGTACGGCTTGCCACTCACGTCCACTGCCGGCTCTTCGTGATAGGCATCGACCAGCAAGGCCAGGAAGAGGCGCTCGACCCCCATCGTCGGCTCGACGACGTGGGGAATGAAGCGTTCGTTCCGCTCCTGGTCGAAGTAGCTCAAATCCTCGCCGCTGTACTCCTGATGACGGCGGAGGTCGTAGTCGGTACGGTAGGCGAGCCCACAGAGCTCCTTCCAGCCGAACGGGAAGTAGTACTCGTAGTCGACCGTGCGCTTGGAATAGTGCGAGAGCTCTTCCGGCCCGTGCTCTCTCATCCGGAGGCGAGCGGTTCCCAGACCGATCCAGTGCAGGAAACGCGCCATCTCAGCGAGCCAGTGTTCGAATGTCTCCGGCCAGGTTTCGGGCCGGATGAAGTACTCAATCTCCATCTGCTCGAACTCGAGCAGGCGGAAGATGAAGTTGCCGGGGGTGATCTCGTTGCGGAACGCTTTCCCGATCTGCCCCACGCCGAAGGGGATCTTCATTCGGCTGCTCTGCAGGATCTGCTTAAAGTCGACGAAAATCGCCTGCGCGGTCTCAGGGCGCAGATAAACGAGTGTGCTCTGCTCCTCGACCGGCCCGATGAAGGTTCTGAACATCAGGTTGAACTGGCGAACTGGTGTCCAGTCCCGCCGGCCACAGACCGGGCAAGGGATTTCGCTCTGCTGGATGGCCCGGCTCATCTCCTCGAGAGACATCCCTTCGACGCGTAGGCCGAGCTTCTCTTCGAGGAGCGTATCGGCCCGGAACCGGCTCTTGCAGTTGCGACAGTCGACGAGCGGATCGTGGAACTCCTGCACATGGCCGGAGGCTTCCCACACGCGCGGGTGAAGCAGGATGCCTCCGTCGAGCCCAACCATGTCGTCTCGTCGCTGGATGAAGAACTCCCACCAGGCGTTCTTGATATTGCGCTTCACCTCGGCGCCGAGCGGCCCGAAATCCCAGGTATTGGCCAGGCCGCCGTAGATCTCGCTACCGGGGTACACGAAGCCGCGTCGCTTCGCCAGCGACGCGATGGTGTCGAGACTCACTGTTACCGGCTGGCTTGCGTTCATTGAGGTGGTCTCCCATCACGCCTGGTCCCCAGGATTGATTAATCCGCCCCTCGGCTGCCTGCACGAGGGGCGGTGCGGCCGGGTTCACCTGTTGATGATACAGAAGCCGAGTTACTCTCGCAGGGCGAACGGCCGTCGCTCGCTCACTACGCGGTCGTAGCTCGCACCGTGGTGCAGAACGGCTCGTCCATCTGCGCTCGACGCAGTCTCTTGCAAGAGTTGCTGGTAGACCAGGGTCGTCGCTGGGCTGACGTGCCCAAGGATTCGCTGCACCTCGCGGAGCTCAAAGCCCTGGCTCAGCGCGTGCAGAGCGAAGGAGTGACGCAAGGTGTGTGGCGTCACTTCCGGTATACCAGCTCGATCGGCATACTCCTTGAGAATGAGCCAGAATCCCTGCCTGGTCAACCGGCTGCCACGGTGGTTGAGGAAGAGAGCCCGCTCGTCCGGTCGCTGCGCCAGCAGTGGCCGGCCGGTCTCGAGATAGGTTCGGAGCGCCGAGACCGCCTCCGCGTTGAGTGGTACCTGCCGTGGCCGCTCGGGATTCCGGCTCACGCTCACGACACCACGCTCGAGGTCAAGATCATCGACATCGAGTGCAGTCAGCTCGCTGACGCGCATCCCTGTCGCGTACAGGGTAACCAGCATTGCGCGGTCGCGGAGCCCCTCCGGTGTGGGGTCACTCGAGGCGGCTGCGATCAACGCCGTGACCTCCTGCGGGGTGATCGCCCGCGGGGTAAACCGCCCAACCTTCGGTGACGGCAGCCGGTCTGACGGGTTTGTCTCCAGGATCCCCTGCTCTTTGAGGTAGTGGCAGAATGACTTGACTGCTGCGAGTTTCCGCGCGACCGTCGTCTCAGCATACTGCCGCTTCCGCAAGTAGGCGATGAAGTCTCCCAGCTCTGCGGACGTCAACGCGCTCCAGGTCGCTACCCCGCGCATGCCAGCGAGGAACGCCGCGAACTGCTCCAGGTCGTTCCGGTAGGCTGCGACTGTGTTAGCCGACAGACCTCGCTCGTTCCCGACGGAGGAGAGAAACGCCTCGATTTGTTCCTGCATCCGTTCCCTCCAGCTATTCTCTACGCCAATTCACCCCCCGCATCGCCGAGCAACGACGACTGATCCCGAAGTTGACTTGGTAACTTCGTCATTGCACAGTGCCCGACCGCTTTCCGGCGCCCAATCGTCTCACACCCTAGAGTATTTCGTCAACAGGCGTGTAGCGGAGTCCAAACGCCTCGGCCACCGATGGATGCGTTATGGTGCCGCGAAAGACGTTAACTCCCCTCGCCAGTGCCGGATCACGACGCACTGCCTCGACGAACCCCAGATCGGCGAGCTTGAGCCCGTAGGGCAGCGTGGCGTTGCTGAGCGCGAAGGTGCTCGTCCGGGGCACTGCGCCCGGCATATTCGTCACACAGTAGTGGACGACCCCGTATTCGACATAGATGGGATCGGTATGAGTCGTGGGGCGAGCGGTCTCAATGCATCCTCCCTGATCGATCGAGACGTCGACCACCACTGAGCCGGGGCGCATCGACGCGACCATCTCGCGGCTCACCAGCTTCGGGGCCCGTGCACCGGGAATGAGCACCCCGCCGATGACGAGATCAGCATCGGCAACGGCATCCGCGATGCTCTGCTGGTTCGACATCAGCGTGTGGAAGCGCCCGTGGAGGACGTGGTCGAGATACCTGAGCCGTTCAGCATTGATATCGAGCAGGATGACGTTGGCGCCTAAGCCGAGCGCCATCTGAGCGGCGTTCGTGCCCACCGTGCCACCACCGAGGACCACTACGTTGGCGGACGGTACGCCGGTGACGCCGCCGAGCAGGACACCGCGGCCGCCATTCGGCTTCATCAGATAGTAGGCGCCGACCTGAACCGCCAACCGGCCAGCGACCTCGCTCATCGGCGCCAGGAGCGGCAGCGTGCCGTCGGGGAGCTGCACGGTCTCGTAGGCGATCGCTGTAACTTCTTTGTCGATGAGGACTCTCGTCAGCTCCTCGTTGGCGGCCAGGTGGAGGTAGGTGTAGAGGATCAAGCCAGGTCGCAGTAAGGGGTATTCCGGCGGAATCGGTTCCTTCACTTTTACGACCATATCGGCCTGAGCCCACACCTCTTCGGCCGATGGGAGGATCGTCGCACCAGCGGTTCGATACTCGTCGTCCGAAAAGCCGCTCCCTTCCCCAGCCCCGGCCTGAACGATCACTCGATGCCCGTGCCGCACATATTCACGGGCACCGTGAGGGGTCGTCGAGACGCGGTTCTCTTTGTCCTTGATCTCCTTCGGCACCCCAATAATCATGCCGCTCGCCCCTCTTTCCTCCACCGCGTACATAATAAACGGAACCTATGAGGCTGTCCATACGCCTCAGTCGGCACTGCCAGCGACATTGTCGACTACGTGGTGCAAATCGGCAAGGGCGTGCCGGCCTTCTTCTGTCGAGATTGACGCGGCGAAGGTTGCTGGCTACAGTTAGGCGGCCGCCTACTGAGTCGGCGGCCCTGAACGGAGATCGAGGCTGAACCGTGACGGCGACCGCGCTCTACATCGTCCCGATCCTCGCGCTCCTCATCCTGGTACACGAGCTCGGCCATTTCTTGACCGCGCGCCTCTTCGGCATCAAGGTGCTGGAATTCGGCATCGGGCTGCCGCCTCGGATAGTCGGGATCAGGCGTGGCGATGTGCTGTACTCCATCAACCTGATCCCGATCGGCGGCTTCGTCCGTGTCCTCGGCGAGGATAGCCGTAGTCTCGAGCCGGGCAGCCTGCAAACGAAGTCGCGTTTCCAGCGCGCGGTCTTCTTTGCTGCGGGGGCACTGATGAACCTCGTGCTGGCGGTGCTCTTGACCACGCTGCTGGTTGCGGCTCAGGGTGAACCAGAATTGCGCGTGTACATCGCCGAAGTGGCCCCTGACTCCCCAGCCGCCGAGGCTGGATGGCAGCCTGGCGACCGCTTCTTGGCCGTAGCCGACCGTCCAGTGGAATCGGTGGAGCAACTACTCGAGCTGACCGATGAGCATGCCGGCCGGCCGATGGCCGTGACCGTGCTGAGGGGCAGCGAGCGCGTGGAGACGGTCGTCGTTCCGCGGCGTGACCCTCCCCCGGGACAGGGACGAACTGGAATCCGAGTCACTGAGGCGGCGCGCGCACGGATCAGCGTGGCGCAGGTGGAGCGACTTTCGCCTGCCGAGGTGGCAGGGTTCCAGCCAGGAGACGAACTGGTCAGGATCGGCGCGTATCAGATTGAAGACGTGGCGAGCTACACCCTCGCCCTCAAGCACTATGCCGGACAGACGGTTGAGGTCGTGGTGGTGCGCGGAGACCAGGAGGTCGTCATCGATCTCGCTGTGCCCGTGGAAGTGCCAGCGGAAAGCCAGCTTCATGTCGGGTTACTCGTCAGGCAAGTGATCCAGGCCCAGCCCGTGCCGTGGTGGAAGATACCGTGGCGGGGAATCGAGCAGACGCTCGGTACCCTGGTTATGATGTTGCAGGCGTTGGGGATGCTCTTGCGCGGCGAGGCGTCGCTCACCGGCATCGCCGGGCCAATCGGTATGGGTCAGCTCACGTCTGAAATCCTGGCGGTCAGCCCCGCGCCGATCTGGGTGACGCTCCTCAACCTCACGGTGCTGCTCTCGCTAAACCTGGCGGTGCTCAACCTGATCCCGTTCCCGGCGCTCGACGGCGGCCGCCTGTTCTTCGTCCTGATCGAGGCGGTGCGACGCCGCCGCATCGCGCCGGAGAAGGAAGGGCTGGTACACCTGATCGGCTTCGTCATCCTGCTCACCTTTATGTTCTTCATCGCCTTTGTGGACATCGGACGATTGCTCAGTGGGGAGCCGTTGCTCCGCTGACGCGAGCCGGTCAATCTGGTCTGCTGCCCGCTCCCCGGAGGTGCTGGCCACCTCGACACTGAGCGCAGGGAGCGGCACACTTATCCTGTGGTAGGAACTGACTCAGGAGGATATACACGGAATGACCGTCCAGTGGAGGAAGTCTCGTCCGGTTCGAGTCGGTAACGTGCAGATCGGCGGCGATGCGCCCATCGTGGTGCAGTCGATGACGACCGCCGACACGCGTGACCCGAAGGCGACTTTGCGGCAAATCCAGGAGCTGGCCGACGCGGGCTGCGAGATCGTGCGGATCGCGGTACCCGATCGAGTCGCAGCAGCGGCATTGCCGGAGATCGTGCCATACTCGCCAGTACCGCTGGTCGCGGATATCCACTTCGAGCACACCCTGGCGCTCAAGGCGTTGGACGCTGGCATTCACAAGCTTCGTCTCAACCCGGGCAATATCCGCAAACCGGAAGATGTCCGCGAGGTGGTGCGCAAGGCGAAAGAACGGGGCGTACCGATCCGGGTCGGTGTCAATTTCGGTTCATTGCCGCCTATGACCCGTGAATTCGTCGATGAGATGGCGGCGCAAAACGCAACGCACACAGAGTTGATCGCGGAGCACATGGTTCGCACTGCACTCGGGCACGTGCGCATCCTCGAAGCCCTCGACTTTGGCGACATCGTCATCTCGCTGAAAGCGTTCGAGGTACCGGTGATGCTCGAGGCGTACCGGCGGATGGCCACGTTGGTCGACTACCCGCTGCACCTGGGTGTGACCGAAGCCGGCACACCGAAAGCAGGGGCGATCCGCTCGGCGGTCGGTATCGGGACGCTGCTGGCCGAAGGGATCGGCGACACCATTCGCGTCTCGCTCGCGACCGACCCGGTTGAAGAGGTGTACGTCGCGTACGAGATCCTCAAGAGCCTGGGTCTGAGGCAGCGCGGGGCGACGCTGGTCGCCTGCCCGACATGCGGGCGGGTCGAGGTCGACCTCTTCAAGCTCGCGAACGAGATCGATGCCTACCTAAAGACCATCAAGGAGCCGATCAAGGTCGCCGTGATGGGCTGCGTCGTGAATGGCCCAGGGGAGGCGCGCGACTCCGACGTCGGCGTCGCTGCCGGTCGTGGCAAGGGCGTCATCTTCCGCAAGGGGAAGATCGTGCGCAAGGTAGACGAGGGCGACATCGTCCCGGCGCTGAAAGAGGAGATCCAGCTCGTTCTGGCGGAGCAGGCGGCTGGAACCCCCGATGGGGAGGTCGAGCGTCGCCGGATCACGGTGCCGATCGTCGACGGTTAGGATCAAGCTCGCCTGGGTAGGGCTGCATGGAGAGAGAGCGCGCGCTAACCCGCTCCGATCATATCGCTGCGGTTGGCCTGATTTCGTGGGATCGCTTTCTCGTTCTGGATCGCAGCCCGCAGCCCGGGTCGTACGCTATCGTCACGCACCGGGAAGAGCAGCCGGGCGGTACCACGAGCAACTTGTGCGTGGCACTCCGGAGGCTAGGTGTCGCTGTCACGCTGGCGGCGGTGGTCGGTGACGACGCTGAGGGGCGCACGCTGATCGAAGGTCTCGCGACCGAGGGCTGCGACGTGCGCCACGTGCGCGTGAAGGCCGGTGTACCGACCGACGCCTGTTTCATCCTGGTGGCTCCCGGGGAGCACGGGCCCGATCGGACGATCCTCTGGGAACAGGGGGCCCGGCTCCAGCTCGGTGACCCGCTGCCGATCGACGAACTGTTTTCTTTCGAGCTGCTGGTCGTTGACGTCGATGACCCGCAGCTACGACAGTTCCTCGTGGACTTGCCGGCCCACGTCTCCCCGCGCACTCAGCTCGTTGGCCCGCTGGTCTACCTGTTGGAACTGGAGCCGGAAGAAGGCCTCCGGCTGGCGCTCCAGCACGATGTGATCGTCGGTAACGACGACGAGCTCTGCTACCTCGCGGGAACAGCCGATCTCGATGCTGCGATCGGGCGCTTGCAGGCCTTGATGCCCCTCCACGTGACCCGCCTGGCGGCGATCAGCCGGGGGAGGCAGGGGTGCGTGGTCGTCACGCGTCGTGACGTCATTTCGGTACCCGCTTTCAACGTCGAGGTCGTCGATACGACCGGTGCCGGCGATGCCTTTGCCGCTGGCGTGGTCTACGGGCTGCTCCGGCGCTGGGATCCGGAACGTCTGGGGCGGTTTGCCAACGCGATGGGAGCGCTCGCGGTGCGGGCGCTCGGTGCGCAGGCCAGCCTCCCCACGCTCGCTGAAGTGGAGGCATTGATGGCTGGCGCGCACGACCGGAGTTCAGCGTGACGTCGTTGACGAGCGTGCGACTCAAGGTGCTGGCCCGGGAAGCCGGCCTGGTCGTCACCGGGGTGACGACGGCCGCATCCTTTTCAGACATCGCGGAGATGGTGCTCGAACGGATCCGCGAGGGCCACATGACCGGCCTCGAGTGGTTTACCGAAGACCGGGCACGCTTCTCCGCCGATCCACGCAACCTGCACCCGACGGCCAGGAGCATCATCAGCGTCGGCGTACCGTACTGGCAGCCTGATCTTCAGCCTCCTCAGGACGGCGAGCCGCACGGCCGTATCTCCCGCTACGCCTGGGGGCGCGACTACCATACGACCCTGCGCGCGCGGATGGAGCGACTGCATGCGTGCCTGGAGGCGGAGCTGGGCCGGAGAATCGAAGCCCGCTTCCTGGTCGACACGGCTCGTATCGTCGACCGCGCCGCAGCGGTCAGGGCGGGCGTGGGCTGGTACGGCAAGAACACGATGGTGCTCGTGCCTGGCTACGGTTCCTGGGTGATGCTGGGAGAGCTGATAGTCGACATCGAGCTCGAGCCGGACACCCCGCTCCGTCCCCGCTGCGGCCGCTGTACTTCCTGCCTCGATGCCTGCCCCACCGGGGCGCTGGTCGAGCCGTACACACTCCATGTGCCACGCTGCATCTCGTTTCTGACCATCGAGCTGCGCGGGCCGATCCCGCGCGAGCTGCGACCGCTCATGGGCAACTGGGTCTTTGGCTGTGACCTGTGCCAGGAAGTCTGCCCGTACACCGGAGCAGCGCGCCCGGTGGTCGACCCAGACTTCCGCCCCGAGCGGATCGAGCACTGCTTCCCGGCGCTTACGTGGTTGCTGCGGATGACCGAGGAGGAGTTCCGCGAGGTCTATCGTGGCCGCGCCGTGCTGCGTGCGAAGCGCTCTGGCCTGGCCCGAAACGCTGCGGTCGCCCTCGGCAATGTCGGACGACCTGACGACCTTGCTGTACTGGAAGAGGTGCTTACCCGGCATGACGTACCGCTCGTCCGCGGCCATGCGGCCTGGGCCATGGCCCGGATCGATGCAGCGGCCGCCGATCCGGCACTCCGGAGGGCGCTCGTCAGCGAGTCCGATCCGTACGTCCGCGGAGAAATCCGGCAGGCGCTCGAGACGCCGCCACCAGCCCGCGACCAGCAGCGACCTGTAGCCGCTGCCCAGCCGATTCAACTCCGCGCGCGCCGGACACCAGCGGCCGCTCGCTGAGTGCCTCCTGCCTGCCTGGGGATGAGGCTGAACTCGTGGCAAGCTGTCTCCGCCGGGCTCCAGGTCAGCCGGCGACCTGCAGGCCAGCGGCGATGCCGTTGATGCTGTGATGGATCGCGTCGAGTAGTCGGGTGCGCTCGGCCGGGGAAGCATCCGCAGGTAGCGCTCGGTAGCGACGCAGCAACGCCACCTGAGCCACGTGCAGGGCGTCGACGTAGGGATTACGCAGCTTGATCAGCCGCGGTAGCACGGTTGCGCGCTCGAGGAGCGCACGTTGTCCGGTGACCTCCAGGATCGCTGCCGCGCTCCGGCGGTACTCGGCGACGATCCGCTCGAACAGGCTCCGCTCGTTGCCGGCGAGCGTCGCGTACAGGCGCGCGCACGAAAGGTCGGCTGTTGCAAGGCTGACCTGCGCGTTGTCCAGCACGGCGGCGAAGAACGGCCACCCGCGGTACATGGCGCGCAGCCGATGGAGTCCTCCAGACTCGAGCTCGGCCCCGAGCGCCGTGCCCAGGCCGAACCAGCCAGGCAGGTTGATCCGTGCCTGAGTCCAACTAAAGACCCAGGGGATGGCACGCACGTCCTCCAGTCGAAGCCCGGCGCCCTGTCCGGCCGAGCGCGTCACTGGGCGGGAGGCGAGGTTCAGGGTCTCGAGTTCCCGGAACGGAGTGATCGAAGTGAAGAGTTCCAGGAACCCTGGCGTGCCCTTGACCAGTTCCTCATAGGCCTGCTGGGACGCTTCAGCCAGCCGCTCCATCACCTCGACCCACTCGTCCGGTGGGTCAGACTGCTCGCGCTCGAGCGCGGAGCGCAACAGTGCATGGACGACCTGCTCGAGATGCCGCTCGGCAATCGCCGGGTCGAGGTAGTGGGAGAAGACGACCTCGCCCTGCTCGGTAACCTTCAGGGAGAGCGAGCGCGCCTCAGGCGGCCTGGCGAGGATCGCTCGACCCATCGGCCCGCCCCCGTGCCCGATCGCCCCACCACGACCGTGGAAGATGATGAGCTCCACCCCGGCTACCGCGGCGACCCGGGCCAGTGCTTGCTGAGCACAGTAGATGCGCCAGTTCGCGGAGAGATAGCCGCCGTCCTTGTTGCTGTCGGAGTAGCCGACCATCACCTGCTGCCGGGCACCACGCGCCTCCAGTGCGGCCCGGTAGGGTTCGAGGGCCAGGACGCAGGCAAGCACCTCTCTGCAGCGATCCAGCTCCTCGATCTGCTCGAAGAGGGGGACGATGTCGAGCCTACTCCAGGCCCGCTCTCGCCCGCCGCCCCAGGCGGCCAGCCCGCACTCACGGGCCAGGAAGAGCAGGTTGAGCACGTCGCTCGGCGCCCGGGTCATCGAGATCACGTAGGTCTGGCAGGCACGCGGGCCGTGCAGGCGCTGGATCTCGGCGATCGCCTCCAAGGTCTCGAGCACCTCGCGCGTCTCCGGCGAGAGCGCCTCACGCGGAAGCGCCAGCGGCGGCGCTGCCAGCCGCTCGACGAGGAGTCGCTGCCGGCTCGCCTCGTCGAGGGCCAGGTAGCCAGGGAGACCCGCCAGCCCGAGTAGCTCCGCCACCGCGCTGGCATGCCGGGCCGCGTGCTGGCGCACCTCGAGCTCAGCGAGGTGAAAACCGAACAACTCAACTCGGCGGAGCAGGTCTCGCAGCGCACCTGCCGCGATATGCCCTCCCCGGTGTGTCTCCAGGCTCTCCTGTACCTGGCGCAGGTCTGCCAGGAATTCCTCAGGGGACGCGTACGCGCCGGGCTGCCCGGACTCGGTGCGGCGCAGGCGCTCGGCGATTAACCCCAGCTTGCGCCGGTACGGCTCATCGGCCCAGGCCCGCACTGGCTGCAGTCCAAGAGCCTCACGATCCTGCTCGATCGAATCGAGCAGCTTGGGAGCTGCCCCCACCAGCCGCTGCGAGACGCTCAAGTCGTGTCCCAGCCGCTGCACTTCATCCTGGTAGCGACGGAGAATCGCGACGTGTGCGAGCTGCGCTGCCGCGCGGGTGACCGCAGGCGTCACCGCTGGGTTGCCGTCACGATCGCCGCCTACCCATGACCCGAAGCGGAGCACGCCGGGAAGCTCGAGCGGGCCGATCTCCGGGTAGACCCGCGCCACAGCGGTCTCCAGCGCGCGCCAGAACGCTGGAGCCATCTCGTAGATTGGGCCGACGAGAACCGCGAGCATGCTCCGTACCTCGTCCAGCACGCTCGGGCGCTCGGCCCTGGCCTCAGCCGTCTGCCAGAGTAGTGTGATCCGGGCGCGCAGCTCTTCCAGCAGCCGACTACGCTCGCGCTCCGTGAGCCGGCGATCGTCGAGGGCGACGATCAGCCTGCTCGCCTGCTCGAGGTGGTACAGCAGGGTACGGCGCCGGGTCTCCGAAGGGTGCGCCGTTAAGACCGGGCAGACCTGAAGGCGTTGCAATGCGGCGCAAATCGTCGCAGCCTCGACCCCTCGCTCGCGCAAGGCTACCAGCGCCGCCTCGATCGACTCGTGCAGCGGCGGGTCGGCCCGCTCGCGCTCGCGCAGCGTGCGGACACGGTGATGCTGCTCGGCTAGGTTGATCAGGTGGAAATAGACGCTGAACGCACGCACGACGTGGAGCAGCCGGTCAGTCGGTTGCGCCTCAGCCCAGGCCAGGAGATCTGCCATCTCTGGCTGACCTGCGGAGCCAGCCGATCGCAGGGCGATCGCCGTTTTACGCACGTGCTCGACAGCCGCAAAAAGCTCCTCGCCGCCCTGTTCCCGCAGTACCTCACCCAGCAGCGAGCCCAGCAGGTTCACGTCCCGCCGCAAGCCGTCGATCGGCTCGGCGCGCGCTATGGGCAGCCCATCGCGGGCGGCTGTCTCAGCCGCCTGGCCGGAGCCTGCACTCCCTTCACTCTCCGCCATCTTGGTCTACCCCCTCGCCGGATGTGAGACGCGGACGACTTGCTCGAGGCCGAAGCGGTACTCGTGCCGTTGCCATGCGCTCGACGAGCCTACCATCTCTGGTGGTGCGCCGACAAAGCGCGGACGTGGTGGCAGTACCAGCATGCCGGCGCTGAAACTCCAGTACAATGTAGAGAGCGCCAAAGCGAGGCCGGCGGTCAAGCGCGAGACTCGGCCGCGTGCCTCCATGACACCGGCAAGGGAGAGCAGCAGTGCTTCTGGCGATCGATGTCGGGAACACGAACGTGGTCTTCGGTCTCTTCGCCGGTGAAGCGCTCCGCACCCGCTGGCGCCTGGCGACGGTTCGCGAGCGCATGCCTGACGAATGGTGGGCGGTGCTGACCACGCTCGCCGCCGACGAGGGGATCGATCTGCGCCGCGCGAATGCCGTCGTGCTTGCGAGCGTGGTGCCGCCACTGACCACCGCGCTGACCGAGATGGCGCGGGCGCGGCTCGGCGCCGAGCCGCTGGTCGTCAACGGAGCGCTCGACTTCGGCTTTGCTGTCCTGGCCGACTACCCGGCTGAGGTCGGGGCCGACCGGCTCTGCAACGCCGTCGCGGCCTTCGAGCTCTTTGGCGCACCGGCCATCGTCGTCGACTTCGGCACCGGCACGAACTTCGATGTGGTCGGGCCCGAGGGCGGGTATATCGGCGGAGCCATCGCGCCAGGTCTGGCGGTGGCCCTCGACGCGCTGGTCAGCCGGGCGGCACGGTTAGTCGGGGTCGAGCTGAAGGCGCCGCGGCGGGCGATCGGCCGGAACACAGTCGAGTGCTTGCAAACGGGCACAGTGCTCGGTTACGCCGACCTCGTGTCTGGCTTGATTCGCCGCATCAGCGCCGAGCTGCCGTCGCCGCCGCGGGTGATCGCTACGGGTGGACTCGGCCAATTGATGGCACCGCTGATCCCGGAGATCGAACGCTACGAGCCTGATCTGACGCTGATCGGCCTGCGGCTCATCTACGACCGAGTGACCGCCCGGCGGTCGAGCGGGTCAGGAGTGCCCTCGAGCTAAGCCCAGTCCGTGGCCAGGAAATCCAGGTTGACATGCTCGTTGAAGCGACGGACGGCCGTCTCGAGCAGCGCCAGCGTGGCGGTTACGTCGTTCAGATCCAGTGTCTCGACTGGGCTGTGCGAGTAGCGGCGGGGGATGTTTACCACGCTGGCCGGAATGCCGCCTCGTACCAAGTGGACGGCAGCGACGTCGGAGGTACTACGGGGGAAGAGGGCGAGTTGAAGGGGAACCCCCGCTTCCTCAGCAATACGCAGGAGGAAGTCGCGCATCGCGGGGTTGGCCAAGTGGCCATGGGTACTTCCCATGCCACTCGCCAGCGCCAACACCGGCCCGGCGCCGATCCTGATGCCGAGGTCGCGGTGGTAGTCGACGTCCGGTGTGCCTCCGGCTGGCACCGTATCGATGACGATCGCAGCCGTTGGGGCGAGCCGGTAACTCGCCATCTGCGCACCGCGCAGCCCGACCTCTTCCTGCACGGTGACCACAGCCGTCAGCGTGCAGGGAAGCTCGCTGCCAGCGAGTCGCTCCAGCAGGAGGACGAGGAGAGCGCAGGAGACACGGTTATCGAGTGCCTTGCCTGAAATGCGGTCAGGGTTGGCGAGTTCGACGATCGGCTGATCATAGGCGACGGCATCGCCTACCTTGATCCCGAGAGCACTCACGGCTTCTGCGGAATCGAGGCCAAGATCGACATAAAGATCGCGTAGCGCCGGCACCCGGTTGCGCTCCTCAGGGGTCTGCAAGTGTCCGGCCTTGACGCCGATAACGCCGCGGTACCCCCGGATCCGCACATGCCGCCCGACGAGCAAGCTTTCGATCGTGCCCCCGACTTTCTCGAGGCGGAGAAAGCCGTTAGGCTCGATGCTCTTGACCAGGAGCCCGATCTCGTCGGAATGGGCAGACACCATCAGGTGCGGTGCTTGCCTCGGCCCCTGGCGAGTAGCGAAGAGGTTCCCATAGCTATCCACTTCGAGGTGATCGACGAGCGGGTGGAGCAATTCGACCAGCCTCGCGACGACCGGTTGCTCGTGGCCAGAGACGCCGTCGATCGCGGCGAGCTCGGCCGTGAGGTCGCGTATCCGGCGCTTGAGCTGAAGCGTCTGATTCCCCATCTCGACTCCCTTCGGTCGTAACGCGGCCCGCCCTGCGGGCTATAATACGCGGTGCAAGCAGCGGAGCATCAGGGGTTGCCAGATGCGGAGGAAGTGGTCACCCCATGAGGAGATGACGCAGGCCGCCTGCGCGGGCGGCGAGGCCGATCTGGACTAGGCGGGGGGTAGTCGTGAAGACCTATCCGGTAGATCGATTGCGCAACGTTGGGTTGCTTTCCCACGGTGGGGCCGGGAAGACGTCGTTGACGGAGGCGATGTTGTTCGCCACCCGCGCGATCTCCCGGATGGGACGAGTCGAGGACGGGACCACCGTGTCCGACTGGGATCCTGACGAGCACCGTCGCGGGATCTCGATTTCGACCAGCGTGATCCCGCTCGAGTGGCGCCAGCACAAGGTGAACGTCCTCGACGCCCCCGGTTACTTCGACTTCCTCGGAGAGGTGAAGGCAGCGCTCCGGGTCGTCGATGCCGCGCTCATCCTGATGGATGCCTCGGCCGGTGTAGAGGTCGGCACCGAGCAGATGTGGGCCTTTGTCGCAGAGGCTGGGTTGCCACGGGCGCTGGTGATCAACAAGCTCGATCGGGAGAACGCCAATTTCCAAGCGAGCCTGAGCAGAGCCCAGGAGACCTTCGGGGCATCGGTGGTGCCGGTTCAGATGCCGATCGGCCAGGAGAAGGACTTCCGGGGCATGATCGATCTCGTCAGTGGCCAGGCGTACCTGTTCGGGAGCAACGGCGACTTCCAGCCGGCCGCAGTCCCATCTGAACTGGCGGAAGCCGTCGAGACCTATCGCACACAACTCATCGAGCGCGTCTGCGAGTGCGACGATGAGCTGATGACGCGCTACCTGGAGGGCGAGGCAATCGAGGTCGAGGAGCTGAAGCACGGGATGCGGGCCGCCCTGGCGAGTGGCGAGCTCACGCCCGTTTTCGTGACAGCGGCGACCAGCCTGAAGGGCGTTCTACCTTTGCTCGATGCCATTGTCGACTACTTCCCGGCTCCCGGGCCACTCAAGGCGGTCTCACCTGGTGGTGAAGAGGTGACCCTCACGCCGGATCCCAGCGGCCCGCTGGCGGCGTTGATCTTCAAGACCATCGCCGACCCGTTCGTCGGTAAGCTGTCCTACTTCCGGGTCTATTCCGGCACCATGCGCTCAGACTCACACGTGCTCGTCTCCCAGCGGGGCGAGACGGAGCGGATCGGACAGCTCTTCGTCGTCCGGGGCAAGGAGCAGATCCCGGTTGGCCAGCTCGTTGCCGGCGATATCGGTGCTGTCGCGAAGCTGCAGCATGCCCGTACCGGCGAAACACTGTGCGAGCCGACCCGCCAGGTTGTGTTGCCCGGCATCCAGTTTCCGTCCCCGGCCTACACCGTCGCTGTTGCGCCGAAGACCAAGAGCGACCTTGACAAGATGGGCACGGCGCTGCAGCGACTGCTCGAGGAGGATCCAACGTTGCACGTCAGCCGAGAGCCGCAGACCGGTGAGACACTTATCTCGGGGCTCGGCGAGTCGCACGTCCAGATCGCACTCGAGCGGATGTCGCGCAAGTTCGGCGTGAACGTCGAGTTTGGGCTGCCGCGCATCCCGTACCGGGAGACCATCTCGGTGCCGGTGCGGCGCGTCGAGTACAAGCACAAGAAGCAGACCGGCGGCCATGGCCAGTACGGGCATGTCTTCCTCGACCTCGAACCACTGCCGGAGGCCGAGTTCGAGTTCCGTGAGACGATCGTCGGCGGCGTTGTGCCCAAGCAGTTCATCCCAGCGGTGGAGAAGGGTGTCCGGGAGGCGATGGAGGAAGGCGTGCTTGCTGGCTATCCAGTGGTCAACGTCAAAGTCACACTGGTGGACGGCTCGTACCATTCCGTCGACTCCTCGGAGATGTCGTTCAAGATTGCGGCGGCCCAGGCATTCAAGAAGGGAGCGCTCCAGGCCAAGCCGATCCTGCTCGAGCCAGTCATGTGGCTGCGCGTCACGGTGCCTGACCAGTTCACCGGTGACGTGATGAGCGACCTCAACGGTAAGCGGGCGCAGGTGCAGGGAATGACACCCGCTGGCAACGGGATGACGACGATCGAGGCACTGGTGCCAGCAGCCGAGCTCCAGCGGTATGCGACCGACCTGCGGTCGCTGACGCAAGGGCGCGGCACTTTCAGTGTCGAGTTCAGCCACTACCAGCCGGTACCGCAGCACCTGGCTGAACAGGTCATCGCACAGACGAAGGCGCGCCAGGCGGCCGCCAGTTGAACCGCTCGCCTTCGCGTTTCTCCCCGGCCGGGGACCGCACTCCTGTGCCTGGCCGGGCCTCGTCTGCTGCAAGCAGGTGTTCGCCGAGTGAACAAGGAGTATCCAGGCCGTGAGCGTGCGCACCGGCTCAAGCGCCGACCTCAGCCTGCTGGTCGATGGGGGCTCGCGGGGGAACCCTGGGTTCGGCTACGGAAGCTTTCGGCTGACCGATCGCGAGGGGCACGACCGAATTGTCCGTTTGGAGTTCGAAGATCTGGTCACAAACAACCAGGCAGAGTATCGCACGTTGATCGCGGCACTCGAGGCCGCGATCGCGCATGCCCTGGAGCACGGCTGGCCGCCCGAGCGGCTCTCGCTGTCCATCACCAGTGATAGCAAGCTAGTGGTCGAGCAGATCACAGGCCGCTGGCAGGTACGGCAGCCCCAGCTTCGACACCTGTACAGAAGGGCGCGCGCGCTGCTGGGTCGCTTCGGCGAGGTCGAGATCACGTGGCGACCCCGGAGCGAGGTCGCGGCGGTACTCGGTCACTAGCCGGGGAGGCGACTCTTGTCAGATGCTGGCCGAGCCGGTATACTGGTCAGTGTGGCAGGGGCGGTTAGCTCAGCCGGTTAGAGCGCCACGTTGACATCGTGGAGGTCAGTAGTTCGAGTCTACTACCGCCCACCCGTCCGCAGGGGGCCCGCCGCGACTGTCGGCGGGTTTTCGCCTCGATACGCGGGGAACGCGTGCCGCCGGAGGATCCCCGGGCGGGCTGAACAAGAATGCATGCGTGAAGGCGTCGACCGGGACGAGTAGCCGGGTCAGGCCTGACCAGAGAGACGGGGCCGTGGGCTGGAAGCCTCGTCGGGAACCGGCCCGGTGAAGACCACCCGCGAGCTGGCCGGTGAACGCTTTGCGCGTAGCCGAGCCCGGAAGCCCCCGTTACCGGGCAGCAACGAGCGTCGTACCGTGATCGGACACGGCGCGACGAAACGAGGGTGGAACCACGTCAGGCTGGGCCTGTCGTCCCTCCTGGGGACGGCAGGCCCGAACGTTTCTGCACAGTATCAGCCAGTATAGGGAGGTACTGCGATGCCTGAGATCGTCGAGGAGATGGACCTGCAGGTTGCCGCAGAGAGTAAGGCCGAGCTGGAACTGGCCAGGATGCGGCACTCCTGCGCGCACGTGATGGCCCAGGCAGTGCTGGAGCTGTTTCCGGGTGCCAAGCTCGGCATCGGCCCGGCCATCACGGACGGCTTCTACTACGACTTCGACTTGCCTCGGCCGCTAACCCCCGACGATTTGCAGCAGATCGAGCGCCGGATGGCTGAGATCAAGGCGGCGGCCTATCCCTTCGTGCGGCGCGTCGTCAGCCGAGAGGAGGCGCGGGAGCTCTTCAGAGACCAGCCATACAAGTTGGAGCTGATCGATGAGTTTCCCGCAGGCGAAGTCATCTCCACCTACACGCACGACGGCTTCGTCGACCTGTGTCGCGGGCCACACGTTGAGGACACGTCGAAGATCGGTGTCTTTAAGCTGCTGAAAGTTGCTGGCGCCTATTGGCGCGGCGACGAGCGGCGGCCGCAGCTCCAGCGGATCTACGGGACGTCCTTCCCGACGCCGGACGAGCTCGATCGTTACCTGCACCGCTTGGCGGAAGCCGAGCGGCGTGACCATCGCCGGCTTGGCCGCGAGCTCGAGCTCTTCCACTTCGACCAGACGGCGCCAGGCATGCCCTACTGGCTGCCAAAGGGGCTCAAGATCCTCAACACGCTCCTCGCCTTCTGGCGAGAAGAACACGAGAAGCGCGGCTATCAAGAGATCGCGGCCCCACTGATCAATGACAAGAGCCTGTGGGAAATCTCAGGGCACTGGGAGCACTACCGGGAGAACATGTTTGTCATCCCGGTGGAAAAGCACCTCGTCTACGGCGTCAAACCGATGAACTGTCCCAACGCGATGGTGGTCTACAACCTTAAGAAACGCAGTTACCGGGACTTGCCACTCCGTCTCTCCGACTGCGACATCCTGCACCGTTACGAGCGCTCCGGCACGCTGCACGGCCTGCTGCGGGTGCGGAAGTTCCAGCAAGACGACGCCCATATCTTCGTGTCTGAAGAGCAGATCGAAGAGGAGTTCGGTCGCATCCTCGAGATCGCGAACCTGTTCTATGGGATCTTCGACCTCAAGTACACGCTGCGGTTGGGCACGAGGCCGGAGAGCTTCCTCGGCGACGCCGAGACTTGGGACAAAGCCGAAGCTGCGCTTAAGCGCATCCTGGACGAGCATGCTGGGCCTGGCAACTACCTGATCGGGGAGGGCGAGGGTGCCTTCTACGGGCCGAAGATCGACATTCTGATGGAGGACGCGATCGGCCGCTCTTGGCAGACGGGCACGATCCAGCTCGACTTCCAACTTCCGCGGCGGTTCAGGTGCACCTATACCGACCGTGATGGCTCGGAGAAGACGCCGGTCGTCATCCATCGGGTCATCTACGGCTCGCTGGAGCGGTTTATCGGCATCCTCATCGAGCACTTCGCTGGCGCCTTTCCGGTTTGGCTTGCGCCGGTACAAGCGGTGGTCATCCCTATCGCCGATCGCCACGTGCCGTATGCGGGCCAAGTGACGAAGCGGCTGCAGGCGACCGGCCTGCGCGCCGAGCTCAACGCAGGAGACGAGCGGATGCAGGCGAAGATCCGGAATGCACAGCTACAAAAGGTGCCCTACATGTTGATCGTTGGTGATCGCGAGGCCGAGTCAGATAGTGTTGCCGTACGATTGCGCACGAACGAGAACCTCGGTCCGATGCAACTCGATCGGTTTATCGCGCTGGTACGGGAAGTCGTCGATTCGAAGTCGCTCGAGCTCGCGGTTAGGTGACCGAAGTGCTGACGTAAGCCGGTGCCGGGACTGCCTGCGGGGCTTGCGGAGCCAGGGTCATGCCGACCTGTTGCATGGAGCGGGACTCATCGGTTATTCACCTGACACACACCATGTGTTATGGTGTGAGTGTTTGGGCAGCTTTCAGTGTAAAGCGTAGGGCGGGAATGAACGCGCGTTCTGTTTTTCGCGCCGTCTGTCTCCTCGGGTCGGTGTTGCTCACCGCTGCGGTCGCAAGTGCGTGCATGAAGATGGATGTCCAGAGCGATTTCACAGAGCAAGGCGGTGCCACGCACCGCCTTCGCTTCACGATGTCGAAGGAAGCGCTCCAGGCGATGGGTGTGTCCGAGGAAGAGCTTCAGCAGCAGCTTCAGCCGACGATGACCGCACCGCCGGGCGTCACCTTCGAGCAAGTCAACACCGAGCAGGAACTCGGCTTCGAGATGCGCACCTCAGTGGACGATGCCAGTGATCTCGGTTCACAGCTCAACGAACTGCTCACCTCAGGGGGCGAAGGAACTCCTACCACCAGCTTCAGCGGCTCGTTCCAACGCGACGGGAACCGGTATACACTGGATCTCACCTTCGACGCCGACGCCTTCTTCAACCAGGCTGGCGACGCCACGGGGGAGCAGGTTCCTCCGCAGATGCTGAGCCAGATGCTCACGCTCACATACACTGCCCGGCTTCCCGGTGAGGTGAAGGAACACAACGGCACGCTCCTCGAAGATGGTCGTGTCCAGTGGACGCTTCCCTACAGCGGCACGATGCGGATGACCGTGCGCTCGGAGACCGCTGGAATACTCAGTGGGACGCTTCTGCTCGTCGTCGCCGCGGCAGCGGTCGGTGCCCTCGCGCTTCTCGGTGCCGGGATCGTCCTGGCGACGCGTCGCCCAAAGCCAGCGGCTGTGTCAGCGCAGCTCGAGGCGACAGAGGAGGGCGAGCTTCCACCGAGTTCGCCTGGCACACCTGCCGAATGACGCTGGGGTACTGCGCTGCTACCATGCTTCCCCGCGCGTTGTGAGCGGTAGCGCAGCACGGACGCCAACCAAGAGGCTCAGCACACGGACAGGAGTCCGGCCGCTACTCTGGTATTGGCTGTCGTCGAAGGCCGGGATCAGGCGTTTGACTCGCGGCGCGACGCTCTGCTAGAGTTCAGAGGTGCGGGCGCTCCCGCCAGTGTGGCGTAAACTCCTTTCCAGAGGGGCGCCTCGTTTCGCGCCTATCGAACGCGGCCTCGTGGCGGATGTGAGAGGGTTGGAGTTGAGCGACGATGATCAAGTTGCGACTGCGGCGCATGGGGAGGAAGAGACAGGCACACTACCGCATTGTGGCGGCAGAAGCAACGTGGCCGCGGGATGGTCGGTTCATCGAGGCAGTGGGGTACTACAACCCGCGTACCGAGCCGGCCACGGTCGAGGTCAACGCTGAGCGGGCGCGCTACTGGCTGGAGCGCGGTGCCCAGCCGACCGAAACTGTGCGGTCGCTCCTCGTGAAGGCTGGCGTGCTGCCTGGTCGCCAACCGGAGACGCCGGAGAAGGCAGCATCTGCACGGAAGCCCTCGGGTTCTGGTGGGCCGGCGGCTTCCGAGGCCGCCGAGTACGCGCTCTAGTCCAGGTGGCGGTCTATGTCAGGGACAGGCTCCGCCCGGCCGTACGAGCGGCGCCCCAGCCGCCCACCCGGCCGCGGGAGTGATCCACAGCGGGCGGTAAGCGAGCTGAGCAGTCTGATTCGGTACCTGGCGAGCCAGCTGGTGGAGCGGCCCGACGCGGTTCAGGTCCGCTCGCGTCGCCGCGGCCGCGCGGTGATCATTCGTCTTTCGGTCGCTCCTGACCAGCTTGGGAAAGTGATCGGCCGTGAGGGCCGCATCGCCAAAGCGATGCGTACGCTGCTGAGTATTGCAGCCATTCGCCACGGGGTTCATGCCAGCCTGACTATCGATGACCAAATCGAGCCAGAGCAGCCGCGTGCGCCCGAACCCTGAGAACCAGCCGACCCAGCTCTCGATTGGCCGAATCGTTGGAGCCTCGGGCCTGCGGGGCGAGGTGCGCTTGCGGATATGGACGCACTTTCCCGAGCGAATTCCTCGGCTGCGGTATGTCTATCTGGAGAGTGAGACCACTCCCCGCCGTCTGATCAGTGCTCGGGTGCAGGGCGAGATCGCGGTGCTGCGTCTCGAGGGGATTGAAACACGTGAGCAGGCCGAGAGCCTCCGCGGTCGAGTGGTGCGTATCGACCTGGAGCAGGCGGCCCCGCTGGCCGAGGACGAGTACTACCACTTCCAGCTTCTCGGCCTGACGGTGGTCGACGAGAGCGGGCAACCGCTTGGGGAGCTGGTCGAGATCATCGAGACCGGGGCGAACGATGTGTATGTCGTTCGTGGGGAGCGTGGCGAGATCTTGTTACCTGCGCTCCGCTCGGTCATCCTCGAGGTCGACCTCGAGCGAGGCGTGATGGTCGTGCGACTGCCTCTGTACTATGAAGAGACCGAGCCTTAATCTGGCTGTGCCCGGCCCCGTCGCTCGCGCAGCACCGCCCAGACGCGTTCCCGTTCGACGCCAGCGGCTTCGAGCAGCACCAGGAGATGGTAGAGCAGGTCGGCCGCCTCGTTCGCCAGCGCGTATGCATCGGCGTTCTTCGCTGCGACGATGACCTCGGCTGACTCTTCGCCGATCTTCTTCGCGATCTTGTCGATACCCTCGCGGAACAGGTAACTGGTGTATGAGTCGGCATGGGGCTCGCGCCGCCGCTGAGCGATGACTCGCGCGACGTCCTCGATTACCTGTACCGTCGACGGCTGAGAAGCCGGGCCACAGGCGAGCGGCGGCGTGTCGAAACAGCTCTCCCGACCCAGATGGCAGGTGGGCCCATGCGGGCGCACCAGGAGGAGCAGCGTATCGCCGTCGCAGTCGGGTCGTAGCTCGACCAGCTCCAACTTGTGGCCAGAGGTTTCGCCTTTCATCCAGAGGCGCTGACGGCTGCGACTCCAGAAGTGCACCCAGCCCGTTTCCAGCGTCTTCCGAATCGCCTCTGCGTTGACGTAACCCAGCATGCGAACCTGGCCGGTGGCCGCGTCCTGCACGATGGCCGGAGCCAGACCTCGCTCATCAAACCGGATGGTGGCTACGGCCTCTTCGACCTTGCGCGTCATCGGGTACACCCAACCTAGTCGGCCGGTGAGAGGGCCGCCTGCGCCGCGGCTGCCTGGGGTGACGACAGTGAGCGTCCGACCGCCTGCGCGACGGCCGCCAGCCGCGGCATCACTGCGGCGAAGTTCTCGAACGTCAGGGATTGGGCACCGTCGGACAGCGCGTGGTCGGGGTTGGGATGCACTTCGACGATCAACCCGTCGGCCCCGGCGGCGATCGCGGCGAGCATCATCGAAGGAACCAGATACCAGCGCCCGGTGCCGTGGCTGGGATCGACGATGATCGGCAGGTGGCTCAACCGCTTGACGACAGGCACAGCTGCGAGGTCGAGCGTATTGCGCGTGAAGGTCTCGAATGTCCGAATGCCGCGCTCACAGAGGATGACCTGGTCGTTGCCCTGGGCCATCACGTACTCGGCGGCGAGCAGCCACTCTTCGATCTGCACCGACATGCCGCGCTTAAGCAGCACTGGCTTGTTCGCTTTGCCCACCGCCTCCAGTAAGAGGTAGTTTTGGCAATTACGGGCGCCCACCTGGAGGACATCGGCGTACTCAGCCACGAGGTCGACGTCTTGCGGGCTGAGCACTTCGGTGACGATCGGCAACCCGGTCTCCTCGCGTGCCCGAGCCAGGTACTTCAGGCCCGTCTCGCCCAAGCCGCGGAACTCGTAGGGAGAGGTACGGGGCTTGTACGCACCACCGCGCAAGAGCCGCGCGCCGGCAGCCTTGACCGCCCGTGCCGTCTGGATGATCTGCTCCTCGCTCTCCACCGAGCAGGGGCCGGCAATGACGGCGATCTCGTGGCCGCCGATAGCCACGTCGCGCACACGGACGACGGTATCGACCGGGTGAAAGTCGCGGCTGACCAGCTTGTACCGCTTGGTGATGCGGACGACCTCCTCGACACCAGGGAGGAGTTCCAGTGCCTCCTTGAGGGTATCCGGTAGCGGCGCGCCCAGCACGCCAACGATCGAGCGCTCCGCGCCGACGACAATCTTGGTGCCGAAGCCGAATTCGGCGACGCGCTTGACGACGGCCTCGATTTGCTCCTGCGTCGCGGTGGGCTCCATGACGACGATCATCGAAACCTCCTTCCCTGGCCAGTCACGGCGGCGCTACCCCAACGAATGTTCGAAGGCCCATTCTGGGCGCAGCTCACGAGCCCTGCGCAGGTAGACGTGCTTGATTTCGCACGCTGGTTTCTCGGTATTGACATGCATCAACACCCGAATTACCCCTCGGAGCGCGCCAGGTACGTCCATCTCGTGCGCACAGAGGAGTGGCACGTGTACCCAGCCGAGCTGGCGAGCAGCCACTGCCGGGAATGTCGCGGTGAGATCCGGGGTGGTGGTGAAGATGATGCTGGCCACATCGTCAGGCTGTATCCCATTGGCTTCGACCAGTGCCGTAAGGAGTTCCCGCGTTGCTTCCAGCATGTCCACCGCGTCGTTCCGCTCCACTGTCGTCGCCCCGCGGATGCCCCGGCACCAGCCCATGCCCTTCCCCTCCCAGTGATGCATTCAGCCTGTGCTCGACGTCAGCGGCGAGCGCAGCCACTCAATGAACGATCGCGCAGCCGCGGCCTGCCGATCGGACGCGGCCTGGCCGATCCGGTCGATCAGCGCACTACCGACGACCACAGCATCGGCCAGCGCGGCCGCCTCCCGCACGTGCTCCGGCCGGGCAATGCCGAACCCGAGCGCCAGCGGCAGGCCGAGGTGGCGACGCACCCGGGCGAGAAACGGGCCGACGCCCTCGTCGAGCCGCTCGCGCGCCCCAGTCACGCCAGTCAGGGACACGCAGTAAACGAAGCCGCTCGCTTGGCGGGCAACCTCCTCAAGATGGGCATCGGTGCTCGTCGGCGCCACCATGAAGATCAGGTCGCGCCCGAACTGGCGGCACAGGTCAGCCAGCTCACCGCTCTCGACTGGTGGTAAGTCGGGGACGATCAGCCCGTCCACGCCAATCTCAGCGCACATTGAAACGAACCGCTCCAGGCCGAACTGGAGCAGTGGGTTGAAGTATCCCATGAAGACGAGTGGCACGTCAACGCCCGCGCCTCGCAGCTCGGCGGCCGTCTCCAAGCAGAAGCGAACCGTCACTCCATTGGCGAGTGCTAGCTGGCTTGACCGCTGGATTGTCGCGCCGTCGGCCAGCGGGTCGGAGAACGGGATACCAAGCTCGATTGCGGCGGCCCCACCCTCGACCAGCGCGGGCACGATCTGGAGCGTACTCTCACGCGCTGGGAACCCCACAGTTAGGTACGGGATGATTCCGATTTCCCTCCGGCTTCGCAGCCGTTCGAACGTCTCCGCGAGGCGGCTCACTGGTATCGCGCGGCTCATAGCCTCACCCCCACTGCCTGCGCAACCGTATGCATATCCTTGTCGCCACGGCCCGAAAGGTTGACCACGATGATCTCATCCGGGCGACGCTGGGCCGCCAGCCGGACTGCCAGCGCGATTGCATGGGCTGGCTCCAGAGCCGGAATAATGCCTTCAGTGCGGCAGAGGAGTTGGAACGCTTCGAGCGCCTCGCGATCGGTAATCGGGTGATACGTTGCCCGGCCGGTTTCCTTCAGGTAACTGTGCTCGGGGCCCACGCCGGGGTAGTCGAGCCCGGCGGAAATGCTGTGCGCCTCGAGGATCTGTCCGTCCTCGTCCTGCAACACATACGAGCGCGACCCGTGCAGCACGCCGACGCGCCCGGCGGTCAGCGTGGCAGCATGCCGCCCGCTCTCGATCCCCTCACCGGCAGCCTCCGCACCGTGCAGCTCGACCTTGTCGTCTTCCAGGAAAGGGTGGAAGATCCCCATCGCGTTGGAGCCGCCACCGACGCAGGCCACGATCGCGTCCGGCAACCGGCCGCAGAGATCGAGCACCTGTTGCCGCGTCTCTCGCCCGATCACGGACTGGAAATCGCGCACCATCATCGGGTATGGGTGCATGCCAGCGACTGAGCCGATGAGGTAGTACGTGGTGCGGACGTTGGTCACCCAGTCGCGGATCGCCTCGTTCATGGCGTCCTTGAGCGTGCGGCTACCGGAGGTGACTGGCCGCACCTCAGCGCCTAAGAGCTTCATCCGAAAGACGTTGAGCGCCTGGCGCTGGATGTCAAGCTCGCCCATGTAGACCACACACTCGAGGCCGAGCATCGCGCAGACGGTGGCGGTCGCGACCCCGTGCTGGCCCGCCCCGGTCTCGGCGATCACCCGTGGCTTCCCCATCCGCTGAGCCAGGAGACCCTGGCCGATAGCGTTATTGATCTTGTGCGCGCCGGTGTGGGCGAGGTCTTCCCGCTTCAGCAAGATCTGCGCGCCGCCGACTTCCCGGCTCAGCTTGGCTGCGTGGTAGAGCGGTGTCGGCCGGCCGACGTAGTGCCGCAGGAGCCGCTCGAACTCGGCCTGGAAGGCCGGGTCCTGGCGAGCTTCCTGGTAGGCGTCGATCAGCTCTTCGATGGCAGGCAGCAAGGTCACGGGCGCGTAGATGCCGCCGAACTGCCCGAAGCGCCCGCGCTCGTCCGGCAACGGGGAGATGCGTCGGGGGCTCATTCCGAGGGTCATAGCTCCTCCTTCCAGGCGCTCATCCGCTGGCGCTCGAGCGGCCAGCTCGGCCCCTCGCGGTTCAACGACGCGAACGCTGCACGCGCTGACTCGACGAAGACGCGCATCTTGATGGGATCCTTCCGCCCATCGCTCTCGATGCCGCTGGAGACATCCACCCCGACCGGCCGCGCCACCTCGATCGCTCGCACAACGTTGCCTGGATGTAACCCCCCGGCCAGGATGACCGGGAACTCAGTTGCCAGCTCCCTGGCGAGCTCCCAGTCCGCCAAGGTGCCGGTACCGCCGTAGTGCCCAGGCACGTGCGCATCGACCACCAGCGCACGTGGTGGGCGCGGCCGCTCGAAATAGGTCCTTACGAGGGCGCAGACCTGGGCTCGGCTGGTGCCGGGGCCGAGGCGGAGGGAGCGGAGCACCGGACGATCCAGCCCATCGAGATAGGCGGCCGGCTCGTCGCCGCACAGCTGGATCAGGTCCAGTGGTACCGCCTCGGCCAGCCGGAGCACTTCTGTCGCTGGCACATTGACGAAGAGGCCGACGACCAGGGGCCGGGCCGGTAGCCCATCCAATGACTGCACGATGGCGCGGGCAATGGAAAGCGTTACCTGGCGCTTGCTCGGCGCGAACACGAGGCCAATTAGATCGGCACCGGCCGCAGCGGCCGCACGTGCGTCCGCCGGTGTGCGGATCCCGCACAGCTTGATAATGCCCCGCGTCATCGGCAGAGTGCCTCCACCGCAGCGCGCCGGTTCGGCGCACTCATCAGCGTCTCGCCCACCAGCACCGCGTGCACCCCAGCGGCTGCCAGCCGCTCGACATCGGAGGGGCCGTGGACGCCGCTCTCGGCGACGATCACCCGGTCACTGGGGATCAACGACGCCAGCCGCTCGCTCACTGCCAGATCGACGGCGAAGGTGCGGAGGTCGCGGTTGTTGATCCCGACTACCAGCGCGCCTGCCTCGAGCGCTTGTTCCAGCTCGCGCTCGTCGTGCACCTCGACCAGTGCCTCCAGGCCGTAGCTGTGCACCGCCGCCAGGAGCTCTCGAAGTGCGCGCGGCGTAAGCGCCGCAACGATGAGCAGTACCGCGTCAGCGCCATAGACGCGTGCCTCGGCCACCTGGTAGGGGTCGACGACGAAGTCCTTGCGCAGCACCGGCCGCGGCGGCTGCGCCGCGTGGGCGAGCTGGCTCACCGCCTCCAAATCGGCGAGCGAGCCCTGGAAGAACGGCTCGTCGGTTAGCACCGAGATCGCCGCTGCGCCACCGGCCAGATACTCGCTCGCCACCACCTCGGCGGCGACGCCGGGCGCGATCGGCCCCTTTGAAGGCGAGGCACGCTTCACCTCAGCGATCAGCCGGACTCGCTGGCCGCGCAGCGCCGAGGCGAAGGGGAGGGCGGGTGGTAGGGCAGAGATCGCGCGCTCCAGCCCGGCGAGTGGCCGCTCCTTCCGGCGGTGCGCCAGATCCTGGCGCGTACGCACCAGGATTCGGTCGAGAATGTTCGAGTCCGCCTGTGCCATCAGACCTGTACCTCGGACCCGACCAGACGGTTCGAGAGTTCGACTAACGCCTCGAGCCGAGCCAGAGCGGCGCCGCTGTCGATCGATCGGGCTGCCAGCGCCAGCCCCTCGCCCAGAGAGCCGGCCGCATCGGCCGCGTAGAGTGCAGCGCCCGCGTTGAGCAACGTGATCTCACGCGCAGGCCCTGGTTCACCCTGCAGCACCCGGCGGATGAGCACCGCGTTCTCGTCGGCAGTCCCTCCCCGCACCGCCTCGACGGGAACCGGCGTGAGTCCCAGCTCCGCCGCGTCGAGCGTGAATTGGTGGACGGTGGCCGACCCGTTGGCCCGTACCTCGTATACCCGGTTAGGGGCGCCGAGGCCGAGCTCGTCGAGGCCATCGCCGGAGTGGACCACCAGCGCGTGTTCGGCACCGAGGAGCGCCAACACCCGCGCGACGGTCTCCACCAGTTCCGGGATCGCGACGCCGACGAGCTGGTGCCGGACGCCGGCAGGGTTGGTGAGTGGACCGAGGATGTTGAACACCGTACGGATGCCAATCTCACGGCGCACCGGCGCGGCATGCCGCATGGCTGGGTGGAAGCGCGGCGCAAAGATGAACCCGATACCCACCTCTTGGATACAGCGAGTGACCGCCTCCGGCCCGAGATCGACTCGCACCCCGAGCGCCTCGAGCACATCAGCCGAGCCGCTGTGGCTCGACATCGCCCGGTTCCCGTGCTTGGCCACGGGCACCCCGGCACCGGCGACGACGAAGGCGGCCGCTGTCGAGATGTTGAAGGTACGCGCACCGTCCCCACCGGTCCCACAGGTATCCACGGGGGGGTGGGAAAGAGAGAGCGTGACCGGCACCGCGTGGCGGCGCATCGTCTGAGCGAAGCCGGCTACTTCCTCTTCGTGCTCTCCGCGCAGCCGCAGAGCCGTCACCAGCGCAGCGATCTGAGCCGGCGTCGCCTCGCCGGTCATGATCGCCTCCATCGCCGCGGCGGCTTCTTGCCGACTCAGCACTTCACGAGCAGCGATTTTCCGGATCGCGTCAACGATCATTCCTCACCTCCCAGAGCGACCAGGATCGGCGACTGCCCGGCGCGACGGCGGGCCTCGACGATCTCGAGAAAGTTCGCTAGGAGCTCCTTCCCGACCTCAGTGAGGATCGACTCGGGGTGGAACTGCACGCCTTCGACGAGCAAAGAGCGGTGGCGGAGGCCCATGATCAGCCCGTCCTCGCTGCGAGCGCTGACCACCAGCGGCTCGGGCAGGCTTGCCTCCTCCGCGATCAACGAGTGATAGCGCGTCGCACTGAACGGGCAGGGCAGCCCGGAGAAGATCCCCTGGCCGTCGTGATAGATCAGCGAGGTCTTGCCGTGCATCAAGCGCGGCGCCCGGACGACACGGCCGCCAAACGCCTCCGCGATCGCCTGGTGCCCCAAGCAGACACCGAGGATGGGCACGCTGCCGGCGAGCTCGCGGATCAGAGGAACCGACACCCCTGCCTCGCGCGGCGTGCACGGGCCCGGGGAGACGACGATACCGTCGGGCGCGAGCGCCGCAGCTTCCGCCACGGTGACGGCATCGTTACGCCGAACCAGCACGTCAGCGCCGAGTTCGGTCAGGTACTGGTAGAGGTTATAGGTAAAGGAGTCGTAGTTGTCGATCAAGAGGATCATCGTGCGCCGTCCTCCCGCAGCTCTCGCTCCATCTCCTCAGCCAGCTCGATCGCTCGCACCAGCGCCCGCATCTTGTGATGACACTCCTTGTGTTCGAGTTCTGGCACACTGTCGGCGACGATGCCCGCGCCAGCCTGAAGGTACGCGGTCTGGCCGCGCATGACGATAGTCCGAAGCGTAATAGCAGTATCGAGGTTGCCGCCGAAGTCGACGTACCCCACAGCTCCGGAGTAGGGGCCACGTTGTTCCGGCTCGAGCTCGGCGATGATCTCCATCGCGCGGATCTTCGGGGCGCCGCTGACCGTGCCGGCCGGGAAACAGGCGCGCAGCGCGTCCAACCCCGTCAAGTCGGGACGCAACAGGCCGGTCACGTGACTCACGAGATGCATGACGTGGCTGTACCGCTCGATTTCCATTAGCTTGGGCACCCGCACGGTGCCGGGCCGGGAAACCCGGCCGATGTCGTTGCGGCCGAGGTCCACCAGCATAATGTGCTCGGCCCGCTCCTTCTCATCGTTAGCCAGCTCGCGCGCCAGCGCCTCGTCTTCCTCCTCGGTGTGACCACGCCTCCGCGTGCCGGCGATGGGGTGCATCAGGAGCCGGTCGCCGTCGAGCCGAACCAGCATCTCCGGCGACGAGCCGATCAGATGGTCGTCTCCGAGTTGAAGGAAGAACATGTATGGCGAGGGGTTAACCCGGCGCAGAGCGCGGTAGATCGAGAACGGGTGTGCTCCGGTGTGCAGTGCCTGGCGTTGGGAGAGGACGACTTGAATGACGTCACCAGCGGCGATGTACTCCTTGGCCCGGCGCACCATTGTCTCGTAGGTCGCCTGGTCGACGTTAGGAACCAAGCGCTGGGTCACTGGCCGCTCGTCGAGTGGCTCTCGTCCGACCGATACCCGTGCCGGCTCGCTCAGGCGAGCCGCTATTCGCTCGATGCGGGCAACGGCCTCGGCGTAGGACTGCTCGAGCGGATGCCGCTCATCTAGGTGCACGTGACTAACGACCTTGATGGTTCGCTCGAGGTGGTCGAAGACCAGCATCGAGTCGACGAACATGAACAAGGCATCGGGGAAACCGAGCCGATCAACCGTGGCGACCGGCAGGCGCTCGAAGTAGCGGACGGCTTCGTAGCTCAGGTAGCCGACGGCGCCGCCGAGAAACCGCGGCAGGCCGTGCAAGGTAACCGTCTTGTACGGTTCCAGGTACTGTTGGAGCGCCACCAGGGGGTCGCCATACTCGAACCGCCGTTCGGTGGCAGGATAGCCATAGTAATCCAGCCCACCGAAGGTGCCGGGCGATCCATTCACCTCGGCGGACTCGCGGGGGCCGTGGAAGCGAGCGATCCCCTGACCGTCGTGCAGTTCCAACGTGAGGAAGGGATCCGCACCGATAAACGAGTAACGAGCCAACCGCTCAGCGCCCTCAACGCTCTCCAGCAAGAAGGCGTGGCGACCGCGGACGACCTTGAGGAAAGCGGAGACTGGCGTTTCGAGGTCGGCTACGATCTCACGGTAGATCGGGATGAGATTCCCGTGAGCCGATAGGGCGGCCACTTCCGCGAGGCTGGGCCGATACCTGGCTGCCCGCACCTCCTGGATTCGGTGGCTCGGTCGTGCCGTGACCGCTTCGGCCATGCTCGACACTCCTCTCGTGAGCCGGGAGCAAAACAAAACCTCCGACCCAACAGGGACGGAGGTCAACTTTGCTCCGCGGTGCCACCCTTGTTGGATGCCGCTCACGCGGACATCCCACCTCTGCGAGTACGGGATCGGGCAGGTGCCGATCCGATACCCAGCTCCCAGATAACGGTGGAGTCTCCGGCGCCGCCTACTGGCTCATCGCGTTCGGGGCGCGACTCCCGGATCCATTCCGCACCTGCGCTGGCGCCGGCTTCCCACCACCCGCCGGCTCGCTGGGCCCCGCTCGGTGCGTACTCGCTCCGTTCGTCGTCGTTCACTGTATCGCTTTGTCCTTGAGTTGATACTGTAACGGTTGGCCGTCCAGTTGTCAAGAGCCGACCGGCACCATCTGCTCGTGTGCGGCACTGGTGACTCCTCGGCCGCCGACTAGCGCCGCAGCTTGATGACCTTAAACGCCTCGGCGCACGGCATGCCCTGGCTCGCGCCGACTTCCGCCGCGCGCTCCCGGATGCGCTCCTCCAGATCCTTGGCCTCACCGACCTGACTGGTGTGGGCTCGAAGGGCGTGCAGCTTGACTTCGATGGTGTCGGAAATATCGACATACAGGTCAGGATACTCGGCGCCGAAGAGCCAGAGCTCGGCGACCTTGTGAGGCTCGAGGCCTTCCCTCAGGTGGTCGGGGAAATACAAGGGGTCACGCGCTGTCGGATAGACGGCGTCGACGGTGGTGATGCCGACGGCTCGATGGTCTGGGTGCAGCGCGTAGGGACGGAACGGGTCGTGCGTGATCACGATGTCCGGCCGGTGAAGGCGAATCTGCCGGACGATCTTCTCACGAAATGCGAGGTCGGGCACCAGTTCCCCGTCAGGCAATCTCAGGAAGACGACCTCCGCGACGCCGAGGCGACGGCAGGCTTCCCGCTCTTCCTCTTCGCGCAGGCGGGCGAGCTGTTCCGGCGTGAGATCGCGGCGGTTGGTGCCCTTATCGCCAGACGTGCACTGGACGAGCACAACGTGCCGCCCCTCTCGCGCCAGCTTCGCGACCGTGCCACCGGAACTGAACTCCATGTCGTCCGGGTGGGCCACCACCACCATTACCCGGTTCGTCACCTCGCTGCTCATCCCGTGTCCTCTTCCTCTGCGATCAAGCATCTGCGCGCCTGGCTACTCTGTGCCAGTAGCCCCACACAGTCAAGGTGCGTGACCGCGCGGGTGGGCAGGTGCCATGCACGTGGGCCGTGTGTCTGACGCGAGAACGGTTCACCCGGGTACCGATCACGGTTGTCGCTGTGGTCTCTCGGCCAACAAACGCCGCATTGTCGGTGCCAGTTCGGCTGCGGGTACCTGGTACTGAACCCCGGTAATCAGCTCGCGGACGGTAATGACGCCGCGAGCGAGCTCCTCCGGGCCGCAGAAGAGCGCGACCGGTATTCCCTTGCGGTCGGCGTACTGGATCTGTCGTCGAAAGTCACGTCGCTCGCCGAGGTAGACCTCGGCGTTGATGCCGTCAGCGCGCAGTTGCTGTGCCAACTGGAGCGCCACCCCCCAGTGCTGATCGTCGAACACCGTGACCAGAACCTGGCTGACGGTGGTGGGGACGTGCAGAAGCTGTAACTCCTGCACCACCTCAACGATCCGCTCGAGGCCTAAGGAACCGCCGGTAGCCGGGATCTCCTCGCCGAGGAACATCCCGATCAGTCCGTCGTAACGGCCCGCGCCGCCAAGTGACCCAATGGCTGGCTCCTCGACGACCGCTTCGAAGACCGGCCCGGTGTAGTAGTCGAGCCCGCGGGCCAATGCCAGGTTCAGCGTATAGCGACGCGGGTCGACGCCGAGCAGGTCGAGGTACCGGAGCAGCTCCAGGAGATCACTCACTGCTGCCTCGGCCTGCGGGTCACCGGTCAGGCGGGCGCGGACTTCCGCCAGAACCGTCCCGGGCTCGCCGCGAAGCTGGACGAGGTCGAGTACCGTCTGGGCCGCTGCTTCAGCTATTCCATGGCGAAGCATCTCCTCACGGACCCCCTCGGGGCCGATCTTCTCCAGTTTGTCGATAGCCCGGTAGACTGTCAGCGTCTGCTCGGTTGCTACACCGGCGTGTGTCGCCAAAGCCTGAAGCAACTGGCGATGGTTGAGCTGGATGACGACGTTCGGCAGGTTGACCGAAGCGAGTGCTTCAATCCAGATCGACACCACCTCGGCGTCCGCCAGCATGGAGCGAGTGCCGACGGTGTCGACATCGCATTGCCAGAACTGACGATAGCGCCCGCGTTGCGGCCGCTCGGCGCGGAAGACGGGGCCGATGTGGTAGCGCTTGAAGGGGAAGGTCAGCTCGTGGCGATGTGCAGCCACAAAGCGTGCCAATGGCACGGTCAGGTCATAGCGCAGGCCTACCTCTCGGCCGCCGTGATCCTGGAAGTGGTACATCAGCTTCTCACCTTCCTCGCCGTACTTACCGGCGAGGACTTCGTAGTATTCGAGCAGCGGCGTATCGATCGGCTCGAAACCGTAGCGCTCGAAGACCGTCTGGAAGCGGTCGATGATCTCTTGCCGCAGCAGCATCTGCTGTGGCAAGAAGTCGCGCATGCCCCGCAGTACCTGCGGTGGGCGCGACGTACCGGCCCGCGCCTCGCTCGTCATGGCGTCGACTCCTCGCCCCCTGGTGCCTTTCGTATCTCATAGACCAGGTGGGGCAGTTCTGGCAACAACAGTTTCTCCATCGCGAGTCGGACCGCGTTTGGTGAACCAGGCATCAGTGCCACGATCCGGTCGCGGTAGACGCCGGCTGTTGCCCGCGAAAGCATCGCCGCTGGCCCGATCTCCTGGTAGCTCAACATCCGGAACAGCTCGCCGAACCCGTCCAGTCGCTTCTCCAGCCGCACAGCCACGACGTCATAGCTCGTGTCGCGCCGGGCAATGCCGGTGCCGCCGTTGATCAGGATAGCGTCACAGTCGTCGCGCGCGGCCAGCTTGTCGAGCAGTGGGCCGATCTGCTCCGGCTCGTCCGGCACGATCTCGTAGGCCACTACCGCGTGTCCCTGGCGCTCGAGTCCCTCGCGGATTACCGTCCCACTCGTATCCGTCTCGGGCGTGCGAGAATCGCTCACGGTAACGACTGCACAGCGCA
This sequence comes from uncultured Thermomicrobiaceae bacterium, assembly GCA_938082375.1. Classification (GTDB taxonomy): domain Bacteria; phylum Chloroflexota; class Chloroflexia; order Thermomicrobiales; family Thermomicrobiaceae; genus Thermalbibacter. Next base: position 200,008 of record CALKCJ010000020.1, read on the forward strand.
CCTGTCGAGGTGCTGCGGCGCGATGGGCTGCGGCAGACTGGCTCACGGGAGGCTCCCTTCCTCGGCGTCCGGCAGTGTGAGTGCGAGCGCGGCGTTGCCGAGCAACGCCTGGCGTAGCTGCTCGAGGCTCACCTGGTCGTGAACGGTGTGGGCAAAGCGTTCTTCCGCGGGGGCGAAGCCGATCGTCGCGATACCGGCCCGCATCAGGTGCCCGCCGTCCGTCGCGAACTGCCAGAAGCCGACCGGTACCTCGTGCCGGAAGATTGCACCCAGCGTCGCAGCTGCGGCGCGCACCAGCGGGTGCGCGGCCGGGAGCACAAAGCCGCGCGTCGGCGACATCTTCGCCTCCAGACCTGTGTAACTGCGTACCGACCGGGTCACGCTACGCACTTCGGCCGTCACGCCCGGGGTGAGGCTCGCCTCGGCCAGCTCCCGCACCCTGGCCACGATGTCATGCGGCTCCTCGTCGGGGACATTGCGCCAGTCGAGCGAGAGCCTCAGTACCCCTGGCGTCACGTTGCTGCTGGTCTGGTCGGTCGCGATCAAGGTCGGGGCGACCGTCGAGCGTCCGAGGTCAGGGTCGTCGCGCATCGGCAACGACTCGAGCGCCAGCAGGAAGCGGGCCAGCGCGTAGTGCGGGTTAGCTCCCCGCTCGGGCGCGCTGGCATGCACCGACCGGCCAGCAAAGCTGACCTCGATCAGGATGCGCCCGCGATGACCGCGGCGCAGCTCGAGATTGGTCGCTTCGCCCAGCACCGCGTAGTCGGTCCGCAGATCCTCGCAGAGCGTAGCGGTGCCGAATCCCCCCAGTTCTTCTAATACCACCCCCACGACGTAGACGTCACCGCGTGGCCGGAGTCCGGCCGCACGTAGGACAGCAAGCGCGTAAACCTGCGCCGCCAGCGCCCCCTTGACGTCGCTCGCGCCGCGGCCGTAGAGGACACCATCTTCGATGACCCCGGCATAGGGGGGATAAGGCCAGAGAGTCGGGTCTCCCTCGTGCACATGGTCGATGTGGGCATTGAACTGGACAGATTTGCCGCCGCCGGTACCGCGGAGCAGCCCCACGACGTTCCCAGCGCGATCGACCCAGACATGGTCGTAGCCCAGTCGCTCCATCTCTGCTCTCAGCAGCCGGGCCATGGCCTCCTCTTCACCTGGGAGACTGCGGGTCTGGACAGCGCGCTGGGCGAAGTCGACCATTGCGCCGAAGTGTTCAGCAACCGCGGAAGCCAGCTTTCTCCGGATCTCCTCGCTCAGCGCCACGACGTCACTCCCTCGCTCCCCAACACTTCGGCATGCTTCCCTGTCTATCCGGCGACGACCGCGTTCTCGAAGTGAGCCACGCGTCGCACGCTGCCCCGTGCGTCCAGCGTAATCGCTACCAAGTCTACCCGCCAGACACGATCGCTGTGCTCGGGGTGAAGCAGGAGGTACTCGCTCACCGTCTGGAGCAGGCGTGCGGCTTTCGCTGGCGTGACTGCCTCTTCGGCGGCGCCCAGCGCTTCACCCCGACGGAGCTTGACTTCGACGCCGACTAGCACTTCACCGTCGAGCGCGACGACGTCGAGCTCACCGGCCGAGCCGCGCCAGTTTCGATCGAGCACTCTCCAGCCCCACTGCTCGAGCCACCGCACGGCGTGTTCCTCGCCCTGCGAGCCGAGGCGGCCTTGCCTGGTCACCGCTCATCGTCCCGACCGATTGTGGTGGTCGCGCACCCGTTCTGGACGAGAGAGAGCCGAACCGGGGCAAAGGTTCTGCGGTGGAACGGAGACAGGCCGTACTGTTCGAGGGCGGCGAGGTGCTCCACGGTACCGTAGCCGGCGTTGTGCTCCCACCCGTAGGCGGGACAGCGCCGCGCCAGACGCGCCATGAGCCGGTCGCGCGTGACCTTGGCGACGACTGCGGCGCAGGCGATGGAGAGACAAAGCTCGTCGCCGTTGACGACCGCGGTAAAGCGCGGCGGTGGCAACTCTGGCATCGGCAGGCCATCGTACAGCGCGTGATCCCACTCTCCGAGGCGGCGCAGTGCTCGCTGCATCGCGAGCACGGTGGCGCGCCTGACGTTGAGGAGGTCGACCTCACGGTGCGAGGCTGCGCCGACTGCGACGGCGCTCGCATGCTCGAGGATCATGCGAGCGAGCAGCTCGCGCTGCGCGCGGCTGAGCTGCTTGGAGTCACGCACCGGGAACGGCGGGACGCAGCCAGGCACCAGCACGCAGGCCGCGGCGACGACTGGCCCGGCCAGGCAGCCGCGGCCGACCTCGTCCAGCCCGACGACGCGACGCACGCCCTGGCTCCAGAGCGCGCGCTCACGATCGCTACTCGGTTGCGCGAGTTCGCAAGCCCTCCCGCGCACGTCGGTCCCCCGGGCGCTCGGCGCAGCGAATCCGCTCCCCATTTAGCCGCGGCATCGGAGTGCCTGCGGCGAGCGTCTACGAGCACGCTATCCTAGCGCGGGGTCGTCAGGTTGAACAGCTCTCCCGCGGCCCGGAAACCAGCAGGCGGGCATGACGAGGTGAGCGAGAAAGCGCGTGGGTCGTGGACGCTCCTACCGCAGGTAGCTGCCGGCCGGCCGGCGACGCTCCTTGATGCGGGCGGCCTTGCCAGTGCGCTCGCGGAGATAGTAGAGCCGTGCCCGTCGCACCTTGCCGTGGCGCAGCACCTCGATCTTCTCGATCAGCGGGCTATGCAATGGGAAGGTGCGCTCGACGCCAATCCCGTGAGCCGCAATCCGGCGGACGGTAAAGGTCGCGTCGGTTCCACCGCTGCGCTTGCGGATGACCACACCCTCGAAGGGTTGGACACGGACGTTATTGCCCTCGACGACCCGATAATGCACCCGTACGGTATCGCCAGGGCTGAAGGGCGGTATGTCCGCTCGTGTGTACTCCTCAGCGACGCTGCGTACCACGTCGACCATTAGTCACTCCCCCACTCTGCCGCGCTCGCTTGCCACCGATTCCGGCCTGCCGGTACGCAGGCGCCACATGGGAAGAGTATAGCAGAGTGACCGAGGTAAAACCGGTCGCGCGATGGTGCAGATGTGGGGCGCAGAGTGCTTGCCGCCGCACACGCCGGTGTTTATACTTATGCGGTGTCTTGCTAGCCGTTTTCCCGCGTCTACCGACGAGCTCGGGGGCGAGCTGGCAAAACTGGGACACCGAGGAAGGTTCATGGTGGAGCATATCGACGAGGCAGGTACCAGCCGGCGCGCCCATCTCAGCGGGCAGAACCCTGTCGAGGGCGGTCAGTCCGTCCTCCAGGACCTCCTGAGCGATCCGGCTCATGACTATCGCCTGTTCAAGTACGGTGACGTGGTCGAGGGGCAGGTGATGGCCATCGGCCGGGACGAGATCTTGGTCGACATCGGCGGAAAGTCGGAAGGGGTCATCCCCAGTCGCGAGTTCTCGACGCTGTCGCCGGAGGAGCTGGCGCGCTTGCAGCCGGGGGACCGGATCCTGGTCTTCGTGATGCAGTCCGAGGATCAGGCCGGTCAGGCGGTGCTCTCGATCGATCGGGCGCGGCAGGAAAAGAGTTGGCGGCGGCTACAGGAGGTCTACGAGGCGGGGGAGATCATCGAGGCCGAGGTCGTGAACTACAACAAGGGCGGCCTACTGGTGAATCTCGAGGGGGTGCGGGGATTCGTCCCCGCATCGCAAGTGATCGCCATCCGCGGTGGTGATGAGAGCACCAAGCAGGCCGATATGGCTCGGATGATCGGCTCGCGGCTCAGATTAAAGATCATCGAGATTAACCGGCACCGCAACCGGCTGATCCTTTCAGAGCGCCAGGCGGTGCAGGAGCAGCGCGACGCGGTCAAGGCGCAGCTCATCGAGACGCTCCGTGAAGGTGAGGTGCGGCGCGGTCGCGTGACGAGCATTGCCGATTTCGGCGCTTTCGTCGACATCGGAGGTGCCGACGGGCTCGTGCACCTGTCCGAATTGTCCTGGAGCCGGGTCAAGCACCCGAGCGAGGTGCTCCAGGTTGGCGACGAGGTCGACGTCTACGTCCTCTCGGTGAACCCTGAGCAGAAGAAGATTGCTCTGAGCATCCGGCGAACGCAGCCGGAGCCGTGGTCTCGGGTGGCCAGTGCGTACACCGTAGGCCAGCTCGTGCGCGGGACAGTGACCCAGCTGGCCAACTTCGGCGCGTTTGCGCGGCTGGAAGACGGGATCGAAGGCTTGATCCACGTATCCGAGCTTGCCGGCTGGCGCGTCGAGCACCCCCGTGAGGTGCTCAACGAGGGCGACGAGGTGATCGTCCAGATCATCAGGATCGATCCGGCGAGGAGGCGCATCGGCTTAAGCCTGCGCCGGGCGCTCGAAGTGGCCGACGAGGAGATCGAGGCCGCACTGGGGCCAGAGGGGGTTGTGATCAAGCGGCAGTTGCTTGATCGGGGTATTACGCCGTATCCTGAAGAGGGAGACTCCGAGCCGGACAGCGAGCCAGCGGCCGAGTTAGAGGACGAGGTCGAGGCTGAGACAGAGGCTCATCCGGCCGATAATGGTGAGGGCGCGTAGCCCGCGATCCCACCAGACCCCTGCACACGAACAAGGCGCCTGGCTGTAGCGCTCGAGGTACGGCCAGGCTGGCAGGCCCCCAGCCAGTACCAGCGCATGGGGGCCTGTGATTCCCTTGAGGTCAGATCGATCGGGGATGCTGATCGAGCGAGAGCGCCTGGCACGCGCTGGCTTCAAGGCAGGATACCGCGCCTCCGCTTGCCGCCTTGATGGGCGAACAGTACCAGTGGAGGCTAGGATCGGGCGCGGGCGTTTCAGTAGACTAGAAGGTGTCACGCGAGGCATGGCTAGGAAGGCGCGAATCGGATGCCTGTGCGGCGCTGGTGAAAGACAAAGCAAGTGACAGGGTTACGCATGACACGAGAGGCCCAAGGAGTGCATCATGGCTGATAAGTTCGAAAAGTTCACCGAGCGAGCGCGCAAGGTGCTGACGCTGGCCCAGGAAGAGGCCCGGCGATTCAACCACAACTACATCGGCACCGAGCACTTGCTCCTGGGCCTCGTCCGCGAGGGAGACGGCGTCGCCGCACGCGTGCTCATGAGCATGGGGGTGCAACTCCCGAAGGTGCGCAGTGCGGTCGAGTTCATCATCGGCCGTGGCGAAAGCACGGTAGTTGGGGAGATCGGGTTAACGCCGCGCGCGAAGAAGGTGATCGAGCTCGCCGTCGATGAGGCCCGGCGACTGAACCATCACTACATCGGCACCGAGCACCTGCTGCTTGGGCTGGTGCGCGAGGGAGAGGGCATCGCCGCGGGCGTCCTCGAGAGCCTGGGGGTGAGCCTGGAGAAAGTTCGGCAGCAGGTGATTCAGGTCGTAAGCCAGGGCAGCACCTACCAGCAACGGGCACAGCAGACCAAAACTCCCTATCTCGACGCGCTGGGCTTCGACCTTACCGAGGCGGCGCGGTTCGGTAAGCTCGATCCCGTTATCGGGCGACAGACCGAGATCGAGCGCGTCATGCAGATCCTCTCGCGGCGGACAAAGAATAACCCCGCGCTGATCGGCGAGCCGGGCGTGGGCAAGACCGCCATTGTCGAAGGGCTGGCCCAGCGTATCGTCAGTGGCGATGTGCCGGAGCCGCTGCAGAACAAGCGGCTGGTGGCGCTTGATATCGGAGCGCTGGTGGCTGGCACCAAGTACCGAGGCGAGTTCGAGGAGCGGCTGAAGAAGATCGTTGCCGAGGTCAAGGAGTCGGGCGCGATCCTGTTCATCGATGAGCTGCACACGCTGGTCGGTGCGGGCGCGGCCGAAGGGGCTGTGGACGCGGCCAATATCCTCAAGCCAGCGCTGTCCCGAGGAGAGGTGCAGACGATCGGCGCGACGACGCTCGATGAATACCGCAAATACATCGAGCGCGACGCCGCCCTGGAGCGACGCTTCCAGCCGGTGATGGTCAACGAGCCGACCGTGGAGGAGACGATCGAGATCCTCCGCGGGATCCGGGAGCGGTACGAGGAACACCACAAGCTCAAGATCTCGGACGAGGCGCTGACTGCGGCGGCGATCCTGGCCTCCCGGTATGTGACCGACCGCTTCTTGCCAGACAAAGCGATCGACCTGGTGGACGAGGCGGCGTCGCGCGTGCGGATGTACCGTTCGGCCTCGCCACCGACACTCAAGGAGGCACGGCGCGGGCTGGAGTCGTTGCGGCGCGAGTTGGACGCAGCGGTCACCGGACAGGAGTTCGAGCTCGCTGCTGAGCTCCGCGAGCGTGAGCGGCAACTGATCCAGCGGATCGCGGATCTCGAGCAGCACTGGCGCGAGGAACAGGGCCAGGAAGAGCCGGTCGTGACCGAAGAAGACATCGCGCAGGTCGTCTCGATGTGGACAGGCATCCCGCTGACTCGCCTGGCGACAGAGGAGAGCGAGCGCCTGCTTCACATGGAGGAGGCGTTGCACGAGCGAATCATCGGCCAGGACGAGGCGATCGCGACACTGGCCAAGGCGGTGCGGCGCGCGCGAGCGGGACTCAAGGATCCGCGCCGGCCCATCGGGAGCTTCATCTTCCTGGGGCCGACCGGCGTCGGAAAGACCTTGCTTGCCCGGGCTCTGGCCGAATTCATGTTCGGTAGCGAGGACGCGCTGATTAAGATCGACATGAGCGAGTTCATGGAGCGGCATACCGTCTCGCGGCTGGTGGGCGCGCCGCCGGGCTACATCGGCTACGAGGAAGGCGGCCAGCTTACCGAGGCCGTGCGCCGGAAGAGCTACTCGGTCATCCTGCTGGACGAGATCGAGAAGGCGCATCCCGAGGCGTTCAACATGTTGCTCCAGATCATGGAAGACGGCAGTCTCACCGACGCGAAGGGACGGCGGGTCGACTTCCGCAACACGATCTTGATCATGACCTCGAACATCGGCGCTGAGCTGATCCAGCGCGAGGGCTCGCTCGGCTTCGCGACGGCAGAGAACGTCGAAAAGCGGCTGCAACACGAGTACCAGGTCATGAAGGACAAGGTGCTTGGTCAACTCAAGCAGACCTTCCGCCCAGAGTTCCTAAACCGCATCGACGCAGTCATCGTCTTCCACCCGTTGACGCCGGAGCACGTGCGGCAGATCGTGACCTTGGAGCTGAAGCGAGTGCGGAAGCAGCTCGCCGAGCAGCAGGTCAAGCTGGAGGTTACCGAGGCGGCGATGGATCTGCTGGCTAAGCGGGGTTACGACCGCCAGTTCGGCGCCCGGCCGCTACGCCGGATTATCCAGAACTTAATCGAAGACCCGCTGGCGGAAGGGTTGCTCCAAGGCCGCTTCAAGCCGGGCAGCACCGTGGTCATCGACGTGCGCGATGACCTGCTCGCAATTGAGCCAGCGGAGGCGCTGACGACCGTATCCTGAACCTCGTTGAGGCGTTGAGTCAGCGGCCGCAGAGCATAGCTCTGCGGCCGCTACGGTTGTTGGGTTTCGCCGAGGTCGACACGGCTTTGCGGTGGCGCCGATGCTCGGTTGGCACCTCCGGCGTGTGCTTCGGACGAGCAGGGAGCTTGCCGGGCGGCCCGGTCGAACTGGGCAGCGCTGGCGCTCACGGTGTGACCAGGGGGTGGGGCACGTGTGGTACAATGCGAACAACCGTTCGCGTCTCTTCGCGTTGGACAGGGAGGACGGGGAGCGATGTCACGCAGGCGCGGCAAGGGCCGGACGATCTGGGTCTGCCAGCAATGCGGCTTCGAGAGCCCCGGATACTATGGCCGCTGTCCATCGTGTGACTCGTGGGGGAGCCTCGTGGAAACGGCCGCTCCGGGCAGGGCGTCCGATACACTGCGGCTGCCCAGCGGCGCAGCCGCTCGCCCGCGGCTGCTCGCCGAGGTCTCCGGTGCCGCAGAGTCGCGGCACCAGGTCTCGATCGGTGAGCTCAACCGAGTGCTCGGCGGTGGGCTGGTGCCCGGCTCACTGATACTGCTCGGCGGTGATCCCGGGATCGGGAAGTCGACCCTGCTCCTCCAGACAGCCGAGGCGCTGACGACCAGCTCCGGTGCAGTGCTCTACGTGGCTGCCGAAGAGTCGGCCGAGCAAGTCAAGCTGCGCGCTGACCGTCTCGGGGTAGCCGGGCACGGGCTGTACATTCTGCCCGAGACGTGTCTGGATGAGGCGCTCGAAGTGGCCGAGCAGGTACGTCCGGCGGTGCTGGTGGTGGACTCGATCCAGACGGTCTATGTCGAGGCGCTGGAGTCGTCGCCAGGCAGTATCAGCCAGGTGCGAGAGTGCACCTTGCGGCTTATGCAGTACGCCAAGCGCGCGCGGGTACCGGTCTTTATCGTTGGGCACGTGACGAAAGAGGGCATCATCGCAGGGCCGCGCGTGGTCGAGCATATGGTCGATGCTGTGCTGTACCTGGAAGGGGAGCGTTTCCAGCAGTACCGTATCCTCCGTGCTGTCAAGAACCGCTTCGGCTCGACCAACGAGGTCGGGGTGTTTGAAATGGTCGAAGCGGGGATGCGCGAGATCCTCAACCCCTCGGAGGCGTTCTTGGGCGAGCGAGCACAGAATACGCCTGGATCGGCTGTCGTCGTGACGCTCGAGGGTACCCGCCCAATCCTCATCGAGGTTCAGGCCCTGACGAGCCCGGCGGGTTTCAGCATGCCGCGGCGAACGGTGACGGGGTTCGACGTGAACCGGCTCCAGATGCTGCTCGCTGTACTGGCCAAGCGAGCCGGGGTACGCCTCGGTGACCATGATGTGTTCGTCAACATTACCGGTGGCTTGCGTATCGCCGAGCCGGCGGTCGACCTCGGCGTCGCGGTCGCGATTGCCTCGAGCGCGCGCGAGGTACCGGTGGATCCGCAAACGGTGCTGATCGGTGAAGTCGGGCTCTCTGGCGAGCTGCGCAGTGTCAGCGGACTCGAGCGGCGCTTGCAGGAGGCGGCCCGGCTCGGGTTCCGTCGCGCTGTGGTACCGCAACGACGGGTCAATGGGCTCGGCGCGCCGTTCCCAACGGAGCTGGTTTGGGTGAGAACGATCGCCGAAGCGATCGAGCAGTCGCTTAACGGGCAAGCGTCCACTGCGGGGCCGGGCGGCGGGCCAGCTCGAGGATGAGATCAGCCAGCCGCGCGGCCGCGTCGAGCCGAGCCTGTCGCCGGGCGGCGGTGGACATCTGCACGCGACGATGCTCGTTCTCCAGAAGTTCACTGACGAGCGCGAGCAGTCGGGCTTCGTTGAGTTCTCGCTGGGGCAGGAGCAGCGCGGCGCCCGCCTCGGCGAGGACGCGCGCGTTGAGCGTCTGCTCATCACCGCTCGCTCCTGGAAGCGGGATCAGGATCGAAGGCTTGCCCAGCGCAGCAAGCTCCGCGACCGTGCTCGCGCCAGCCCGCCCCACAATGAGCCACGCGGCCGCGTAGACGTCGGGCAGTTCCTCCGTGAGAAACTCGCGGACGACGTAGCGCTCAGCCAACTCGGCTGGGAGCGACTGCTTGCGAGCCAGCAGGCGGGGATAGTCGCCGTTCATCGCCTCCGGCCCGCACTGGTGCACGACTTGCGTGCGCTGCAACAGCTCGGGTAATGCGCGCTCGATGACCAGGTTGATCGCGTGAGCGCCCGATGCCCCGCCGGTAACGTAGATGAGCGGGAGGTCGGGTCGAAGACCGAAGGAGCGGTAGGCCCTTGCCGCCGTGCCGTCCAGCAGTTCTGGCCTGACCGGGTTGCCGGTGACGACGACATGGCCGCGTGGGCGGCCCAAGGCGTGCTCGCTGGCTGAGTAGGACAGCGCGATCACGTCGGCGAAGCGCGCGTTGACTCGGGTCGCCAGTCCAGCAGTCGCTGTCTGCTCGTGGATGACGATCGGGCAGTGAGCCCAAGCTGCAGCGACAACGGTCGGCACGCTGACGTAGCCGCCGGTTCCGAAGACCACGTTGGGACGGAACGTTCGGACGTACCGATAGGCTTGCAGGATTCCCAGCGGGACGCGGATCGCATCGACGAACGTGTGGATTGACGGGTAGCGGCGGAGCTTGCCGGTCGCCACCGCGCAGAACCGCACCCCTGCGGCGGTAGCCGCGTGGCGCTCGAATCCTGAAGCGGAACCGATCCAGACGGCATCGACGGGCACCCGCTGACGCAGCGCACGCAGAACCGCGATGGCCGGCTGGGTGTGGCCGCCGGTGCCGCCGCCACCGATCAACAGGCGGAGTACGTCTTCTTCCATAGTTCCTCGCAACCGCCGCTCCTCACAGCGGCGCTGCCATGATCTTAGGCGCCCTAACGGAAGCGTGCCAGGGTACGGCATGTCCGCCAGCCTGTTGCCTCCCGGTGACAGTGCCTCCACCAAATCCAGTAGAATTGTCCAGTAGGGCCGGAAGGCTCGGCAGACAGCTCAGGGGTGAGCTTGCTCCGTTCGGATCGTGTGGGTTCGCCCCTGATGCTGTGGATGGCGTAGGGTGTACCGTGACCGAACCGCTGACCCAGCGGGTCAGGACGACCGTTCAACCTAGCTGGCGGGCGCTCGGCTTGGTCAGCCTGGTGGCGGTGGTCGTGCTCGCCGCTGACCAGCTTTCGAAGGCGCTGGTGTTCGCGACGCTCGGCCCAAACTCGAACGGCGGAGCGATCGAGCTGGTACCAGGCCTGCTCTGGTTGCTGTATGTGGAGAACACCGGCGCTGCCTTCGGCCTGCTCCAGGGTCGGAACCCGGTGCTGGCCCTGGTCGCCTTGGTGATCGTGCTGGTGCTGGCGCTCTGGTTTCGCGCCCTGGCCGCGACGACGGCGTGGGGTGCCCTCGCGCTCGGGTTGCAGATCGGCGGCGCACTCGGGAACGTCGTGGATCGCCTGCGCCATGGGTTCGTGATCGACTTCATCGACGTGCCTTACTGGCCGACCTTCAATCTGGCCGACAGTGCCATCACTGTCGGCGTCGTGATCCTTTTGCTGGTACTCGTACGTGCCGACGGCCGGCGAGCTGGTTCGGAGAAGCCGCCACACTGAACGCTGAGGAGCCTGCTCGCCGCCTTGACCATCACGACGGTACACGAAGGGCATGCGAGACACAGTTCGCCTCGTCCTGGATGTTTCGGAGAGAGAACACGGCGAGCGGCTCGACCGGTTGATCTCTACTCGCATCACCGGGGTAAGCCGCAGTTTTGCCCAGGCACTGATGAAGTTGGGTGATGTCCTGGTCAACGACCAGCCTGCTAAGCCAGCGTATCGCGTACGCACGGGTGACCGGATCGTCGTGCTGTTACCGCCGGCCGAGTCCCCGAAGGAACTCGAGCCGGTCTATCTGCCCATTCCGGTGCTCTACGAGGACGAGGACATCATCGTCTTCGACAAGCCGCCGGGACTGGTTACCCATCCAGCGCCCGGGCACGAGCAGGATACGCTCGTGAACGCCCTGAAGGCTATCCGCCCGGACTTGCAGCTCCGACCGAGCGACCGCCCAGGTATCGTCCACCGTCTCGATAAGGACACATCGGGCCTGATCGTCGTGGCCAAGCACGAAGCGGCCAGGCTCTCGCTGCTCAAACAGTGGCAGGGTCGTTCGGTCATCAAGCGCTATGTGGCGCTGGTGCACGGCGTCGTGGAGCCAGACGAAGGCACGATAGAGGCACCGATCGGCCGTGACCCGCGTGACCGCAAGCGCATGGCTGTAGTCCCTGGTGGACGCCCGGCGGTGACGCACTTCCGCGTGCTCGAGCGCTTCCGTTCTGCCACTCTGGTGGAGCTCGAACTGGTCACCGGGCGCACTCATCAGATTCGTGTCCATATGGCCTTCATCGGGCATCCAGTGGTGGGTGACGACATATACGGACGCCGGCCATTCGTTGTCCCGGTACCGCGGCAGTTTCTCCACGCGACGTACTTGCGCTTCACGTTGCCGAGCAGCGGCAAGCCGATCGAACTCGAGACGCCGTTACCTCGCGATCTCAAGGCTGTCCTCGACGCGCTGCGCGCGCGGGAGGGAGTGGCGGCTTGAGATGGATCAGGAGCGAGCGCGCGCCGAGGTCGAGCGCATCTTCGGCCATGTCCTCTGTGAGCTGCGGCCCGAGCAACTGGTACAGCAGGTACTCCGTCTGCAGGCCGGCGTCCTCGTTGTGGACGGCGTGCCGCACCCCTTGCCTGCGGGCGCGCGACTGGTGGTGCTCGCGATCGGCAAAGCGGCCTCTGGGATGGCAGCGGGCGCCGAAGCAGCGCTGGGCAGCCGGATCGACCGCGGGTTAGTGGTGACGAAGAGAGGCTTCGGCACCGCCCACGTGCCGAAGCGGTTCGAGCTCTTTGAGGCGAGTCACCCTGTTCCCGACCGCAGCAGCCTTGCGGCTGGGCAGGCGGTGCGCGCGGCGGTGAGCGGGCTCAGCGCCGACGACCTGGTGCTGGTGCTGATCTCCGGCGGAGGCTCAGCGCTGGTCGAGGCGCTCAGACCGGGGATCACGCTGAGCGACGTCGCACAGGCGACGCAGGCCTTGCTCGGGGCCGGCGCCGACATCTGGCTCCTGAACGCGGTGCGGCGACGGTTGAGCTCGATCAAGGCCGGTGGGTTGGCCCGCGCTGCAGCGCCAGCGCGGGTGGTGAACCTCGTGATCTCCGATGTCCTCGGTAACCCGCTTCCGATCATCGCAAGCGGGCCGAGCGTCGATCCCGGGCCGGAAGTGGCTGATCCCAGCGCAGCGATCCAGTCCCTCGGAGTCTGGGAGGATTTACCAGAGCCGGTGCGACGCGCCCTCGGGGAGCCGGCCAGCTTTGACCCGGTCACCAATGTTGTCCAGACTGTCATCTTGGCAGATGCCCGCCGGCTGGCGGAGCTGGCACGCTCGGCAGCGGAGGGGCTCGGGTACCACGCGGTCGTTCTCGGTGACCGTTTCACCGGGGAAGCGCGCGAGTTTGCGCGTTTCTGGAGTGCAGTGGCGAAGCATGTACGGGAGCGTGCTGAGCCGTGGCTTCCCCCAGTCTGTGTCGTGGGCACAGGCGAGTTAACAGTCACGGTGCGTGGACACGGCACTGGTGGTCGCAATACGGAGATGGCGCTCGCTGCGGCCCTGGAACTGGATGGAGTTCACGGTGTGGCGGTGGCGAGTCTTGCGTCCGATGGCGATGATGGTACCTCCCGCGCGGCTGGGGGTATTGTGACCGGGGAGACCGCTCTATCGATCAAACAGGGCGGGCTCGATGCGAGACGGCTCCTCGCCGAGAACGATAGCGCCCGCGCTCTGGCGGCAGCGGGCGCGCTCCTGGTTACCGGGCCAACCGGCACGAACGTGAACGACCTGTACCTCGCGCTGATCTCGTAAGCACGATCCCTGCCAGAGGGAGATCGACGATACTACCTGGTCAGCAAAGTGGTATCGATCGGCGGGCGAGGGAGCCATCCCCTGCGCTGGAGCGCCTCACGGCCGAGCAACCCAAGCAGGACTCGGGACTGCTCGTCCTGGGCGTTGGGGTTGTACTCGAAGCGAGCGCGTTCGAAGTACTGCACCGTACGCCCGTTCTCGACAAACTCTTCGCTGATTGGATAGCCGAAGATCGCGACTCCGCCGTGGGTCTCCCAAAACTCCTTGAATCCGTACGCCAGCGAGTGGCCCGTCTCCGGGAAATACCGGCGTTCGCCTGAACTCTCGAACGGGGGTATGGGCTGGAACACGCGGTCACCGGTCAGCTCGACCCCGAGCCGGCCGAGCGTAATCCGCTGATCTTCAGGCGCGGAGGCACGGTACTCGAAGCGCGCGCGCTCGAAGTACTGGACAACCACCTGCTCCCCGGTGTCAGGATCAGTGATCGAGAACTCTTCGGTAAGCGGGTAACCGAAGATACGCTCGCCCCCATTCGCTTGCCAGAAGGCTTTGAACCCGGCGGAGATGAAATGCTGAGTTTCCGGGAAGTAGACGCGCTGGGCCGACGGTACCGCTGGGGGCTCCTGCGGATCGGTGGGAAGGCGCCCGACAATGGCCAAGGCTTGCACTCGTCCCTGGCCGGTCGACGTCTGGCTGATCCAGCCAATCAGCGCCTCGCTCACGCAGGGTGCCACAGCTTGTTGGGAGCGCGCGACAGCAAACTCCTGGTCATGCGCGATATCGTAGGCATAGATGTCAGGCAGGCCGCTTCGCCAATCTTCCCAAACGACCAGGTTCCCATGAAGAGCCGCGTTCGCAACCAGACGATCGTCGGTCAGGATACGCTCCTCTCCCGAAAGGCGGTGGCGCAGGACGAGCTTCGGTGGGCCGCCCCCTCTCAGGAATCGTCGAAACACAATCCAGTCGCCAGAGATTACCGGATCGATCTCGTCGTCTGGGGTAATGGTTATGGGAGTGACCCGGCCCGTTCTGGCGTCCCAGGCAAAGATATCCCAGTTGTCCTCGTGGAAGCCCTGCCATACGACGATCTCGTTGCTGACCGAAGGGTGTGCTTGGTTCTCGGGGTCGTCCGTAATCTGGATGACCTGCCCCGAGCCGAGGCGGCGTGCGAAGATATCCCATTGCCCGGTGCGGCGCTGGCGCCAGGCGACCAGATCGCCATCGATGGACGGCTCGCGCACTTCACCCGGCTGGTCGGTCACGACCAGCGGTGTGCCCTGGGCGAGGTCGATTCCGACGATCAGCCGCCTGGTCGGTTCGGTGCCGCTGACCCAGACGATGGTCGTCCCAGAAATTGCGGGCTCCTGGCGGGTACCGGGGCTCCGGTCAGGGCGAAACTCACGGCCGTCGTCGAGGTCGTAGGCATAGATATCCGGAGAGCCACTGCGGAGATCCTCCCACACCGCGAGGGATCCGGAGCAGCGCAGCCCGCGCTGCTGGAAGCCGACTGAAGAGGTCATCGCCGGCTCGAGCCGGTACGGGAGTATCGTGGTGGTTGCGGAGGTGCTGCTGGTTGAAGGGGTAATCGCCAGGAAGGAGGTCAGGACGGCGATGCGAACCAAGAGACGCAGGCGCACAGGCTTCTCGCGCTCCTCCGAGATAGACCCAGCTCGCCAGGATCGCAGTATAGCATCGGATCAGCTTGGCCGCCGATGTATGCTCCCGGCTCAGAACGGAGCCGGGCTCGATGAGGAGGCAGTATGGCTATGACCTCGCACAACCCAAGGCCCGTCATCCTCGATGTCGATACCGGAGTAGATGATGCGCTCGCGATCGCCCTCGCCTGCCGGCTACCGGAACTGGAGGTGATCGGCGTGACCACGGTCGCCGGCAATGTGGACCAGCGTCAGGCGACGGAAAACACCCGGCGCGTGCTTCATTTCCTCGGCGCCATCGATGTACCAGTGGCACCAGGCATGACCGGTCCGCTCGTCAGGCCGCATCAGGACGCAAAGGCGTATCACGGCCCGAACGGTCTGGGTGGGTTCGATCTTCCGCCCTCACCCGGCCGGATGATCGGCGCTCACGCGCCTGAATTTATCATTCAGGCGGCGCACGAGCACCAGGGGGAGCTGGACATGATCTGCCTCGCGCCGCTGACGAACCTGGCAGTGGCGCTGCGACTTGAACCGGAACTGCCCCGCCTCCTCCACCGTGTGGTGGTCATGGGCGGTGCCTTCACGGTGCCAGGGAACATCACACCGTACGCGGAGTTCAATATCTTCGTCGACCCTGAGGCAGCCGCCATCGTGGTCAGAAGCGAGCTTCCCATCACCTTCATCGGCCTCGACGTGACAACCCGGGTTCGGTTTACCCGCGAGCAGTGGGAGCGGTGCCGAGGTCTCGACCACGTCGAGGCACAGTTGATCGCTGGTATATCGACCTGGGCCTTCGAGCACCGTCAGGCCGACAGCTATGCGCTGCACGATCCCCTCTGCGTGGCCGCGCTCGCGGTGCCGAGCGTGGTCGGACTGGATCAGGCTGCCGTAGTTGTCGACACCGGGCTGTGGAGTACCGTCGGCGAGACGCGGCTGCTCCGCGGTGACAGAGGGAGGCCAGAGCATTTGATCGCACTCGACGTGGACGTTGAGCGGTTCACAGTCCTTTTTAGCGAGACGCTTGGGCTCCCGCTGGACTGACGGGGGTCGATGACTGCTGGCCCTACGGTCGTACATAATTCATTCACAGATGCTCGTGTAGACTACGGCGCCCGGCAGCCTATGCGCAGGACGAAGACGACGTGGAGGCGTGACGTGACCCGTGAGCTCGAGATCCGCGAAGAACCGTCACTGCAAGACATCGACTTGCTGGGGCGACTGACCCAGTACTTCGACTCGATTACCCAGCACCTCCGCGCAGGCCATGGGTGGTTCATCTTCAACGCGCGTGGGACGCGTGGGGCGAGGATCGGTGCCTTTATTTTGAGCCGGCTTGCCGAATACCAGCCGCTGATCACCTATTACTACATTCCGTGGCGTGACTTCGCCCTGAACGCCTACCTGGTCGAGGTCGAGCTGCAAGCGATGGCGGAGCGCGCGGCGCCGCTCCAGGGGCGAGTCAAGCGCGAATACGATATCGCGACACGGATCTCACGCGACAGCATGGCCAGAATGGTCATTTCCGACCTTCTGATTGTTGCTGGAGTCGCACCACACCACCGGCACGAGCTGCAGTTTTTAGATCAGGCTGTGGAGCGGCGGTACACGCAGAAGCTGTCAACAATTCTGATCACGCCCGCGCAGCCGCATGAATTGGCGGCGCAGTTTGAGGAACTGGCACCGGGCGAAGGGGTATGGGAGCGCCTCTTCAGCCGGATGTACGAACGTAGTTTGATCGCGCTGTAGGGCGCTGGCACCGCGGACAACGGGAGGCCGCTAGTGGCCGTGCTCGGGCGGCCTCAAAAGTGACGCTCGACGGCGTGTTCGGCTACCGCCTCAAGCATATCACGTGCCTCGCCCGGGGGAACTCGATGGAGTGACTCTCTTGCCAGATCGACGTAGTGGCGCGCGATCTCGACCGCCTGCTCGATTGCACCCGAATGCCGAATCGCGAGGACAGCGGCGCGCAGGTCATCGTCGGCAGCGGAGCCACGGAGGACGTGCTCGACGAGCTGCCGGGTTGCTGCGTCCCCCAATTGGTTCTGAAGGAAGAGCATAGTGGGCAGCGTCATCGTCCCTTGCCGGAGGTCGTGCCCGGCGGGCTTACCGATCTGTTCGGTCGACTCGCGGAGATCGAGCACGTCGTCCACGATCTGGAAGGCCATGCCGAGATGACCGCCGTACCGTCGCAAAGCGTCGATCTGCTCGTCCGAAGCCTCGCCCAGGATCGCGCCGATCTCGGCCGATCCGGCGAAGAGTGCGGCGGTCTTGCCGTAGATACGTCGCTGATAGTCGTCGAGGCTGAGATCGATGCGGCGGGCTGAGAAAATCTCCCGGAGCTGCCCATCGCAAATGCTGCCGAGGCAGTTGGCGAAAACGACGAGGACGCGCGGGTTCATCGTGGAGGCCGCGAGCATCGCCGAGCGTGCAAACATATAGTCTCCGACCATGATGACGATCTCGGGCGGGAAGAGCGAGTTGAGCGTCGGATGCCCCCGTCGCAAGTCAGCGTGGTCGATCGAGTCATCGTGGATGAGCGATGCGGTGTGGAGGAGTTCGATGCCGGCAGCGGCCGGCACGAGGCGTTCGAGGTCGTAGTTGAACGGCCTTGCCGCCAAAAGAACGAGCAGAGGCCGTAGGCGCTTGCCGCCAGCCCCAACCAAGCCGCGCAGGATATCGCTGACCAGCGGGTACTCGAGCGCGGTCTCTGCGAGGAGGCGGTCCTCGACCCGCTGCAGGTCGGAACGCAGCGCCTCCAAAACCGTGTCGACTTCCAAGTGGCCTCCAGCCCGCTCACTTCGGTGGGGTGCGACGCTCGCGCCAGAGCGGTCGGCGAGCGACCGGTCAGAGGCATTATAGGTGAACGCCTTCACGGCGGCCAAGCTGAAGCGGGACTGCGCTCACACGAGTGGATCGACCAGCCTGCTGAGAGGGTTAGGCCGGGAAAGCGTTTTCTAGGGGAGCAGAGAGCTACTGTGCATATGGCATACTGCACCGCGTTGGCATACCGGGACAGGGATGACTTCACCTCAGTAGCAGTAGGTGTCGGTGTGGTGGGACGGAGAGGAGCAGTGAAGTTCGAGGCGACGCCGTTCGGGCCGCGTCCGAGACGTCGCCGGCTAACCTGGAGGATGAGCCTGGCGATGTTGATTGTCCCGCTCGTCGCGCTCTTGGCAACGACGGGCTATGTCGTGTTCCTTCGTGACGACCGTCTTCGCGTTACGGTCATCGATGCGTACTCGGAACTCCCGCTTGGCAGCGTGCGTGTCAGCGACGGTCGGGAAACCGCTGTGACCGACGACCGAGGTCAGACCCGGCTCGAGCTCGTCACGCCCGCGCGCGTAACGTTCGCAAAAGAAGACTACGACCCGGTAACACTCGAGGTGGCTGAGGGGCTCCGGTCAATCACCGTCCGGCTTCGTCCAAACGTTGTCCGCGGCGTGGTGACGAACCGGGCAAACGGCCAGCCGCTCGCTGGCGTCGCGGTCAAGGCGCTTCTCGGCGACCGCGTGGTCGCCGAGGCCAGAACTGGCCCCGACGGCCAGTATACCTTGCGAGAGGTTCCTGAAGGGGCCACACTCGCTTTCGAACACGACGAGTTCTCCGATGTCCAGGTCAAGCTTAGCCGGCAGACGTCGGTGTCAGTCGCGCTCCGGCGCGACGTCGTCACGGGGCGGGTGACGGATCTGCACGGCGATCCGATCCCGGATGCCACTATTGTGATTGGAAATGCGATCAGCTCAACCGATGAGACTGGAGCGTTCCGTCTTGCCGGGGCGCCTGAGGAGGGAGATGTCGTCGTCAAGGCATCCGGATACCGCGCAATCGTGCTGCCGCTGACCGCCGAGATGCGGGTTGAGGCACAGCTCGAGCCGATTAGCGTTCGTGCCATCTACATCAATGCCGCGGTCGCTGCGAACCCGGAGGCCTTGGCTGAGCGACTGGCGTTGGCCGAACGCACCGAGATCAATGCTGTGGTGGTCGACCTCAAGGACAGCACCGGGCGCGTGTACTATGACAGTCAGGTCCCGCTGGCTCGCGCGATCGGCGCGACCTTGCCGGTGCTCCAGCCGGCAGCACTCATTGAGGAACTACACCGCCGAAACATTTATGCCATCGCCCGGATCGTGGTGTTTGAAGACCCGATCCTAGCTGAAGCAAAGCCGGAGTGGGCCATCAAGAACGCTGAAACCGGAGGCCTCTGGCGCACCTGGAACGGACTGGCCTGGGTAAACGCGCATCGATCAGAGGTGTGGGACTACAACATCGCGCTGGCGCTCGAAGCAGCCAGGTTCGGTTTCGATGAAATTCAGTTCGATTACGTCCGCTTCCCGAGCGACGGCCCGCTCGACCAAGCCGAGTATGGAGTCGAGCACACCCGCGTAACACGGACACACGCGATCGGGGAGTTTCTCGCGCGTGCTCGCCAAGCGCTGGCGCCGACTCGAGCGTACCTGGCTGCGGATATCTTCGGCTTGCAGCTCTGGGAGTTGGGGGACAGCGGCATCGGACAGAACCTCGAAATCATCGCTCAGCACGTGGATTACATCTGTCCAATGGTCTACCCTTCGCACTTCTATCCCGGTTCGATGGGGTTCGACATCCCTAACGATCACCCATACGAAGTCGTCTTGTGGAGTTTGCAGAACGGCATGGAGCGGCTCTCGCAGCAGTCCCGAAAACTGCGCCCGTGGTTGCAGGACTTTTCCTATGGACGTGGCATCGAGTACGGGCCGAACCAGGTGCGCGCGCAGATCCAGGCGGTTCTGGATGCTGGACTCGATTCCTGGATGCTTTGGAACGCTGACAATGTGTACCATGAACAGGCATTACAGGCTGATTAGGCGAACACCTGGGCGAGACCATGGCTGAACTGGAAACCAGCCAGAGAGCGCGTGCCCTGGAAGGCGCAGCACGGTGGAACGATCTCTGGGTCTCGCTGCGGCCGCGCCAGTGGGTGAAGAACGCCGTCGTCTTCGCCCCGCTGGTCTTCGGCGAGCAGCTGACCGACTGGCACGCGGTGGTACGAGCGACCGTCGCGATGCTGGCGTTCTGTGCCGCCGGGAGCGCGCTGTACCTCTTCAACGACTGGCATGATGCCGAAGCTGATCGACAGCATCCATTGAAGCGGAACCGGCCGATCGCAGCGGGCCGAATCGGGCGGACTACGGTGCGCGTGTGGATCGGGCTGCTGCTCGCCGGTGCGGTCGTCGCCTCCAGCGTGGTCAATCTGAGACTGCTTGCTGTGCTCGCGGCCTATGTGGTCTTAATGGTTCTCTATACGCTGGTGCTCAAGCATCTGGTTCTGATTGATGTCCTGGCCATCGCCGGGGGCTTTGTGCTTCGAGCTCTGGCTGGCGCGGTTTCCATCCAGGTGCCGATGTCGCCCTGGCTCTACGTCTGCACGGTCTTGCTCGCTCTCTTTCTGGGATTCGCGAAGCGGCGTCATGAGATCGTGCTCCTGGAAGAGCAGGCGGTCAACCACCGCCGTATCCTGGACGACTACAGTGTGCCGCTGCTTGATGGGCTGCTCACCGTTACCGCTGCAGCGACGCTGATGGCGTATTCGCTCTATACGTTCTCCGCCCCCAACCTGCCGGACAGCCATTTGATGATGCTGACGATCCCGTTCGTCATCTACGGGATCTTCCGCTATCTCTACCTGGTTTACCGGCACGACCAGGGCGGGCTGCCGGAGCAAGTGCTGATCAACGATCTGCCGTTGCTGGCGAGCATTGTCCTTTGGGGGCTGGCGACAGTCGTGTTGCTCTACGGACCAGAGCTGCTATAAGTCGACGCAACTTTACTCCACAGTATGTGGAAAGTCTGTGCGCGACTTGGTATACTCCGGGCGTAACCAACCGAGAGCAGCCGGCTGCGTCGGCGTCACGACGCGATGCCGCTGAGGGGCGCAGGAGGGCACAGACATGCTGATCATACGGCGTCGGGGCCGACATGAGACCGGTCGTATCCAGCAGGAAATGGCCGAAGTATTCCAGTCCTGGGTGATCGGCTTTCGACCGTTGTTGCGCTCTCAGGGAGGAGTATGGCGCCCACCGACCGAGGTATTTGAGGACGAGAGCGGCCTGGTCGTGCGTGTCGAGATTGCTGGCGTGCGTGAGGCCGACCTGGAAGTGGTGGTCGACGATGCGATGGTGCGTATTTCTGGCGTTCGCCAGCCGCGTGAGGGGGAGCAGCGGAAGACGTATCACGAGATGGGCATCGTCTATGGCCCCTTTGTGACGGAAATCCTGCTCCCGTTTGCTGTCGAGCTCGACGATGTCCAGGCGGTCTACGATCAGGGCCTGCTCGAGGTCTCATTGCCGCGCGCCCGTGCCTCTCGCGTCGTGCCCTTGCGGACGCCTGAGCCGGCTGCGGAAGAGGAGTGATTACGACAATGACGAGAGAAATGCGTGAGCGCGAAGTGTCGACCGAGGAGACGGTCGAGACATCTCAGACCGAAGGAGAGCAGCCTGGGCAGCAGGTGCTGCCGATCTTGCCGCTGCGCAACACCGTGGTCTTCCCGATGACGGTGGTGCCGCTGGCGGCCGGCCAGCCTCGCTCGCTGCGATTGATCGATGACGTGGCGTCCGGGGACCGCCTGGTCGGGTTGGTGCTGCAGAAGGATCCGAAGCAGGAGGGTGCCGGTCCTGGCGAGACCTACGAGGTCGGAACGATCGCCAGCATCCACCAGATGATGCGCGTGCCGGATGGCACCGTGCGCCTGGCGGTGCAGGGGCTGCGGCGGATGCGCATCGTGGAGTGGGTGGCGGAGGAGCCGTATCTCAAGGCCCTGGTCGAAGCGATCCCGGAGACGGTGGAGGACACAGTCGAGGTCAAGGCGCTGATGCGTACCGCACTGGAGCTGTTCCAGCGCCTGGTCTCGCTGGTCTCCAACCTGCCGGAAGAGCTGGTGACTGCCGCGCTCAACATCGACGATCCGCTCCACCTGGTGTACCTGATCGCGTCGAACCTGCGGATGGAACCGGAAGAGCGCCAGGCGTTGCTCGAGCTGGACAGGGCGCGTGACAAGCTCATGAAGCTGAACGCCTTCATGAGCCGCGAACTGGATCTGCTCGAGCTGGGCAAGAAGATCCAGAGCGAAGTGCAGGAGGAGGTCGCGCGTACTCAGCGGGAGTACTACCTGCGAGAGCAGCTCAAGGCGATTCAGCGCGAGCTCGGCGAGACGAGCGAGCAGGAGGCCGAAATTAACGAGCTGCGGGCCAAGATCGAGGAGTCGGGTATGCCTGAAGAAGCCCGACGCGAGGCCCTGCGCGAACTCGAGCGGCTCTCGAAGCTCCCGCCGGCCGCGGCCGAGTACGGCGTGATTCGCACCTACCTCGACTGGCTGACCTCCCTGCCCTGGAATCGGAGCACCGAGGGCGAGATCGACATCGCCAAGGCGCGGCGGATCCTGGACGAAGACCACTACGACCTGGAGAAGGTCAAGGAGCGGATCCTCGAGTATCTGGCCGTGCGGCGGCTGCGCAAGGAGCGCGGCGATGAGCAGGCCGAATCCAGCCGCGAGCCGATCCTCTGCTTTGTCGGGCCGCCTGGGGTGGGGAAGACCAGCCTGGCACAGTCGATCGCGCGTGCGCTGGGCCGCGAGTTCACCCGGATGTCGCTCGGTGGCGTGCGCGACGAGGCGGAGATCCGTGGTCACCGGCGGACATACATCGGCGCCATGCCGGGGCGGATCATCCAGGCAATCCGTCGAGCGGGAACCAACGATCCGGTCTTTGTGTTAGACGAGATCGACAAGGTCGGTGCCGACTGGCGCGGAGACCCGTCGTCGGCGCTGCTGGAGGTCTTGGATCCTGAGCAGAACAACACGTTCCGGGATCACTACCTCGATGTGCCGTTCGACCTCTCGAAGGTCATGTTCATCGCGACGGCGAACGTGCTCGACACCATCCCGCCGGCGCTGCGCGACCGGATGGAGATCCTGGTGCTCTCCGGCTATACCGACGAGGAGAAGCTCCGGATTGCCGAGCGCTACCTAATCCCGAAGCAGTTCCGGCGTCACGTGTTGAACCCGGACGAGTTTACCTTTACGGACGAGGCGATCCTGGAGATCATCCAGCACTACACCCGGGAGGCCGGGGTTCGGAACCTCGAGCGGGAGATCGCCAGCGTGGCCCGGAAGCTGGCAACACGGATCGCCGAAGGACAGGAGGTGCCGCGCACCATCACACCGGTCGAGATCCGCGAGTTCCTCGGCAAGCGGCGCTACTACTACGAGGAGCTGTCGGAGCGCACCGCGCAGCCGGGCGTGGCAATCGGCGTCGGCGTCAGCCCGGTGGGGGGTGACATCATGTTCATCGAAGCCACGCGGATGCCGGGCAAAGGCCAGTTGATCATCACTGGCCAGCTCGGCGAGGTCATGCGCGAGTCCGCGCAGGCAGCGTTGAGCCTGGTGCGGGCCCGGGCCGAGTCGTACGGTATCGAGCCTGACTTCCTGAAGGACAGCGATATCCACATCCACGTGCCTGCCGGCTCGACACCGAAGGACGGCCCCTCGGCCGGGATTACGCTGGTGACCGCGCTGGTGTCGCTGCTCACCGGGATTCCGGTGCGCGACGATGTCGCGATGACCGGAGAGATCACGTTGCGGGGCCAGGTGCTGCCGGTGGGGGGGATCAAGGAGAAGGCGCTGGCCGCACAGCGGGCGGGCGTCAAGGTCTTCATCCTGCCGAAGCGCAACGAACTCGACCTCGACGAGCTTCCGCCGGTGCTGAAGGAGAACCTACGCTTCGTCCTGGTGGAGAACATCGACCAGGTGCTGGCGGAGGCGCTCCCGGAGGAGTTCCGGCGGCGCGTCGAAGAGATCACCAGGGAAGCGCGCGAGGGCCGGGCCCCGATCGAGTCGATCGCAGCGGCCGGTGAGCACCGGTAAAGCGGTTGTTGGTTGGGTGCCCGCGAGGCGCCGGTGACGGGGGTCACCGGCGCCTCGTCGTCGTGCCAGTGCTCGCCAAGAGGACGCGACGCATGCACCCGTGACGCGATCGCGACGGCTGCGCTATGATGCTCGGCGACGAGCGAGGGTCTCGCTGCGGCGAGGGAGCGTGGAGGATCGAGATGGGGAAGGGGGCGACTGACCGGCCGCCGGTCATCGGAATTACGCCGAGCCTGAGTATCGACACGTTTCCGCACGGCACGTTCGAGCGTTACGCACTCTCGACGAACTACGCTCGTGCGGTGGAGCGGGCTGGTGGCATCCCCATCATCTTGCCGCCCCAAGTCGGGCACGTCGCCGACGTCCTCTCACTGCTCGACGGCCTGCTGCTCAGCGGTGGCGGGGATATCCGACCGAGCCGTTACGGCGACACCGTGGTTCATCCTGAGACGTACGGGATCGATGACCTTCGCGACCAGTTCGAGCTGGAGCTGACGCGCGCGGCACTGGAGCTGGATCTGCCGCTCTTGTGCATCTGTCGTGGGATCCAGGTGCTGAATGTGGCGCTCGGTGGCACGCTGGTGCAGGATATTGGCGACCAGTGGGGGACAGCGATCGAGCACCGGCAGCAGCGTTGTGGAGTGCCATCATCGGAGCCGAGCCATGAGATAGACGTCGTGGCTGGGTCGCTGCTCGAGATGGTATACGGGAGCCGGGCTATCGCCGTGAACTCCTTCCATCACCAGGCGTTGAATCGGGTGGCCGAGGGGCTACGGGTAGTGGGGCAAGCTCCGGACGGGCTGGTGGAAGGGGTCGAGTGCCCAGGGAAGCGCTTCGTGCTGGGGGTACAGTGGCATCCTGAGATGATGTTCGAGGCCCATCCGGAGCATCTGCGGCCGTTCCGGGCGTTGGTGGAGGCGGCGGGGGATCGGCGCGTGGAACGCGGGATGGAAGCGGGGATCAGAGCGGGGGCTCAGCCGGGGTTGGGTTGACGCGGCTGGAGCAGACGAGTATACTAATAGTCGCGTCTGGAGCAGCCTCGTAGAGGCTGGATGCACCTTGACAATCGGAGCGTGGTCGAGTGCCCTGGTCGGTATGACCAGGAGGTGGCCGGGTCACCCAGGCAGTGAACGCGAGTCCCTCGCGAGAGGGGCTGAGTTCTGATGGAGAGTTTGATCCTGGCTCAGGGACAACGCTGGCGGCGTGCCTAATGCATGCAAGTCGGACGGGAGCCGCGCAAGCGGTCGACCGTGGCGGACGGGTGCGTAACACGTGGGGAACCTGCCCGC